>NZ_LMTS01000327.1:30474-36522 GCF_001541225.1 Variovorax sp. WDL1 | reverse complement strand
CGCGAGAGACGCTCGCGGCCGGCCTGCGCCGCCTCGGACTGCGGGTAAGCCTTGGTCAGGTCTTCCAGCGTGCGGCGGGCGGCACGCGTGTCCTTCAATTCGATCTGGCAGTTCGCGATCGACAGCACGGCCTCGGGCGCCTTCGCATGGTCGGGCGCCAAGGACAGCATCGAGCGGAAATTGGCGATCGCCTCGTTGTAGTTGCGCGTGGCGTACTGCGCGTTGCCGAGCCAGAAAAGCGCCGAGGCGTTGTAGCCGCTCTGCGGATAGCGCTTCACGAACTCGGCGAAGGCCGTCTGCGCCTGCGCGAACTGGCCGCCTCGGAAGATGCCCAGCGCGGCTTCGAAGTCGGCCTTCTCGCGCGGATCGGCCGAGAACTCGCGCCCGTCGACCGTCACCTTCGAAGGCTCGCTCTTCCTGAGCCGGTCGTCGATCTCGCCCTGGCGCTGCTGCATCTCGGTGATGGTGCGCGTCAGCTGCTCGTTCTGGCCGGTCATGCGCTGCAGTTCGCCGCGCATCTGCTCGATCTGCGTCTGCAGTTCGAGCAGGCTGCGACGCAGCTGCGCGTTCTCCTCGTTCTGGCGCTGCTCGGCCTGCTGGCGCATGGCCTCGACACGCTGCCGCAGATCGAGGATGGCACGCCGCGCCTCGTCGTCCTCGAACAGCGCAGCCTGCGCGCTGAACGAGGCGCACAGCAGGGCGGCGACCAGGGCCGCGCCGCGCAGCGGGGCAACGAATCCTCGCATCATCGACGGTAGGTGATCTCGGCGCGACGGTTCTGCGCCCACGCGTCTTCGCCGGTGCCCTGCGCGGCCGGCTTTTCCTTGCCGAAGCTCACGGCTTCGATCTGGTTGTCCGACACGCCGAGCAGGTTGAGCGCACGGCGCACGGCCTCGGACCGCTTCTGCCCCAGCGCCAGGTTGTACTCGCGGCCGCCGCGCTCGTCGGTATGGCCTTCGATTGCGATGCGGCGCTGCGGGTTGGCCTTCAGGAAGCGGGCATGGCCGTCGATCAGCGACTGGAACTCGGGCTTGATGGTGTAGCTGTCGAAGTCGAAATAGACGATGCGCGCCACGCCAACCGGGCCTTGCGCGGTCTGCGCGTTGGGGTCGATGGTGACTGGCGCCACGCCGCTGGCCGCGCCGCCACCACCCGAGCCCGCCCCCCCCGAGCGATCCACCACCGGCGCATCGTTGAGCTTGGTGCCGGACGAGCACCCGGCGATGAGCGCCACGATGGCCAGCGAATAAATCGTACGTCTTAACATTTCGAACTCCTCAGGTTAATCATTCATTGCTTTTGAAACGGACCCCAGTCCGGTTCGCGGATGTCTCCTGCCTGCCCGGCCAGTCGCGCTTTGATTTTTCCGTCGAGCGTGGTCGTCATCAGCGCCTCGCGGCCTCCCAGCCGGGTGGCATAGACGATCAGCTTGCTGTTGGGGGCGAAACTCGGGTTCTCGTCGGCAGTGGTGTCGGTGAGCGCCTTGGCATTGCCGGACGCCAGTTCCATCACGTGGAGCTTGAAGGCGCCGCCCACCCGCGAAATGTAGGCCAACCACCGCCCGTCGGCGCTGACGGAGGGAGAAATGTTGTAGGTCCCGCTGAAGGTCACGCGCGTGGGGTTGCCGCCGCCGGCGCTCATCTTGTAGATCTGCGGCGCGCCGCCGCGGTCGCTCACGAAGTAGAGGGTGCCGCCGTCGGCAGAGTACACCGGCTCCGTGTCGATGCTGCTGCTCTGCGTGAGGCGCCGCGGCTCGCCGCCGCCCGAGGGGATGGTGTAGAGCTGCGAGCCCCCGTCGCGGCTCAGCGTGACTGCCAGGGTGTTGCCGTCGGGCGCCCAGGCTGGCGCGCTGTTGTTGCCCTTGAAATTGGCCACCAGCCGCCGCTGCCCGCTGGCCACGCTGTGTACGTAGACCACGGGCTTGCGCGACTCGAAGGACACGTAGGCCAGCTGCGCCCCGCTCGAGGACCAGACGGGCGAGATGATCGGCTCCGGGCTCGCGAGCGCGGCCTGCGCGTTCTCGCCGTCGGCGTCGGCCACCCACAGGTTGTAGCGACTGCCGGCCTTGGTCACGTAGGCGATGCGGGTCGAGAAGATGCCTTTCTCGCCGGTCAGCTTTTCGTAGACGTAATCGGCGATGCGGTGCGCGGCGAGGCGCAGGTCACCCTGTGGCACGGTGTAGCTCTGGCCGCCCAGGTCCTGCCCGCGCACCACGTCCCAGAGGCGGAACTTCACGTCGAAGCGGCCGTCGGCCAGTCGGGTCACGCTGCCCGCCACCAGGGAATCGGCCGTGCGCTGGCGCCACAGGCTCAAGTCGGGGCGGGAGCCTTCGTCGAGCGACTGGCCGCTGGCATCGACGCCGCGGAACTGGCCGCTGCGTTCCAGGTCGGCCTGCACGATGGCGGAAATCTTCTGCGGCGAGGCATCCTCGCCCCTGAAGGGGGCGAGCGCAATCGGCAGCTGCGTCAGGCCCACGCCCGAGACTTCCACCCGGAATTGGGCGAACGCGGGAGCGAAGGGGGAGGCAGCCAGAGCCGCAATCAACGTGCGGCGGACGGAGAACGATGAAGAAGGGGTTGGGGAGATTTCTTGCAACGGCTTTTTCATGCGGTTCGGAGAGCTTTCCGGGAATTTAGTTTCAAGCCCGGATGAAACGAGGCCACATGGTACACATTGCGATGCAGCAGCCGTCACAAAACGTGTATGTACCGGCGCGGTCCTACAGGAGGGCGAGAACTTAGAATCCGCCGCCATGCAGCTTTCCCCCGCCGCCGAGTCCGCGCGCCCTCCTCTCACGCGCCGGCTCGCGCGACTCATGACCTGGTTCGGAGGCTCGCGCCACTGGTGGGCCCTTGGCCTCGTCTGCGCCCTCATCGCCGCCGTCACCGAACCCCTGATGGCCGCCATGCTGAAGCCGCTGCTCGACCGCGGCTTCACGCGCGGCCAACTCCCCCTCTGGGTCATCCCGGCCGCCGTCATCCTGCTGTTCGCGGTGCGTGGCCTTGCGCAGTTCGTCTCGCAGTACGCGCTCGCGCGCATCGCCAACGAGGGCATGCAACGGCTGCGGCGCGTGCTGTTCGAGCGCCTGCTGGCGGCCGAACTCGCCCTCTTCTCGCGCCAGTCGGCCAGCACCTTGTCGAACACGGTGGTCTACGAAGTGCAGACCGGCGCCCTGCTGCTGGTGCAGGCGCTGCTGGGCCTGTCGCGCGACGGCTTCACGCTGATCGCGCTGCTGCTCTACCTGGTTTATCTGAACTGGAAGCTGACGCTGATCGTGGGCGTGCTGGCGCCGTGCGTGGCCTGGATCATCAAGGCATTTTCCAAGCGGCTCTACCGGCTCACCCAGCTCGGCCAGCGGGCGACCGACGAACTGGCCTACGTGGTCGAGGAGAACGTGCTGGCCCATCGCATGGTCCGGCTGCACAACGCCGAGGCCGGCCAGATCCAGCGCTTCGACCGCCTGAGCCACGACCTCCACCGCCTGGCGGTGAAGTCCACCATCGCCTCCGCGGCGACCACGCCCCTGACCCAGATCGTCGCGGCGGTCGCGCTCTCCGCGGTGGTCATGATCGCGCTGTGGCAAAGCGGCAAGCAGGGCTTCACGGTGGGCGGCTTCGTCGCCTACATCACGGCCATGCTGATGCTGATCGCGCCGATCCGCCGGCTCGCGGACATGACGAGCCCGATCACGCGCGGCCTCGCGGCACTCGAGCGCGGCCTCGCGCTGATCGACGAGGTGCCGCCTGAACCACAGGGCAGCTTCCAGGTCCCGCGCGTGGCGGGCCGCATCGAGCTGCGCGCGGTGCGCGTCAACTACCGCGGCGAGGAGGAAGCCCGCGCGCTGGACGGCGTCAGCCTGACGCTCGCGCCCGGCGAGGTGGTGGCCTTCGTCGGCCCCTCCGGCTCGGGCAAGACCACGCTGGTCAACCTGCTGCCGCGCTTTGTGCTGCCGAGCGCGGGCCAGGTGCTGCTCGACGGGCACGATGTCGGCGACTGGCAGCTCAAGAACCTTCGGTCGCAGTTCGCGATGGTCAGCCAGGATGTGGTCATGCTCAACGACACGCTGGCCGCCAACGTGGCACTGGGCGCCGAGCTCGACCGCGATCGCGTTGCCGCCTGCGTCGAAGCCGCGAACCTGTCGGTCCACGTCGAGGGCCTGCCCGATGGCATCGACACGGTGCTGGGCCACAACGCGACCCAGCTTTCGGGCGGCCAGCGGCAGCGCCTCGCCATCGCGCGCGCGCTCTACAAGGATGCGCCGGTGTTGCTGCTCGACGAGGCGACCTCCGCGCTCGACACGGAATCGGAGCGCCTGGTCCAGGAGGCGCTGCAGCGGCTGATGCGCAACCGCACCACCCTGATCGTCGCGCACCGCCTCTCGACCATCCAGCACGCCGACCGCATCGTGGTGATGGACCACGGACGCATCGTCGAGCAAGGCAGCCATGCGCAGCTCATGGCGCTGGACGGGCTGTATGCGCGGCTTCAGGCGAATGCGATGCGCTCGGCGCCGGAGGGCAGCGAGCCCAGCCTCTGAAGCCTTCGGCATATTGCGCCCGCCCCGACAGGCGAGCAGAATTTTTTCCTTCGACCGGCCCAGCAACTCGTCGGGCGGCGCACACGGCGCCTGCTCGACTCGGAGAAGGAAACCGCCATGTCGTATCGAGCCCCCTTCCGCCAGAGGCTGCCCGCGCTGGCCGCCTGCGCCCTTGCTTCATGCAGCCTGCTCGTTGCCGACGAGGTCGGCGCGGGCCGCGACGGGACACCTGCCTTCGACCCCCTGCTTTCCGAACCGGGCCGCGCCTGCGGGCCGGTGGTCGCCGGTCCGCCCGCCCTGCTGAAGGCGCTGGTGCGCGTCAAGACCGAGACCGCGCCCTTCCAGCCGCAGCCGATGAAGGCCGCGGGCGGGGATGTTCCGCTCTACGACAACCTCGGCTCGCTCGCCTTCAGGATCAGCACGCGCTCCCCAAGGGCCCAGGCCTACTTCAACCAGGGCCTGCGCCTGTCCTTCGGCTTCAACCATGCCGAGGCCCAGCGCGCGTTCCAGGCCGCGCAGAAGCTGGACCCCGCATGCGCCATGTGCTTCTGGGGCGAGGCGCTCGTGCTCGGCCCCAACATCAACGTGCCGATGATGCCGGAGGCCAACGCCCCGGCACTCGCCGCGCTCGCCAAGGCGGTTGCGCTCAAGGCGAGCGCGTCCGCGCGCGAGCAGGCGCTGATCACGGCGCTCGAGAAGCGCTATGCCGAGCAGCCGCAGGCCGACCGCTCCGGGCTGGACGCCGCCTATGCCGACGCGATGAAGGCGGTGGCCGAGCGCTACCCGGCCGAAGACACGATCCAGGCGCTCCATGCCGAGGCCGCCATGGACACCCAGCCCTGGGACTACTGGGAGGCCGGCGGGGCCAGGCCGAAGGGACGTGGCGCGGACATCGTCGGTGCGCTGGAGACCGTGCTCAAGCGCAACCCGGCCCATCCGGGCGCGATCCACCTTTATATCCATGCGGTGGAGGCGTCCACGCAGCCCGAGAAGGCCCTGCCCTACGCCAACCGGCTCGCAGCGCAGATGCCCGGTGCCGGGCACGTCGTGCACATGCCGGCACACATCTACTACCGCGTCGGCATGTACCGCGAGTCGCTGGAGGCCAATCGCAAGGCGATCCGGGTCGACGAGCAATACTTCAAGACCTCGCCCTCCGACCCGCTGTACAAGACGGCCTACTACCCGCACAACATCCATTTCGTGATGGTGTCGGCGCAGATGGGCGGCGACGCCAAGACGGCCATCGGCGCCGCCTCGAAGCTGGACGCCTCGGTGTCGGCCGAACTGGTCAAGGCCTTTCCGATCCTGCAGCCCATCAAGGCCTCGCCCTTCACCACGCATGCGCAGTTCAGCGATGCCGACACCATCCTCAAGCTCGCTGCGCCGCCCGACGACGCGGTGATCGTGACCACGATGTACCACTATGCGCGCGCTGTCGCCTTCGCATCGCGAAAGGACAAGGCCGGCGCGCAGCAGGAGATCGACGCCATCGCCAAGATCGAGCGCGA
>NZ_LMTS01000327.1:29036-30434 GCF_001541225.1 Variovorax sp. WDL1 | reverse complement strand
GGACTTCAAGCCGTTCGAGGCATGGCAGCTGCCCGCCAAGGCGATCGTGCGCACCGCGGGCCTGGTGGCGACCGGGCGGCTCGCCGATGCGAGCGGCGACCTCGATGCCGCAGCCAGGGCCTACGAGGAGGCCATCGCGGTCGAGGACAGCCTCAGCTACACCGAGCCGCCCTACTGGTACTACCCGGTACGCCAGTCCCTCGGCTCGGTGCGCCTGCGCCAGGGGCAGCTCGACGCGGCGCAGAAGGCCTTCAGGGACTCGCTGGCCCGCGTACGCAACAACGGCTGGGCGCTCGCCGGGCTGGCAGAGGTCGAGCGCAAGCGGGGCGATGCGAAGGCCGAGCGTGCAGCGCGGCAGGCCTACCAGCGTGCATGGTTCGGCGCCCGCGGCGGGCCGGAGCTGGCACGGCTCTGATCACAACAACACGATGTCGTATTGCCCCTGGCCCATCGCCGGCTCCGCCTGCAGCGAGATCGGCTTGCCGATGAAGTCGCTCAGCCCCGCCAGGTGCTGGCTCTCCTCGTCGAGGAACAGCTCGATCACCTGCGGCGACGAGACGATGCGGAACTCGCGCGGCGTGAACTGGCGCGCCTCGCGCAGGATCTCGCGCAGCACGTCGTAGGCCACGCTGCGCGCCGTCTTCACGATGCCCTGGCCGCTGCAGGCCAGGCAAGGCTCGCACAGCATGTGGGCCAACGATTCGCGGGTGCGCTTGCGCGTCATCTCGACCAGCCCCAGTTGCGAGAAGCCGCCGGCCGTGGTCTTGACGCGGTCGCGCGCCAGTTGCTTGCGGAACTCGGCCAGAACCTGCTCGCGGTGGTCGTCGCGCACCATGTCGATGAAGTCGACAATGATGATCCCGCCCAGGTTGCGCAGGCGCAGTTGCCGCGCGATGGCCTGCGCGGCTTCCAGGTTGGTCTTGAAGATGGTGTCGTCGAAGTTGCGCGCGCCGACGTACCCGCCGGTGTTGACGTCGATGGTGGTGAGCGCTTCGGTCTGGTCCACCACGAGGTAGCCGCCGGACTTCAGCTCCACGCGCCGGCCGAGCGCCTTGGCGATCTCCTCGTCGATCGAATAGAGATCGAAGATCGGACGCTCGCCCTTGTAGAGCTGCAGCTTGCCCGCCGCCTGCGGCATGAACTCGAGGCCGAACTTGAGCAGCACATCGAACTGCTCGCGCGAGTCGATGCGGATGGTCTGGGTGGCCTCGGTGGTCATGTCGCGCAACACGCGCTGCAGCAGGCTCAGGTCCTGGTGGAGCAGAGACATCGGCGGCATGCGCATGGACAGCTCGCGGATGCGCGACCAGGTCTTGCGCAGGTAGGCGATGTCTTCCGCCAGCTCTGCATCGCTCGAATCCTCGCCGTTGGTGCGCAGGATGAAGCCGCCGGTGGCCT
>NZ_LMTS01000327.1:19880-28997 GCF_001541225.1 Variovorax sp. WDL1 | reverse complement strand
GCCGCCGCTGCCGGCCGCGGCGGCCGCCTCGATCAGCACCTGCATGCGCGCGCGCAGCGCATCTCGCAGGTCGGACGGGATCTTCTGCGACACGCCCACATGGTTGTCCTGCGGCAGGAAGACCAGCAGCCGGCCCGCGATGCTGATCTGGGTCGACAGGCGCGCGCCCTTGGTTCCGATCGGGTCCTTGATCACCTGCACCAGCAGCGACTGGCCCTCGAACACCTGCTTTTCGATGGGCACCACCGCGCCGTTGCGGCCGTCGCGATCGAGCGCCGCGGCGCTCGAGCGCGAGCCGGGCGTGAAGGGCGCGACGATGTCGGCCACATGCAGGAAGGCCGTGCGGTCCAGTCCGATGTCGATGAAGGCCGACTGCATGCCGGGCAGCACGCGCGAGACCTTGCCGAGGTAGATGTTGCCGACCAGCCCGCGCTCCAGCGTGCGCTCCACGTGGAGCTCCTGCACGGCGCCGTGCTCCACCAGCGCGACGCGGGTCTCCTGCGGAGACCAGTTGATCAGGATGTCTTGCATCTTCTTTCCACGGCACTAGAGCGCGAAGCCGGCCTGGCGCAGCAACTGGGCAGTCTCGAACATCGGGAGCCCCATGATGCCCGAATGCGAGCCGCTGATGTGCTCGACGAAGGCCGCCGCGCGCCCCTGGATGGCATAGGCTCCGACCTTGCCGTCGGGCTCGCCGCTGGCGACATAGGCGGCGATGCGACGTTTCTCGATGGCGGCGAAGCGCACGCGCGACACGCTGAGCGCCGCATGCCGGCGCCGGCCGTGCTGCAGCGCCACCGCGGTCAGCACGCGGTGCGTGCGGCCGGAGAGCAGCGCCAGCATGCGCTGCGCGTCCTGCGCGTCCTCGGGCTTGCCCAGGATGGTGCTGCCGAAGGCGACCGTGGTGTCGGCGCACAGCACCGGCGCCGGAGGAAGGCCCAGGCGGCGATGGCGCGCCACCGCCGCATCCAGCTTGAGCGCGGTGACGCGCTGCACGTAGGCGGTCGGCGACTCGCCCGGCTGCACATGCTCCAGCGCCTCGGCGTCCTCCCCGGGGCCGGCCAGCAGCAGCTCGTGGCGAACCCCGAGCTGGCCCAGCAGCTGGGCGCGGCGCGGGCTCTGCGAGGCCAGATAGATGAACGAGTCCGTCATTCGCGGTGGTAAGGATGGCCTGCGTTGACCGACCAGGCCCGGTAGAGCTGCTCGACCAGCAGCACGCGGGCCATCGCATGGGGAAGGGTCAGGTCGGAAAGGCGGATGCGCTCGTGCGCCGCCCCCTTGAAGGCGGGGTCCAGCCCGTCAGGGCCGCCGATGACCAGCGCGACGTCGTCGCCCTCGCCTTGCCACGCCTGCAGCCGGGCCGCGAGCGCCTTGGTGGTGAGCGCCGTGCCGCGCTCGTCCAGCACCACGATGCGCATGCCCTTGGCAATGGCCGCTTCGATGCGTTCGCGCTCCGCGGCATACAGGGTTTCGAGCGTCTTGGAGCCACGCGGCTCGGTCTTGACGGCGCGCAGCTCGAGCTTCAGCTCTGGCGGGAAGCGCTTGGCGTAGTCGTCCCAGGCGGTCTGAGCCCAGTCGGGCACACGCTGCCCGACCGCGACCACCAGCAGCTTCATGTGCGCGCCGTGGTCTTGCGCGGCGCCTTCTTCGCCGGAGCCGCCTTCTTGGCGGCAACCTTCTTCGCGGCAGACTTCTTGGCCGGCGCCTTGTTCACGACGACGGTCTTGACCGGGGCCTTGCTCGCCGGCGCTTTCCGGGCCGACGTCTTTTTGGGCGCCGGCTTCGGCTTGGCGGCCGCGTCCGCCGCGCGCTGCGCGGTCTTGGCGGCGCTGGAACGCCTCAGCGAAGGGGTCTTGGCGGCGGCGGGCGGCTTCTCCTCGGCCGGCCGGGCTGCCACCGGCTTCGCGGCGCCGAGCTTGGTGCGCACCGGCTTGTCGCCCCAGATCTCCTCGAGGTGGTAGTACTGGCGGATGGCCGGTTGCATGATGTGCGCCACCGCGGCACCACAGTCGACGATGATCCATTCGCCGTTCTCCTCGCCCTCCACGCGCGGCTTGTTGAAGCCCGCGTCGCGCACCGCGTCGCGCACGCTGGCGGCCAGCGCCTTGGTCTGGCGGTTGGAGGTGCCCGAGGCGACGATCACGCGCTCGAACAGCGGCGAGAGGTGCTCGGTGTCGAAGACCTGGATGTTCTGCGCCTTGACGTCCTCGAGGCCATCGATGATGGCCCTCTGGAGTTTCTGGGTGTCTTTCTTGGCGGCGGCTTCAGTACTCATCAGGTGGAACGGTAGAGGTGGTGTTGGTCAATATAGCGTGCAACCGCCGGCGGAACCAGATGCAAGAAGTCCTGTCCCTGCGCGGCGCGCGTCCGGACTTCGGTGGCGCTGGTGTCCATCGGCGCGAGCATGAGCTTCTCGAATCGTGCGCCGGGCGGGAGTTCGGGCAGCCCATGGGGATCGAAAGGGCTTGCGTCCGCTGCGCCGGGACGGCGGGCGACTGCGATGACGGCCATTTCCAGGATCTCGCGCCAGCCGTGCCACTGAGGCAGCCAGGCGGCCTGGTCGGCCCCCATGATCAGCACGAGTTCAGCCGCCGGGTGCTCCTGCTGCAGCTCGCGCAGGGTGTCCAGAGTGAAGGTGGGCCCGGCACGCCCCAGCTCGCGGGCGTCGACGACGGCACCCGGCAGCGCCTCGAAGGCCAGCTGCGCCATCGCCAGGCGGTGTTCGCCGCCGCTCAGCGTGCGTGTCTTGTGCCAGGCATCGCCGGTCGGGAAGATGCGCAGCTCGGCCAGGCCCAGCTGCGCCAGTGCAGCCTGAACCAGCGCGACATGTGCGTTGTGCGGCGGATCGAAGGCACCGCCGAACACGCCGATGCGGAGCCGGTTCAGAGCCATTCGCGGCGCACGATGAAGTCGCTGTAGAGCGCTGCCTCGGGCGTGCCCGGCTCCGGCTCGCGGCGGTAGGCCCAGCTGGCCTGCGGCGGCATCGACAGCAGGATCGATTCGGTGCGCCCGCCCGACTGCAGCCCGAAATGCGTGCCGCGGTCCCAGACCAGGTTGAACTCCACGTACCGCCCGCGCCGGTAGAGCTGGAAGGCGCGCTCGCGCTCGCCATGGGGCATGGCGCGGCGACGCTCGACGATCGGGAGGTAGGCTGGCAGGAAGGCGTCGCCCACGGCGCGCAGCATGGCGAAGCTGCGCTCGAAGCCGAGTTCCGCGAAGTCGTCGAAGAAGATGCCGCCCACCCCGCGCTGCTCGTTGCGGTGCTTGAGGAAAAAATACTCGTCACACCAGGTCTTGAAGCGCGGGTACTTGTCCTCGCCGAAGGGCGCCAGCGCATCGCGGCAGCTGCGGTGGAAGTGCACCGCGTCTTCCTCGAAGCCGTAGTACGGCGTGAGGTCCATGCCGCCGCCGAACCAGCACACAGGCTCGCCCTGCGACGGCAGCGCGGCCAGCATGCGCACGTTCATGTGAACCGTGGGGACATAGGGGTTGCGCGGGTGGAACACCAGCGAGACGCCCATGGCGTCGAAGGGCGCGCCGGCCAGCTCGGGCCGGTGCTGCGTGGCCGAGGGCGGCAGCCTCGGGCCGCTGACCTGCGAGAAGCCGCACCCGGCGCGCTCGAACAGGGCGCCACCCTCCAGGATGCAGGTCAGGCCGCTGCCCTGCAGCGGCTCCCCTGGCGCCTTCTGCCACGGGTCGCGCAGGCAAGCCTTGCCGTCGGCCGCCTCCACCGCGGCCATGATGCGCTGCTGCAACCCCCGCAGGTAGTCGCCGACGGCTTGGCGGTCGTCAGGCATCAGGCCTGGGGCGTGCGCGCCTGGACGGCGCGGTGCCCGATGTCCTTGCGGTACTGCGCGCCATCGAAATGGACGCGCGCCGCCAGCGCGTAGGCGCGCTGCTGCGCCTGCTTCACGCTGTCGGCCAGCACGGTGACGCAGAGCACGCGGCCGCCGCTGGTCCTGAGCTCGCCGTCTTCGAACGCGGTGCCGGCGTGAAAGACCACCGCGTCAGGCGTTTCGGGCGGAATGCCGTGGATGGCATCGCCCTTGCGCGGCGACAACGGATAGCCGTGCGCCGCCATCACCACGCCCAGCGCGACACGGCGGTCCCAGTCGAGCTCGATCTGGTCCAGCGTGCCGTCGGTGGCGTGCCAGAACACCTCGAACAGGTCGGACTTGAGCCGCATCATGATCGGCTGGGTCTCGGGGTCGCCCATGCGGCAGTTGAACTCCAGCGTCTTGGGATGGCCGGCGGCGTCGATCATCAGGCCGGCGTAGAGGAAGCCGGTGTAGGGGATGCCGTCCTTCTCCATGCCGCGGATCGTGGGCAGGATGATCTCTCGCATGGCGCGCGCATGCACCTCGGCAGTGACCACCGGCGCCGGCGAATAGGCACCCATGCCTCCGGTATTGGGCCCCTCGTCGCCGTCCTGCAGGCGCTTGTGGTCCTGGCTGGTTGCCAGCGCGGTGACGTTCACGCCGTCGCACAGCACGATGAAGCTGGCCTCCTCGCCCTGCAGGAACTCCTCGATGACGACGCGCGGCGAAGCCTTGCCGTCTTCCCCCTCGTTGTGGACGATGCCCAGCTTGTTGTCCACCAGCATGAAGTCGATCGCCTCGTGCGCTTCCTCCAGCGTCGTCGCGACGACCACGCCCTTGCCGGCGGCCAGGCCGTCGGCCTTGATGACGATGGGCACGCCCTTGGCGTCCACGTAGGCATGGGCCGCCGCAGGGTGGGTGAAGGCCTCGTACTCGGCGGTGGGAATCTTGTGCCGCTTCATGAAGGCCTTGGAGAAGGCCTTGGAGCTTTCCAGCTGTGCCGCGGCCTTGGTCGGCCCGAAGATGCGCAGCCCGTGCGCGCGGAACTCGTCGACCACGCCGGCCGCCAGCGGCGCCTCGGGGCCGACCACCGTGAGCGCGATCTTCTCCTGCAGCGCCCAGGCCCGCAGCGCCGCGGGCTCGGTGATGTCGATGCATTCGTAGCGCGAATCCGCGCGCGTGCCGCCGTTGCCCGGCGCCACATAGACGCGGCTTACGCGCGCCGCCTGGGCCAGGCGCCACGCCAGTGCGTGCTCGCGGCCTCCTCCCCCGATCACCAGTACCTTCATTCGCGGGCTTTCATGGGCGCTTCCTCACTCGGAAAGCGCCGCGTTGTGATAGACATCCTGCACGTCGTCGAGATCCTCGAGGGCGTCGAGGAGCTTCTGCATCTTCGCGGCGTCCTCGCCGGCGAGCTCGATGGTGTTCTCGGCGCGCATCGTGACTTCGGCCACCTCGGGCTTGAGGCCGGCGGCCTCCAGGGCGTCGCGCACCGCCTCGAAGTCGCCGGGCGCCGTCAGCACCTCGATCGCGCCGTCCTCGTCGGTCACCACGTCCTCGGCGCCGGCTTCGAGCGCGACTTCCATCACCTTGTCCTCGCTGGTGCCGGGCGCGAAGACCAGTTGCCCGCAATGCTTGAACTGGAAGGCGACCGAGCCTTCGGTGCCCATGTTGCCGCCGTGCTTGCCGAAGGCATGGCGCACCTCGGCCACGGTGCGAACGCGGTTGTCGGTCATGGTGTCGACGATGATCGCGGCGCCGCCGATGCCGTAGCCCTCGTAGCGGATCTCCTCGTAGCTCACGCCTTCGAGGTTGCCGGTAGCCTTGTCGATGTTGCGCTTGATGGTGTCGGCCGGCAGGTTGACCGCCTTGGCCTTGTCGACCGCCAGCCGCAGGCGCGGGTTGGCGCTCAGGTCGCCGCCGCCGGCCTTCGCCGCGACCATGATTTCACGGATCGCACGGGTCCAGAGCTTGCCGCGCTTCTCGTCCTGCCGGCCCTTCCTGTGCTGAATGTTCGCCCATTTGCTGTGTCCGGCCATGGCAGTCGCTCGCTATCTCGTGTTTCGAATCAGGTAGGGAGTTTACTGTCGGGCGCGTACGACGGCCCCGCGTCCTACAGCGGAAGCATCGATCCTTTTTGGGATAATCCGCCGCTGATGCGCCAGGTCAGTACGGGCATCTCCCGGTTTCCCTCCCCTCACCAGCGCATGAATACTCCTCCAACAACGAATGCCGAAGCTGCCGCACCCGCGCACCAGACCTGCGATGTCCTCGTGATCGGCGGCGGTCCCGCTGGCTCCACGGCGGCGGCGCTGCTGGCGCAGCAGGGCCGCAAGGTGGTGCTGCTCGAGAAGGAGCACCATCCGCGCTTCCACATCGGCGAATCGCTCCTGCCGGCAAACGTGCAGCTGTTCGACCGGCTGGGCCTGCGCGATGAGATCGAGCGTATCGGCATGCCCAAGTGGGGCGTCGAGTTCGTATCGCCCGACCATGAGCACACCGCGATGGTCGAGTTCGCCGATGCCTGGGACAAGAGCATGCCCTACGCCTGGCAGGTCCGGCGCTCCGAGATGGACGAGATCCTCTTCCGCAACGCCGGCGCACGCGGTGCGCAGACGATCGAAGGCTGCCGCGTGCGCGACGTCCAGTTCGACGCCGACGGCGCCACCGTGACCGCCCATCTCGACGACGGCGCCGCGCGCAGCTGGCGTGCCCGCTTCGTTCTCGACGCCTCCGGGCGCGACACCTTCCTGTCGAACAAGTTCAAGGCCAAGCAGAAGAACCCGAAGCACAACAGCTCGGCCCTCTTCGGCCATTTCCGCAACGCCGACCGGCTGCCGGGGAAGCTCGAGGGCAACATCACCATCTTCTGGTTCGCGCACGGCTGGTTCTGGTACATCCCGCTGGCGGACGGCACCACCAGCATCGGCGCCGTCTGCTGGCCTTACTACCTCAAGTCGCGCAGCAAGCCCGTCAAGGATTTCTTCGCCGACACCATCGCGCTGTGCCCGCAGCTGGCCGCGCGCCTGTCGCAGGCCACGCTGGTCGACGATGCGGTCTACGCCACCGGCAACTATTCGTACACCAGCACGCATTGCAGCGGCGAGCGCTACCTGATGCTGGGCGACGCCTACACCTTCATCGACCCGGTGTTCTCATCGGGCGTGTACCTCGCCATGTACAGTGCCTTCGAAGGCACCGAGGTGGTGGCCGCCGTGCTCGATCGGCCGGCCGAGGCTGCCAAGGCGCGGCAGCGCTTCGAGCGCGACATGCGCAGGGGCCCGCGCGAGTTCTCCTGGTTCATCTTCCGCGTGACCAACCCGACCATCCGTGAATTCTTCATGTACCCGCAAAACCCGTTCCGCGTGAAGGAAGCGCTGCTCTCGCTCCTGGCCGGCGACATCTACGGCAAGACGCCGATCTGGCGCTCGCTGCGGGTGCTCAAGGCCCTGTACTACCTGGTGTCCGCCGGCCATCCCCGCCGCACCTGGCAATCCTGGCAGCGGCGGCGCCGGAACATCCGCGACCTCGGGCCGCTTGCCGGCGAGAACGTGGTCGAGGCCCGGTGAGCGCCGCCCGGCCGCCCGAAGGCGCGAAGGCCCCCTGGGGGGGCAGCGCAGTACACGAAGTGACAAGCGTGGGGGATGTTCTCTGATGAGCGCGAGGGACTTCAACGGGGTGCCGCCCCTGCGCGTCGAGCGGCTCTCGCTGTCCGAGAGCCTGGCGCTGTCCTCCGGGGGACACCCGCCCTTCGGCGCGCTGGGCTATGGCACCCCCGACCACCTGTCCTGGATGCCCACGGTCAATGCCCGCGTGCTCTCGGACGCCGGGGCGATGGCCGATGTGTGGCACGCCAGCGAACACATCGAGTCCGGCACCACCGGCGTGGTGCGCTGGCGCTGCGACGGCCACTGGATGCTGGGCGCCATCGACCTGGACGAGGCGCGCGAAGGTTCGGGCCTCACCGAGTTGGCTCACCGGGCCTACCGCGACCTGTTCCAGTCGCTCGCGCAGACGGGCTGCACCCACGTGCTGCGCTTCTGGAACTACCTGCCGCGCATCAATGCCGACGGGGGCGGACTCGAGCGCTACCGCCAGTTCAACCTGGGCCGCCAGCAGGCCTTCGTCGAGGCCGGCCAGGCCGCCTTCGAAGGCGCGCCGGCCGCCTGCGCCCTGGGCATCCACCAGGGCGCCCTGTGCATCCGCTTCCTGGCAGGCCGGGTGGCGCCGCTGCCAGTGGAGAACCCGCGGCAGGTCTCGGCCTACCACTACCCGCCCGCCTACGGCCCGCGCTCGCCCACCTTCTCGCGCGCGGCACTCGCCGAAATCGGCGGCGGCGACGTGGCGCTGTTCATCTCGGGGACGGCCAGCATCATCGGGCACGAAACGGTGCACGTGGGCGATGTGCGGGCCCAGGCTGAGGAGACACTGCGCAACCTCGAAGCCGTGATCGCCGCGGCCAACGAACGCGGTTCCGCCCGCTTCGCCGTGGACACGATCGATGCCGTGGTCTACGTGCGCCACGTCGCCGACACGCCGACCGTGCGCGAGGTGCTCGAACGCAAGCTGGGCGCGCAGTCCCACACGCTGCGCCACGCGGTCTACCTGGAAGCGGACATCTGCCGGCAGGACCTGCTGGTGGAGATCGAGGCCCATGCCGTCGCCGGCGGGTCACTGGACGCCTCGAAGGTGTGAACGAACCCGGGCCCACCATGAAGCGCCTGCTGCGCTCGATCTTCTCCCTCCCCCTCGCCCTGCTGTTGTACGCCCTGCTGGCGCTGCTGGGCCTCATCTCGCTGGCCTGGAACCTGGCCGCGATGCTGCTCTACCCGGTGCTGCCCGCGCGCACCGGCCGCGTGCTGGGCCGGCGCGTGATCGCACTGGCCTACCGCGCCTTCTGGGCCACCGCCTCGGCCGCCGGGATGATGCGCATCGACGCCGCCTGCCTCGACGCGCTGCGCGAGGAGCGCGGGGTGATCTTCGTCGCCAACCACCCCACCATGCTCGACGCCCTGCTGCTGGTGGCGCGCCTGCCGCGCAGCGCCTGCATCATGAAGGCCGACCTGATGCGCAACATCTTCCTGGGCGCCGGCGCGCGGCTCGCGCGCTACATCCGCAACGATTCGGCGCGCACCATGGTCCGGCTCGCGGTCGAGGACCTGAAGGCAGGCGGCCAGTTGGTGATCTTCCCGGAAGGCACACGCACCGTGACGCCGCCGCTCAACCCTTTCCGCCCGGGCGTCACGCTGATCGCCAAGCTGGCGCAGGCGCCGATCCAGACCGTGTTCATCGACACCGA
>NZ_LMTS01000327.1:0-19772 GCF_001541225.1 Variovorax sp. WDL1 | reverse complement strand
GCGCCCCAGCAGGACAGCGAAAGTCTGCTGCGCGAGATCGAACAGTATTTCAGACATCCCACGGAACAGCGCGCCACCGACGCGCAGCCCGCATGCCAGCAGTCTCGCGCACCCACCTTGTCCTGATCCCCAGCTACAACACCGGCGAGCGCCTGTTCTCCACCGTCAGCGCGGCCCGCGCGCAATGGAATCCGGTCTGGGTGGTGGTCGACGGCAGCACCGACGGCACCGGCGAGCGGCTGCAGCAGATGGCCGCGGCCGACCCCGGCCTGCGCGTCTGGCTGCTGCCGCACAACAAGGGCAAGGGCGCGGCCGTGCTGCACGGATTGCGTGCGGCACGGGAGGCCGGCTACACGCATGCCCTCACCATGGATTCGGACGGCCAGCATCCAGCCGACCTGATCCCTGCCTTCATGCAGGCCTCGCAGGCGCGGCCCGAGACGATGGTGCTGGGGCGCCCGGTCTTCGATGCCTCGGCGCCGCTGCTGCGCGTGCGCGGGCGCAAGGTCTCCAACGGCTGGACCCAGCTCGAGACGCTGTTCGCCGGCATCGGGGATTCGCTCTACGGCTTCCGCGTCTACCCGGTGGCGGCGCTGATCGCGACCATGGAGCGCCAGCCGTGGATGCGCCGCTTCGACTTCGACACCGAGGCGGTGGTGCGCCTGGCCTGGCGGGGCGTCAAGCCGGTCAATATCGATGCGCCGGTCAAGTACCTCACCGCCGAGGAAGGCGGGGTCTCGCACTTCCGCTATTTGCGCGACAACGCGCTGCTGACATGGATGCACACGCGGCTGATGGTTGAGTTCGTACTGCGCTTGCCGGGTCTGCTGTGGCGCCGGGTGCGGCGCGCGCCGCCGTTCCAGCGCTGAAGAAGGCAGCCCTCAAATCATCCCGCCGTTGATCGAGATGATCTGCCCCGTGACGTAAGCCGCCTCATCGCTCGCCAGGAAGCCCGCCAGCGCCGCCACTTCCTCCGGCCTGCCCGCCCGCTTCACCGGCACCAGCTGGTCGATCATCGCCTTGTCGAAGGCGCCGTCGGCCATCGGTGAGGCAATGATGCCGGGTGCGATTGCATTGACCGTGACGCCGCGCGCCGCGACCTCGAGGGACAACGCCTTGGTCGCGCTGTTGAGCGCGCCCTTCGCCGCCGCGTAGTTGACCTGACCGCGATTGCCGGTGAGGGACGCCACGGACGACATGTTGATGATCCGCCCCCAGCGCGTGCGCAGCATGGGCAGCAGCAAGGGCTGCGTGACGCGGAAGAAGCCGTTGAGCGAGACGTCGATCACCTTGTGCCACTGAGCCGCGCTCATGCCGGGCAGCACCGCGTCGTCGTGCACGCCGGCGTTGTTGACGAGGATCTGCACGGGTCCGCTCGCCAGGATGCGCTCGCAGGCGGCGCGCGAGGCTTCGTCACTGGTGAGGTCGAACACATGGCACTCGGCCTGGCCGCCAGCGGACGTGATACCGGCGGCCAACTGCTCGACCGCCTCGGGTCTGCTGTTGGCATGCAGCAGCACCGTGGCGCCATCGCGCGCCAGGCGCTGCGCGACGGCCGCGCCGAGGGCGCCACTGGCGCCGGTGATCAATGCACGTTTTCCGTTGAGGCTCATGAGGATCAAGCTTCCATGGCAAGCGGCGTGTTGAGCACGACCACCGCGCGGCCTTCGGCCAGCGCGCGCCCTGCTTCGTCCTTCACCGCGAATTCGTAGAGGATCTGGCTCGCATCGCCCGAGACGCGCTGCGCATGCACATGCAGCACGCCCTCGACCTCGTCGAGCCGCGCGATGGCCAGGCGCACGTTGCGCGCGCTCGCGAGGAAACCGGCCGAGGGCTCGCTGCCCTCCGGCGCGATGAGGCCGCCGTGCAGGGCCATGGCCTGCGCCGCGTACTCGATGGCATTGGGGGACAGGAGTCCGCTGGCCGTGCGCAGGGGGTTGTCGGCGTGCCGGTGCGTGGCTGTCGTGCAATGGATGTTGTGGGCATCCCAGGACTCCAGCCGGTCCAGCAGGCACATGCTGCCGCTGTGGGGGATCAGGCGCGCGATGCCGGCGCGATCGAGCTGCTGTGGAGCACTCATGACGACGAAGACTCCTTGGCACGGTCGGCGACCAGCAACACATTGGCGAACGGCGTGCCCGCGCTCATGGGGATGCCCTGCACCGGCGAGAAGCCCAGGCCTTGCAGCAGCGCCGTCCATTCGGACAGCGACCGCCCCCAGGTTGGGGAGACGCGGTGCCCGCGGATGCGTGTGACGGTGCGATCCACCCATTGGCTGATCGCGAAGCCGCGCCGGCTCGCCGCATCGCCCACGCGCAGCAGCAGCCGGCCACCCGGTTGCAGCGCGCCGTGCACGCGGCGCAGCACGCCTTCCTGCGCGGCGTGGTCCACGTAGTGCAGCACGTCCAGGATCACGACCAGGTCGCAGGCGGGCATCGCAGCCTTGCACATGTCCTCGCAGACGAAGCGCGGCGCCGGCTCCAGGTGGCCGATGGAGGCCTTCGCACGCGCCACGTCCTTGGGCATCAGCTCGATGCCCGTGTACTCGGCCGCGGCCGGCGTGGCAGCCCAGGCAGCGGGCCAGCGGCCAGGCTGCGCCTGCATGCCGGCCATGGCCGAGAGCAGGCTGGCAAATAGCCCCTGGCCGCAGCCGATGTCCACCACGCGGCGGCGCTCGCCGATCAGGCCGCGCTCGATCAACCCGCGGAACACGGGGTCGCGGCCCAACTTGCCACGGGCGAAGTGCCAGGCGAAGTTGCCGGCCTTCTTGTACGGCGCGGTGGCCGCTTCATGCAGTTGACGCCAGGCGGCGTCGGTCGAGACGGTGTCGTTCATGCAGGGGTCAGGGGGTGAGGGCTTGCGGCAGCGTCACTGCGCGCAAGCCATCGGTACGAAGGCGCTCGAGCAGAAGAGGCAGGACCTCGAGCACCACCGGGCGTCCGCCAGCCGTGCGCGCGGCATGGCCGTCGTGCAGCAGCAGGATGTCCCCCGCCCGCAGGTCCTTGGTGAGACGTGCGAGCACGGTGGCCGCATCGCGCTCGCGCGTGTCGAAGCCGCGGCGCGTCCAGCTCACCAGCACCAGGCCCAGGCGATGCAGCACCGGTGCGAGAAAAGGGTTGCGCAGCCCGGCCGGTGCGCGGAAGCAGATCGGGCGCTGGCCCGTTACTTCCTCCAGCAGCCGCTGCGCACGCTCGATCTCGGCATGAAAGCCGCGCGGGCCGAGCAAGGAGAAGTTGTGGCGATGCCGCGCCGTGTGGTTCTGGATGCTGTGGCCGCGCGCGACGATCTCGCGTGCCAGGGCCGGGTGTTCTCGCACGCGCTCGGCGATGCAGAAGAAGGTGGCGCGCTGGCCATGGGCGTCGAGCAGGTCCAGCACCTGCGGCGTGACCTCGGGATCGGGCCCGTCGTCGATGGTGATCGCGACCTCGCCGCGCGCCGCCGAGGCCGCGGGCAGCCGCGTGATGTTCGGCCCCAGCAGGCTGCTGCGCGGCGTCAGGCCCGCGGCGGTGATCAGCACATGGTTCAGCACCACCGCACCGATGGCCCAGGGCACCGCCCCCGGCACGAAAAGCGCCGCAGCCAGGGCCAGCAGGTGCCAGCCGACACTGGCGCGCACGACGGGCGGCCAGGGCCACGATCCGGAGGCTGGGAGGGCTTGGGACATCGGCGCCGATTCTCCCATCAGCGGTGTTGCGCCGGAGCACCCGCCGGGCCACGCGCGAAGGCGGCCGACAGCAGCAGCGCCAGCAGCGCACCAGGCGCAACCACGCGGCCGATGGCCGACAGCGCCGGGATGTCGGAGACCGCGATCAGCGTGAAGGACACCACCGTCGTCAGGTTGGCCAGGAGCAGCGAGGCCAGCGTGTCCTCGTCGGCGCGGCCGGTCTCGCGCAGCTGGTCGAAGAAGAGCGCATAGTTGGAGCCCACCGCCACCACCAGCAGCAGGCCCACCAGGTGCAGGATGCCGAGCGGCACCTGCAGCAGGGCCAGCCCGCCCAGCGTGAGCAGAACCGCGACCAGCAGCGGCTCGCATACCGCCAGCAGCCGGCGCCCCGAGCGCAGCCAGGCGCCCAGCAGCAAGACGACAGCGAGCGCGCCCAGCAGGACCTGCACGAACGCCTCATGCAGATAGCGCCTATAGAGGCTGCGCAGCTCGTCGCCCACATTCACCACCTGCACCTCGGGCACCTCGGCGAGCGCGGCTTCGAGCCGCTTCGCGTCGAAGCGCTCGCCAGGATGCAGCGCGATCAGCGTCGACCAACCGCCGCCGGGGCGCTCGAACATGAGCGCGCCGACCACCGCGTCCAGCGGCCCGCCGGCCAGATCGGCGCGGCGAATCATGGCCTGGCCGCGCGCCTTCTCCACATCGACCAGGAAGGGCTCGAGCCGGCTGGCCGGCAGGGGCAGGCCCTGGGTGGCCTCGGCCAGCCGCGCCTTCAAGGTCGCGGCATCGGGCAGGCTGGCGATGCGCGCTGCCTGCGCGGTCTCGCTGGGCAGCACGCGGGTCACGCTTTCGAAGCCGACGAGCTCGCCCTGCCCCACCAGTGCCTCCAGCTTCGCGGAGGCGGCTTCGGTGTTGCGCAGGGCGGCCTGTTCGTCCGCGCCGCGCACCACCACCAGCGTGCCGCCGTCGCTGGCGCCGATGTCGGCGCGCAGCTCCTCGTCGAGCTGCTGCGCCGCCTTGGGCACCGGGCTCATCGCGCTCAGGTCGGCGCGCCACAGGTGGCCGCCCTGCCAGAGCACCAGGCCCAGCGCTGCAATGCCGAGGCCGGCGAAGACCAGGCGCAGCCGTGGCAGCGCCCGCACGATCAGCCCCGCGATGCGCGCCATCTGCCGCCGCATCCCCATGCCCGCCGCGCCGTCGGGCGCCAGCACCGGCAGCACGAAGCGAGCGACCAGCGCCGCGGCGACCAGTCCGGCCAGCGAGAACACGCCCAGCTGCGCCAGGCCCGGGAAGCCCGAGAACACCAGCGCCGCGAAGCCGCAGACCGAGGTCAGCAGGCCCAGCCTCACCGTCGGCCAGTGGATTTCGCGCCAGCGCATCCACCCGGTGCCTGGCACGGCGGCGCCGCGCGCCTGGATCAGGTAGTAGATCGCGTAGTCCACGGTCTCGCCGATCAGCGTGCTGCCGAAGCCCATGGTGAGGCCGTGCACCTCGCCGAACACCAGGCTCACCGCCGCCGTGCCGCCGACCACGCCGGTGGCCACCGGCAGCAGCGCCACCACCAGCGCGCGCGGCGAGGCGAAGGCCAGCAGCAGCAAGGCGCCCATCACGATGCCGCCGACGGTGGCGAGCTGGATGGCCTCGTGCTTGATCTGATCGCGGCTCTGCACCGAGAACACGGGCGCGCCGGTCAGCTGCAAGCGCGGGCCGGCGCCCTTCATCTCGCGCGTGGCGGCGTCGAAGGCCTGCTGGATGCGCGCGATGGCTTGCGCCTGCGCGTCCAGGTCGCTGCCCGCTGCGTGCGTGGTGGCCAGGATCAGCGCCCGCGGCGCATTGCGCGAGACCCACACGCCCTCCTCGCTGCGCGGCGAGCTCGCGGGGATCAGGCCCTCGGCGATGCGCTGGGTCTCGCCGGTGGGATCGCGCTCCAGCAGGGGCTTGACCAGGTTGCCGGCCGGCGTTCCCAGCAGCGACAGCGTGTCGCCGATGGCATCGCGCAGGCCCGCGGCCGTGAACCGCTCGGGCGCGATGTCGGGCGCGAGCTGGTAGCGGTGTTCGAAGAGCCAGGTGCCCGCCTCCTTCCAGTCGCCGGTTTCACCGTTCTGCACCTGGTCGAAGAGCTTGCTCTCGCGCATCGATGCTGCCACGGCGCGCGACACCGCCCCGCGCTGCGCGGCATCCTTGCCGCCTTCGATGCCGATGAAGACGGTGCGCGAGGCGATGCCGCTTTGCAGCTGCTCGATCAGCACGCGCTGCCGCTCGTCCGGGCTCGCGGGCAGGAAGGCCGAGAGGTCGGCGCTGAAATGCGTGCGCGCGATGAGCGCGATGCCCGCCGCCAGTGCCAGCAGCCAGACGACGATGGCCAGCGCCTGGCGCCCCCGGCCGGACGCTGCTGCCTCGGGCCGGCTGCTCACGATGCGCCGCGCACCGGCGTGATGGCCATGACCGAGCGGTCGCCGCCGATGAACTCCATCTCGACGCCGAGCACCTCGCCCGCCCTGCCTGTCAGCCGGAGCGAGCGCACCTGGGCCGCCAGCCTCTCGTCGATGGGCACCAGATCCAGCGCCCACTTGTCGGCCGTGCCCGTGAGCGTGCTGCGGAAGTAGCGCCGAAGGGTCTGCGCGTTGCCGTTCAGGGTGCTGCGCATGGCTTCGACCATGCCGAGCAGCTCGGGCATGCTGTCCAGCGTCATCGTGCGGGTGCGGCCGCTGCGCGACAGGGTCAGGGTGTTGCCGTCGACCGACATGGTCTCGGGTCGGGGCGTGAGCGTGCGCCGCGTCAGCCGGTCGGGCGCCTGGAAGCTCAGCGTGCCGCTCGCGTCCAGCGGCCCTTCGATGCCGCGCACGAAGCGCTGCTCGGTGAAGCGCGCCTCGCCGTTCTTCTGCCGGGCGAGCAGGCCCATCAGCTCGGGCAGGTCGAAGGCCCAGGCGGAGGATGCAGTGAAAGCCAGCGCGGCCAGCAGCCAGCGGCACCAGCGCTCAATCCGAATCTTCGAGCCAGAAGTCATGAAAATTGAACCAGTTGTACGGGTAGGCGCGGCACAGGGCTTCGAGCCGCGCCACATAGCTTTCGAGCGCGGCGCGGATGCGGCGTTCGCGCTCGGCCGGGTCCGACACGCGTTCGCTGAAGTCGGCCAGCGGCTCGAAATGAACATCGTAGCGCGCGCCCCCCACGTAGAGGCCCGCCATGAAGAACACCTTGCGTCGAAGCAGCGCGGCCAGCCGGAACGGGCCGTCGTTGATCAAGGCCGGATGCCCGAGAAACGGCAGCGTGATGCTGTTGCCGCGTTGCTGGCCCGCTTCCTCCGGGCCCGGCAGCGTGCGGTCGGCCAGGAGGCCCGCGAGCCCGACGCCATCCAGCCAGTCGCGCAGGTCCAGCATCGAATGCGGCCGGCCCAGGGCGATGATGTGCGGCCGCAGGCCGGGCTGGGCAATGGCATCGAGCACGGCGCTGATCTGCTGTGCGTTGTCCTGGTACATCAGCATCGCAAGCCGCAGGTCCTCCGGGCGGCCGCTCTGGTGCTTGCAAGCCCCAAGGGCCTCGAAGCTGCCGATGTGCGCGCCGAGCATGAGGGCGCCGCGCCCCGCGATCACCTCGGCTTCGACCGGCACGTTGCCATGCACGCGCACGTCGAACAGGTCCAAGCGCCCGCGCAGGAAATAGATGCGGTCGAGCACGGTCGACGCAAAGGCGTGCAGCAGCCGGTACCCATCTGACCAGCCGGCGCGCGGACCGATGGCGCGGAACAGGTAGCGCTTGATGTGCCGGCGCGGGGCGGGCGAGAACAGCAGGAAGTACAGGCAGATCGGATGCAGCACCAGGCGCGCCAGCGGGCGGCCGCAGCGGATCGCGATCCAGCAGATCACGCGCAGCGCAAGCATGTTGCTGCGCTCCGGCGTGCGCGACCAATCGGCTCGGCGCGACTTCGCGTCGCCGGCCCCGGATGGCTGTGCCACGCTCACCGGAATGCCCTCGCCTTCGGCTTCGGTGCTGGTGGCCTTCGGAGCGGCGGTGCGGCTCATGACTCAGCGCCGGGGGTCCAGCGGCCGCTCGCGGCGACCACCTTCCCCACCCGCACCTCGAATCGCAGCCCGCGCGAGGCACCGGTCTCGGGGCTGAGGTCGATGCGCAGCGTGCTGCCCGGGCGCACCGGCGCCAGGAACTTGGCTGCGGCGAGCGTCGGCCGCGGGCCCAGGCGGGCCGCGAGGGCGGGCACGCGCTGGGCAGCCTCCAGCACTTCCGACAGCAGCAAGGCGCCGGGCAGCAGCGGCTGGCCCGGGAAGTGGCCCGCGAAAACCGGATGGTCCGCCGGCACCTCGTGCGTGAGCTGCACCGGCGTGCCGTCCGGGGCGAGCTGCGACAGGGCGAACTCGCGCAGGGCGCGCGCCGTCAGCTTGCCGGTGCCCTCGCGCGGGAAGGCGCTCACATGCACCACGCGGCGCGGCACGAAGACCGCTTCGAGGCGCTCGCGCAGCGCCGCGACGATGGCATGGGCATCGAGCGTGGGCGCGACCACGAAGGCGACCGGGCGCACCACGCCGTCGGTCACGTCGTCGGGCAGCCAGAAGACCCCGTCCTCCACGCCCGGAATGCTGTTGAGGTGGTGGTTGAGATAGCCCAGCGAGCTGCGCCGGCCGGCGACGTGGATCAAATCGTTGGCGCGCCCGAGCAGGCGGAAACGGCGGTCGTCGAGCAGCTCCAGCACGTCCGCCATCGGCGTCGGCTCGGGCACGAAGTCGCCCGCGAAGACGAAGCGCTCCGCGCCCGTGGCGTCACGCTCGGCATGCACGCGGATCTCGCCGAAGGTCTCCCAGACCTCACTGCGGGTCGGCCGCCGCGTCGCGACCTGGCCAGACTCGGTGCTGCCGTAGATCTCGATCAGCTGGCCGCCCATGGCCTGCTCGGCCTGGGCAGCGAGCTGAGGCGAGAGCGGCGCGGTGGCCGAGAGGATCAGGTCCACCGGCGGCAAGGCGATGCCGGAGAGCAGCAGCGTCTTGAGGTGGAAGGGCGTGGTGACCAGCGCACGCGGCTGCGGCACCGAAGCCAGCGCCTGGGCGACGTCCGCCGGGAAGAAGGGCCGGCCGCTGTCGAAGGCAGCACCGCCCAGCATCGCGAGCAACGCCGAGGATTCGAGGCCGTAGCTGTGCTGCACCGGCACGGTTGCCACCAGCGTCAGGCCGGCCAGCGAGGGCCGCCCGAGCAGTTCGGCCAGCCGGGCCACCGCGGCGGCCACGTCACCCACCAGCGTCTTCCAGGACTTGGCATGCGGCTGCGGCGCGCCGGTGGAGCCGGAAGTCAGCAGGCTGACGGCATGCAGGCCGGCATCGATCGCCAGAACCGGCTGCGCACCCGCGCCGCCGGGCGGCGGCCGGTGCTCGACCAGGATGCGCTGCATGCCGGGCGTGGCGAGCTCCGGGTCGTCCAGCAGCGCATAGGTGCGGCCACCCGGCTCGACCAGCCGAGCCAGCGTGTCGGGCCGCGCATCGGGAGGCAGCAGGCTGGCCTGGCCACGCACCAGCGCCGCTGCCAGCCCCAGTGCGAAGGCATAGCGATCGCCGCAGAGGTTGACCACCGGGCCACCCTCCGGCAGTTGCGGCGCCAGGCGCGCCACGTCGGCCAGGAACTCGCGTGCGCTGACCGGCACGCCGGCGCGCCAGGCGAGGGGCGCGTCCGGATCACGCTCGCTCAGGAGAGGAAGAAGATCAAGGCTGGTCACATTCATTGCCGTGCCGCCGGGTCGACCGGCGCGCTGTAGAAGGCGCGCACCGTGTCGATCAGGCGGGTGCGCTCGAATTCGGGATGCAGCCGGTAGCGCAGCAGATACTCGCCGACGAAGAGGATTCCAACCATCAGGGGGGTCAGCAGGTTGGCCAGCACCGACCATGCGGCGAAGGGCATCGTGGCATACACCACCACCGAGGCCAGGACCATCAACGCGAAGTACACGGTCCAGACCCGGGTCACGCGCCAGGTGTACTCGCGCATCCCGGGCGACAGCGGGTGGATGCGCGCGGCGAACTGGCCGATCAGCGACAGCCGGTCGCGCCGCAGCGTGCCGCCGAACCAGCCGCACAGCAGCGCATTGATGCCCACGTGCTGCAGCATGTAGAGCCGATTGGGGTCGCCCGCCTCGCCGCGCAGCACCAGCGCGAACCCGAGCACGCCCAGCGCCGCCGCGATCGCCAGGCCCCAGCCACCGAAACGGCTACCCGCCAGCCCCAGCGCCGTGAGCCACAGCGGACCGAGCAGCACCCCCACCGCCCAGGGCTCGGCGGCATGGAAGAGCATCATCCAATGGGAAACGCCGGCATAGGCCACCCCCGCGAGCAGCAGGAGCGCCATGCGCCATCGAGACATGGGTCAGGAATCGCCGCGATTCTGGGCGACGTGGGCTGCGAGGCTGCGCAGCGACTGGAAGATCTGCTGGTTGCGCTCGTCGTCCGAGCGCAGCTGGAAGCCGTACTTGCGCGAGACCTCGAGTGCGACCTCGAGGATGTCGATCGAGTCGAGCCCCAGCCCTTCGCCGTACAGCGGCGCCGTCGGCGCGATCTCGGAAGGTGCGATCTCGAGATTCAGGGACTCCACCAGAAGCACGGCCAGCTCGTTCTCCAGAGCGGACTGTTCGGGTGCATCGCCAAGGGCGGTAATGGGTGGCTGGGTCGATGACAAGAGGGACTCCGAGAACTTTTGAACGAACTATCGCACGGGGTCGGAATTATAGGAGGCGGCCCCGGGCGCCTTGGATAGACTGCGGCCAGTCCCCAACCCCGGAGCACCCCCATGGCCGAACCCCTCCTGATCGCCCGCCACGACACCATCGAATGCACCCTTCTGCCGGGGCTCGCCAACCGCCACGGCCTGATTACCGGCGCTACCGGCACGGGCAAGACCGTCACCCTGCAGACCATCGCCGAAAAGCTCTCGGCCATCGGCGTGCCGGTGTTCATGGCCGACGTCAAGGGCGACCTGACCGGCGCCAGCCAGGCGGGCAGCATCGGCGAGAAGATGGCGGCCACCCTGAAGGAGCGCGGCATCGAGCTGCCCCAGCCGCTGGCCTGCCCTGTCACCCTGTGGGACGTGTTCGGCGAGCAGGGCCACCCGGTGCGTGCCACGGTGTCCGACATGGGGCCCCTGCTGCTGGGCCGCATGCTCAACCTCAACGAGACCCAGGCCGGCGTGCTGAACCTGGTGTTCAAGATCGCCGACGACAACGGCCTGCTGCTGCTGGACCTGAAGGACCTGCGCGCCATGCTGCAGCACGTGGGCGAGAACGCGAGCCAGTTCACCACCGAGTACGGCAACATCAGCGCCGCCAGTGTCGGCGCGATCCAGCGCGGGCTGCTGCAGATCGAGAGCCAGGGTGGCGACAAGTTCTTCGGCGAGCCGATGCTCGACATCGCGGACTTCATGCAGACCGAGGGCGGCAAGGGCGTGGTGAACATCCTGGCGGCCGACAAGCTGATGAACTCGCCGCGGCTCTATGCCACCTTCCTGCTGTGGCTGCTGTCGGAGCTGTTCGAGCAGTTGCCCGAGATCGGCGACCCGGAGCAGCCCAAGCTGGTCTTCTTCTTCGACGAGGCGCACCTGCTCTTCAACGAAGCGCCCAAGGCCCTGGTCGAGCGTATCGAGCTGGTGGTGCGGCTGGTGCGCTCCAAGGGCGTCGGTGTGTTCTTCGTGACGCAGAACCCGCTGGACATCCCCGACTCCGTGCTGGCGCAGCTGGGCAACCGCGTGCAGCACGCGCTGCGCGCCTTCACGCCGCGCGACCAGAAGGCGGTGAAGGCCACGGCCACGACGATGCGGCAGAAGCCGGGCCTGGACATCGAGACGGCGATCACCGAGCTGGCGGTGGGCGAGGCGCTGGTGAGCTTCCTCGATGCCAAGGGGCGGCCCAGCATCACCGAGCGCGTCTACGTGCTGCCGCCGGGCAGCCAGATCGGGCCGATCACCCCGGCGCAACGGCAGGCGTTGATCGCCAATTCGCTGGTGGCGGGTGTCTACGAGAAGGCGGTGGACCGCGAATCGGCCTACGAGAAGCTCAAGGAAAGGGCCGAGACGGCGCCCGATGCGCCGCCTGGGTCTGCCGGCAAGCCCGGCGCCGCGGCGTCGGCCGAATCGGGCGGCGTCATGGGCAGCCTGAACGAGATCCTGTTCGGCTCGACCGGTCCGCGCGGCGGCAAGCGCGATGGGCTGGCGCAGACCATGGCCAAGTCGGCGATGCGGACGATGGGGACGCAGGTGGGCAAGGAGATCCTGCGGGGGGTGCTGGGGGGGATCTTCGGGGCCAAGACGCGCAGATGAGTAGGCTCGTAGGAGCGCTGCAATCATGAAGACCACCCTCGACTTGAACGCACCCGCCAAACCCGTGGGCCTACCTGTTTACCGGGGCAAAGGCGGACTGGCCTCAGGACTGGACGGACTCAACAACAAGGTCATGCTGGCTGCAGCCGATCGCAAACCGACGGTCTTCTGCACGATGCCGCACAGTTCCTCGAAGAGAGGCGAATCGGCGTTGGCTTGGTAGTGCTTCTGATTGCCGACCGCTGTCACGTTGACCAAGCCACTCTGCGCCAGATTGGCGAGTTCACGTTGCGCCGCGCCCGATCCGCTTCCGGCCAACCCGATCAGCTCGTTGGCATAGAAGCTGCGCGAAGGTTGGCCGAAGAGCAGCCCGAGCACCCGTTGCTTCGTACCGGGGAAGAGCGCGTCGGCGAGACTGCTGGACTGAGGGGTAGCGAGATGCGTTGTACCCATATTGGGCATGACCATACCCAAATCGGGCATGCCATTGAGGCTGCCTGGTCGCTCTTCACCAGCGGAGCAACCGGCGCCCGATCAGCGCCCCCGCCCCCACCGGCAGCGCCATCCCGATCACATACCAGATCGCCAGGAATGGCGCCGCCAGTTCCTGGCAGTGCAAGGCATAGACCGCAGCCCCCGCTCCCGCCGACATCGCCCCGGCCGCGGCGCCGGCCAGCGCAGGCTGCGTCGGCGCGAGGCCCTTCAGTGCTGCGAGCGAAGCCACGAACACCGGCACCGAGATCAACGCAATGCTGAAGGCACAGCTTTGCCAGCTCTGCCCCCACACCATCGCAGCGCGCTCGTCGACCGGCGCCATCAGCCAGGTCACCATTCCCAGCGCCCACACCAGGAGCACCGGGACCGCAAGGCCCAGCCACGCGGCGTGCACGCGCACGCCGGGCCGGGCCAGCCGCTGCACGACCACGAAGCCGGCCACGGCAATGCAGGCCGGGAACAAAAGCTTGACCCAAAACATCGGCCAGAACATGGTTTGCACAAGATCGCGCCGCACGCCGTACTCGATGATCATGACGGCGATCGAGATCGGCAGGCCGGCCGCAAGCGCCAGCCCAATGCGCCGCGCCGCGGCGTGCCGGGGCACCGGCTCCGCGCGCGCCGCCAGCAAAGCCACAAGCTCGTCTGTTTTCATGATGAGGACTTTCCGATCTTCAATGCCAACGCCTTCAACCCGCGATGGATGCCCACCTTGACCGCCGATTCCGACATGCCGGTCAGGCGCGCGGTCTCGGCTACCGAGAGCCCATCGAGCTTGACGTGCACGATCGGCAACCGGTGCCGGTCCGGCAAGGTCTCGAGCAGTCCGGCCAGGTCCCGGCGCGCGTCGCTGGCCTCGGTGGCCGAATCGGCGAACACTGCGAGCTCGTCATCCAGGGGGTCGTTCAGCGCCTCTCGACTTGATTTCGCGCGCAGCAGGTCGATCATCTTGTAGCGCGCAATCGCGTGCACCCACGCCGTCAGCGGCTGATCGCTCTGGTAGGTGTGGCGCTGGTTGTGCATCGCGAGCAGGCATTCCTGGACAAGGTCCTCGACTTCATCGGGCCAGCCGAACAGGCGCCTGGCCAGAAAGGCGCGCAGGTGTGCGCTGAGTTTCTGCAGGAAGGCCTGATAGGCCTGGGCGTCGCCGCCCAGGCCGCGCACGAACAGCTCGTGCAGCACCGTCTCCGCATCGCTCTTTGCCATCGGGCTCCCACTGGTCATTCGTGCTTTCGGCTCTGCCGGTTACAGCCGGCGCGAAAAAAGAAAATCGGGCGGATTGTGCCGCGCGCTGTAACCCGGATCGCTCAGGCCGCGAAGTAGAAACCGACTGCGCCAGACGGTGCGGTTGCAATCTTCACTCAACCACTGGAGCACATTCCATGATCACTCGTCCCCTCGCCATCACCGCCCTGGCCCTCGGCGCCCTTGCCGCCGGTTCCGCCATGGCCCAGGACACCAAGCCGATGGCAGACAAGATGGCCGCGATGGAGAAATGCTACGGCGTCTCGATGGCCGGCAAGAACGACTGCGCCGCCGGCCCAGGCACCACCTGCGCGGGCACCTCGAAGGTGGACTACCAGGGCAACGCCTGGAAGAACGTGCCGGCCGGTACCTGCGCCACGATCAAGACGCCCAAGGGCACGGGCTCGCTGACGCCGATCAAGTCCTGATCGATTCCGCGGCCCCGCCCCCATGTCTTCCCCCGCGCTCACGGCCGGCCTCGGCCTCAAGGCCGAACACTACGACGCCGCCGTGTCGGCCCGCGTCGAGGGCCTGTGGTTCGAGGTGCATCCCGAGAACTACATGGTGGCGGGCGGGCCGCGGCTCGGCTGGCTCGAGGCGGTGCGCGAACGGCATCCCGTCTCGCTGCACGGCGTTGCGCTGTCGCTGGCGGGCGAGAACGAGCCCGATGCAGCGCACCTGCGTCGGCTGGCGACGCTCGCCGAGCGCATCCGGCCCGCGCTGATCTCCGAGCACCTGGCCTGGTCGGCCTGGAACGGCCACTACTTTCCCGACCTGCTGCCCTTCGCGCGCACGACGGAGGCGCTGCACCGCATCGCCGCGAACATCGGCCGGGCGCAGGATGCGCTGGACACGCCGATCGCCATCGAGAACCCCTCCCACTACCTGCGCTTCGACAGCCATGCCTGGGACGAGATCGACTTCCTGGCCGAGCTGGCGCGCCGCACCGGCTGCACGCTGCTGCTGGACATCAACAACGTCCATGTGTCGGCGCGCAACCTGGGCTACTCGGCCGAGACCTGGCTGGACCGCTTTCCGGCGGCGCTGGTCAGCGAGATCCATCTCGCCGGCCATTCGCGCGACCCGGTGCTCGGCGAGGCCCTGCTGATCGACTCGCACGATGCGCCTGTCGCGCCCGAGGTCTGGCGCCTGTATCGCCGCTTCATCGGGCGCGTCGGCGCGCGGCCCACGCTGATCGAGCGCGACGGCAACGTGCCGGCCTTCGACACGCTGATGACGGAGCGCAACATCGCCGAAGCCGCGCTGCGCGAAAGCACGTGCGCACTGGAGGCCCGGCCATGAGCTTCCACGACGCCTTCGCCCAGGTCCTGTTCGCGCCCGAGGCGGTGATGGACCCTGCCGTGCGGCGGCTCGCCGAGCAGCCTGCCTTCGCGGTCTACCGCAACACGGTAATGAAGGGTTGCATTGACGCGCTCGAAGCCAATTTCCCTGCGGTCGCGCGGCTGGTGGGCACCGAATGGTTCCGGGCCGCGGCCGCGCTGCATGCGGCGGCGAGCCCGCCGCGCGACGGACGGCTGCTGCACTACGGCGAGGGCTTCGCCGACTTCCTCCAGCACTTCGAGCCGGCCGCCGAACTGCCCTACCTGTCAGATGTTGCACGCCTCGATGCGCTGTGGCGCGAGGTCCACGCAGCCGCGAATGCGCCATTGCTCGATGCGGCATGGCTGGCGCGCCATGCGCCCGAGCGGCTCGCAGCCCTGGTGCTGCGCCTCCACCCGGCGACGCGGTGGGCGTGGTTCGCCGAACAGCCGATCTACAGCATCTGGGCGCGCAACCGCGGCGACGGCCGCGATGGAGACGAAGAACTCGTGTGGCGTGGGGAAGGCGCACTCCTCACGCGACCCGCCGACGCAGTGACTTGGCGTCCTATCAGTGAGGCCGGCTGCGCGTTCCTCGATGCCTGCGCCGCCGGCCTGCCCTTGGGCGAGGCCGCCGAGCAGGCCCTGGTCCTCGATGCCAACTGCGACATCGCGGCGCTGCTCGAAGTGCTGCTGCGCGTCGGCGCCTTCACTCCTGACCCCTCTACCGAAAGCACGCCATGAGTTCCAACACCGCCGGATCTGTCTCCTACGCAACTGACGGCGCGCACGGCCTTCGCGCACGCTGGAACCGGCTCGCCGAGCTGCTCACGCGCCTCGTCCCGCACGACCTGCTGGCGCTGGCCACGCGCACGGGCATCGCCGCCATCTTCTTTCTCTCGGGCCGCACGAAGGTCGATGGCTTCCTCACGCTGACGCCAGGCGCGTACGAACTGTTCCGCACCGAGTACAAGCTGCCGCTGCTGCCGCCCGAGCTCGCAGCCCATCTCGCGGCCTACGCCGAGCACCTGTTCCCGGTGCTGCTGGTGCTGGGCCTGTTCACCCGCGTCTCGGCACTCGCGCTGCTGGGCATGACGCTGGTGATCCAGGTCTTCGTGTACCCCGATGCGTGGCCGACGCATCTCTCGTGGGCGGCGCTGCTGCTCTACCTCGTCGGGCGCGGCGGCGGTGCACTGGCCCTCGACCGGGTGTTGCGCATCGCCTGAGCCCCGCAGCCGGCGGCTTGCCAGCCGCGGAAGCCCTCGCTACATTGTGTTTTTTGAGGGCCTCCAATGTCCGTTGACGCCATTCCGACTCCTTCCTCGCCGACGCTTTCCCCGAATCCCTCCGAGCCCTCCTCCCCCGCGCCTGCATCTGTTTCGCCGAGCGCTTCCTCCCCGCAGCGGCCGCACATCCGATTGACCTCGCATGCCGGCGGCATGGGCGCGCTGCCCATCCAGTGGGGGGCTGCCACGCCTGCCGAGCGCGGGCCGGTGGTGGGCACCACCACCAAGCGCGCGCACCGCAACGTGATCGGCACGCACAGCGGCTCCTACAGCGTCTACCGCGCGCTGGCCGTCGCGGCCGGCGCACTCAAGCGCGAGCACAAGGCCGACCTGACCAACACCGCACCGACCGACGTGATCGGGCCCTACCCGCAATGGAGCGAACCGGGGCGCATCGTCTCGCTCGACCCCTGGGGCGCGGTGGTCGCCGACGTCTTCGCAGCCGAACTGGCGGCGGGCTACGACATCCGCCCGACCATCGCGATCACCAAGGCGCACGTGATCCTCCCCGAGGTGATCGAGGGGCTGCAGAAGGGGCGGCTCGTGGCCGACGGCAAGTTCCTCACGCCCGGCGGCGCGGCCATCGTGACGAAGGCCGCGATCGAACCGGTCTGGTACCTGCCCGAGGTGGCCCGCCGCTTCGGCTGCTCCGAGACCGACCTGCGCCGCGTGCTCTTCGAGGAAACCGGCGGCATGTACCCAGAGCTCGTGACCCGCTCCGACCTCGAGGTCTTCCTGCCGCCCATCGGCGGCCAGACCCTTTACATCTTCGGCAACCCGCGCGACCTGGCCAACCCCGAGGTCGAGCTCACCGCACGCATCCACGACGAGTGCAACGGCTCCGACGTCTTCGGCTCCGACATCTGCACCTGCCGGCCGTACCTCACTCACGCCATCGAGGAGTGCATCCGCGGCGCGCAGCGCGGCGGCGTCGGCCTCATCGCCTATTCGCGCAAGGAAGGCCGGGCGCTCGGCGAAGTGACCAAGTTCCTGGTCTACAACGCGCGCAAGCGCCAGGTGGGCGGCGACACGGCCGACCAGTACTTCGCCCGCACCGAGTGCGTGGCCGGCGTGCAGGACATGCGCTTCCAGGAGCTGATGCCCGATGTCTTCCACTGGCTGGGCATTCGCAAGATCCACCGGCTGGTGTCGATGAGCAACATGAAGTTCGACGCCATCGCCGGCTCGGGAATCGAGATCGGCGAGCGGGTGAACATCCCCGACGAACTGATCCCCGCCGATGCGCGGGTCGAGATGGACGCCAAGATGGCGGCCGGCTATTTCACGCCCGGCGTCGTGCCGGACGCCGATGAACTCAAGAAGGCCAAGGGAAGGACCCTCGACATATGAGCAAGAACATCTACGGGCTCGATCCCGACCGGCCCACGTCCAACGCCGCCGTCCGGCACGCCGATGCCGACGGCCATGTCGATCCGGCGCTCGAGTTCGTGGAAGACACCGGCCATCCGGCCGGTGCCGTGGCCTTCCTGCGCACCACGCGCGCGATCCGCATTCGCGCCGAGGCGCTGCTGGCGCGCGCGCGGCGTGGCGAATCGGAGTGGTTCACCATCGGCGACGAGGCGGCGCTCGACGAGACCGCGCGCACCGTCGCGGCGGTGACAAATGAGCGCTATGCGTCCGGCCCGATCCCTTTCCACAGCCGCTGGCGCCATTTCGAGGCCGGCGATGTGAACCGCCTCGAGGAGCTCGACCGGCTGCTGGGCAAGCTCGACCCGACGGAGCGCGCCCGCGCCCATGTCGACCTGGTGCTGGTGAGCGTGCTGCTCGATGCCGGCGCCGGACCCTATTGGCACTACACCGAGCCTGCTACCGGCAAGCGCTTCGGGCGGTCCGAAGGGCTGGGCATTGCGAGCTTCCATGCCTTCACCAGCGGGCTGTTCTCCTCCAACCCCGATCGCCCCCTGCAGGCAGACGCCGCAGGGCTGCGCGGCCTGGTGACCGACCGGCTGGGCGATGCCTTCCAGGTCAGCGACACGAATCCGCTCGTGGGTCTTGCCGGCCGCGCCACGCTGCTGCGTCGCCTGGGCGAGGCGATGAGCGAGCAGCCCGAGACCTTCGGCGACGACGGCCGCCCGGGCGGCATCTTCAATGCGCTGGTGAGCCCCCTCGGCCCCAGCGCGCCGCCGACAGCGGAGGTCACGGCGCACCAGATCCTCTCGCTGCTGCTCGAATCGCTGTCGTGCATCTGGCCCTCCGCCAATCACATCGAAAGCCTCACTGCGGACGGCAGCGATGCAGCAGGCGGCATCCCTTCGGGCGATCCCGCACTGGCCCTGGGCGACTGCTGGCGCCATCGCGCCGTACGCGGGCCTGGGCTCACCAACGGCTGGATGCCGTTCCACAAGCTCTCACAGTGGCTCACCTACTCGCTCATCGAACCCTTCGAATGGGCCGGCGTCAAGGTGCGCCACCTCGAGGCGCTGACCGCCCTGCCCGAGTACCGCAACGGCGGCCTGCTGATCGACAGCGGCGTCATCGTGCCCCGGGACAAGGCCCTGCTGGAGCGCACCTGGAAGGCGGGCGACGAGTTCGTCGTCGAATGGCGCGCGCTGACCATCGCGCTGCTCGACGAGCTGGCGGCGCGGGTGCGCAAGGTGCTGGACCGCAGCGAGGAAGAGCTGCCGCTCGTCCGCGTGCTGGAAGGCGGCACATGGGCCGCGGGCCGCGTACTGGCACAGCGCTTGCGTGGAGGAACGCCACCCCTGCGCATCGAGAGCGACGGCACGGTCTTCTAGACTCCCCACTTTCGAAAACGCATTCAAGCCCACCCATGAGCAACGTCCACCTCGTCGATCATCCCCTCGTCCAGCACAAGCTCACGCTGATGCGCCGCAAGGAGGCCAGCACCAACAGCTTCCGGCGCCTCCTCAACGAGATCAGCATGCTGATGGCCTACGAGGTCACGCGCGACATGCCGATGCAGGACATCGAGATCGAGACCCCGCTCGAGACCATGAACGCCAAGGTGATCGACGGCAAGAAGGTGGTGCTGGTCTCCATCCTGCGCGCCGGCACCGGCATCCTCGACGGCATGCTGAGCGTGGTGCCGGGCGCGCGCGTGGGCCACATCGGCCTGTACCGCGACCCCAAGACGCTGACCGCTGTGGAGTACTACTTCAAGATGCCGGGCGAGATGGGCGAGCGGGACTGCATCGTGGTCGATCCGATGCTCGCCACCGGCAACTCGGCGGTCGCGGCGGTGGAGCGGCTCAAGGAGCTGAACCCGAAGTCGATCAAGTTCGTGTGCCTGCTGACCTGCCCGGAAGGCATCAAGACCTTCCAGACCGCGCACCCCGACGTGCCCATCTACACCGCGGCCATCGACCGCGAGCTCAACAGCCACGGCTACATCCTGCCCGGGCTGGGCGACGCCGGCGACCGGATCTTCGGCACGAAATGACGCTCGCCCCCAGGTTGGCTCACTTCGTGTAGCCGCCCACC
>NZ_LMTS01000243.1:45116-52040 GCF_001541225.1 Variovorax sp. WDL1 | reverse complement strand
GAACTCGCTTGCCACACGGGAGGCGTCCATATAAGACAACACATGGGCGCGAGCATCCAGGACGACTATTCCCCCGAGCGCATCGCCGACCGCCTGCACATCCAGGACTGCATGTACAGGTGGTGCCGCGCGGTGGACCGGCTGGACTTCAGCGGGATTCGCGAGGTCTTCCATCCGGATGCGGTGGATCTGCATGGCGCCTTCAACGGGCCGGTGGACGGGCTGGTCGAGTGGATCCGCGAGCGCCATGCCGGCATCCCTTTTTCCATGCACGCGGTGAGCAACATCCTGATCGAATTCGCGGGGCCCGACCTGGCGCTGGTGGAGACCTATGTCCGCACCACGCAGCGCTACCCGGCAGAGGCACGTGCCGCGCTCGACCAGCTGGCCGGCGGCAAGGCAGGCGCGGCGGGCGGCGGCATGGACCTCATGACCTGCTCGCGCTATGTCGACCGCTTCGAGCGCCGGGCCGACGCCCGATGGAAGATCGCGAAGAGGACCCTGGTGGCCGACTGGAAGCAGTTCGTGCCGGTGCCCGCCGACATGCCGCAGCCTCCTGCTTCGCAGGAGACCGGCCGGCGCAGCCAGGACGACCTGGTGTTCCGCGAGCGGCGGGCGTTGGGGCTTGCCTGAGACGCGCCCGTAGCGGCCGTGCCGCGCCCATGCCGGACTGCGGCACGTAGACGATGTCCGGCTGGCACGGCTCCACCACGCGCGCGTCCTGCAGCAAGTCGGAATCTTCGGAATAATTGAATGGTTGGACCATTTAAACTACCATAGGAGCCCTTGCCCTTTTCCCGAAACTCAGGAGACACCCCCATGAACATGGCCCGCCTTTTCGCCGCTGCCGCGATGCTCGTGGCGGCAGCGAGTTCGTTCGCGCAGAACGCCGCCGCCGCCTATCCCTCCAAGCCCGTCACCATCGTGGTGCCGTTCTCCGCGGGCGGCGCGACCGATCTGTCGGCGCGCATGATCGCAGCGCTCCTGACCCGGCAGCTGGGCCAGCCCTTCGTGGTCGAGAACCGCGCCGGCGCCGGCGGCATGATCGGCATGGGCGCCGTGGCACGCGCGCAGCCTGACGGCTACATGTTGGGCTGGGGCGGCAACAGCCCGATGAGCGTCACGCCCCACATCACCCGCAACCCGCCCTACGACCCGCAGAAGGCATTCGCGCCGGTGAGCCTGGCGGCGATCTCGTCGTGGACGCTCGTCTCCAAGGCCGAGCTGCCGGCGAAGGACTTCGCCGAACTGGTGAAGCTCGCCAAGTCGCAGCCGGGCAAGATCACCATCGCGTCCTCCGGCAACGGCAGCGCGCCGCACCTGCTGTCGGAGCTGTTCAAGCAATCCGCCGGCATCGACCTGCTGCACGTGCCCTTCAAGGGCGAGATCGACGGCGTCAACGCCATGCTCGGCGGACAGGTGGACCTGATGTTCACCTCCACCTCGGCGGCCACCCCGCTGCTGAAGGCCGGCAAGCTCAAGGGCTTTGCCGTGACCACGCCCAAGCGCGAGCCGGCGCTGCCGCAGTACCCCACGGTGGCCGAGGCGGGCCAGCCGGACCTGACCATCGAGATCTTCTTCGGCCTGGTTGCCCCGGCCGGTACGCCGCAGCCAGTGGTGGACAAGCTCGCCGCCGCGATGAAGACCGCCGTGGCCGACGCCAACTACCGCGAGACGATGGAGAAGGCCGGCGTCGCTGCCACCAGCAGTACGCCGGATGAATTCGCCGCACTGCTGAAGCGCCACAACCAGCGCTGGCTCGACGTCATCAAGCGCAACAACATCACCGCCGAATGACCTCTGCCGCCCCTGACACGGCGCCGAACGCCGTCAATGCCGACACCTACGCGCTGCGCGAGCTGAGCTTTCCGAAGCTTCTCGCGAAGTTCGCGCGGAGCGCCCGCGACAAGGTGTTCCTGACCGAGACGGCCACCGGCCGAACCTTCACCTATGGCGAAATCGACGCCTGGACCGGCCGGGTGGCCCAAGCGCTGCAGGGCTTCGGCGTGGTACGCGGCGGACACGCCGGCCTGCTGATGGGCAACTCGGCCGAGCACCTGTCGGTGTTCTTCGCCATCAGCAAGATCGGCGCGGTCTCGGTGCCGGTCAACACCGCCGCGCGCGGCGAGTTGCTGCGCTACTACCTGGGGCAGTCCGACTGCGAGACGGTTGTCGTCGATGCCTCGCTGGTGTCGCGCCTGCAGGAGGTGCTGGCGCAGCTGCCGCTGCTCAAGCGCGTGATCGTGGTGCGCACCGGCGAGGAAGGGGAAGGCGCGGTCTCGCTGTCCGGCGCGATCGAGGTGGCGGACTTCCACGCGCTGGTCGACGGCGCGAGTGCCGCGCCTTTCGAGCCGGCCATCGAGCCGCGCTTCTGCGACCTCGTGCTGATCGCCTACACCTCCGGGACCACGGGACCGTCCAAGGGCAGCATGCTGTCCCAGGCGGCGGCGCTGACCTACGGTACCAGCGCGGCCGAGGCGCAAGGCTACCGCGCCTCGGACATCTTCTATGTCTGCCTGCCGCTGTTCCACAACAACGCGCTGCTCGCCGCCACCGGCGCGGCGCTGGTGTGCGGGGCCTCGGTCGTGCTGTCGCGGCGCTTCTCGGTGTCGCGGTTCTGGGGCGAGATCCGCGAATCGAAGGCCACGATCACCAACTTCCTCGGCGCAATGTCCAGCTTTCTGTGGAGCCAGCCGCCGTCGCCCGCCGATGCGGACCACTGCCTGCGCCTGGTGAGCATGGCGCCCACCCCGAGGTATGCGGCCGAGTTCGAGAAGCGCTTCGGCCTGCGCGCGATGAACAACTACGGCCTGTCGGACTACGGCATGGTGACCTCCTTCACGCAATGGGACCCGCGCGACAAGCTCGGCTCCATCGGCCGGCCACGGCGCGGCGTGCAGGTCCGGATCGTGGACGACGACGACTTCGAGCTGCCGCCGGGCGAGGTCGGGGAGATGGTGCTGCGCTTCGACGAGCCGTGGCGCGGCACGATGGGCTACTACAAGATGCCCGATGCGACGCTGGCGTCGCGCCGCAACCTGTGGTTCCACACCGGCGACCGCGGCATGTGCGACGAGGACGGCTACCTCTACTTCGTGGACCGCAAGAAGGACTGCATCCGCCGGCGCGGCGAGAACATCTCGGCCTTCGAGGTCGAGCAGATCATCGCCACGCATCCCGACGTGGCCGATGCCGCCGTCTTCCCCGTGGCGACGCAGGCCAACGACGAGGAGGTGGCCGCCGTGGTCCTGGCCAAGCCCGGCACGCAGCTCGACGCGCTGCAGCTGGTCGAGCACTGCCAGCGCAACATGGCCTACTTCATGGTGCCGCGGTATATCCAGTTCCGCGCGTCGCTGCCGACCACCATGAGCCAGAAGGTGGAGAAGTTCAGGCTGCGCCAGGAACTCGAGGCAGCGCTCTCGCAGGCCTGGGACCGCGAGGCGGCCGGGGTGGTGCTGGCGCGGTAGGGCTTGTTGGCAGGCCCTGGGCGGAAGGCGCCGCCTTCACCATGTAGCTGCGGTGCAGCTTGGTCAGCGCCGAGCTCATCTCTGCCGCCGCCTTCTCCGCGTCCCGTGCGCGCAGGTGCTTCAGCAGCCGCTTGCGGGAAGGATGCGTGTAGGTCTGCTCGTCGGTCGGGCCGATCGCCTTCACGAACTGCCGGGTGATCTCCATGATCCCCTCGGTCGTCGCGATCAGCACCGGGTTGTGCGTGGTCCGGGCCAGCAGCACGTGGAAGGCCTGGTGGTGCCGCGTGCGCTCCTCGAAATCGCCGGCCTTTCGCGCCCGCTCGGCAGCCGCGACGTTGGCCTCCAGCGCCGCGATCTCCTCGTCGGTAATGCGCTCGCAGGCCATGCGGATCACGGCGGCGCTGATCGAGATGCGCGCCTCGGTCAGGTGCTCGGGCGTGATCGCGCCCAGGAAGTAGAGGTCGCGCATCCCCGCCACCACGGCATTGGAGCTCCCCGGGAGCACGAAGGCGCCGCCGGTCGCGCCCAGCCGCAGTTCGATCAGCCCGCTCAGCTCCAGCGCACGCAGCGCCTCGCGCATGGTGTTGCGGCTCACGCCGAAGCGCTTCGCAAGCTCTCGCTCCGGCGGCAGCTTGTCGCCGGGGCGAAGCTTTCCTTCCGAGATCAGGCGGCGCAGCTGGTTCGCCACCTCCTGGAAGATGCGCTGCGGATTGATGGGGACGACGTCGAAGCTGTCGTGGACTGGGGCGCGGGGCATGGCCGGGATCGTAGCGGCTGCGGCATGGGGTGTCGCATTGACCAAATGGTTGGACCAATGATATTCTGGTCCTATGCTGAATGCCATCTTTCTGGAGACGCTCGCGTGATGCTGCCGTTGCAAGACCAGGTGGCCATCGTCACCGGCGCCGCGCGCGGCCTGGGCCGCGGCTACGCGCTGCGCCTGGCGAAGCTGGGCGCGGACGTGGTCATCGCCGATGTCGACCTCGCCTCCGCGCACGAGTTCGGCGAGGAACTCACGGCCCCGGGGGTGCCCGAGGAGGTCCGAGCCCTGGGCCGCCGCAGCCTCGGGGTGCAGGGCGATCTGCGCCGGCGCGAGGCCGCGCGAGCCCTCGTGCGCAGGACGATGGCCGAGTTCGGCCGCATCGACATCCTGGTCAACAACGCGGGCGGTGCCTTCACCCCTGTAGAGCGCAGCCTGGCCTCGCAGATGACCGACGAGGACACGGACGCGATGCTCGACGTGAACTACCGAAGCGCGCTCTTCTGCAGCCAGGAGGCACTTCCCGCGATGCGCGCCCGGCACTCGGGCGTGATCGTGAACATCGCCACCATGGCCGCGCTCGACGCCTCGCGCACGGCGGGACGGCTCGCCCCTTACGCGGTAGCCAAGAGCGCGGTGCTGACCTTGACGCGCTACCTGGCGGCCGAGGTGGGGCCGGACGGCATCCGCGTCAACTGCATCGCGCCGGGCTCGATGCTCACCGAGCGCATCCGCAAGCAGGCCGCCGCACGCGGCATGCAGAACGAGAAGGAGCTGAAGCGCATCCCGCTGCGCCGCTTCGGCGAGGTGGAGGACTGCGCGAATGTGCTGGAGTTCCTGGTCACGCCGCTGTCGGCCTACGTGACGGGGCAGTGCATCTCGGTGTGCGGCGGACAGGTGCTGACGCCCTCGTGAGCCGCAGTTGTCATCCGGCAGCGATGGCAGCGGCGCGCCGTCGCAGGGACACGGCGAACCCGATGCCGATGACGGCCAGCGCCGCCGCGGGCAGCAGCAGCAGGGCGCCATAGGCCTGCAGGTCGACCAGGCCGCCGAAGGCCGCCACGCCGATCGACTGGCCGGCGAACAGGCCGAAGGAAAAGAGCGAAACGGCACTGCCGCGCGCCTGCGGCGCCATCTGGGTGGCGTGCGTCTGCAGGGTGTTGTGGTACAGGTAGGCACCGAAGCCGAGCAGCACCGCCAGCGGCGCCGCGCTCGACCAATGCGGCAGCAGCCACAGCCCGGCCAGCGCGGCGGCCATCAACAGGCCGCCGGCCGCCGCCATCCGGATCTCGCCGAGCGAGCCGACGACGCGGCGCGCGCAGACCGCGTAGGCAAGGCCGCCCACCGCATACATCGCCGAGACGGCAGAGGCTGCCGCCAGGCCGAGTCCTTCGCGGGCGTGCAGGTAGGTGGGCAGGTAGCTGAGCGCACCGAGCAGGAAAACGCCCTCGAGGAACACCGCCACCAGCACCACGCGCGCCCACGGCTGCGCGAGCACGGCGCCGAGGCCGCCGCGGCCGGCCGCGGGCGACCCCACCGCCGCCACCGTCGCGGTGATGCGAGAGGGTTCGCGCCACAGGAGCGCGGCGACCGTCCAGTAGCCCACGCTCAACACCGCGAAGGCGCCGCGCCAGCCCAGCGCCGTCTCGGCGCACAGGCCACCCAGCAGCTGGCCCATCACCATGCCCGAGAGGGTGCCGAGCAGCAGCCGCGCCAGCGTCGCCTGCCGCGCCTCGTACGCCACCGCATCGCCGATCCAGGCCATCGCGAGCGGCACGATGCCCGCGGCCGCCATGCCCCACAGTGCACGCCAGGCCAGCAGCGCGTCGAAGGAGCCCGCGAGCGCTGCGGCGGCCGAGGCGGCGCCGGAGCCGGCGAGGGCGAACGTCATCATGCGCTGCTTGCCGAAGCGGTCCGCGAGCGGGCCGGACAGGAGTTGCATCAGCCCGTACGCCACCGCGAAGCCGATGATGAGCCTGCCCGATTCACCCGCACTGCGCTGGAACTCGTCGGCGAAGCGCGGCAGCAGCGAATCGCACACGCGCAGCGCCGCGGCGCTGAAGAAGGCCGCGGCTGCAAGCAACGGCACGGGCGCGCGAGGCGCGCCGGTCATTGCCAGCGGCCGAGCACTTCGGAGGCGGCAGTGGGTTCCTTCGGCGCCGGCCCCTGGATGCGCGAGGGCGTGCGGGAGAAGCGCGGGGCGGGGGCCGGCTGGTTGATGCCGTCCACGTCGACGAAGGTGCGGCGCGCGAGGTTGTGCGGATGGGTCTGCGCGCGCGACAGCGGCAGCACGGGCGCGAAGCACACGTCGGTGCCTTCCAGCGCCTGCGTCCATTCCGCCTGGGTCTTGCGCCTGAAGATGCGGGCGAACTCGTCATGAAGCCGGGGCCACTGCGCCCGGTCGTTCTGCGCGCCATGCAGTTCGGGCGGTACGCCCACGCGCTCGCAGAACTCCGCGAAGAACTGCGGCTCGATCGCGCCCAGGGTCACGTGCTCGCCGTCCGCGGTCTCATACACGCGGTAGTACGGCGCGCCGCCGTCCAGCAGGTTGCTGCCGCGCCGCTCGCTGAACACCCCGCGCAGCTGTTGGCTCACGAAGTTGGTCATGAGCGAGGCGGCGCCGTCTGTCATGGCCGCATCCACCACCTGGCCGCGTCCGGACAGGCCGGCTTCCCGCAGCGCCGCCAGCACGCCCAC
>NZ_LMTS01000243.1:28517-45071 GCF_001541225.1 Variovorax sp. WDL1 | reverse complement strand
GCCGCCGCCGTAGTCGCCGATGAGGTTCAGCGGCGGGACCGGCGCGCCGTCCTTGGGGCCGATCGCGTGAAGCGCGCCGGTGATGGCGATGTAGTTGAGGTCGTGGCCCGCCGCCTGCGCGAGCGGGCCCTCCTGGCCCCAGCCGGTCATGCGGCCGTAGACGATGCGCGGGTTGCGCGCGAGCACGGCCTCCGGGCCGAAGCCGAGGCGCTCCATCACGCCGGGGCGGTAGCCCTCGATCAGCACGTCGGCCTTCTCCAGCAGCTGGTACACCTGCTCGCGTGCGGCGGCGTCCTTCAGGTCGGCCAGCAGCACGCTGCGGCCGCGGCCGGTGATGTTGTGCCGCTCGCCCAGCTTCTTGCCGGGGCGGTCGATGGTGACGACGTCGGCGCCCATGTCGGACAGCAGCATGCAGGCGAAGGGGCCGGGGCCGATGCCGGCGAATTCGACGACGCGCAGGCCGAGCAGCGGGCCGGAACGGGAAGCGGGATTCATCTGGGTCTCCAGGGGGTCGATGGGTGACGAGAATGCCGCGGGCCCTCGACCGGCAGCAGCAGGGCCATCCGGCATGCGGTGAGCCCTACGTCATTGTATTGGTCTGTCCATTGCAAATCCAGGAAATTAACCTTGTCCGACCCTTGCCCGCATTGGGCTATCCTCGATCAACCCCAACCACATAGAGAAGCAATGGCAACCACACCGCAGCTGTCCTTCCAGGAGGTCAAGACGCGCCGCGTCTTCGAGGAGATCTGCGAGCAGATCCGCAAGCGCCTGGCCTCCGGCGTGCTCAAGCCCGGCGACAAGCTGCCGGCGGAGCGCGACCTAGCGGTGGAATTCAAGGTCAGCCGGCCCGCGGTGCGCGAGGCATTGCGCACGCTGGAGATCTCGGGCGTCGTCTCGCTGCAGAAGGGCGTGAAGGGGGGCGCCTTCATCCGCGACGGCAATCCGGCGCTCCTCACGCAGTCGCTGCAGGACCTGATGTTCCTGGGGCGCGTGTCGCTGGCCGGCCTGGCGGAGGCCCGGCGGCTGATCAACGGGATGGTGATCGAGCTCGCCTGCGAACGCGCCACCGAGGAGGACTTCGCCGCGATCGAGCGCAACATCGCAGAGATCGAGAGCAGCGACGACCTGCGGCGCCGCGCCGACGAGGGCGTGCGCTTCTTCGGCCTGATCGCCCGCGCCACCCGCAACGAGGTGCTGGCGATGCTGGTCGATTCGCTGTCCGACATCATCCGCTACGTGATCGACCAGACCGGCCGCAAGGCTCGCCCGGAGCTGGTCCCCGTGCGCCGCCGCATCCTCAAGGCGCTGCGCGCGCGCGATGCCAAGGCGGCCGCCAAGGGCATGGACGAATACCTGACCATCGTCCAGGAAGGCATGGACGTTGAGCCGACGGCTGCCGTGCCGGCACCGGCCCGCAGGATCGCCGCCAAGACGGCCCGCTGACACGCGCCTGCCCCGGCGCGGGGCTTGACAGGTACCGCTTGCGGTTTAGAATGGTCAAACCATTCAAACTGAACCGGTTCAACCTTCCATTCCCCATCGAGGACCTGTCATGACCGAGATCGTCGTCAACGAAGCCAACCAATGGCGCCTGAACACTCCCGGCTCTGCCGGCTGGGAAAAGTCGCCGCAACCGGGTGCGCCCGACAAGTACCTGATGATCTCGTCGGACACGCACGCCAACGAGCCCGGCAACCTGTGGGCCGAGCGCATCGACGCGAAGTACCGCGACCGCCTGCCCAAGGTGTGGATCGACGAGAAGGGCGTGCAGTGGCGCAAGATGGAAGCGTCCGAGCAGCCGGACCGGCTGATCCTGGCCAAGCTGGAGGGCGAGGACCTCGCCCGTTCCAGGGCCGGCGCCACCGCATCCGAGCGCGGCCCGAGCGTGGAGCAGCGCCTGAGCGACCTGGAGCTGGACGGCATCGACGGCGAGATCATCTTCCCGGGCAAGGGCCTGGGCATGTGGTACACCTTCGACCCCGACTTCGCCCACGCGCAGTGCGAGGTCTACAACACCTGGGCCTGGGAGAACTTCGGGCCCCACATCGAACGCCTGTCGCCCGCCGCTGCGCTGGCCACCGGGAACGTCGAGGCCACGCTCAAGGAGATCGACCGCTGCCTGAAGCTGGGCTTTCGCCACTTCACGCTGCCGTGCAAGCCGCTCTTCGGGCCGCCCAAGACCAACGAGCTGAACTACAACAAGGTGGAGTTCGATCCGATGTGGGCGCGCTTCGTCGAGGCCGGCGTGCCCGCCACCTTCCACGTCTCCACCGGCAAGGACCCGCGCACCACGCGCGGCCTGGGCGGCGCGGTGGTGAACTACGTCGTGCACTCGCTGTCGCCGACGCTGGAGCCGCTGGTGAACATCTGCGCGTCGGGCGTGGCGGAGCGCTTCCCGGAGCTGCGCTTCGGCAGCGTCGAAGCCGGCATAGGCTGGGTGCCATGGATGCTTGACGCGATGGACGAGGCCTACCTCAAGCACCACTTCTGGGTGAAGCCCAAGCTGAAGATGCTGCCCTCGGACTACTTCAAGGCGCGCGGCTTCGCGACCTTCGGCGAAGACCGCGCCGGCCTCGGGTTGATGGAGGAGCACGGCCTGCAGGACAACTTCATGTGGGCCAACGACTATCCGCACCACGAGGGCACCTGGCCGCATTCGGCGCAGGCGATCGAGCGCCAGATGGGGCATTTGAGCGAAGTGTCGCGCCGCAAGGTGCTGGGCGAGAACGCCGCGCGCGTGTTCGGCTTCAAGGAAGTCGCCGCGAAGTACGGCTACCAGTTCTGAGCGGCGAGAGCGGAGTTCACGCGGCGGCGGCGGCCGTTGCCGCGTGGCTCACTGCTTGCGGGAGTTCCACAGCTCCATGTAGTTCGCCTGCAGGCGCTCCAGGAACTTGTTCATTTCCGCAACCGCGGCGTCTGCATCGCGCGCACGCAGGTGCTTGAGCAGCCGGCGGCGCGAGGGCAGAGTGTAGGCGTTGTCGCTCGGGCCGATCGCCTTGACGAACTCGCGCATCACCTCCATCACGCCTTCCATGGTGATCTGGATGATCGGGTTGCGGGTGGCCACGGCAAGCAGGTTGTGGAACTCGCGGTGCAGGTCCGCGCGCTCCTGGAAGTTGCCGGCCTTGTTGGCCTTGGCGGCCAGCGCCACGTTCTCTTCGAGCGCTTGCAGGTCTTCCTCGGTCAGGCGCTCGCAGGCGACGCGCACCACGATGTCGCTGAGCCAGACCCGCGCCTCGGTCAGGTGCTCGGGCTTGATGGCGCCGAGGTGGTACAGGTCGCGCAAGCCGTTGACGATGACGCCGGAGCTGCCGGGCAGCACGAAGGCACCGCCGGACGCGCCCTTGCGCAGCTCGATCATGCCGCTCAGCTCGAGCGCGCGCAGCGCCTCGCGCAGCGTGTTGCGGCTGACCTTGAACTTGGCGGAGAGGTCGCGCTCGGCAGGGAGCCGGTCCCCGGGCTTGAGGCGGCCGGTGGCCACCAGCTCGCGGATCTGCGCCGCGATTTCCTCGAACGCGCGCGAGGGCGCGATGGGCTCGAATCCGAGGGAGGATTCGGAGGCTTCTTTCGGGCGGAAGTCGGCGTGGATCACGGCGCGGATTCTACCGTCTCACTTCAGCGAGAACGGGGCAGCGGCGAGCAGTTCGTTCGAGATCTTGACGACGACCTGCCCATCCTTCTCGGACTCGGCCAGCGCCTTCTGCCAGCCCGGGTCCGCCCTGAAAGCCGACCATGCGCGATCGCGTTCCTCATGGGACTCCCACTGGAGCACATACTTGATCTGCATGTTGTCCTCGCCGACGGCGACCGTGAACAGCGGCGTGATGCGCTGGATGCGATGTTTCTCGAACAGCGCGAGGGTGGCCGTCTCGAAGCGCTTGAGCACGATGGGCAGCTTGCCCGGGACGCAGGTGTAGGTGCGGAATTCGTAGAACACGGGTCTCTCCTTGTCTCTAGAGGGGGCGCGAAGCGAGCAGGGGCCCGTCTTCGTACTGAAGCACGACGAGCTCGACGGGCATGCCGCACTGGAAGGGCTTGTCCTGGCGCTCGACGAGCCGGGTGGCGATGCGCAGGCCGATCTCCAGGTCCACCACGCACACGGCGTAGGGCGCCTCGTCGACGAACACCTTGGGCGCTGCATGGATGCGGGTCCACGAATAGAGCGTGCCGCGCCCGCCCAGGTCCTTCCATTGCATGCGGTCCGACCAGCAGTGGGGGCATACGGGCTTGGGCGGGAAGGTGAACTTGCCGCAGGCCTCGCAGCAGGTGGTTTGCCAGCGGCCGGCGCCCAGGCCCTCCCAGAAGGTCTGCGTGAAGGCCGACACACGCGGCGGGTAGGCGCGCCGGCGCGGCATGGGGATGAGTTCGAGCGTCATCGTTGCGCCTCCAGGACGTGCACGAGCGCGGCGTTGTAGTTGCCAAGCTCGCCGGTGGCCAGTCCCAGCCGGGCATCCGCGACCTGGCGTTCGCCGGCGCGGCCGCGCAGCTGGTCGGCCATTTCGCAGTAGTTGTAGAGCGAGGTGACGTACGCCGGATGGCCGCGCGAGGTCAGGCCGCCGGAGGTCGAGATGGGGATCTGCCCGCCGAGCTTCGTGCGGCCCTCGGCCGCGGCCGGTGCGCCTTCGCCGCGGTCGAAGAAGCCCACTGCCTCGCTCACCAGCACCTCCACGACGGTGCAAGGCGCGTAGAACTCCGCCAGGTCGATGTCCGCGGGCGCGATGCCGGCCTGCCGGTAGGCGGTGGCCGCGGCCTCCTTGGCTGCAATCAGCTCGGTCATGTCGTTGGGCACCTCGTTGATCTGGTGCGAGCCGTCATGGCAGAAGCCGCGGCCGCGCACCAGCACATAAGGCCGGCCCAGCGACTTCGCGACCTCCTCCGAGGCCAGCACCAGGCAGGCGGCGCCGTCGCTGCGGCCCGGCACGTCGTACAGGCCGAGCGGCTCCACGATCGGGCGCTGCTCCAGCACCTCCGGCAGCGTGATCGGCTTGCGGTACTGCGCGAGCGGGTTCATCGAGGCGTGCCAGCGGTTCTTGACCGCGACCGCGCCGAAATGTTCGCGCGTGGCGCCGTATTCGTGCATGTAGCGCATGGCGTCCATGGCGTACCAGCTGATCGGGATGAAGCCGCTCGAGGCGTGGAAGTCCACGTCGCCGGTGGTGCGCATACTGCTCATCGCGTGCTCGGAGGCCGGGGTGGCAGCCTCCATGTTGATGCCCAGCGCGAGCGCGACGTCGGTGCGTCCGAGCAGTATCTCGTCGCAGGCACGGTCGAAGCAGACCGCGCCCGTCATGCCGTTGCCCATGACCTCCAGCACGCTTCCGGTGCACTGGAGGCGCAGGTGGCTGACCAGGAAAGTGGAGAAGTACTTCTGCAGCGTGTAGGGCCTGGGCAGCGTCAGCACGAGGCTGCCGATGTCCTTCTTCTCGACGCCGGCATCCGCGACCGCCTCGACCACCAGCCGGGTCATGATCTCCTGCTCCAGGACCTGCAGCGGCTCTTCCGCCTTGGTCTGGTGGCGGCCGACCGGAATCGCGCTGGTGCCGATGATGGCAACTCGACGAGTCATTGGGTGGGTTCCCCTTGGGTTGAAATGGCAGTCCAGTATATCTATAATGGTCAAACCATTCAACGTTCGGAGCTGCCAGTGACGACCCTGACCCCCGCGCCCGCCGATCCGCAGGCCGCCTTCGACTCGCGGGCCTTCCGCAACGCACTGGGCAGCTTTCCCACCGGCGTGGCCATCATCACCACGACAGGGCCCGACGGCAAGCCTATCGGGCTGACCTGCAATTCGTTCAGCTCGGTGTCGCTGGAGCCGCCGCTGGTGTCCTGGGGGCTGCGGCTGCAGAGCAAGAGCCTGGAGGCCTTCCGCCAGGCCGGCGCCTTCGCGATCAACGTGCTGGCGGAGGACCAGAAGGAGCTGTCGGCGCGCTTCGCCAGCGGCGCCGTCGTCGACAAGTTCGACGGCGTTGCGTGGGCTCCGGGCCACCGCGGGCTGCCGGTGATCGCGGGCAGCGTCGCCAGCTTCGAATGCGACAAGTTCGCCGAGCACCTGGCGGGCGACCACGTGCTCTTCCTGGGACATGTGGCGCGCTTCGACCATGGGCGCGAGGAAGCCTCCCTGGTCTTCTACAAGGGCGCCTACATGATGCTGACGCAGTCGCTGCGCGAGCTCGCCGCCGGCGGCCGGATGGATTCGGCCCACCTCGACCAGGCACGGCGCCTGGTCAACTGCATGCTGCTGCGCCTGGCCTGCCAGAACGGCTCGCCGGAAGACTTCGACGCGATCGAGCGCAACATTGCCGAGATCGAGAACTATGCCGATGCGGCCCAGCGCGCCGAGGCCAGCATCGAGTTCTTCCGCCTGGTCACCAAGGCCGCGCACAACGACGTGCTGGTCGTGGTGGCCGAGACGCTGACCACCCTGGTGCGCCATGTGCTGCAGACCGACACGACGCTGCGCGCCCGTCCCGAGCTGGTGCCGGTGCGCAGGAAGATCCTTGCGCACATGCGCGAGCGCGACCCCGACGCGGCCGAATGCGAGATGAGCCATTACTTCGACCAGCTTCGCCGCGATGTCGCGGCTGAGGAAGCCCAGGCATGACACGCACGACCACCCCGAAGACGAACAGCACCGCAGCCGAAGGCGAAGGTACTTCAGTGCCCATGAACGACCTGCCCACGACCGAATGCGATGTGCTGGTGATCGGCTCCGGCGCCGGCGGACTGTCGACGGCCATCACCGCCAGGAAGAACGGCCTGGACGTCATCGTGGTCGAGAAGGAGCCGGTGTTCGGCGGCACTACCGCGTTCTCAGGCGGAGTGCTGTGGATTCCACTCTCTCCCCATGCAAAGAAGGCCGGCTACGCGGACACGCGCGACGCGGTGATCCGCTACATGAAGGCCGAGACCGGCCGCTGGTACGACGGCCCGGCGGTGGAGGCTTTCATCGACAAGGGTCCGGAGATGGTGGCGTTCTTCGAGCGCGAGACCGAGGTCCGGTTCATCCCGACGCTGTACCCCGACTACCACCCCGACGCCGAGGGCGGCGTGGACATCGGCCGCTCGATCCTCGCCGCGCCCTACGACATCCGCGAGCTGGGTCCGGAGATGGCGCGCCTGCGCCCGCCGCTGGCCACCATCACCTTCATCGGGATGATGTTCAACTCCGCCAACGCGGACCTGAAGCACTTCTTCCGCTTCACCAAGTCCTTCACTTCGTTCAGGTACGTGGTGAAACGCGTGCTCAATCACCTGAAGGAGCTGGCGCTGTACCGCCGCGGCATCAACGTGACGAGCGGCAACGCGCTGGCGGCGCGCCTCGCGAAGTCGGCGCTCGACCTGGAGATCCCGATCCGCACGCGCACGCCGGCGCAGGAGTTGATCGTCCGGGACGGCCGCGTGACCGGCGCGCTGGTGAAGGGGCCCGAGGGGCTGCAACGCATCGTCGCGCGCAAGGGCGTGGTTCTGGCCGGCGGCGGGTTCTCGCACGACACGCAGCGCATCGCGCGGGCCTACCCGCACTTGCGCGCGGGGGGCGAGCATTTCTCTCCGGTGCCTCGGGGCAACACCGGCGACGGGGCGCGCCTGGCCGAGAAGGCCGGAGGCCGCGTCGAGATCCGCTTCAGCTCGCCGGCGGCCTGGATGCCGACCTCCAAGGTGCCGCTGGGCAAGGGCGAGTACGGGGCCTTCCCGCACCTGCTGGACCGCTACAAGCCCGGCATCATCGGCGTGCTGAAGAACGGCAGGCGCTTCACGAACGAGTCGAACTCCTACCACGACGTGGGCGCGGCGATGGTCGCTGCGGGGCAGGGAGCGGAGACCGGCATGTGGCTGGTCTGCGGCCAGGCGACGATCGGCAAGTACGGCCTGGGCTACGCCAAGCCCGCGCCGATGCCGCTCGGGCCGCTCGTGCGCAACGGGTACCTGGCCAGGGGCGCGACGCTGCGCGAGCTGGCGCAGAACGCGGGCATCGACCCGGACGGACTGGAGCAAACCGTGCGCGAGTACAACGAGGGCGCAGTGCAGGGCGTCGACCGCCAGTTCGGCCGCGGCACCACATCCTTCAACCGCTACCTGGCCGACCCGGACAACAAACCCAACCCCTGCGTCGCGCCGGTCGGCGACGGCCCCTACTACGCGCTGCGCATCGTGATGGGCGACCTGGGCACCTTCGACGGCATCGCCACCGACGTGGTGGGCCGCGTGCTCGATGCGCAGGACCAGCCTATCGAAGGCCTGTACGCGGTGGGCAACGACCGCGCCAGCGTGATGGGCGGCAACTACCCCGGCGCCGGCATCACGCTGGGGCCGATCATGACCTTCGGCTACATCACCGGCCGCCACCTTGCAGGCCTGGAGCCGTCACTCGCATCCAGAAGCACCAACACCTCGAAGGAACCCGATGCAGTACCCGCCTAAGCCTCTCGTCGACCACCGCATCTACACGATCAAGCCGCGCAAGATGCCGGAGTTCCTCGACGTGTTCAACAGGCTCGCCATGCCGTTCCTCAACGAGACGCTGGGCACGCCGCTCGGCTTCTACGTGAGCCACGTCGGCCCGCTCAACCAGTTCGTGCACCTGTGGGGCTACGACGACCTGGCGGACTACGAGCGGCGTTGCAAGGCACGCGACGCACATCCGGCGTTCCCGGCCTACCTGCAGGCCTCGGAACACCTGGTCGTGGCGCAGGAGACGCGGCTGATCAAGGCGGTGGAGATGATGCCGGCGCGATAGCGGCTTTCGCGAAGGCGCCTACGCGCCGCCTCGCGCTCTGACTGCTGCGTGTCGCTGCAATCAGTGCATGTGGGGTGTGGCGGACGATCCCGGCTGAGCCGGCACCGTCACGGCGACCGTCTCGCGGGTCAGGATCTTGTGGACCGGGTCGGCCACTTCGATCAGCAACTTGTGCGCGCCGGGCTCCAGGCCGACGACGATGATCGGATCGCCGCTCGTGTGAGCCCACGTTCCGGGTCGGTCGTCGACGGTCACGTGGAGATGGCCCGCACGCGGCGACACCTCCAGGGCGCCCTTGCCGAAGACCGGAAGGATCCGCACGTTCTCGGCCCTGTACTGGAGGATGACGACGCCTCGCGCCAGAGGCTCGGCCAGCGGCGGATACACGACCAGCTTCGGCGGCGCTTCCGTTGCGAGCGGAAGCACGGCAGCGGGACGACCGGCCTCGGTTGCTGTCTGCGCCCCGGCTGCCAGGCAGAAAAGAGCGCTGGTTGCTGCAAGGGCCAGGTGACTGAAGTGGGATCGCATGGGTGATTTCCTTCGTGCTTGGGATCGAACGGGTAACGATGAGCTGTATTGAAAACGGCGTTCGTATCCGTGATTTGTCGAAGGATGGCCGATTTGCATTCCGGCGTGTTCGCGTGGCTGCGAGACACACTGGCGTACAAACCCGGCCGTGCCCGGGACTGCCAGTGGCTTGGCGTACAAGCGCTCCTCGCCGGCCGAGTCGCATGCACTCGCCGGCCTCTTGCTCCGGGCCTTCCTCTAGAAGTCGACCAGGCTCAGCCCGATGCTCAGTACCGTGCGCTTGCGGTTGTAGTCGACCAGCGTGTCGCCGTAGCCGTGGAACAGCTGCGTGTGGAAGCGCAGGTTGCTCCTCGCCGAATCGCCAAGGGACTTGAGCCACTCGAGCCGGACCGAGCCGCGGCCGCTCTCGCGCAGGTTGTTGCGCACCGTCACGGCGAGCGTGTTGTCCTGGTTGAGATTCCAGCGGCCCGTGACTTCTGCGCGGCCGATGTAGTTCGAGATGTCGGGGTTGTCGTCGTCGGCGCCGCTCTCGTGCAGGCGCTGCCAGACGCGGCCGGTGATGGTGAAGCGGTCGTCCAGCTCCATGCCTCCCATCAGGTAGAGGCGGTTCCAGCTGCGCGAGTAGGGCAGGCTCTGGCCGTTCGACTGGTGCACCAGGCCGACACCCGCATAGCGCCAGCGCCAGCCGCCGGGCAGCCGGTAGTCCGTGGGGTAGACGTACATCAGCTCGGGCTCGTGGTCGGTGGTGCGGAAGGGCCGCGAGATGTCGCCGTTGAAGATCTGCCAGGTCGACTGCTGGCTGTAGCCGAACCACAGCGAGTCCTTCTTGACCGGATCGTTCTGCGTCAGCATGCCCTGGGCGAGCTTGGTGCGCACCGACAGGCCGATGCGCATCTCGTTGGCCTGGTAGGGAATGTAGGTGCCGGTGTGGCCGGTCGCGGGCGAGGTCGGCGTGTCGGGCTTGTGGTTCGAGGTCGCGAACGACACGTTCAGCGGCCTGTAGCCGCGGAAGCTGAAGGTGCCGCAGTCGCTCCCGTTCTCGAGTTCCCAGAAGCGCGAGAGCGCAGAGTACTGGCTGTCGCGGCAGCCCTCCTCGGTCGCGACGGAGACGACGCGCGTGGCGGGCACGGCGGCGTCCACGGGCGCCGGTGGCTGCGCGTTGGCGAGCGCCGGCGGCGCGGTGGGTATCACGGCTGCCGGCAGCGTCTGCTGCTGGGCCCAGCGGTCGAAGCAGGCCAGACGTGCCTCGTTGTCGCTCGCGAGCCGCTGGCACTGCTGCCAGGTCAGCTGCGCGTCGGCCAGCGGGCTGGCCGGTTGCTGCGCGGGCTGGGCCTGCGCGAGCGCCATGCCGAGACCAGCGAGGAGCACCGCGAAGGTGGTGGTGATGCGTGTGTGTTTCATTGCCAACTGCCTGTCTTGTTCAGCACGAAGGGATGCGTGCTGTCGTCGGACGCGTTGCGCCACGTTCCCCTGAATTCCCTGCCGCAGGAGCCCGGCTGGAGCTCGCCCAGCCAGTTGCCGCTGATGGCTCGGCCGTCCATCGACTCGTCGAGGCTGAGCAGGCCTTCGTCGTCGATGTCGCCCGCGAGCTGGGCCACCGTCGGCGGCTTCACGCCGCTCTCGCGCGTGAGGGTGCCGCGAACGCCTTCGTAGTCGGGATGCCTCGCCAGCCGAACGCGCGCGATGCCGGGCACGCCTTCTATGCGTGCCTCCCAGTTGCCGTAGAGCGCGCCCGCGGGCAGCTCACGGCCGTTGGCGGGGCAAGCCGGCTGGGCCAGGGCGGCGCCGGCAGCCAGGCCCAGGGCCGGAGCCAGCAGCAGCAGCCGGCGCCTCATGAGCCTGCGGCGGCCGCTGCTGCTGCCGCCGCCGCGTTGTCCTGGGCCTTGCGCGCGAACTCGGCGCGCAGCGCCTTGAGCTTCTCGCGCGGATCTTCCTTGATGGTCTTCTTGTCGAGCGCCATCTCGGCGATGAAACGGCTCGGCTGCGCAGGCACCATCTCGCGGCCCTGTTTGCGGCGCTTGGTCCAGCTCACGGCAAGGCTGCGCTGGGCGCGCGTGATGCCGACGTACATCAGGCGGCGCTCCTCCTGCAGGCGCGCCAGCGTTTCGTCACTGACCTTCTGCTGCCGGCCGCCATCGTCCTCGAGCTTGAAGGGCAGCAGGCCCTCGTTCACGCCGATCAGCATCACGTGCGGCCACTCCAGGCCCTTGGAAGCATGCAGCGTGGAGAGCGTGACCACGTTCTGGTCCTTCTCGCGCTCGCTGATGGTGGACAGGAGCGAGATGGTCTGCGCCACCTCCAGCAGGCTCTTGCGCTCGTTCTCGACCGTCGCACCGGAAGGACTTGCCCCCACGCTCGGCGCTGCCGTGTCCTCGCTGCCCCCCGAGGGGGCTCTCGCGGCTTGGAGCGGTCCGGCGCCGCTCGCGTCGGCGATCTGCCCGCCGCAGCGCTGCGACATCCAGTCGCAGAACTCGAGCACGTTGGTCCAGCGGCTGGCGGCAGCCTGCTCGCTGTCCTCTCCGTCGTAGAGGTGCTTTTCGTAGTCGATCTCCTTGAGCCAGTCGGCCAGGAAGGTGCGCGCGTCCTCGGCGCCCATGGTGCGGCGTGCGCGGTATTCGAGGTCGTTGATGTAGCGGCCGAACTCGTGCAGTCCCTCCTGCGCGCGCTTGGCCATCACGCTGGGCAGCGAGGGCGAGAACAATGCTTCGAACAGGCTCAGCTTGTACTGGCTCGCGAAGGTGCCGAGGCTTGCCAGCGTGGTGTGGCCGATGCCGCGCTTGGGCGTGGTCACGGCGCGCAGGAAGGCCGGGTCGTCGTCGTTGTTGACCCACAGGCGGAACCAGCCGCACAGGTCCTTGATCTCGGCGCGGTCGAAGAAGCTCTGGCCGCCGGAGACCTTGTACGGGATCTGCGCGCGGCGCAGGGCCTGCTCGAACACGCGCGCCTGGTGGTTGGCGCGGTAGAGGATCGCGAAGTCGCGGAACTCCTTGAACTGCGGGCCCTGCGCGGTCGCATCGCCGCCGCGCAGGCTCTGGATGCGTGCCACGGCGCGCTCGGCCTCGTGCGCCTCGTTGTCGGCGTCGACCACGCGCACCGGCTCGCCCTCGCCCAGCTCGCTGAACAGGGTCTTGGGGAAGAGCTTGGGGTTCGGGCCGATCACGTTGTTGGCCGCCCGCAGGATGGCGCTGGTGCTGCGGTAGTTCTGCTCGAGCTTGATGACCTTGAGCGTGGGGAAGTCGACCGGCAGCTTGCGCAGGTTGTCCAGCGTGGCGCCCCGCCAGCCATAGATCGACTGGTCGTCATCGCCCACCGCGGTGAAGCGGCCGCGCTGGCCGACCAGCGCCTTGAGCACCTCGTACTGCGTGGCGTTGGTGTCCTGGTACTCGTCGACCAGCACATGGCCGAGCGCGGCCTGCCACTTGGCGCGCACGTCCTCGTGCTGCTGCAGCAGCTTGAGCGGCATGCCAATCAGGTCGTCGAAGTCCACGCTCTGGTAGGCGGTCAGGCGCTCTTCGTAGCGCGCCATGATGCGCGCCGTGATGCGTTCGTTGTCGTCGGCCGCCTGGGCCTCGGCCTGCGCGGCGTCGAGCCCCATGTTCTTCCACTTGCTGATGGTCCACTGCCAGATGCGCGCTGTGGCGGCGTCGGTGGTGCCGCCGGCATCCTTGAGGATCTTGGTGACGTCGTCGCTGTCGAGGATGCTGAAGGCCGGCTTCAGGCCGAGCACGGAGCCGTCCTCGCGCATCATGCGCACGCCCAGCGCGTGGAAGGTGCAGACCACCACCTTGTTGGCATCGCGCCCGATCAGGCCCTTGGCGCGCTCGCGCATCTCGCTCGCGGCCTTGTTGGTGAAGGTGATGGCGGCGATGCGCTGGGGCGCCAGCCCGGACTGGATCAGCCGCGCGATCTTGTGCGTGATGACGCGCGTCTTGCCCGAGCCCGCGCCGGCGAGCACCAGGCAAGGGCCATGGAGGTAGTTGACGGCTTCTTGCTGCGCGAGATTGAGACCGGAGGACATGAAGGCGGCGGAAGGGCGCAAAGCGGGCAATGATACGGGTGCGCCCCGATGCAAGGCTGTGTGAAAGCTGTGTCGCGATGTCGCACGACGACAATCGCCCGCGTGCTTCAAATTCTTTCCGTCACGCTCCCTTTCTTCGCGCTGATCGCTGCCGGCTATGCAGCAGCCCGCTGCGGGGCACTGCCGCTGGGCGCCATTCCGGGCCTCAATGCCTTCGTGCTCTATTTCGCGCTGCCGTGCATGCTGTTCCGATTCGGCGCGGGTGCGCCGATCGCGCAGCTTCTCGATGCCGGCGTCGGGGTCGTCTGGGGCGGCTGCGCGCTGCTCGTGGTCGGGGCCACGGTGGGGCTGGCGCGTCATCAGGGCCTGACCTGGAACGACGCGTCCTTCGGGGCGCTGGTGGCGGCCTTCCCCAACACCGGTTTCATGGGGCTGCCCCTGCTGATCGCGATCCTGGGCGCGCAGGCGGCCTCGCCGATGATCATCACCATTGCCCTGGACCTGGTGCTGACGTCCTCGCTGTGCATCGCGCTGTCGCGCCTCGACGGGGCCGGTGCGCATGGCGCGGCCCGGGCGGCGCGGCAGGCCCTGCGCGGCATCATGCAGAACCCGATGCCCTGGGCGATCCTGCTCGGTGGCCTGGCCTCGGCAACCGGCCTCGCCCTGCCGGGCCCGCTGGAGCGCACGATCGCGATGCTGGGCGATGCCGCCTCGCCGGTGGCGCTGTTCACCATCGGCGCCGTGCTGGCCCGCTCGGCGATGTTGGCCCGCGAGCATCGCGCCAGCGCACGTGTCGGCGAGGCCATGGGCAGCGGGGTGCGGGCGCTTTCGCCGGCGCGGACGGCCGATCTGCTGTGGGTGGCAGCGATCAAGCTGCTGGCGCATCCCTTGCTGGTCTACGGTGCGGGACGCGCTGCGATGGCTCTCGGCTTCCCGCTGGAACGCAGCGCGCTGGTCGTGATGGTGCTGGTGGCCGCGCTGCCGAGCGCGAGCAACGTGGCCATGCTGGCCGAGCGCTTCGGCGCCGACAGCGGGCGCATCGCGCGAATCATCCTGTGGACCACTGTGGCAGCTTTCTTCAGCTTTCCGCTGGCGGTGGGCTGGCTGCGCTAAGGCCTTCACGCGGGGGCCTTTCCCCTGCGGCCCGCCCAAAGAGCCTGGACATCGGCTTCGGACCGCGTCAAGCGCTGTTTCAGAATATTGCCTACAGCGGGACGTTGACTATTGACCGATAGTGTTAACTATTCCTTTTGACTAATTCTTCTGTTTTCAAATGCCCTGCTAAAGTGGCGTCAAAACCCTGGGGGAAACTGCCATGACGACTTGGATGCGCTGGATGCTGTGTGTGGCGTGCCTTGCCACCGTGGGCTGGCTTTGGCACGCCGGTGCCTTGAGTGCCGTTCCGGCACTGGCGACGGGCGCCGCCAGCCTCCTGTTGTTCGCCCGCACCGGCCACGCACAGCGCAGGCGCCGCACGGCGCTGCAATACATCGAGATGGGCAAGCAGCCGATCGGCATGCACTGAAGAAGGCGTGAACGCGCCGGCCCTGCGCTTCGCGCCGCGGCCGGCGAAGCCAGGGCGCGAGTTCAGATGCTTTGCGGGTCGACGTCGACCAGCCAGCGGATCACGCCCTTGCCCTCGGGCTGCTTGCGCAGCCCATGCAGCACAGGCTGCCAGGCCGCCAGCAGGCGCTGCAGCGCCGTACGCGAAGCGCTCTCGACCAGCAGCTGTGCCCGTTCCACGTCGGCCACGCGCTGGATCGCATGCGGCACGGGGGAATAGCGGGTCACCTGCTGCGCACCCTCCAGCCCCTCGGCCCCCGCGTTGGCGGCGTGGAGAAAACCCTGCGCTGCTTCCTGCGTACGGGCATCGGCACGCAACAGGGCCTGGAAGGCGAAGGGCGGCATGCCGGCCGCCGCGCGCTCCTCCAGCTCGCGCTGGGCGAAGGCCGGGTAGTCGTGCCGGCGCAAGGCGGCGAAGAGGGCGTGCCGCGGGTGATGGGTCTGGATCCACATCTCCGCGGTGGAGCCCTGCGCCGACAGGTAGGCCGCGTCGCGCCCGGCGCGTCCGGCCGACTGCATGAGCAGGCTGAACAGGCGCTCGGGCGCGCGGAAGTCGCTCGAAAACAGCGCGCTGTCGGGATTCACGGCCGCCACCAGCGTGATGCGGCGGAAGTCGTGGCCCTTGGCGATCATCTGCGTGCCCACCAGCACGTCGACCTCGCCCGCATGCACCGCCGCCAGTTGCGACTCGAGCGCGCCCTGCCGGCGCGTGCTGTCGGCATCGATGCGGGCGATGTGCACCGGGCTGCCGTCGGGCCGCCTCACGTCGGCGAACAGCTCGCCCAGGTGCTCCTCGAGCCGCTCCGTGCCGCGGCCCACCGGCGCGATGTCCGGGTTGCCGCACGCGGGGCAGGCGCGCGGCACCCGTTCGGTGAAGCCGCAATGGTGGCAGCGCAGCGTGCGGTCGATCTTGTGGAACACGCGGTAGGCGCTGCAGTGCGGGCATTCGCTTTTCCAGTCGCAGTCGCCGCAGGCCAGAACGGGCGCATAGCCGCGCCGGTTCAGGAACACCATGCTCTGCTCGCCGCGCGCCACCCGCTGGCCGATGGCGTCCAGCAGCGCGGCGGAAAGCACGGTACGCGGCGGCTGCAGGCCCATGTCGACCAGCCGCACCGTGGGCAGCGCCCCGGTGCCGATGCGCGAGGGCATCGCCAGGCGAACATAGCGCCCGCCGGCATCCGCGCCGTCGGCCGGCCGGCTCTGGTGCCAGCTCTCCAGCGACGGCGTGGCCGAGCCCAGGATCACCTTGGCGCCTTCGCGCCGGCCGCGCCAGACGGCCAGGTCCCGTGCCGAATAGCGGGCGCCTTCCTGCTGCTTGTAGCTGGGGTCGTGCTCCTCGTCGACCACGATCAACTCGAGCGCCGGGATCGAGGCGAACACCGCCATCCGGGTGCCGAGCACGATGCGCGCCACTCCTGCGTGCGCCGCCAGCCAGCTCGCCAGGCGCTGGGGATTGGTCATGCCGCTGTGCAGCGACACCACGGCGCCGCTCCCGAAGCGGTCCTTGAAGCGAGCCTCCAACTGCGGGGTAAGGTTGATCTCCGGCACCATCACCAGCGCCTGGGCATGCGGCTTGCGTTCGAGCAGCGACGCGACGGCCTGCAGATAGACCTCGGTCTTGCCGCTGCCGGTGCTGCCGAAGAGCAGGAAGGGGCCGCTTTCGGCGGCGAAGCGCGACAGTGCCTCTGCCTGCTCGGGCGTCAGC
>NZ_LMTS01000243.1:21532-28490 GCF_001541225.1 Variovorax sp. WDL1 | reverse complement strand
TCCGCTGGGGCTGGCCGCGGCTGCCGAGGGCGCCGCCTGCCGCTTGAGTCGCCGAGCCAGCTGCACTGTACTGAGGTCGCGCAACTGCGGTGGCAGCGCCGCCAGAGCGATCTCGCCCAGCGAGCGCTGGTAGTAACGGGCGGCAAAGGCCACCAGGTCGCGCCAGGCCGCGCCCAGTGGCGCCAGCGCGTCCAGCACGGCACCGACCGGCTTGAGTTCTACCGGGGCCGCCGCCTCGTCGTGCGTCGCGGCGGGTTGCGCCGACCACACCACCCCGAGCACCTCGCGGCGGCCCAGCGGCACCCGGACCAGCGCGCCGGGCGCCACGGGTGTTGGGCTCGTGTAGCTAAGTAGATCCCCTAATGCGGCGTGCGCGGGAGTCTGAACGGCGATCTCGAGTCGCCAGGTCAAGGCGCTCTTCCCATCGGAGCGGAGGTTAAAGGAACTTGGAGCAAAGCAGCCTAAGTCGTTGATTCACCAACGCTTTGGAAGTGATCCAGAGTTCTTGTGGATAACTTTGTTGATATCGAGCCCCGACGCGCCGCCAGCCCTTGGAAATCAAGGCTTCCGCTGGAATGCCCGCAAAAAAAGCAAAATCCAAATTCCATATGAATCAACGACTTAGCGACGCTATCGCTTTAGGAGCGGGGCGCGCGAGGCCTCAGTTGTTTTTGCGCACCGCAACAGGTGTTTTGTGCATAAGTCAGTCCGTCCTCACCATTTTCCAACTTGACAAACGCCGGACACGCGTTCTCAGGTGCTTACAAGGCATAACGGCCTCAGGCGCCGCGCAGCGCGCGGGACTGCGCATGGACCGCGGCTACCAGCGCCGCGACGCGGTCGGGCGGGGTGAACTGGCTGATCCCGTGGCCCAGGTTGAAGATATGGGTCGGGCCGCTGGCGGCGGCGTCGGTGTGCGGCGGCCCGAAGGCCCGCAGCACCTTTGCGACCTCGGCCTCGATGCGCGCGGGGGGAGCGAACAGTATGTTCGGATCGATGTTGCCCTGCAGCGCCTTGGCGCCGCTGCCCTCGCCGACCAGCGCGCGCGCGCGCGCCAGGCTGACGGTCCAGTCCAGCCCGAGCACCTGGCAGTCGAGCGCGCGCATGTCCTCCAGCCAGAGCCCGCCCCCCTTGGTGAAGACGATGCGCGGCACCGGCTGGCCGTCCGGGCCCTGTCGCCGCAGCTGCGACAGCACGCGGGCCGTGTAGGCCAGGCTGAAGTCCTGGAACGCGCCGTCTGCCAGTACCCCGCCCCAGCTGTCGAAGACCATGACGGCCTGGGCGCCGGCGTCGATCTGCGCGTTGAGGTACGCCGCCACCGCATCGGCATTGACCGAGAGCAGGCGGTGCATGAGGTCCGGGCGGCTGTAGAGCAGGGTCTTGACGAGACGGTAGTCGCTCGAGCCGGCGCCCTCGACCATGTAGCAGGCGAGCGTCCAGGGGCTCCCGGAGAAGCCGATCAGCGGGACGCTGCCATCGAGGGCGCGGCGGATCGAGGCGACGGCATCGAAGACATAGCGCAGCTTTTCCATGTCCGGCACCTCGAGCGCGCCGATGGCGGCTTCGTCGCGCACCGGCCGTGCGAAGCGCGGTCCCTCGCCGGCCTCGAAGGACAGGCCCAGGCCCATCGCATCGGGCACCGTGAGGATGTCGGAAAAGAGGATGGCGGCGTCGAGCGGATAGCGGGCGAGCGGCTGAAGGGTGACCTCGGTGGCGTAGTCCACATTTGTGGCCAGCCCCATGAAGCTGCCGGCGCGCGCCCTCGTCGCCACGTATTCCGGCAGGTAGCGCCCAGCCTGGCGCATGAGCCAGACGGGCGTGTGATCGGTGGCCTGCCGCCAGCAGGCGCGCAGGAAAGAGTCGTTCTTCAGGGGAGCGAAAGGCATCCCGCGATTGTCGCAGGGGCCTTCGCCGCGGGTCCGGCGGATTCGTTCACACCTTCTCAGGCCTTGTACTTGATCGAGCAACCGTACGGTTTGGTCGTCGCCGCGCTGATCGGCTTGCCGCCGAAGGCCTCGCCGAGGGCTTGGTTCACGTAGTTGGTGGCGGTCTTGATGTCCTCGACACGGGACGAGGCGATGCTGTCGATGCCACCGGCATACACCAGCATTCCCTTGGGGTCGATGATGTAGAGGTGCGGCGTGGTGCGCGCGGCGTAGGCACGCCCGATGACCCCATCCTCGTCCATCAGTACGGCGGTGGGGGCGCCCGAGTGCTCCTTCATCCAGGCCTCGAGGGCGGCGGGTTTCAGGTAGTCGCTGGCGGCGCGCTCGGTTGAATTGACGGCCAGCCAGACGACGCCCTTCTCGGTTGCGGCCTTCTGCGTGGCGGGCATGTTGCCGCTGCCGTAGTGCTTGCGCACGAAGGGGCAGCCCGGGTTGGTCCATTCGAGCACCACGAACTTGCCGGCGAAATCGGACAGGCGGTGCTGCTTGCCGGCAGTATCGACGGCGACGAAGTCGGGCGCCTTCTGGCCTACCGCCGGCGCGGCCACGGCATTCGAGCCCATCAGGAAGGTGGCGCCGAGGGCCACGGCGGCGGCCATCACGGCGCGGCGGGAAGCCCGGCTCAGGGCGGCGCGCGCCTGGCGCGCCGCACGGGCGGATCGCGAGTCTGAGGTCGACGATGGGGGCATGGTCAGCTTGAACTCCACTTACAAAAAATCAACGACCGCGACAGCTTAGAGCGCTTTCCTCACCTGGTTGTGACAACCCGTAGAGGGGCAGGGTCAAAGTCTTGCAAGCGCCTCGCGGACCTCTTCCTTGCTCAGGATCTCGGTCAGCACGACCGGCCGCCTGCCCGGCGCCATCAGAACATAGACGGGCACGCCGCTTCGGCCCAGCGCGGCCAGCGCTGCGGTGATCCGGGGGTCGCGGCGGGTCCAGTCGGCCCGCAGCATGGCCACTTTCCTGGCATCGAATTCGGCCAGCAGCGCGCTGTCGGCCAGCGTGTTGCGCTTGTTGTACTGGCAGGTGACGCACCAGGCGGCCGTGAAGTCGACGAACACCGGGCGGCCTTCGGCCGCGAGCTCGCTCACGCGGGCGGGTGACCAGGGCTGCCAGCGCTCGCCGGTCGAGGCGGCCACCGCAGGCGCCGCATTGCGCACGACATTCGTGCCGATCGTTCCGGCCAGCACCGCGGTGACGGCGATGACCAGGCTGGCCACCACGATGCGGGTGCGTCCGCGCAGGGTGAGGGCCCAGACGACCGCCGCCAGGCACACCAGCAGGCCCAGCAGCGCACCCGCGCCGTCGATGCCGCTTTGCTGGCCCAGCACCCAGACCAGCCAGGCGACCGTGGCGAAGATCGGGAAGGCGAGCAGCCGGCGCAGGACGTTCATCCATGGGCCCGGCTTCGGCAGCAGGCGCGCCACGCCTGGCACGAAGCCGGCGGCCAGGTAGGGCAGGGCCAGCCCGAAGCCGAGTGCCGCGAAGATCAGCAGGGCCTGCGTGGCCGGCAGCCCGATCGTGAAGCCCATCGAGGCGCCCATGAAAGGAGCGGTGCAGGGCGAGGCGATCACCACCGCCAGCACCCCGGACAGGAAATCGTTGGCCACCGGATGCCGGACCTGGGCGCTGCACACCGAGGACGGCGCGAGCATCCGGAATTCGAAGAGGCCGGCCAGGTTGAGGCCGATCAGGGTGAAGAGAGCCGCCAGTGCCGCAACCACTGCCGGCGACTGCAGCTGGAAGCCCCAGCCCAGTTCCGCGCCGGCCGTCCGCAGCGCGAGCATCGCGGCCCCGAGCGCGAGGAAAGACAACATCACCCCGGCGGTATAGGCCACGGCGGCGGTTCGGTGACCCGCATGGTCGTCGGCACGGCGCGTGAAACCCAGCACCTTGATGGCCAGCACCGGGAAGACGCAGGGCATCAGGTTGAGCAGCAGGCCGCCGAGAAAGGCGCCCAGCAGCGCGGCGATGAAGTTGCCGGTGGGTTGGGGCAACGGAGCCGCCGCATTCGCCGCCAGCGCGGCCTGCAGGCCCGGCGACACCTCGGCGCGCGGGGCGGCGGCCGGCCAGGCGCCGCTGACCTGCGCCTCGGCACGCCAGGCGACGGGCTGGCCGGCCTGGCGGTCGGCCTCGGCCAGGGCGACCACCAGCGGCATCGTGCCGGGGCTGGCACTGCGCTGCTCCGCCAGCGGCACGCTGGCGGTCCAGGTGTCGCCGTCCCAGGCCTGCGTCCAGTCCTTGCCGAGGACGGCCGCGGTGTGGATCACCTCGCCGGTCTCAGGAAACAGCTCCAGGGTCCTGCCGCGCGCGGCGGCAGGAAGGCCTTCGAGCCGGACCTGCAGCTTCTGGCCCTCGACGGCAATCGATCCGGGCTTGGGCAGGGGCGCCGGCCGGGCGGCGAGCGCCGCGTCGAAGGTGTCCTGATTCACCGCGGTCGACCCCTGGACCGGCAGCTTGAGCAGGAACTCGCCGTCCTCGGGAATGCATTCCTTGCGGCAGACCAGCCAGGTGGCCTTGAGCCTGATGTCCAGCGCCTCGGCGCCGGCGAGGCCGGCCGGGGGCTTGAAGTCGGGCGCCACGGTGAGCGGCACCGGCAGCACCAAGGTGCCCTCGTAGCCGTAGTTGGCAAGGGTGCCAATGGGAATCTTCTTCGGCACCGGCCAGTCGATTTCGCCTGCCGACACACCCGCCGGGAGCGACCAGGCCAGCTCGGTCGGGAGGCCGGAGTCGCCGGGATTCTTCCAGTAGGTGTGCCACTCGGGCTGGTGCGCGATTTGCAGCCCGACCCAGACTGGCGCGCCGGCGGAAACGCCCTGCGGCGCGTGGGCGACCAGCTCCGCGCGTACATGCGGTGTGGTGACGACGGGGCCGATGCGGGAAGTCAGCTGGGCCGCTGCCGGCAGGCTCGCAGCGAGGGTGGTGGCAGCCAGGAAGGCCGCGCGACGGAGAAAGGAAAAGAGAGAGGAGAGGGCCATGCCGGTCAGTCGGAGCGTGCGTGCGGAGCGAAGTTCCGTCCTCGCCGCGTCAGGCGGCCCACCCCAGCACCACCCTGCGGGTCTTGGCGCTCTTCTTCTCGATCTTGGTCACGATCACGGCGCCGATCTCGCGGGTATTGGCCACGTGCGTCCCGCCGCATGGCTGGAAATCGATCGCCTCGGCCTCGCCGATGCGGATCGTGCGCACGGTGCCGGTGCCGCGAGGCGGCTGCACGCTCATGCTCTTGACCAGCGCAGGATCGGCGTCGAGTTCGGCATCGGTGATCGCACCGACGGCCAGCGGGTGCCCGGCGGCCACCAGCCGTGCCAGGCCGGTGCTGAGCGCCTCCTTGTCCAGCGGGTCGCTCATGTGGAAATCCAGGCGCGCGTACTCGGGCGTGATGGAGCAGCCGTCGACCGGGTTGGGCACGAGGTGGCACAGCAGGTGGGTCGCGGTGTGGAAGCGCATCAGCTTGTGGCGGCGGTCCCAATCGATGCGGGCCGTCACGGCCTCGCCTGCGCTCAACGCGGCCAGCATCTCGGCCTGGTCCGGCGCCGGCACGTGCACGATCTCGTTCGTCGGCCGGCCCTCGGCATCCTTGGCCTTCCGGGTGTCGGCGATTGCCAGGGCGCGCCCGTCGCCCAGCACCAATTGGCCGCTGTCGCCGGCCTGTCCGCCGCCCAGCGGGTAGAAGACCGTGCGGTCGAGCACGATGCCGGCCTCGTCGACGCGCAGGATGCGGGCCTCGCACTCGCGCAGGTAGGCATCGGATCGAAACAGGTCGTCGGTCATCGCCCGATGGTAGCGGCGCCGCCGCGCCGGGGTGTGCCCACGCCCGAATGCGCCTACAGCCGACAGCCGGGCGGGTTCCGGCGGGGATCATTCGCTGGCGCGCCGCGGGCTATCGCGGCGGCGCATGAGGATTTACGACAATGAAGCGATCCCGTCACTTTCCTGCTGCCACGGCCACGCTGGCGGCGGCCCTGTTGCTCGCGGCCTGCGGCGAGACCGCCAAGCTGCCGCCCGAGGCCGGCATCGGCCCCACGCCGCAGCTGCCCGCGCCCAACAAGACACTGTTGCCCACCGTGAACATCGCGCCAGCGGTCGGCTGGGTCGATGCCGCCGGGCCGAGGGCGCCCAGCGGCTTCGTCGTGACGGCGCTGGCGCGCGGCCTCGACCATCCGCGGTGGGTCTACACCTTGCCCAACGGCGATGTCCTGGTCGTGGAAAGCAACAAGCCGCCCAAGCCCGAGGGAGCGAAGACCGCGGGCGGCCCGCTCGGCTGGATCAAGTCGTCGGTCATGGGCATGGTCCAGAAGCGCGCGGGCGCCGGGGTTCCGAGTGCCAATCGGATCACGCTGCTGCGCGATGCGGACGGCGACGGCACCGCCGAGCTGCGGCAGGTGTTCATGCAGAACCTCAACTCTCCTTTCGGCGTCGCGCTGGTCGGCAGCGAGCTCTTCATCGCCAACGCCGACGCGCTGGTGAAGGTGCCCTACGCCGAAGGCCAGACGGCGATCGCCGCAACGCCGACGAAGGTGACCGACCTGCCCGCCGGCATCAATCACCACTGGACCAAGAACGTGATCGCCAACCGGGACGGCAGCAAGCTCTACGTCACGGTGGGCTCCAACAGCAACGTCGGCGAGAACGGCCTGGCCGCGGAGGAAGGCCGTGCAGCGATCTGGGAGGTCGACGCCAAGAGCGGCGCCAAGCGTTTGTTCGCCAGCGGACTGCGCAATCCCAACGGGATGGGCTGGGAGCCCGGTACCCAGACCCTCTGGACCGTGGTCAACGAGCGCGACGAGATCGGCAGCGACCTGGTGCCGGACTACCTGACTTCGGTGAAGGACGGCGCTTTCTACGGCTGGCCATGGAGCTACTTCGGCAGCCATGTGGACGCGCGCGTCGAGCCGCAGCGCCCGGACATGGTGGCCAAGGCGGTGGTGCCCGACTACGCGCTCGGCGCGCACGTGGCGCCGCTGGGGTTGGCTTTCTCGGACGCGCGCGGCATGCCGCCCGAATTCGGCAGC
>NZ_LMTS01000243.1:3433-21495 GCF_001541225.1 Variovorax sp. WDL1 | reverse complement strand
GGCGTGTTCATCGGCGAGCACGGCTCGTGGAACCGCAAGCCGCTCTCGGGCTACAAGGTGGTGTTCGTGCCCTTCGCCGGTGGGCGGCCGAGCGGGCCGCCGGTGGATTTCCTGACAGGTTTCCTGAACGCGGAGGAGAAGGCCCAGGGCCGGCCGGTCGGTGTCGCACTGGACAAGGGCGGCGCGCTGCTGGTGGCCGACGACGTGGGCAACACCGTCTGGCGCGTGGCGCGCGCCCGATAGCGGCCTCTTGTAGGTAGCCATGCCGACAGCATCCCGGGTTCGCGGCCCGGCCGCCGGGCCTAAGATCGCCGCATGACCCTTCCTCGCAGCCGCTTCTGGTCCCAGCTCACGACCCGTGACTTCGCCGTACTCGACCCAGCCGCGACAGTTGCCGTGCTGCCGCTGGGCGCCACCGAGCAGCATGGCCCGCACTTGCCGCTGGGTGTGGATTCGACGCTGGTCGACGGCATCGTCGCCGAGGCATTGCCGCTGCTGCCGGCCGGGCTGCCGGTGCTCTTCCTGCCCACCCAGGCGATCGGCCTGAGCCCCGAGCACGCCAGCTTCCCGGGCACGCTGACCCTATCGGCCGAGACCCTGATCCGGCTCTGGCGCGAGATCGGCGCCGGCGTGGCGCGCTCGGGCCTGCGCAAGCTGGTCTTCTTCAATGCCCATGGCGGGCACACCGGCGCAATGGAAATCGCGGCGCGCGAGCTGCGCGCGGCGCACGGGCTGATCGTCTACAGCGTGAGCTGGTTCAACCTGCCGCTGGGCGAGGCGGGGGCGCAGTTCAGCGCCCAGGAGCATCGTTTCGGCGTGCACGGGGGCGAGATCGAGACCTCGATGATGCTGGCGCTGGCGCCGGCGCAGGTGGACATGCAGGCCGCGCGCGATTTCGGCTCGAGTTCGCGCCAGCGGTCGGTCGACTACCCGCTGCTCGGCGACGGCAAGAGCGCCAGGTTGGGCTGGGCCATGGAGGACTACAACCCCGAGGGCGCGGCGGGCAATGCGGCTGCCGCCAGCGCGCAAAAGGGCCGGGCCGTCGTCGAGGCGGCGGCGCGGCAGCTCGCCGCGCTGCTGGCCGAGGTCTCGCGCCTGCCGCTCGCGACCGTGCACACCGGGCCGCTGCCCTGACGTGAACGGCCTCAGCCGGCCACCGCCGGCCCGCCGGGCGCGGTCTCCTCGATCTTGATCGTGCCGTCGGGCCGCTCGCAGGTGCCGATCAGCAAGCCGCTGGCGATGGCGTGGGCGCGCAGCTGCTCCAGCACCTCTTCCCGGCCGGGCGTGGCCGAGAAGTCGGGCGTGCTGTGCAGCGCGAACAGCTGGAAGGCGTAGCGGTGCACCCCGTGTCCGGGCGGCGGGTCGGGTGGCAGCCAGGCGGCCTGGAGATATGAATTGCGCCCGACATGCAGGCCGGTGCCGGCGTTGTCGGCACTGGGGAAGGCGGCCTCCGGCAGGCTGCCGTCTTCCGCGGGCAGGCCGACCGCAATGGCATGGACCAGCGGATGGGGCGTGGGCGAGTCGGCATCCTCCGCCATCAGCACCAGCGATGCCGAGCCGGCCGGCACCCCGGTCCATTGCAGCGGCGGCGACAGGCCTTCGCCATCGGCGGTGTAGCGCGGCGGCAGCGGCGCATGGTCGGCGAAGGCCAGGCTGGCCAGCTGGATCGAGGCCATGCCCTGGCGCAAGCCGATGGTGTTGAAGGCGATCTCGTCGAGGCCGGCACGCACGCCGTGCAAGGCCTGGCCGATGGCATCAGGAAGCTTTTCGAGCATGCCCGCTGGTATAGCGCCCGGCTTGGCGGGGCCGTGTAGGACACGAGAGCGGCACGGTGCTCCGCTATCATGAATCGGGCTCCGCTGCCCGGCGGCAGAGCCTCCCTTCTCCTCCACAACAAGGAAGCGTATGAGCATCGTCTGGACCATTCTGATCGGCTTTGTCGCTGGCCTGGTGGCGCGCGCCATCAAACCGGGCGACGACTCTGCCGGCTTCATCGTGACCACCTTGATCGGCATCGCCGGCTCGCTGATCGCGACTTACCTTGGCCAGGCCATGGGCTGGTACCGGGCGGGGGAGGGAGCGGGCTTCATCGCCTCGGTGGTCGGTGCGATCGTGCTGCTCTTCATCTGGGGCCTTCTCAAGCGCAAGTGAGAAAACGGGACAGCGGGGGGCGGCAATGGGCCGTCGATCCAGGGCGCATCACCATGTCTACGTCGTCGAGCTCGACGACCGGGTCTGGAACATCGCCCGCTTCCGGCGCGCCAATCCCGACTACCGGCTCGGCCAGCCCTTCGTCTACGTGGGCATGACGGGGCTGGATCCCGACGTACGCTTCGACAAGCACAAGGCCGGCATCCAGGCGAACGCCTTCGTGCGTGACTATGGCCTCAGGCTGCTGCCGGCGCTCTACGCGGTCTACAACCCGATGCCCTACGAGGCAGCGCGCGAGATGGAAGTCGAGCTCGGCATTGCGCTGCGCGAAGCCGGTTACGGCGTGTGGCAGGCCTGAACCTTCGGAGACACTCATGGACAACCCAGCCTGCATCGTGATGACCGCCGCCAGCACCGAGGACGAGGCCGAGGCGCTGGCCGCCGCCATCGTGGAGGCCCGGCTCGCCGCCTGCGTCCAGGTGCAGCGCGTGCGCAGCTTCTACATCTGGGAGGAGACGCTGCACCGCGAGCCCGAATGGGTGCTGCTGATCAAGACGCTGGCCGCCCGCTATCCGGCGCTCGAAGCCTTCATTCGCGAGCGCCACAGCTACGAGACGCCGGAGATCGTGCAGGTGCCGATGACGGCCGGCTCGCCCGATTACCTGCAGTGGCTGGCCGCCGGCAGCACCGGCCTCGATCAGGCGTAGGTCACCCAGTCTTCGTAGGCCGGGCCGTCGAGGTGCGGCAGCGTGTTGTAGGTCACCAGCATGTGGCGCTTGGGCGTGAAGGCGAACTCGGTGACGGCCGTGTTCCGGATGCGCAGGTTGAGCTCGATCGTGATCTCGGGGCTGGTGCCCAGCACGTGGCCCACCGCGGTGCTGATCGGCCCGCCGCTGGAGACCACCAGGACGCGCGCGCGATGGTGCCTGTCGCGCACATGGTCGAGCGCGGTGGTCACGCCGGCCAGGAAGTCGATGTAGCTCGGCATGCCTGCGGGCGTGGTGCGGCCCTGCATCCACGCACCCAGTCCCTCGCGCAGCAGCCGGAAGTGGTGGCGGTACAGCTCCGGCGTGTCCGGGCGCTGCAACTTCTCGGGATGGATGGTCGCGATGACGGCCTCGGCGTCGTACTCGTTGAGCCCGGGCCAGGGCAGCACGTCATCGCGCGAAAGGCCGAGCCCTTCGGCAATTCCCTCCCAGGTCTGGCGATGGCGGTTCAGCGTCCCGGTGATGACGGCGTCGAACTGCACTCCGCGCTCGCGCCAATATTCGCCGAGTCGCCGCGACTGCCGGCGACCGAGGTCGCTGAGCTGGTCGTAATTCTCCGCGCCGAAGCTGGCTTGGCCGTGACGAACGAGATAGAGCTGTCCCATGGGCGGGATTCTGCCGCGCGGGGTCCGGCCGGACGGTCGCGGCCGTGACCTGTGGCTTCCAGGCACCGCCGAGCCCTTTTGCGTGAAATAAGCAACGATCTTTGTAAGCGAATGAAGTAGTAAGTGTTCATTGTGTAAGAATGCAAACTTTCGTAGACATTGCGATGGCTCTCCTACGCCGCAATGCCGCTTCATCCACCGGGAGAGGACAGCACAGAACATGAACAAGACATATCGGAGCGTGTGGAACCACGCGCTCGGAGCATGGGTCGCGGTGTCGGAGCTCACGGCGGCTCGCGGCAAGCGCTCTGGCGGCCTGGCGACCGCGCTCGTGGCGGCGAGCCTGAGCGTGATGGCGGCAACGGCTGCCGCCCAGACTGTCGACTACAACGATGGCGCCAACCTTCCGGGCCCCATCCACACCACGCCGTCCGACGTGAGCCTCAACAGCCTGGGCTCGGGCACGGCAACGCAGAGCGGTGTCATCAGCGGCACCAACGGCATCATCAAGACGGGTCCCGGCACCATCGTGCTGGACGCCGTCAACACCTACCAGGGCTCCACGAGCATCAATGCAGGCGCATTGCAGGTGAGTGCGGACTCCAACCTGGGGTCGGCCGGAAGCGGCATCGTGCTCGATGGCGGCACGCTGCGCCTGGGCTCCGACAACTTCGCCAGCGGTCGCGCGGTAACGCTGGGCGTGGCGGGGGGCACGGTCGATGTCGCCGGCACCCAGGGCGGCCTGCTGACCGGCCCGATCACGGGTGCCGGGGTGCTGACGCTGCGCAATACCGGCACGAACGCGCTGGGCAACGAGGACCGGCGCCTGACCATCGACAACCCCGCCAACAACTACACCGGCGGCACCGTGCTGCAGGGGAACGGCACGGCAGGGCGCCTGAACGTCTGGACCACCACGGCGGGCGCCTTCAGCAGCGGCCCGGTCACCATCCTCGAGAATGCCGAGCTTCGCTTCAACGGCGCCGGCGCGAACGCCGGAGCGCTGACCATCAACGTCACCGCCGCGAACACCGACGTCAACGGCAGCAACAGCGGCATGCAGTTCCAGTTCGGGGCCGGCGCCGGGACGTCCACCGTCAACCTGGGCGCCCCGGGCACGTACGTGCTCTTCGGTGCCGGCGGGGCCAGCGCGGAGTCCGCCACCATCAACAGCACCGGTGGGCGAGTGATCTTCCAGGAGACCAGCACCGGCGGCAGCGCGACCATCAACAACAACGGTGGCGTGGTCCAGCTTTCGAACACGGCGACGCTGGCTGGCGCCACGGTGGTCAACGAGAACGACACCCTCAACGGCCGCACGGGCCAGATCTACATCAACGGGATGACGCCCGGCACCAACGCGGCGATCGGGTCGTTGTCGGGATCGGGCAATGTCGTGCTCGGCGACGCCACGCTGGAAGTGGGCGCGCTCGGCAAGAACGACATCATCAGCGGGGTGATTGCGGGCACCGGCCCGGGCGTTCAGGACAAGAACGGCTCGAACTACGTCAATTCGGTCCTGCTTGGCACCGGTACGGTGGTGAAGGTCGGCGCCGGCACGCTGGCCCTGACCGGCGACAACACCTACACCGGCGGCACCACCATCAGCGGCGGTGCGCTCCAGTTGGGCAACGGAACAGCGAGCGGCAGCGTGGTGGGCGCGATCACCAACAATGCGTCGCTGATCGTCAACCGCTCGGACAACTACACCCTGGGCAATGCGATCACCGGCAAAGGTACGCTGACGCAGGCCGGCGCCGGCACCACCACCGTCACAGGGGCCAACGACTACAGCGGCGGCACGATCCTGAATGCGGGGGGGCTGAGCATCGGCAGCGCCGGGGTGCTCGGCACCGGGCCGGTCACCCTCAACGCCGGCACCTTCATCACGAGCAGCCCGCTGTCGATGAGCAACGCGGTCGCGATCGGGGGCAACGTCAACCTCGCGACCAGTGGAACTCTCGCCTTGGCCGGGCCGGTCACGCTGGCGGCCGATGCCACGCTGACGCAAACCAGCACCGCCGGCATCGTCAGCTTCGATGGCGGGATCGGCGGCAGCCACGGCATCACCCTGGATGCCACGGCGCCATGGGGCGGGTTCAGTTTCACGACGCCCAACAACTACACCGGGACCACCACCGTCCAGGGCAACGCCCAGCTGGCATTGACTGCCACGGGCAACGTTCCCGGTGACCTGGTGGTCAATCCCGGCGGCGCGGTGGTGGCGGAGGGCAGCGGCCGCTTCGCCCCGACCGCGAACCTGACCATCAACTCCACCGGCAGCACCGTACCCTCGCAGGTGTCGGGCCTGGAGCTGGTCAACGCCGTCCAAACGGTCGCGCAATTGAACGGCAATGGCACCGTGGGCCTGAACGGCTCGGAACTCACGGTCGGCGCGGGCACGTTCACCGGCGCCATGTCGAATGGCGTGGTCGCGCCGGTCAATCCCGGCTCGCTGGTCAAGGCAGGCGCCGGCACGCTGACGCTGTCGGGCGCCAACACCTACACCGGAAGCACCACCGTCGCCGCCGGCACGTTGCGCGCGGGCGCCGCCGGCACCTTGAGCGCTGCGTCGGCGCACAGCGTGGCCGCGGGCGCCACCCTCGACCTGGCGGGCCTCAGCCAGAGCATGGCCTCGCTCAACAACAGCGGCACCGTCTCGCTGGCCGGCGCCGCGGCGGGCAGCACGCTCACGGTCAACGGCCCCTATGTGGGCAACAACGGCACGCTGCGCCTGGGCACGGTGCTCGGCGCGAGCGGGCCCTCCGACCGCCTGGTGCTCGATGGGCCCACGGCGGTCGCCAGCGGCAGCACCACCCTGCAGATCACCAACCTCGGCGGACTGGGCGGCCAGACTGCGGGCAACGGCATCGAAGTGATCACGGCACTGAACGGGGCCACCACCACGGCGCAGACCACCAAGAGCGCTTTTGCGCTCGGAGGCGCTGGCCACGTGGACGCGGGCGCTTTCGAGTACCGGCTGTACGCTGCCGATGCAGTCGGCGCCGGCGAGAACTGGTACCTGCGTTCCCAGGTGATTCCGCCTCCGCCGCCTCCGCCACCGCCTCCGCCGCCGCCTCCTGCGCCGCCCGCTCCTCCCGCGCCCCCGGCTCCGCCTGCGCCACCGGCACCGCCTGCACCGCCTGCACCGGCACCCGCACCAGAACCGGCGCCTGCACCAGCGCCACCCGCGCCACCCGCGCCCGCGCCGGCACCCGTCGCAGTGACGGCCTACCGCGCCGAGGCCTCGATGCTGTCTGCCCTGCCGTCGCAACTGCGCGGCGCCGACCTGGGGATGATCGGCAGCCTGCGCAGCCGCATGGGCGACGACGACGCCAGCGGCCGCGCGATGGCCAGCCTGACGCCGGTCGCCGGCGCGCTCTCGACCGAGCGCCGCGCCTGGGCCCGCGCGGTCTACAGCGACCTGGACATTCGCCAGTCGGGCGTCGTCAATCCCTCGACGCAGGGCCATGTCAGCGGTGTGCAGGCAGGGACCGATCTCTACGTCTCGCAGCTGGGCGACTGGCGCGCCGGCGTCTATGTCGGCACGCTTGACGGCAATGCCGACCTGAGCGGCTTCGCCAGCGGCCTCTACCGCGCCGTCGGCAGCACAGACCTGCGCGCGCGCTATCTTGGCGCCTACGCCAGCTATGCCAATGCCACTGGCTTCTATGTCGACTCGGTGCTGCAGTACGGCTCGCAGCGCTACACGATCCGTCCGCTCGGCGGGTTCGCCGCGTCCGGCAAGGGGAACAGCCTCACCGCCTCCGTCGAGGTCGGCCAGGCCTTCGCGCTCGGCGGCAACTGGACCCTCGAGCCCCAGGCGCAGCTCAGCTACCGCCGGGCCAAGCTCGACGACCTGGCGATCTCCGGCGCGCTGGTGCAACAGGACGATGCCAGCGGCTGGACGGCAGGCCTGGGCGTGCGCGTGAAGGGCGACTTCGCCACTTCGGCGGGCCGGCTGCAGCCCTATGGCCGCATCGGGGTCATCCACGCCAACGACGGGGGCGACACGGCGCGGTTCATCAACGGCGGCTTCTCCACGCCCATTGCCAGCTCGAGCCGCTACACCTCCGTCGAGCTCGCCACGGGCGCGACGCTGACGCTGAGCAGGACCGTGAGCCTCTACGGCGAGCTCGGCAAGGTCTTCAGCACCGGTGGCGATACCCGGGTGAAGTCCTCGGTCCAGGGTGCGGTGGGCGTGCGCGTGCGCTGGTAGCAGGAAAAGATCTCGGCGCGGGCAGGAACTCGCGCGCGGCCGGCCGCTCCCACCGGCCATGGCTGCGCCGACCTCGTCCCACACCCCCGGTCTTCTTCCCCGCCGCGCGGTGGCCGCTGCCTTCGTCGCCGTGCCGGTGCTCTGGCTCGGCGCCCGCGCGCAGCCGCAGCCCAGGCGCTTCGCCACGCCTTCGCAGACCGAAGGACCCTTCTACCCAGTCAAGCTGCCGGCCGATGCCGACAACGACCTGCTGCGCAATGGCGCGCTGAGCTACCCCAGCGGCCAGCCGGCCTCGGTCGAGGGCAGCGTGACCGACCTCGACGGGCGCCCGCTGCGCGGCGCCCAGGTCGAGATCTGGCAGTGCGACCAGGGCGGCCACTACCACCATCCGGGCGACGGCGATCGTGCCGACGCCGCCTTCCAGGGGTTCGGCCGCGTGGCCGTCGATGCCGAGGGCCGCTGGCGCTTCCGCACCATCCGGCCGGTGGCGTACAGCGGCCGTACGCCCCACATCCACGTGAAGGTCAAACTGGGCGGACGTGAACTGCTGACCACACAGCTCTACGTGGCCGGCGATCCGGGCAACGCGCGCGACTTCCTGTGGCGCAACCTGCCGGAGCCTGCGCGCGAGGCCGTGACCGTGCCCTTCGAGCGGACCTCGGACGGCTGGCAGGCGCGCTTTCCGATCGTGATCGCCTCCTGAGGCGAAAGCACCTCCGCGCGGCCGTCATCGACGGCGAAGTAACCCGTGACAGCTCAAGGGGTATGTAATACTATTTAACTCGTTTTGGCGAGTCCTTGATCACAACGCGCTACGGCAGCTTGCTCGTGGCAGAGCAGCTTGCGCGGCGAAGAACGGGGTTCCGAATGAACAAGTTCACGACCAGCGCGTTCCGTGTTCGGAGTGCGCCGCACTCAACGTTGCATCCGTCGCCACGGCAGGCGGAGGTCTGCCGCCCTGACGAGGGGCGCACAGGGGTCGTGAACACGCAAGACCAGATGACTGGTGCCGGGCAAGCGTATCGGGTGTGGGCGGACGCCCCCGGGAGCTTTTCGACACACAAGATCACGGCCTTGCATCACAACTTTCACAAGCATCCCCTTTTTCAGCTCGCCGAACTCGCCAATCTGGCGAAGGAACTCGTGCCTTTCGAACAGTGCCGGTTCATCAGGCCAGGCATCTCGCAGGCTTCCAGCTTCACGCACGACAGCCAGCATCCCGATGGCCGCAGCATCGACGAGGTGTTCGGGCGCATCGAGGAAGCGGGCTCGTGGGTCGCCCTATACAACATCGAGGTCATTCCGCGCTACGCGGCCCTGCTCGCCAGCATCGTCGAGACGATGCGTCCCCATATCGAGCGCGAGCAGCCCGGCATCTTCAATATCAATGGCTTCGCATTCATCTCGGCGCCGCCTTCCGTGACGCCATTCCACATCGATCGCGAGAACAACATCTGGCTGCAATTGCACGGTCGCAAGACCATGAATGTCTGGGACCACACGGATCGGGTCGTGGTGGCGGCCGACGCAGTCGAGGATTTCATCGTCCGACATTCGTTGAGGAAGGTCCGCTTCAAGGAAGAGTTCCGCGCCCGCAGCCACCAGTTCGAGACCCAACCGGGAGATGCGGTCTACTTCCCCAGCACCTCGCCGCACATGACGAGTTCCGACCGCAGCTGGACACAGCCGGGAGACGGTGTGTCGATCTCGATCGGCGTGACCTTCTACACGTCGGTGACGCGCAGGATGGCGCGCGTCCATCAGGTCAACAGGCTCTTGCGCAAGGCGGGGATGTCGCCGGCATTCCCCGGCGAATCGCCTACCGCGGACGCGCTCAAGGCACCCATCGGCGGAATGGTCGGCATGGCCCGTGCCTCGCTCTCGCGCGCGATCGCTCCCTTGCGCCGCGTCAAGCTCGCCGCCACGGCGCCACCGGGTTCTTTCTAGCGGGTCGAACGGGGTCGCTCAGGATTGCTGCCGGACCTGCCCGGATGACAGCACCTCGGCGAACACGGCCGCATCGACATTGCCGCCCGTCAGCGCGATGCCGACGCGCTTGCCGCGCCAGCGCGCCGATTGTTGCAGCAGCGCCGCCAGCGCGGCGGCGCCGGCGCCCTCCGCCGCGTTGTGCGTGTCGGTGAAGAGCACGCGCATTGCTTCGGCCACTTCCGCGTCGCTCACCGCGACCACGTCATCGGCCTCGCTCCGCAGCACCTCCAGCGCCTCGGGCACTGGCGTGCGGCAGGCCATGCCGTCGGCCAGCCGCGTGCTGACCGGCGACTCGAGCGCGCGGCCTGCGCGGAAGGAGTCGAGGTAGGCGGTCGCGTGCGCCGACACCACGCCGACCAGCCGCGTCGACACCCCGCAGTGCGCACGCGCCGCCGCCGCGGCCGCGAAGCCCGAGCCCAGCCCGATCGGCACGAACAGCACCTCGGGCGGACCGTCCGGCGTCGCGGCCAGCGTCTCGAAGAACTCGACGTAGGCGCTGGCCACGCCGCGCACCAGATCAGGGTGGAAGGAGGGCACGCGGTGCAGGCCCAGGGTCTCGGCCAGCTGCCCGGCGTGCTCGTTGGCGGCCTGGAACTCGTCGCCATGCTCGATGAGCGTGACGCCCAGCGCGCGCATCGCGGCGTTCTTCTCGACGGAGTTGCCGTGCGGCACGACGATGGTTGCGGCCAAGCCATGGCGCCGCGCCGCGAAGCCGACCGACTGGCCATGGTTGCCGCGCGTGGCGCTGATCACATGGCGCACGGCGGGCTGTTCGCGCGCCAGTGTCTCGAAGTAGGTGAGCCCGCCGCGCAGCTTGAAGGCGCCGGTCGGCGTGTGGTTCTCGTGCTTGGCCCACACTGTGCAGCCCAGGCGCTGCGCCAGCAGCGGCCAGGCGTATTGCGGCGTCGGCGGCATGGCCGTGTAGACGGTGCGGCGAGCGGCCTCGATCTCCTCGCGTGTGAAACGCATGGTCAGCGGTGCTCCGGCACGTTCATCAGGTCCCCTTGGAGTCAAGCGTGACGATGCCGCGCGGCGAGTCGAACACCGCACGCAGATGGGGAGCGCCGGTGCTCACCGGAACGCCGGCAAGGCCGATGGCTCCGAGCGCACGTTCCAGGTCGCCAGCACGCGGGTGCGACAGTGCCAGCGAGCGCAGGCGGACGCCGGAGTCGGCCATGCTGTCGCTGGGATGCGCCGCACCCCAGGCGATCAGCGTCGGCAGCGCGCCGTAGAAGAGCCGCTGGCCGTCGTCCCGTACCGTGATGCGCCAGTCGAGGCGGCCGGCCGGCGTGTCGCGCGAGGCTTCGAGCAGGCTGCCGCGATCGATGCGGTGGCGCGCTAGCGCCTGGAGGGTGGCGTCGGCATCAGGCACCTCGACGACGAAGTGCACCAGCAGCGGCCCCTCGCGCGCGAGCGCGGCGTGGAGTGCCGGGTCATCCAGGTCGAACCAGCGGTGGAACGCCGCGGGCCGCGCGGGCTTTTGCGCGGGGTCGATTGCAATGATCTCGAGGTAGCTGCGCGGAAATTCAGCAGTCGCGATCTTCAGCAGCCGGTTGTGCGTGCCCATCAGCGGGTGCGTGCCGCCCGGGCCGGGCGCGACGCCGAAGGTGGCTTCGCACCAGCCGACGCCCTCGTCGAGGCTGCGAGCTGCGATCACGAGGTGGTCGATGCGCGCCGGCATGCGGATTCCTAGAGTGTGAGCTTGCCGTCGATGCAGGTGACCGAATCGCCGCCGACCCAGACCTGGCCGTCGGCATCGCGCGTCACGTGGACGCGCCCGGATCGACCCAGGCACTGGCCTTGTGCCGCGAGGTAGCGCTCGGGCAGGTGGCCTTCGGCGATCAGCCATTGCGCGAGACTGGCGTTGAAGCTGCCGGTCACCGGGTCTTCCTCGATGCCGATCGGCGCGGCGAAGGCCCGCACCTCGAGGCCGATGTCTTCCGCTTCGGATTGCGCGAAGGCGCGCGCCTCGCGGTTGGAGCGCGCGATCAGAGCGGTAGCCGGTCCTACGTCCCGTGCGGGCATGCCGGCCACGCCGACCTTCTGGCCGAGCTCCTTGAGCGCGCGATGGTCTGGCTTGAGCGCGAGCACGGTGTCGGCATCGGCAAGCAGCAGGCCGAGCCATACCGGGCCGTTGTCCAGCAACTGCGCGGCCACGATCTGCTGCGCCCGCAGGCCTAGCGCGCCCGCCACCCTTGCCAGCAGCGAGGGGCTGGGCGCGCTGCGCTGCGAGGGCGGCGCCGCAAAGACGAGGCGCTCGCCCTCGTGCCGGATGGGCACCAGGCCCTTGGCACATTGCTGCACGATGCGCCCGCTGGTCTTGGGCCGGCCGCCGGCCTCCAGCCAGGCGTGGCAGCTGCCGAGCGTCGGATGGCCGGCAAAGGGCAATTCGCCGCCTGGGGTGAAGATGCGCACGCGGTAGTCGGCCGCAGGCTCGGTGGGCGGCAGCAGGAAGGTGGTTTCCGACAGGTTCGTCCAGCGGGCGAAGTTCTGCATTGCCGCATCGTCAAGGCCGGTGCCGTCGAGCACCACCGCGAGCGGGTTGCCGGCGTAGGGCTTCGCCGTAAAGACGTCGACTTGCTTGAAGGGGCGGGTTTGCATGGCGTTCATTCCAGGGTGAGGTCGAGCACGCCGCGCGCGCCGGCCCGGGTGCGCAGGTCGGCAAACCAGCGCTCGACATGCGGCCAGCTGGGCCGCGTGTATTCGGTCTGCGGCAGGCCGAACCAGCGATGCGCTTCACAGCCGACAGGGATGTCGGCCATCGTGAAGTGCTCGCCGAGCATGAAGGGGCGAGTGGCGAGATGCGCGTCGAGCAGCGCGAACAGCGGCTCGGTGGCGCGCACCGAATGGGCGATCACGGCCGGGTCGCGCTGGTCCGCGGGCGTTCGGATCCATTGCCTGAATGCGCCGGCGCTGACCGGATTGAGTGTGGTCTGCTGCCAGTCCATCCAGCGCTCGGCGTCGAAGCGCGCGGCCAGCGGCTCAGGGTAGAGCTTGCCCGGCGAATGCTTGGCGCAGAGGTAGCGCACGATCACGTTCGATTCCCAAAGCGTGACGCGCGCCTCCCCCTCGCCGTCGTCGATGGCCGGCACCAATGCATTCGGGTTGAGCGCAAGGTACTCCGGCGTCTGCACGATGCCGAACTTGCCGCCAGCTTCGGTGCGCTGGAAATCGAGGCCGAGTTCCTGCGCGCACCACACCACCTTGCGCACGTTGATGGAGCTGATGCGCCCCCAGATGTTGAGCATGTTCAGAATCCCTTCGAAGGGCGGTCGACGAGCAAAAGACGAAGTGCGAGGCCGATCATCACCGTGGCGACAGTGCAGCGCCGGGAGCCGACGGCGCCGCGCCGACGCTGCAGCCAGCGGCCGATCATCCCGCTGCAGGTGCCCAGCGTAGTATTGAACACGAGGCGCTAAGCGGCGATGCCCGCCAGTTGGCGCTGGACTTCGGCCGCGGCCTGGTGCGCCAGCTGCTCGCGCACCGCATCGGCCAGCGCGGTAATCGCCGTGTCGATCTCCTCGACGCTGGCGGTCACGAAGGACAGGCGCAGCGTGCGCGCATCGCCGGCGCCGGCGTAGAAGGGCATCCCCGGCACGAAGGCCACGCCGCGCTCCACCGCCTTGGGCAGCAGCGCCACCGCGTCCATGCCCTCTGGCAAGCGCAGCCAGAGGAACATGCCGCCGGCCGGCTTGTTGAAGGCCACGCCCAGGCCTTGCATCTCGCGCTCGAGTGCGGCGAGCATCGCATCGCGTTGGCGCTTGTAGAGCGCTCGGATGGTGGGCACGTGGCGATCGAGGAAGCCTTCCTTCATCACCTCCGCGACCACGCGCTGGTTGAAGGTGGGACTGTGCAGATCGGCCGCCTGCTTGGCTTGCAGCAGCTTGGGAAAGATGGCCTTCGGGGCGACCAGGAAGCCCAGCCGCAGACCCGGCGCCAGCACTTTCGAAAAGGACCCGAGATAGATGCAGCCTTCGGGATTGCGTGCCGTGAGCGGCAGCGGCGGTGCTTCGTCGAACCAGAGGTCGCCATAGGGGTTGTCCTCGACGATCGGCAGGCCGGCCTCCGCCGCGGCGGCGGAGACTGCGGCGCGGCGTGACTCGGTCATCGTGCGGCCGGTGGGATTCTGGAAATTCGGCAGCAGGTAGACGAAGCGGGCGTCCTTGGCCTTGGCCTTCAAGTCGTCGACCCGCACACCCTCGTCGTCGCTGGCGACGCTGACGGCCTCGGGCTCCATCGGCGAGAAGGCTTGCAGCGCGCCAAGGTAGGTGGGCGTCTCCACCAGCACGCGGCTGCCGGGGTCGAGCAGTATCTTGGCGATCAGGTCGAGGCCTTGCTGCGAGCCGGTGGTGATCAGCACCTGGGCCGGGTCGACCGGCCAGGGCAGCATCGCCGCAACCGCTTCGCGCAGCGGACCATAGCCCTCGCTGGCCGCGTATTGCAGCGCGGCCTGGCCGTCCTTGTGCAGCACCTCGGCGCAGGCTTCGGCGAAGGCGCTGATCGGGAAGGTCTTGGGCGAGGGCAGGCCGCCCGCCAAGCTGATGATGCCGGGACGCTCGGTGACCTTGAGGATCTCGCGGATCACCGAGGGGTTCATCTTTTCTGCGCGGGCGGCGAGTTTCCAGTTCATGTCGTTTCCTTCGGATGTGCAAGTTGTTGTGATGATGCGGCGCCCGGGCGCGCCTGCGAGAGCTTCTTGCCGGCGACTACGGTGGCGACCACCGCCGCCGCGAAGCCGAGCGTAACGAGATCGATCGGCTCGCCCAGCAGCGGCACGGCGGCGAGGATCGAGAGGAAGGGCTGCAGCAGCTGGGCCTGGCTCACACGCAGCGCACCGCCCATGGCGAGGCCGCGATACCAGGCGAAGAAGCCCACCCACATCGAGAAGACGCCGACGTAGACGAAGCCCAGCCAGGACGAGATCGCGATAGGCTGCTGGGGCCAAAGCCACAGCGCTCCCGGCAGCGTGACCGGCAGCGCCATAACGCAGACCCAGCAGATCACGCGCTCGGCACCCAGCGCCGGAGTGATCTGGGCGCCGTAGATGTAGCCCAGCGAGGCGGCGAAGACGGCGCCCACGAGCAGCAGGTCGGCCCAGGCGAAGCCGAACTGCTGCTCGCCGGCGCGCAGCATCGAGAACGCGATTACCAGCGCGCTGCCCGCCAGCGCGCAGAGCCAGAAGCCGAGGCGAGCGCGCTGGTGCAGCACCCAGGCCGCGCAGGCCGCCGTCACCAGCGGCAGCAGGGCGGTCACCACCGCAGCATGACTGGCGCTGACGATGCGCAATGCGTAGGCGAGCAGCAGCGGGAAGCCGATCGCGTTGCCCAGCATGGCCATGCCGAGCGGCTTCCATTGGTGGCGTTGCGGCAGTGGCGAGCGGGTCGCGAGCAGGAAGATCACCGACAGCAGACCCGCAAGCGCCGCCCGGCCCAGTGTCAGGAACCAGGGCGAGAGCTGCGGCGCCTCTTGCGTGCCCGTGGCCAGCCGCGTCATCGGCAACGTGACTGCAAAGAAGGCAACGCCGAGCACGCCCAGCCACATGCCGAGGGTTTCGTCCTTGACCTTCATACGCGGGCCATCCACCACGCGGTGAGTACCAGCACGGCGGCCATGGCGCGGTTGAACCACAGCAGGCGTCGCCCGTGCGCCAGCCAGTTGCGCAGCAGCGAGCCGGCGAGCGCGTAGGCGAAGTTGCTGGTGAAGGCGTAGACCAGCATGACCGGCGCCACGATGGCGAAGCGCCGCAGCGCGTCGGGTTGCCCCGCGATCCATGTTGCCACCAGCGTCAGCGCCAGGAGCCAGGCCTTGATGTTGACGAACTGCAGCATCACGCCCTGCCAGAAGCCGACCCGCAGCTGCTTGCCGTCGGCCTGACCCATCGTGGTGCTGCCGCTGAGCTTCCAGGCGAGCCACAGCAGGTAGGCGATGCCCAGCGCCTTGATTGCCCAGCGCAAGGAGGGCGCAGCCACCACCAGCGCGCCGATGCCGGCCGCGCACAAGCCCAGCAACAGGCCCCAGCCCACGGGCACGGCGACCACGAAGCGCATGGCTCGCCGCAGGCCGCCGTTGGCTGCCAGCGCCGTCGAGAGCGTGGTATTGGGTCCGGGCGAAAAGCTCATCGCCGTGGCCAGCACCAGCAGGGCGGTGAATTCTTGCCAGTTCATGGCACACACTCTAAACTGCTGACCATTACAGTTCCAGTACAGATTTTCGAACATGAGTCGACCCTGTATCGGTCCAGTCATCGACACAGAGCAGGCACCTGCATGCTGACACGAACCTCCACCCAGTCGTTGACGGAACAATTGGCCAGCCGCTTCGCCGAGCGCATCCGCACGCGCCTGCTGGCGCCGGGGGCGCGGCTGCCCTCGGTGCGCGAATGCGCGCGGCAACAGGGCGTGAGCCCGCACACGGTGGTCGCAGCCTATGACCAGTTGCTCGCGCAGGGCCTCGTCGAAGCCCGCCGTCAGCGGGGCTTTTATGTGCGGGATTCGATCGCCGCCCAGGCCGGATCAGCGCCGTCGACCCCCGGCCCGCTGGCCGAACCGGCCGTCTCGCAGCCGGTGCCCGCAGACGCCAGCACGCTGATCCGAGGCATGTTTCACCGCCCCAGCGACAAGCCACAGCCGGGGATGGGCGTATTCCCCTCCGAGTGGCTGGATTCCCCCTTCACTGCCGCCGCCGTGCGGCGCGTGACCAGCACACGGGCGCTGCAGGACTTTTCATTGCAATACGGCGAGCCCGCAGGCGATACCGGCCTGCGGCGCAGCCTCGCGACCAAGCTTGCGAGCATCAACGTGCCCGCCGGCGTTGAGCAGATCGTGACCACGGTCGGCGCGACGCATGCCCTCGATATCGTGAGCCGAACGCTGCTGCGGCCCGGCGATCCGGTGATGGTCGAGGAGCCGGGTTGGGCGCTGGAGTTCGCGCGGCTCGAGGCGTTGGGCATGCGCATCCTGCCAGTGCCGCGAAAGGCCGACGGGCCCGATCTCGAGGTGATGGAGCGCTACTGCAATGCGGGCGACGGCCACAAGCCCAAGCTTTTCGTCAGCGTGAGCGTGCTGCACAACCCGACGGGCTACAGCCTGACGCCGGGTAGCGCGCACCGGGTGCTTCAGCTGGCCAACCAGCATGGGTTCCACATCGTCGAGGACGACACCTACAGCCACCTGGCGCCGGAGCACGCCACCCGCCTGTGCGCGCTCGACGGGCTGCAGCGCACCGTCTACGTGAGCGGCTTCGCGAAGATTCTCGCGCCCAACTGGCGCATCGGTTTCCTGGCGGCTTCGCCACAGCTTGTCGGCCGCATGCTGGAAACCAAGCTGCTGGCCACGCTCACCACCCCATCATTGTTCGAGCGGGCGCTCGCCTGGTGCATCGATCAAGGCCAGTTGCGCCGCCATGCCGAGCGCGTGCGCCTGCGCCTTGATGGCGCGCGCGGGCGCACCGTGAAGTTGGCGCTGGCGGCCGGCTGTGCACTGGCTGCCGAGCCGGCGGGGCTGTTCGGCTGGGTAGACACCGGCGTGGACACCGACGCGCTGACCCAGCGCATGCTCGATGAAGGTTACCTGCTGGCGCCGGGGTCGCTGTTTCATGCGCGGCGGCCGCCGAGCACCTTGATGCGCATCAACTTCGCGACGGCACAGGACGCCACGTTCTGGAAGGTGTTCGCCCGCGTCCGCGCGCAGCTTTGAGGAGGCGTTCAGAGCAGTCTGTCAGGGGCGAAGGGGCCGAAAAGCCTGAGGAGCAAGCGTAGTCCGGCACTCGCGTCCGGCTCTGTCGTGCTGTCCTTGAGGCCGCTGTCCTGCGGCGCTCGCCATACCAGGCGGCCGTCCCTCTGCTCGACCCGCCAGGCCCCTTTGTTCATGGCGATCTCGATCTGTCGTGCGGCGACTTGGCAGAGCTCGTCGCTGCGAATGAGCAGAGCGATCTCGGTGTTCTGCAGTTGCGAGCGCAGATCGAGGTTCATCGATCCGACCACCAGCAGTCGGCCGTCCATCACCAGCACCTTGGAATGCAGCATCGAACGCGACTCGCCCGGCGTGCTCCCTCCGGCGGAACCGAAGGCGCTGCCCAGTCCCGCCTGTTCGCTGCGTAGTTCGTACAGGCCGACGCCCATCGCCAGCAGGTCTTCGCGATGCCGCGCGTAGCCGACGTGGGCCACGGGCGCGTCGTTGGAGGCGAGCGAATTGGTCAGCACGCGGATCTTGACGCCACGCGCGAGCGCCGAGGCGAACGCCTGTTTCATGTCCTGGCCGGGCACGAAGTAGGGCGAGATGATGAGGAGGTCGCGCTGCGCTTGGCCGATCATGTGCAGAAGTCCTTCGACCA
>NZ_LMTS01000243.1:2527-3382 GCF_001541225.1 Variovorax sp. WDL1 | reverse complement strand
TGGCAGCCGCATCGGCGGCCCCGTCGAGCGAGCCGCGCGCCGCCGCGCCTGTCCTGCGCTGGCCTTGTTGCGAAACCACAAGGCTGGGCGCCTTGCCCGTGTCGGCACCCGCGCCCGGCCTGTCTGCGGGGATCTTGGCCGGCTTGTCAACCAGTACCGCGGCCGGCGCCCAGACTAGGCTGGCGGTACGCAGATCCATCGGTTGCTCGTCCCAGGCGCGGATTTGTTGCTCGGCCTCGGGCGCGGCGCGGCGCGGGCGCGGCTCGCCATCGGGCGGCCGCGGTGCGCCGGTGTTCGCGTCCTTCTCGCGCTCGCCGCGCGCCTCGTTGCGCAGCGCATCGAGTTCCTCGCGCGTCACGAGCGACTGAACGGGATAGGCGCGTTCGTTGTTCCAGTAGGCATCGAAGCTGCGTGACAGGTCCTGCACGATGGGGCCGGCCGCCAGCACGTCCATGTCTACGAAGTTGCCCGCCGGGGCATTGCCGAAATAGGCATCACCCAAGTTTCGCCCGCCGGTCACGCCGAGCACGTTATCTGCGATGAAGAGCTTGTTGTGCATGCGCTGCTGGATGCGCGAGGCATCCTCGATGGCATTGAACATCCGGGCCAGGCTCGAACCGCGCGAGCCGGGCACCGGATTGAACATTCGCATCTCGATGTTGGGCACGAAAGCCAGCCGCATCACCGACGCATTGCGGCCGGTGCTGTGGAAGTCGTCGAGCAGGATGCGCACGCGCACGCCGCGGCTCGCCGCGTCGCGCACAGCGGCTAGGAGGCGTTCGGTGCTGGCATCGGCATGAATCGCGTAGTACTGCAGGTCGAGCGTTTTCGTCGCACCCTCGGCCAGCGCGAGGC
>NZ_LMTS01000243.1:0-2508 GCF_001541225.1 Variovorax sp. WDL1 | reverse complement strand
GGCCAGCGCGAGGCGGCTGCCATAGGCGGCCGGCGGTCCGTCGAGCAGCATGAAGCCGGACGCGTTGCGCGCCGACGCGGCTTGGCGGCGCTGCTGGACCAGGGCTGCTAGCGGCGTGCCAGCGGGCGATGCGAGCGCGGTTGACACCGGCCTGTGGACGTTCTGGGGCAGCTCGGCGCAGGCCGAGAGCAAGAGGAAGGTGGAGCACAAGGCTGCGGCGCAGCTCCTCCACGCGCGCGCGAAGGGGTGGAAGCCCTTGAATGAAATCATGCTGCCCGATCGAAGTTTGCTGCTTCTATATAGCGCAGCCGCGGCTCGCCGCACGTCGGACGAAAGCGCCGCCGCTAGCCCTGGCGCGCCGAATCGAGCGTCTCCCAACGCTCCATCGCGGCCAGCAATTCCTCGTCGATTTGTGCGTGGCGCTGGGCGAGTTCGGCGGCGCGCGAGGCCTCACTGGCATAAATCGCGCCGCCCTCCAGCTCGAGTATTTCGTTGATGCGTTTCTGCTCTTCTTCGAGCTCGGCGATCCGTGCGGGCAGGGTGTCGAATTCGCGCTGCTCCCTGTAGCTGAGCTTTCTGCGTGTGCCCGCGTGCGCGGGCGCTGCCGGCGCGGGGGAGGCAACCACGGTGGTGGGTGCGGGAAGAGCCTGGGCCGTTTCGGCAGCGATCTCGCGAGCGCGCTTGGACTGGGTCAGCCAGTCTTCCACGCCGCCTTCGTATTCGCGCCAGAGGCCATCGCCTTCGAAGGCGATGGTGCTCGTCACCACGTTGTCGAGAAAGGTCCGGTCGTGGCTCACGAGGAACACGGTGCCGTCGTAGTTTTGCAGCAGGTCTTCGAGCAGTTCGAGCGTGTCGATGTCGAGATCGTTGGTGGGTTCGTCGAGCACCAGCACATTGGCAGGGCGTGCGAACAGGCGGGCCAGCAGCAGGCGATTGCGTTCGCCTCCGCTCAGCGAGCGCACCGGCGCTTGAGCGCGCGCCGGCGAGAACAGGAAATCCGCGAGATAGCTCTTGACATGCTTGCGCTGGTTGCCGATCTCGATCCATTCGCTGCCGGGGCTGATGAAATCCTCCAGCGTGGCATCGAGCTGCAGCGCGGCGCGCATCTGATCGAAGTAGGCGACTTGTAGATTAGTGCCGCGGCGGATCTTGCCGCTGTCGGGCTCGAGCTCGCCGAGGATGAGCTTCAGCAGTGTGGTCTTGCCCGCGCCGTTCGGCCCGACCAAGCCGACCTTGTCGCCGCGCAGGATGGTCCCGCTGAAGTTCCGGATCACGGTCTTTTCGCCGAAGGCCTTGGTCACGCCCGCCATCTCCGCGACGATCTTTCCGCTGGTCTGGCCGGAAGCCACATCCATGCTGACGCTGCCGAGCGCTTCGCGTCGCGCGGTGCGCCGGGCGCGCAATGCCTCGAGTCGGTTGATGCGACTTTGGCTGCGGGTGCGACGGGCCTCCACGCCCTTGCGGATCCAGATCTCCTCCTGGGCCAGCAGCTTGTCCGCCTTGGCAATGATGATGGCTTCCTGGGCGAGTTGCGCTTCCTTTTGCGTCAGGTATTGCTCGAAGTTGCCGGGGTACGAGTTGAGCTTGCCGCGGTCCAGTTCCACGATACGGGTCGCCACCCGGTTCAGGAAGCTGCGATCGTGCGTAATGGTGACGACGCTGCCTTTGAAGTCGATCAGCAGCTGCTCGAGCCATTCGATCGAATCCAGGTCGAGGTGGTTGGTCGGCTCGTCCAGCAGCAACACGTTGGGCGCGGCAACCAGCGCCTGCGCAAGGGCTACGCGCTTGCGGGTCCCGCCCGAGAGCGCGCCTACCCGCGCGGCGCCATCGAGGTGCAGCCGGTGCAGGGTTTCTTCGACGCGCTGCTCCCAGTTCCAGGCGTCGAAGGCTTCGATCTGCGATTGCAGCGCATTGAGGTCCAGGCCCGGAGCCCCGGAGAGATATTGCTCCCGGAGCGCAATGGCCTTCGCCAGTCCGGCGCTGGCGGCCGTGAACACGGTGGCGTCCAGGTCGAGCTGGGGATCCTGCGCCACATACGCGATGCGCAGACCTTGCTGAGCTTGGAGCGTGCCGTCGTCAGGCTTTTCAAGACCGCCCAGGATTTTCAAGAGCGAAGATTTGCCAGCGCCATTGCGGCCGATCAGGCCGATGCGCTCGGACTCGAGCAGCGCGAAGTCCGTGTGATCGAGCAGCGGGAAGTGTCCGAACGCCAGTTGCGCGTCGAGGAGTGTGATGAGTGCCATGTGCCGTGGATTATCGGAGCGGCCTGATGCAGAGCCTTGCGCGCGCGCACCGCCCAGGGTTGAAGACGGGCCACGACAGTCCTTCAGGTTCCGACGCTGGTTGCAGGTGCAGAAACTTGGCATACAATCGCAGGCTCTGCTGAAACGAAGCGTTTCGCTCTGGGCTCTCAAGCTAGGCGCGAAAGTTGAAGTGAGGCAGACTTCAAAAGTGGCTGGTGATCAAATCTGTGTCATAATCGAAGGCTCCGCTGAGATGCTGGTTGCT
>NZ_LMTS01000186.1 GCF_001541225.1 Variovorax sp. WDL1 | reverse complement strand
CCGCCTGGGCGAAATACGCGCTGGCCAACTTCAGGATCTCATTGGTCTTGCGCAGTTCGCGAACCTCGCGCTCGAGTTCCTTGATGCGCTGCTGCTCGGCGGTGGTCGGGCCCGGCCGTACGCCGCTGTCGCGCTCGCCCTGGCGGACCCACTTGCGCAGCGTCTCGCCCGTGCAGCCAATCTTGCCGGCGATCGATTCGATCGCCGCCCACTGCGACG
>NZ_LMTS01000266.1:16036-34821 GCF_001541225.1 Variovorax sp. WDL1 | reverse complement strand
AAAGAAAGTGACTCGCCCGCCGGGGCGAAATCCCGGCCCCTGCCTCACACCAACAGCAACGTTCGACAGCGAGCGAACGCGCCCCCCCACCCCAACCCTCCCCTTCGAAAGGCCGGCCGGGGCTCATGAGCCACCCTTTGGCGCTGCGCGCTGCGGTGCCATCCGACTCGAGAGCAGCCTGGTGTCTCATGCTCCCCCTCCACCCGGCAGACCCGCATCGACACCGCGCGGCGACTCGGCCCAGTCCTGCACGGCCTCGCAGAACACCGCGGCGCGGTGCGCGTAGTCCTTGAACATGTCGAAGCTGGCGCAGGCCGGCGACAACAGCACTGCATCGCCGGGATGCGCGCGGCCGGCCGCGGCCTTCACGGCCTCTTCCATCGAGGCGGCGTGCAGCAGCGGCACGCCGGTGGAGGCAAGCGCCGCCTCGATCAGCGACGCGTCGCGGCCGATCAGCACCACCGCGCGTGCGTACTGGCGCACCGGCGCGGCCAGCGGCGCGAAGTCCTGGCCCTTGCCCTCGCCGCCGAGGATCACCACCACGCGGCGCTCCTCGCCGAGGCCGCCCAGGGCCGCCACGGTAGCGCCGACATTCGTGCCCTTGCTGTCGTCGAAGAACTCGACGTCGTCGACGATGGTCACCGGCTCCACGCGGTGCGGCTCGCCGCGGTACTCGCGCAGGCCGTAGAGCATGGGCCCGAGCTGGCAGCCCGCCGCGGTCGCGAGCGCGAGCGCCGCCAGGGCGTTGAGCGCGTTGTGCCGGCCGCGGATGCGCAGTGCATCGGCCGGCATCAGGCGCTGGATGTGGATCTCTTCTTCCTCGACCGCGGCGCCGCGCTTGCGCTTCTGTGTCTCGTCGGCTTCCAGGGCGCGCACCAGCCAGGCCATGCCGTGGACGCGCTCGACGCCATAGTCGCCAGGACGCAGGGGCATGCCGGCACCGAAGGTCACGACCGGACGGGGCGCCTGGCCCTTGGCCAGCTTGACCGGGGCCGGACGCCGGGCCCCCACGCTTCGCGCCGACGCGTCGTCGCTGCCCGCCGAGGGAGCCTTCGCGGCCTGGGAGGGCCCGGCGCTGCTCATCGCCATCACCGCATCGTCTTCGCGGTTGAGCACCATGATGCTTCTCGTGCCGAAGATGCGCGCCTTGGCCGCGGCGTAGGCAGCCATGTCGCCGTGCCAGTCGAGGTGATCCTGCGTGATGTTGAGCACGGTGGCTGCGGTCGGCTCGAAGCCCTGCACGCCGTCGAGCTGGAAGCTGGAAAGCTCGAGCACCCACACCTCGGGAAGGGTGCCGGCATCGATGTGCGCAGCCAGCGTGTCCAGCAGCGTGGGGCCGATGTTGCCGGCCACGGCCACCGTCTTGCCGGCGCGTGCGACCAGCTGGCCGGTGAGCGCGGTGACTGTGGTCTTGCCGTTGGTGCCGGTCACGGCGAGCACTGCGGGCTCGTAGCCCTTGGGTGCCGGCGGCACGGGCACGGGCACCGGCGTCGAGGCCTCGGCATCGTCGTCGTCTTCCACGGGCGCGGGCTCGGGTTCGGACTCGGCCGCGAGTTGCGGCTCGTTGGCAGCCGGGGTTTCTTCTGCCTGGAGCGTTTCCGGCACTTCCCGCACTTCCAGCACTTCCAGCGATTCCCGCGCTTCCGTCGCGTGCAGCGCATCGGTGGGCTGCAGCGGCTCCTGCGCCAACGTCGCCTCCGGCTCGGCCGGCGGGGCGGGCTCCGCGGCGCGCTCGGGCACCCGCAGGTCTACCAACGCGTGCGCGAACAAGTCCAGCTCGCCACCGACCGGCAAGCCGATGGCCTTGGCCGCATCGACCACCACGGCGACCGAGGCCGGCGACAGGCCCGGCGAGCGGTACACCGCGCGCACCGCGGTGCCTTCGACTAGCGCAGCCGAGAAGGGCCCACCGACGAAAACCGCATCGGGCAGCTCGGAACGCAGCGCTTCCAGCTGCGGGGGGGCCTCGCGGGTGTCGGCCACCGTGATCTTCGCTGCGTGGCGCGCGCACCAGCGTGCCATTGCCAGGCCCGAGGCGCCCAGCCCCAGGATCAGCACGTGTTGGTCTTGAAGGTGGCGCATCGACCTCACCTCAGCTTCAAGGTCGAAAGGCCCACCAGGCACAGCAGCATGGTGATGATCCAGAAACGCACCACGACCTGCGTCTCGCGCCAGCCACTCTTCTCGAAATGGTGGTGCAACGGCGCCATCTTGAGCACGCGGCGCCCTTCGCCGAAGCGCTTCTTGGTGTATTTGAAGTAGGCGACCTGCGCCATCACCGAGATCGCCTCGACCACGAAGATGCCGCCCATGACGAAGAAGACGATCTCCTGGCGCACGATGATCGCGATGGTGCCCAGCGCGCCGCCCAGCGCGAGCGCGCCCACGTCACCCATGAAGACCTGCGCCGGATGGGTGTTGAACCAGAGGAAGGCGAGGCCCGCGCCGGCCATCGCGGAGCAGAACACCAGCAGTTCGCCCGAGCCGGGGATGTGCGGGAACAGCAGGTAGCGCGAGTAGACCGCGCTGCCGGTCACGTAGGCGAAGACGCCCAGGGCGGAGCCGACCATCACCACCGGCATGATCGCCAGGCCGTCGAGGCCGTCGGTCAGGTTGACGGCGTTGCTGGCGCCCACGATCACCAGGTAGGTCAGGATCACGAAGCCGATGCCGCCGAGCGGGTAGCTCACTTCCTTGAAGAAGGGCACCAGCAGGTTGATCTTGGGCGGGAAGTCGAGGTCGAAGCCCGAGCCCACCCAGGCGTAGAACAGCTCGAGCACGCGCCAGTTGGAGCTCTCCGAGATGCTGAAGAGCAGGTAGAAGGCGGCGACCAGGCCGACCACCGACTGCCAGAAGTACTTCTCGCGCGAGCGCATGCCCTCGGGGTCCTTGCGCACAACCTTGCGCCAGTCGTCGACCCAGCCGATGGCGCCGAAGCCCAACGTGACCCACAGCACGATCCAGACGAAGCGGTTGGAGAGGTCGAACCACAGCAGGGTCGCGAAGGCGATCGAGAACAGCACCAGCACGCCGCCCATGGTGGGCGTGCCGCTCTTGCTCAGGTGCGTTTCCATCGCGTAGCCGCGCACCGGCTGGCCGATCTTGAGCGCGGCCAGGCGGCGGATCACGTAGGGCCCCGCCCCGAGGCCGAGCAGCAGCGCGCTCAACGCTGCCATCAGCGCGCGGAAGGTGAGGTACTGGAAGACGCGCAGGAACCCGAGATCCGGCGAGATCGTCTGCAGCCATTGGGCGAGACTCATCAGCATGGTGCGAAACCGCACGGCGCATGGATCACGGCCGGCCCTCCTTGTTGTCGTTGTCTTGTCTTGAAGCGGAGGCGAGGGCCTGGACCACCCGCTCCATCCGCATGAAGCGCGAGCCCTTCACCAGCACGCTGGCGACGCGCGGCAGCTGCGCCAGCACGGCGGCATTGAGGGCGTCGATGTCGTCGAAGTGGCGCGTCTCGCTGCCGCCGGCGCGGGTGTAGGCCGTGGTCGCGTGGATCGATGCCTCACCCAGTGCGAACAGCGACTCGATGCCGCGCTCGGCCGCCCAGGCGCCGACCTCGGCATGGAACTGCGGGCCGCGGTCGCCGACCTCGCCCATGTCGCCCAGCACCAGCAGGCGCGGGCCCGGCAGGCCGCTGAGCACGTCGACCGCGGCGCGCACGGAATCGGGGTTGGCGTTGTAGCTGTCGTCGACGACGGTGATCGCCCGGCCGTCGGCCAGCACCAGTTCGCTCGCCCGCGAGCGACCCTTGACCGGCTCGAAGGCCGCGAGGCCTTCGGCGATCTTGTCGACCGACACCCCGCAGGCCAGGGAGCAGGCGATGGCGGCCAGCGCGTTCACCACGTTGTGCCGCCCGGCGATGCGCAGGGTGGTGCAGATATCGCCGAGCGGCGTGCGTGCCTCGAACTGCCAGGCGCCGTGCCCCCACTCGGCACGGCCGAGCGCGATATCCGCGTTGGCCTGCTCGCCGAAGCTCAGGCAGCGCCGCGGCGCGCCCTCGTGCGCCATCTCGTTCCACAGCGAGGTGAAGGGGTCGCCGTAGGGGAAGACGGCGGTGCCGTTGTCCGGCAGCGCGGCGAATACGGCGCCGTTCTCGCGCGCGACCGCCTCGACCGTGGCCATGAACTCCTGGTGCTCGCGCTGCGCGTTGTTGACCAGCCCGATGGTGGGACGCGCGATCGCCGCCAGCCGGGCGATCTCGCCCGGATGGTTCATGCCCAGCTCGACCACTGCCAGCTGGTGCCGCTCGCGCAGGCGCAGCAGCGTCAGCGGCAGGCCGATTTGGTTGTTGAGGTTGCCGATGGTCGCCAGTGCCCGGTCCACGCCGGCGGCCCGCAGGATCGAAGCGATCATCTGCGTGACAGTCGTCTTGCCGTTGCTGCCGGTGACCGCAACCAGCGGCAGGTCGAACTGGGCCCGCCAGCCGGCCGCCAGGGCGCCGAGCGCGGCCAGGGTGTCGGGCACTTCCAGCCCGGGCAGCCCGGCCGCCTCCAGCCCGCGGTGGGCGATGGCCGCGGCCGCGCCCCGCGCGCGCGCATCGGCCAGGAAGTCGTTGGCGTCGAAGCGCTCGCCCTTCAGTGCGACGAACAAGTCGCCGGCCGCGAGGGTGCGGGTGTCGGTATGCACGCGCGAGACGGCCACTCCAGGGTCGCCGACCAGACGCGCGCCGGGGAGCCACGCAAGCGCCTTGGCAAGCGTCATCATCGGTGCGTCTTCCTGTGGCGCGCTCATCTTGCGCTCCCCTCTTGCGTCAATGCATCGATGGCATGCGCCCGGTCGGAAAACGCGATGCGCTCGCCCGCGATCTCCTGCCAGGCTTCGTGGCCGCGGCCGGCCAGCAACACCACGTCGTCGGGCGCGGCCTGGGCCAGGGTCTGGCGGATCGCTTCGGCGCGGTCGGGCTCGACCTGGGCCGCCTCGGGGCGCGCCAGTCCCAGCAGGATCTGGCTGATGATCGCGCTGGGCTTCTCGCTGCGCGGGTTGTCGCTGGTCAGCACGACGCGGTCGGCCTGCTTCTCGGCCACCGCGGCCATCATCGGCCGCTTGGCGGTGTCGCGGTCGCCGCCGCAACCGAACATGCACCAGAGCTGCCCGCCGCGCTGGCGCGCCAGCGGGCGCAGGCCGGCCAGCGCCTTGTCGAGCGCGTCGGGCGTGTGGGCATAGTCGACCACGGCCAGCGGCCGGCCCGGCACGCTCAAACGCTCCATGCGGCCCGGCACGCTGTCCAGCCGCGCGCAGGCCGCCACCGCCTGCGCGAGCGTGAGGCCGAGCGCGCGCATGGCGCCGAGCACGCCCAGCAGGTTGGCCACGTTGTACTGGCCGATCAGCTGCGTCTCCATGCGCTGCGGCGCCGCGCCCTGCTCCACCACGGTGAACTGCAGGCCCTGGGCGTCGTAGCCGATGTCCGTCGCCGTCAGCCGGGCCGGTGCGCCGGCGGCCGAGACCGTCCAGATCTGCGGGGCGCCCTCGCCGCGCTCGACCAGGCCGGCCACGAGGCTGGCGCCGTGAACGTCGTCGATGTTGACCACCGCGGCGCGCAGCCCGGGCCAGCGGAACAGTTCGGCCTTGGCCTGCCAGTAGGCATCCATGCTGCCGTGGTAATCCAGGTGATCCTGGGTGAAATTGGTGAACACCGCGACGGCGATGCGCGTGCCGTCGAGGCGGCGCTCGGCGATGCCGATCGAGGAGGCCTCGATCGCGCAGGCGCCGAAGCCGCGATCGGCAAAGTCGCGCAACTCGCGCTGCAGCATCACCGGGTCGGGCGTGGTGAGGCCGGTGTAGGTCAGGTCGGGCGGCACGCCGATGCCGAGCGTGCCCACCACGGCACAGGGCCGCGTGGCGTCATGGGCGGCCAGCGCCTGCGCCAGCCACCACGCGGTCGAGGTCTTGCCGTTGGTGCCGGTGACGGCCAGCAGGTCCAGGCGCGCCGACGGGTCGCCGCAAAAGGCGGCGGCGATCGGCCCGGTCGCGGCCCTCAGGCCGGCATAGCGCCCGATGCGCTCGTCGCCCTCGTCGAAGCCGAAGGACTCGACGCCCTCGGCCTCCACCAGGCAGGCCGCCGCGCCCTGGGCCAGCGCCGCCGCGACGTGGCGCCGGCCGTCGGTGGCCGCGCCCGGCCAGGCGACGAAGCCGTCGCCCGCACCGACCGGGCGGCTGTCGGCATGCAGCACGCCGCGCACGCGGGACTTCAACCAGCCCGCGGCGTCGAGAGGATTGCGGAAAGCCAGCATCAGAAGCTCTCCTCCACGCCATTGGTCACGACAAGCGGTTTGACTGCCAGGTCCGGCGGTACGTTCATCATGCGCAGCGTCTGCTGCACCACCTCGCTGAACACCGGTGCCGCGACCAGGCCGCCGAAGTACTGGCCGGCGCTCGGCTCGTCGATCATCACCGCCACGATGATGCGCGGCTTCTCGATCGGCGCCATGCCTGTGAACCAGGAGCGGTACTTGTTGCTGGCGTAGCCCTTGCCGACCTGCTTGTGGGCGGTGCCCGACTTGCCGCCCACCGAGTAGCCGATGGTCTGGGCACGCTGGCCGGTGCCGCCGGGACCGGCCGCCATCTGCAGCATCTTTCGCACGGCCAGCGCGTTCTGCGCCGAGAACACCTTCACGCCCACGGCCGATTCCTCGCTCTTGAGGATGGTGGCGGGAATGATGGCGCCGTCGTGCGCGAAGGCGGTGTACGAATGCGCCATCTGGAACAGCGAGGCCGAGAGGCCGTAGCCGTAGGCCATGGTAGCCTGCTCGACCGGCTTCCAGCTCTTCCATGGGCGCAGCCGTCCGGTGACGGCGCCGGGGAACCGGAGCTGCGGCTTCTGGCCATAGCCGAGCGCGGTGTAGGTGTCCCACATCTCGTGCGGGGTCATCTTCTGGGCGATCTTGAGCGCGCCCACGTTGCTGGACTTCTGGATCACGCCCTCGACCGTGAGCAAGCCGTAGTTGTGGGTGTCGCTGATGGTGAAGCCGCCGATGCTGTAGCGGCCGGGGGAGGTATCGACCGGCGTCTGCGGCTTGATGCGCCCGGCCTCCAGCGCCATCGCGACCGTGATGGGCTTCATGGTCGAGCCGGGCTCGAAGGTGTCGGTGAGCGCGCGGTTGCGCAGTTGCTCGCCGGTGAGGTTCTGCCGCTTGTCGGGCACGTAGCTCGGGTAGTTGGCCAGCGCCAGCACTTCGCCGGTGATGGCGTCCAGCACCACGACGCTGCCAGCCTTGGCCTTGTTGGCCGTGACCGCGTCGCGCAGCTTCTGGTAGGCGAAGAACTGCACCTTGCTGTCCACGGAGAGCTGGATGTCCTTGCCGTCCAACGGGGGCACCTGCTCGCCGATGCCCTCGACCACGCGGCCGAGGCGGTCCTTGATCACGCGCTTGGAGCCGGCCTTGCCCGCCAGCTCCTTGTTGAAGGCGAGCTCGATGCCTTCCTGGCCCTTGTCCTCGACGTCGGTGAAGCCGACCACGTGCGCAGCCGCCTCGCCCTCGGGGTACTGGCGCTTGTATTCCTTGCGCTGGTAGAGGCCCTTGATGTTGAGCTCGGCGATCTGCTTGGCGATGGGCTCGTCGACCTGGCGCTGGATCCAGACGAAGGTCTTGTCCTCGTCCTCCAGCTTCTTGTCGAAGTCCTTCTGCGCCATGCCCAGCAGTTTCGCGACCTGGCGCAGCTTGGCCTTGACCTGCGGATCGTCGCGCTCGATGTCCTCGGGAATGGCCCAGATGCTGGGCGCCACCACGCTGGAAGCGAGCAGCAGGCCGTTGCGGTCCAGGATGCGGCCGCGATTGGCGGGCAGCTCCAGCGTGCGGGCAAAGCGCACTTCGCCCTGGCGCTGGAAGAAGGCGTTGCCGAACACTTGCACATAGGCCGCGCGGCCGGCCAGCACCAGGAAGCCGAAGGCGATGGCGGCGACGATGAACTTGCTGCGCCAGACCGGCGTCTTGCTCGCCAGCAGCGGGCTGGTCGTGTATTGGACGCTGCGGCGGCTCATGGCGCGCTCCTCCGGGCCGGCGCGGCGCCGGAACGCTGCGCGGCAGCCGCACCGGGGCGGGCAGCGGGCACGGCCGGCGCAACTTCGGGCGCCGGCGCCGCGACCGCGGGGATCACCGTGCCGTCGGCGCGCACGTACTGCGTGATGGCCGGCGTGGTGGTGCGCATCTTGAGCTGCTCCTTGGCCAGCCGCTCGACCCGCAGCGGCGTCGCCTGGGCACGCTTCTCCACCTCCAGGCGGTCGCGCTCGAGTTCGAGGCGGCGCGTCTCGCTCTGCTCCCGGTGCAGTTCAGTGAAGAGCTGCCGCGACAGGTACTGCGTATGCACCAGGTAGATCGCCGAGGCGATCACCGCGAGAAGCAGGAGGAGGTTCAGCCGCACCACGCTCAGCGCTCCTCGGTGCGTTCTGCCACGCGCAGGATCGCACTGCGGGCCCGGGGATTGCCGTCCACCTCGACTTGTTTCGGCTTGATGCGGGCGATGGCGCGCAGCTTCATCGCCTGCGGCGCGGCGAAGGGCGCGCGGCGGTCGTAGACCTCGCGTGAATGCCTGGCGATGAACTGCTTCACGATGCGGTCTTCCAGCGAATGGAAGCTGATCACCGCGAGCCGGCCCTGGGGTTGCAGCACGGAAAGACTCGCCTCTAGCGCCTGTTGCAGCTCTTCAAGCTCGGCGTTGATGAAAATCCGAAAAGCCTGAAATGTGCGCGTTGCAGGGTTCTGGCCCGGCTCGCGGGTTTTGACCGTGCCAGCCACGAGCTCGGCCAGCTCGGCGGTGGTTGAAATTGGGCCCCGTTCTTGTCGGCGAGCTGCAATCGCCTTTGCAATCTGAACAGCAAACCGTTCCTCGCCATAGTCACGAATCACCTCCGCCATTTGCTGCACTTCGGCCGTTGCCAGCCACTCGGCCACGCTCTGGCCGCGCGTGGTGTCCATGCGCATGTCGAGCGGGCCGTCGAAACGAAAAGAAAAACCCCGTACGGGGTTGTCGATCTGGGGAGAGCTCACGCCGAGGTCCATCAGCACGCCGGCGACGCTGCGCGGCGGCAGCTCCCCAAGGTGATCGAAGCTCTGGTGCCGGATGGAAAAACGCGCATCCTCGATGCGCGCTGCCTCGGCCACCGCTTCCGCGTCCTTGTCGAACGCGATCAGCCGGCCGGCCTCCGACAGTCTTTCCAGGATGGCCCGGGAATGGCCGCCGCGCCCGAAGGTGGCATCCACGTAGGTGCCGATGCCAGGCGCGGTGCCGGGAAGGAGGGCTTCCACCGCCTCCTTCAACAACACGGTCGTATGGCTCCATGGCGCTTGCACTGCCGGCCTCAGAAAGAGAAATCCTGGAACACATCGGGCATCTCTCCCTGGGTGGCCTCGGCCTCCTTGGCGTCGTAGGTGGCCTTGTCCCAAAGCTCGAAGTGGTTGCCCATGCCGAGCAGCAGCGCGTCGCGCGTGATGCCGGCGGCCGCACGCAGCTCGGGGGAGATCAGCACGCGGCCCGTGCCGTCCATGTCCACGTCCATCGCATTGCCCAGGAAGACGCGCTTCCACCACTGTGCCGACATCGGGAGCGCCGCGATGCGCTCGCGGAATTTCTCCCACTCCGGACGCGGGAACACCATCAGGCAGCCGTGGGGGTGCTTGGTGATCGTGAGCTGGCCGGCGGCGGTCGCGCTCAGGACGTCACGATGCCGGGTCGGCACGGAAAGCCGCCCCTTGGCATCGAGACTGAGCGATGAAGCCCCTTGAAACACGACCGCGAACCCCTGTCTTGGAAAGGCGCCGTGCACCTCGGCGAGGCACGAACGGACACTTTTTCCCACTTAACTGCACTTTTTTGCACTGTAGCAGGAAACACCTACCTGGCAACGGGGCGTTGCGCTATTTTTTGTAATGGAATCAACGACTTAGCGGTGTTTTTGAAGCCGAGAAAAACACTGATTTCCGTTGCAGGTTAAGCACTTAGCTCACGCAATGAATGTGTTGCGTGAAGCGAAAGGGGCAGACCCCTCGTGCAAAAGCCCGATCAGAGGATGAATCGGGAGAGGTCTTCGTCGTGACTTAGTGCCGACAGGCGGGCGTCCACGTAGGCGGCATCGATGCGCACCGTCTGGCCTTCGAGCTTGGCGGCATCGAAGCTCACCTCGTCGAGCAGGCGCTCCATGACCGTCGAGAGGCGCCGGGCGCCGATGTTCTCGGTGCGCTCGTTGACCTCGTAGGCGGTGCTGGCGAGCCGGGTGATGCCGTCCGCCGTGAACTCCAGCGTCACGCCTTCGGTTGCCAGCAGCGCCTGGTACTGCTTGACCAGCGAGGCCCGGGTCTGGGTCAGGATGCTCTCGAAATCAGCGATCGAGAGCGACTGCAGCTCGACGCGGATCGGGAAGCGGCCTTGCAACTCGGGGATCAGGTCGCTGGGCTTGCTCAGATGGAAGGCGCCACTGGCGATGAAGAGGATGTGATCGGTGCGCACCACGCCGTACTTGGTGCTCACCGCGGTGCCTTCCACCAGCGGCAGCAGGTCGCGCTGCACGCCCTGGCGCGACACGTCGGCGCCCTGCGCCTCGCTGCGGGTGGCGACCTTGTCGATCTCGTCGATGAAGACGATGCCGTTCTGCTCGGCGTTGTGAATCGCCTGGGTGCGGATCTCTTCCTCGTTGACCAGCTTGGTCGCCTCCTCGTCGACCAGCAGGCGCATCGCCTCGCCGATCTTGAGCTTGCGCGTCTTGCGCCGGCCCTGGGTCAGCTGGCCGAACATGCCGCGCAGTTGCTCGGTCATGTCCTCCATGCCGGCGGGCCCCATGATCTCGAGCGGGGCGCGTTGCTCGGCGAGCTCGATCTCGATCTCCTTGTCGTCCAGCTGATGCTCGCGCAGCTTCTTGCGGAAGGCCTGGCGGGTGGCGTTGCTGCTCTCGGCGTTCGAGCCATCGGCCGTGCGGGCCGGGGGCAGCAGCACGTCGAGGATGCGCTCCTCGGCGCCGTCCTCGGCACGCATGCGCACCTTGGCGCTCTCGCTCTCGCGCGTCTGCTTGACGGCCATCTCGGCGAGGTCGCGCACGATCGAGTCGACGTCCTTGCCCACATAGCCCACCTCGGTGAACTTGGTAGCCTCGACCTTGATGAAGGGCGCGTCGGCCAGGCGCGCGAGCCGCCGCGCAATCTCGGTCTTGCCCACGCCGGTGGGGCCGATCATGAGGATGTTCTTGGGCGTGATCTCGGCGCGCAGCTTCTCGTCGACCTGCTGGCGGCGCCAGCGGTTGCGCAGCGCGATGGCGACGGCGCGTTTGGCATCGGGCTGCCCGACGATGTGGTTGTCGAGCTCGGAGACGATTTCCTGTGGGGTCATGGGCATGGGAGCAGCTTCTTTTCTCGGTCTTCGATCGCGCAAGGCGCAGGCCCTTCAAGCGGCCGCCGCGGAACCGGCTTTGCCGGGTCGCTGGCGGCGCCCCCTGCAAGGGGGTTGGCGGCCACACGAAGTGGGCAAGCCTGCGGGTGTTTCACAGCACCTCGATGGTGTGATGCATGTTGGTGTAGATGCAGAGCTCGCCCGCGATCTCGAGCGACTTCTTCACGATGTCGGCGGCGTTCAACTCGGTGTGGTCGAGGAGCGCCTTGGCCGCGGCCTGGGCATACGCGCCCCCGGAACCGATCGCGATGATGCCGTTCTCGGGCTCCAGCACGTCGCCGTTGCCGGTGATGATCAGCGAGCTGTGGGCGTCGGCGACGGCCAGCATCGCCTCCAGGCGGCGCAGCACGCGGTCGGTGCGCCAGTCCTTGGTCAGCTCGATGGCAGCGCGCGCCAGGTGCCCCTGGTGCTTCTCGAGCTTGCCCTCGAAGCGTTCGAAGAGGGTGAAGGCATCGGCCGTCGCGCCGGCAAATCCGGCGAGCACCTTGCCCTGGTAGAGCCGGCGCACCTTGCGCGCGCTGCCCTTGATGACGATGTTGCCCAGCGTGACCTGGCCATCGCCGCCGATGGCGACCTGGTCGCCGTTCGGGCTCTTGCGGCGCACGCTGATGATCGTGGTTCCGTGAAATTGTTCCATCGAAGCAATATGGCTATAGCCTGCACGAATGCAAGCCTAAGAGGGGAAGCGGGCGGGAAACAGAATAACCCGTTGCGGCGACCTCTTCGGCAAAGAGGCCAACGCGCGGCGCATGGCGCCCGCGGGGAGAAGCCGGCCTCAGTTCGCCCTGATCGCGACTTCGGCGTGGTCCGCAATCCCGATCACGCCGAAGAAGGCGGCGATCAGGCGATGCGCGTCGACGAAAGCGACCCGCTCGCCGCGCGCGTCGCGGGCGGTGACCCAGTTCAGCAGCGAACCGGCAGCCACGAAGTCGAGACGAACCAGCCCGGCGCAGGAAACGGACAGGCCCTGCGCACCGGCGAGTTCCTTGTCGAGGCGCTCCCAGGTCGTGAGCGATTCGCCGGCGAGCTCTCCGGCCAGCGAGCCATGGCCGGCCGCGGCGTGCGTCGGCACGGCGTCGGCGCCGATCAGCTCGTCGTCGTGCCCCGAGATCGAGAATCCCGACGACACCGAGGGCTGGTCCGTCGCCGACGACACGGGGGGCCGGGTCGTAGCCGACGACACCTCGAGTTCGCCGAAATCGCCCTTCGGGTCTTCCCAGGGCGGGGGCGACACTTCGTAGGTGATGCAGTAGTTGAGCGCCAGCAGCTCGAACTCGTCGGGCCGGTGCATGACGCGCAGCGCGGCCATGTGCAGCTGCCACCAGATGGCATCGACCCGGCGATCGTTGACCGGAGTGGCCTCGGTGAGCGCGATCTGCAGCCGGTCGGCGCCTGCGAAGCGCAGTTGCACAGCCGAGTCGGCCCAATGGTTGAAGAGCGCACGCAGCGGGCCGGCGGCATCGGGCTCGATGGTGTCGAGCGCGCTCCAATCCAGCTTCCAGGTGGGGCCGGCCCCGCCGAGCGCGCGCGTCAGGCCGAGCAGGTCTTCGCGCCTGAGCACCGCAGGGCTCGCCCAGTCGGCGCCACCTACCCGCGCCGGGGCCGGGGTGCTGAAGGCCGATGCCGCCGCGACCTGGGCATGGCGGGCCACTGCACGCAGCGAGATCCATTCGGGCGGGTTGCGCTTGGTGCGCTGCGAATAGCGCACCGCCGCGGCCGAGAACTTCTCTGCATCGCCGACGGCGCGATAGAAGTCCAGCAGCGCCCGCCAGGTGTCGTCGTGATCGGCACTCGAGGCTTCGGGCGCCAGTGCCTGCAGCAGGATGGCTTCGGTGCCGGCGTCGTCGCCATGGGCGAAGCGGATCGCGGCCTCCTCGATGCAGGCATCCGAGACCGAGGGCACGGCGGCCGGGCCGGCGGCACCCTGCGGCGGCGCTACGCCAGGCACGGTGTCGGCATAGGCGCGCGCGTGCTGGGCAGCCATGTCGCCGCTTGCCTTGCCCTCCCCGGCGGCCTGTTCCCCGCCAGGACCGCGGTTCTTCCACCATTGCTGCGACATCTGCTCTTCGATCTCGGCGATCTTCTTGAGCGTGAGCGCACGGCCTTCGGTCTTGCCGGTGGTGCTGCTGACGTTGAAGGAGGACGGCGTAGCCGCCGCGTCGCGCCCGCCGGCCGCCTCGCGCTGGCGCAGCTTGCGCAGCATGTCGAACTCCCGGCGACGCACGAAATCATTGCGCTGCCGCCGTTCGATCATTTCCTTGAGCATCTCGCGGCTGTAGCCGTTCTCGAGCTGCGAGGACTCCTCGGCATCGAGCTCGGACCAATCCTTGAGCGGATTGCGAACGAACTTGGCCACCTTGGACAGCAGCCGGCCGGTGTCTTCCTTGGCCATGCGCAGCGACTCCCTTCGATGCTTCGGTGACTAGTCGCCGAACATCTTCTGCTTGAGCTCGCGGCGCTGCTGCGCCTCGAGCGACAGCGTCGCGGTCGGGCGGGCCAGCAGGCGGCCGACGCCGATCGGCTCGCCCGTCTCGTCGCAGTAGCCGTAGTCCCCGGCGTCGATGCGCTGGATCGACTGCTCGATCTTCTTCAGCAGCTTGCGCTCGCGGTCACGGGTGCGCAGCTCGAGGGCATGCTCTTCCTCGATGGTGGCACGGTCGGCCGGGTCGGGGACCACGACGGTGTCTTCCCGCAGGTGCTCGGTGGTCTCGCCGGCGTTCTCGAGGATGCCTCGCTTGAGCGCTTGCAGCTTGAGCCGGAAGAAGGCCATCTGCTTTTCGTTCATGTACTCCGAGTCCGGCATGGCAATCACCTCGGCGTCGGTGAGCTCCTCGACCGACTTCGTCTTCCAGTTGTTGGCCAGCTTCGGGTCTTTCTTGATGGCGACGGGCGGCGGCGGCACCAGTGCGGTCTTCAAGTCCTGCACAAAGCTGGACTTGGCCGCGGTGGACGCCACCGATTGCGGCATGGAGGGCACGGTCAGTTGCGACAGCCGCGAGACCCGCCCGCCGCGAGCGGGTGCTGGTGCGTTGGAGGAAGAGGTGTCGGAGGGGGTGTTCGGAGTGGTCATAGCGGGTGTCGCTGCGGCAGGGGCCGCAGCCGCCTTTCTAGCGGGAATCGGTGAAGCTGATGCGGCGGCGCGTGGGCCGGCCGCCTTGGTTGATGAAGCACCTGCACCCGCAGCCTTGGCCTTGCTCGTGGCAAAAGGCTTCGGCGACGCAACAGGCCCGACGGTCTTGGGCGCGGAAACCTTCTTCGCGGCGGGCGCAGCCTGCTTGGCAACCGCCGTCTTCTCGACGGCCGGTCTGGACACGGGCTTTGCCTGGGCGACTGGTTTCTTCACGGTGACTGGCTCCTTCGACGAACTGGTACGCGCTTTCAAAGGGATCTACCACTGCTGCCCACGGGGGCTCGCCAGCGGCGAACCCAGGGGTTATACCCCCGAAAGCAGGCCGAAAACGTGTGCCGCTCTATGTCAAAAGTCACACATCGTCCCGGGAAGGACGATGCCTGACCTCCGGAACAGGCGCGCGATTGTATAGAAGGTCAGGCGACCGCGGTCAGACCAGGCACTGCTCCAGGCCCTGCTCCAGGATCTCGCGCGGCAGGTCGATGCCGATGAACACCATTCGGCTGTTGCGCTTCTCGTCCGGTCCCCAGGCCGGGCCGAGGTCGCTGCCCATCAGCTGGTGCACGCCCTGGAAGATCACCTTGCGCTCGGTGCCCTGCATGTTCAGCACGCCCTTGTAGCGCAGCATGCGCGGGCCGTAGATGTTGACGATCGCGCCCAGGAAGTCCTCCAGCCGGGCCGGGTCGAAGGGCCGGTCGGCGCGGAAGACGAAGCTCTTCACGTCGTCATCGTGGTGATGGTGGTGGCCATGGCCCTCGTGCTTGTGCGAGGGGTGGTCGCAATGCTCGCCGTGCGCATGGTCGTGGTCGTGCTCCTCTTCCTCCTTCAGGAAGTCCGGGTCGATGTCCAGCTTGGCGTTGAGGTTGAAGCCGCGCAGGTCGAACACGTCCTTCAGCGGCACGTCGCCGAAATGCACCTTCTGCTGCGGGGCACGCGGGTTCATGTGCTTGAGCCGGTGGATCAGCGCCTCGGTCTCCTCGGCCGCCACCAGGTCGCTCTTGCTGATGAAGATCTGGTCGGCGAAGCCCACCTGGCGGCGCGCTTCCTGGCGATCGTCGAGCTGCTGCGGCGCATGCTTGGCATCCACCAGCGTCAGGATCGAGTCGAGCAAGTAGCTCTCGGCGATCTCGTCGTCCATGAAGAAGGTCTGCGCGACCGGGCCCGGGTCGGCCAGGCCGGTGGTCTCGATCACCACGCGGTCGAAGTCGAGCAGCCCCTTGCGCTTCTTGGCGGCCAGCAGCTGCAGGGCCTCGCGCAGGTCCTCGCGGATGGTGCAGCAGATGCAGCCATTGCTCATCTGCACGATCTGCTCCTTGGACTCGGTGACCAGGATGTCGTTGTCGATGTTCTCCTCGCCGAACTCGTTCTCGATCACGGCGATCTTCTGCCCGTGCGCCTCGGTCAGGATGCGCTTGAGCAGCGTGGTCTTGCCGGAGCCGAGGAAGCCGGTGAGGATGGTGGCGGGGATCAGGGCCATGGATGCTCCGGAATGGGGACGAGGAGGAAGGCGGGAAGTTTAGCCACGTGCCCCAAGCCGCGCCGCGGCAGGGGGCAAAGAGCGGCGCGCGGATCACCGGAGTAGCTTCGCCCTTCGGCTGCGGTGCCGTTGCCTTCGGAGCGGTGTGCGGCTCACTTGCGCACCACCACCAGGCCTTTCAGGTACTCGCCCTCGGGGAACTCGATGGTCATCGGGTGGTCCGGCGCCGCGCCCAGGCGCTCGCTGATGTAGCCGTCCACGCCAGCATCGATGCCGGCGGAGGCCACGATCTTGTGGAACAGGTCGGCGCCGATGCCGCCCGAGCAGGAGAAAGTCAGCAGCACGCCGCCCGGCTCCAGGAGCTTCAGGGCGAGCCGGTTGAGGTCCTTGTAGGCCCGCGCGGCGCGTTCGGCATGGGCCACGGTGGGGGCGAACTTGGGCGGGTCGAGCACGATGGCATCGAAGCTGCGGCCCTGGTCGAGAAAGCGGCGCAGGGAGGCATTGACATCGGCGTCCAGGAACTCGGCGCGGGCGCCTTCGAAGCCGTTGAGGGCCACATGGGCGCGCGCGCGCTCCAGCGCCGGCAGCGAGGAGTCGATGGACAGCAGCTCCGCCCCATCGAGCGCACCCGCCGCCTTCAGCCCGGCCATCGCCGCCACCGTGAAGCCGCCCGTGTAGCAAAAGCAGTTGAGCACGCGCCGGAAGCGCCGATGCCGCGCCAGCTCGGCGAAGCGTCCCCGGCTGTCGCGTTGGTCGAGGTAGAAGCCGGTCTTGTGCCCGGTGGCGATGTCCAGCGTGAGCTGCCAGCTGTGCTCATGGATGGTCAGTTCGGTGGGTCCGCTGCCGCGCAGCCAGCCGGCCGCGGGGGCCAACCCCTCGCGTTCGCGGCCGCTCGCGTCGGAGCGCTCGTAGAGCTTCACCAGCCCGGTGGCCGCCAGCAGCGCATCGGCCAGCACGCTCTTCCAGCGCTCGGCCCCGGCCGACAGGAACTGCGCCACCAGCGTGTCGCCGTAGCGGTCGACGATCAACCCCGGCAGGCCATCGGCCTCGCCATGCACCAGGCGCACGCCGTCGCTCGGCAGCTCGAAGCGCGCCCGCGCCGCCACAGCGCTTGCCACGCGCGACGCCATGAAGGCCGCATCGATGCGCTGCTGCTCGTCGAAGCTCCAGGCCCGCGCGCGGATCTTGGAATGCGGGCTGAAGGCCGCCCACGCCAGGAAGCGGCCGTCGTCGGCCTCGATGCGCACGGTCTCGCCGGCATCGCCGCCGCCCTTGGCAATGGCCGATTCGAAGATCCACGGGTGGCGGCGCAGCAGCGAGCGTTCCTTGCCGGGACGCAGACGCAGTGTTTTCATTTCTTGCCGCCGTCTTCTTTCACCCGGGCCCGCGGATGCGCAGCATCGTAGGCCTTGGCCAGGTGCTGGAAATCCAGCCGCGTGTAGACCTGCGTGGTCGAGATGCTGGCGTGGCCCAGCAGCTCTTGCACGGCGCGCAGGTCGCTGCTGGACTGCAGCACGTGGCTCGCAAATGAGTGGCGCAGCATGTGCGGATGCACCGGCGCGGCCAGCCCCGCCTTCAGGCTGCGCTGGCGCAATTGCCGCCAGATGGCGTGGGGCGACAGGCGCGTGCCGGTGCGGCCGATGAAGAGCGCCGCGGCGCCGGCCGGATCGCGCAGCCGCGCCGACGGCAGCGCCGGGCAGTCTTCGCGCCGAGCCAGCCAGTCCGCCAGCGCCTCGGCCGCCTTGTCACCCACCGGCACGGTGCGCCGCTTGCTGCCCTTGCCGAGCACGCTGGCCTCCCGCGCGTCGAGATCCACCCAGCCGCGCGCCGTGCTGCTGGCGCGCAGGTCGAGGCCGGTGAGCTCGCCGACGCGCAGGCCGCAGCCGTAGAGCAGCTCCACGATGGCGCGGTCGCGGGCCTCGGTCCAGGGATCGGCCTCTTCGTCATGCAACTGCGCGAGCTGCACCGCCTCGTCGACTGCCAGCGCCTTCGGCAGCGGCCGCCCGGCCTTGGGCGCATGCACGTCCTGCACCGGGTTCGCAACGATCCGCCCCTCGTGACCGAGCCAGCGGTAGAAGCCGCGCCAGCAGGACAGCACCAGCGCGATGCCGCGCGATTCCCGGCCCGCGCTGTGCAACTGCGCCATCCAGCGGCGCACGTGCGCGGTCTGCACCTGCTCCAGCGGCAGCCCGGCGGCAGCGGCGTTTTCGATCAGCGTCTTGAGGTGGATCGCATAAAGCTCGACGGTGCGATCTGCCAATCGGCGCTCGACCCGAACGTGCTCGAGGTAACGCTCGACGAGCGGCGATTCAGTGGAGGTATCCATTGGCGGCATTGTTCACGATGGCCAGCGGCTCGCGCAACGCGCCCCGCAAGGCCATGCCCCAGCGCTGCCAGCAGGCGGTGGGCGCGGCGGCATACTGCACCTCGAAGCGGCGATCGAACCCGGCCGCTCGCGCAAGGCGCTCGACGCGCCACAGGTGGAAGGGCTCGGAGACGACGATCACGCGCTTCACGCCCGCCGCCTCGAGCAGCGCCCGCGACATCGAGAGGTTCTCGCGCGTGGACTGCGACACCGGCTCCAGCAGCACCGTGCCCTCGTAGCCCGCGGCGCGCGCATGCTGCTGCATCACCTCGGCCTCGATGCGGCCGTCTTCCTTGTCGATGCCGCCCGAGAACAGGAGCTGGCGAACCAGGCCCGCGCGGGCCAGCGAGACGGCGGTATCGACGCGCCCCGTCAGGCAAGGGTTGGGCCGGCCGTCGCGGTACGCGCGGTTGCCGAGCACCATCGCCGCG
>NZ_LMTS01000266.1:0-16009 GCF_001541225.1 Variovorax sp. WDL1 | reverse complement strand
CGGCCGCGCGCGCCGGCGGATGCGCAAGCCGCTCGCGCGCGTGCAGCCAGATCATGGCGTGGATCGCGGCATAGCCCAGCAGCAGCACGACGAGCGCGCCCGCCAGCGCGCGCCGCGCAATCAAGAACGCAGCCGCGACAGCGCCGCCGACGCCAGCTCGGCGATGCGCTCCAGGAAGTCGGTGCCCATCTCGGCGTTGAAGCGGTGCGCATCGGGCGATGCCAGCACCAGCAGGCCGAAGGCCGGCGCCTCGGGGTCGGGCCGCAGCGGGATCAGCGCGATCGACACCGCCGCCTGCGGTTCGGCCAGCCAGCCGGCGACCTCGAAGCCGGCGTTGAGGCCGCAATACGGCGCGGTCAGCGAGGTGGCCAGCGCCTTCATGTCCTCGCTCACCTGCTGTGCGTAGGGCTCGTGGAGGTAGCTGCTGTCGCAGTCCCAGATCTTGATCGTGACCTGCGGCACCACGAAGAGCGTCTGCAAGTCGCTCGCGATGCGCGTTGGCAGCGCGCGCGGATCGCGTGTGGTCAGCAGGCCGCGGGTCCAGCGCTGCAGGCGGTCTGCAGTGACGACGTTCTCGGTGCCGTGGCGCACCATGTCCATCACGCGGTGCTCCAGCGCCTTGATCTTCTCGCGCAGCATCTCGGCCTGGCGCTCCTGCAGGCTGACGGCGCGGTTGCCGTGCGGGCTGGTGAGCTGCACCTGGGCCAGCAACTGCGCATGGCGTTCGAAGAAGTCTGGCGTGTTCGAGAGGTAGTTGGCGATATCGTCTTCGGTGATGGGATTCATGGCGTCTCGGTGAATGGAGTTCATGGGGCGTCGGGGACCTCGATGTCGCCCTCGAACACGGTGACGGCGGGGCCCGTCATCAGCACCGGGGCGCCGTTGCCGGCCCACTCGATCGTCAGCAGCCCGCCCCGGGTCTGCACGTCGACGCGGGTGTCGAGACGTCCGAGCCGGATGCCCGCCACCACCGCGGCGCAGGCGCCGGTGCCGCAGGCCAGGGTCTCGCCGGCGCCGCGCTCGAACACCCGCAGTCGCACATGGCCGCGATCGACGATCTGCATGAAACCGGCATTCACGCGCTGGGGAAAGCGCGGATGGTGCTCGATCGCCGGGCCCTGCTGCGCCACCGGCGCGGCATCGACGTCGGGCACGATCTGCACCGCATGCGGATTGCCCATCGAGAGCACCGCCACCGACACCTTCGCGCTGTCGGCGTGCGTGCCCAGGGTGAGATGCCAGGTGTGCCAGCCGTTGTCGTGCTGCGGGTCCAGGCCGGCGGTATCGAAGGGCACGCGCTGCGGCTCGAAGATGGGGGCGCCCATGTCCACCGTCACGCGGCCGTCGGCGCCCATCTTCGGTTCGATGACCCCCGAAAGCGTCTGCACCCGCACCTGCACCTTGTCGGTCAGGCCGTGCTCGCGCACGAAGCGCATGAAGCAGCGCGCGCCATTGCCGCACTGCTCTACCTCGCCGCCGTCGGCGTTGTGGATCACGTACTGGAAGTCCACGCCCTCGGCCGGCGCGGGCCGCACGCTGAGGATCTGGTCGGCGCCCACGCCGAAATGGCGGTCGGCCAGGAAGCGGTACTGCGCCGCGCCGAGGCCGAGCGCGCCGCGGGTCTCGTCCAGCACGACGAAGTCGTTGCCGGCGCCCTGCATCTTGGTGAAGCGGATTCGCATCGGGGGATTATCTGCCGCGCCGCGCTGCCCACCAGCGGCATCTCAGCCGCGCAGCCGTTCCAGCGCCCGGTCCAGGAAGCCCAGCCGGTCCTGCCCCCAGAAGCGCTCGCCCTCGAGAACGTAGGTCGGCGAGCCGAAGACGCCCTTCTCCACGGCCTCGGCACTGTAGGCGCGGTAGGCGGCCTGCGTCTCGGCGGCCTGCTCGAGCGCCTGCAGCGCGGCGCCGTCGTAGCCGTTCTCGTCCGCCACGGAAATGCGGACGTCGGCCTTCGAGGTGTCGCGCTCCTCGGCCCATAGCGCGCGCAGCAGCGCATGCGACAGCGGCTGGGCGTCCAGGCCCTGCAGCTGGGCGGCGATCACCATCCAGCCGGCGTACTTGTTCCAGTTCGGATCGGCGGGCTGGCCCTTGGGATAGTGTGCGGGCTCCAGCACCAGGGGCATGCCCAGGTAATCACGCCAGCGGGCGAGCTCGAGCGCGTGATAGCTGCGGCGCGCCTCCGGCCGGGTTTTCAGCGGAATGCCGCCGGTCTGCGGCACCACGGCCTGGAAGTCGTAGGGCTTGAGCGTGAGGTGCACGTGGTGGCGGCGCACGAGGTCCTGCAGTTGGGGACCGCCGAGGTAGGCCCAGGGCGAGGAGAGGCTGTAGTAGCAGTCGAGGGCGATCATCTTCTGGATTATCTTCAGGTCATGCCCAACGACGCCTCCACCCCCGCGCTGCCGCCGGTGCCCCCGCAGTTCACGACGAGCCCGCGCGACGCCGCAGCGCTCGAAACCCTGGCGATCCGCGCCCGCGCCGAGCTCGAGCGCATCAACGTCCCGCCGCCCGCCTGGATGCTCCCGGCCGAATCCGCCACCGACACGCGGCCGGTGCTCGACGTATTGGTGGCCGGCGCCGGCATGTGCGGCCAGACCGCCGCCTTCGCCTTGCGCCGCGAGGGCCTGGCGAACATCCGCGTGATCGACCGCGCCGCGCGCGGCGAAGAAGGCCCATGGGGCACCTACGCGCGCATGCTCACGCTGCGCAGCCCCAAGCAGGTCGGCGGGCCGGAGCTGGGCGTGCCTTCGCTCTCCTTCCGGGCCTGGTACGAGGCGCAGCACGGCGGCGAGGGCTGGCAGGCGCTGCACAAGATCGGCCGCATCGACTGGCGCGACTACCTCCTGTGGGTGCGCGACACCGTCGGCCTGGCGGTGGACAACGGCGTCAGCCTGCGCTCGGTCTCGCACGGCGAAGGCGGCCGCCTGCTCTCGATCGAGCTCGAAGGCCCCGGCGGCCGGCGCGAGACCGTGCAAGCCCGCCAGCTCGTGCTCGCGCTGGGCCGCGACGGCAGCGGCGCGCCGCGCTGGCCTGATTTTCCGACGCTGCGGCGCGACGATCCGCTCGCGGCAGGCCGGGTGTTCCACTCCGCCGATGCGATCGACTTCGCCGCGCTCGAAGGCAAGCGCATCGGCGTGCTGGGCGCCGGCGCCTCGGCCTTCGACAACGCGGGCAGCGCGCTGGAGGCCGGGGCCGCCGAGGTCCAGCTGTTCGCGCGCCGCCCGCAGCTGCCGCAGGTCAACAAGAGCAAGGCGGCCTCCAGCCACGGCTTCCTGCGCGGCTTCGAGGGACTGGACGATGCGCGCAAGTGGCGCGTGTACACCTACATCTTCGACGAGCAGGTGCCACCGCCCTGGGAGAGCGTGCGCCGCTGCGACGCGCATGCGGCCTTCACGCTGCGCCTGGGCACGCCCTGGCTGGACGTGGTGCCCGGCGAAGGCGGCGTGACGGTCGCCCTGCTCGATGGCGGCAGCGAGCGCTTCGACGCGGTGATCTTCGCAACCGGCTTCGACGTCGACCTGCTCGACCGGCCCGAGACCGGCCGCTACACCCCGCTGATCGACACCTGGGCGCGACACGTGCCGTCCGAAGAGGCGCGGCGCCATCCCGAGCCCGCGCGCTTTCCTTACCTCGGCCCGGGCTTCGAGCTGCGCGCCCTTGCCCCCTGCCCGCCGGACGCGGCCGCGGCGCTGTCGCGCATGCGCCTGTTCAACTGGGGCGCCACCATGAGCCACGGCGCGCTCGCGGGCGACATTCCCGGCCTTGCGATCGGCGCCACCCGCCTGGCCCAGGCGATCGCGCGCGACCTGTTCGTGGAAGACGCCGACCGCCACTGGGCGCGGCTGCAGGCGCATGACGAGCCGGAGCTGATCGCGACGCGCTGGTATGTCCCGGGTGGCAGCGTCGAATGAAGCGCACGGCCGCTGCGATGGCTCATCGCACCGCAGGCGCAGGCGCTCCAGCAAGCCGCCGCGGGATGCGCTGATGGACACCCGCCAGATGCGCTGCATCCTCGCGATCAGCGAGGCGGGCAGCCTCACGCGCGCAGCCGAGCGGCTGGGCATTGCGCAGCCGGCCCTCACCCAGACGCTGAACCGCCTCGAGCGCGAGATCGGCACGCCGCTTTTCACGCGCACCCGGCGCGGCGCGACCCTGACGGAGGCGGGCCTCGCGATCGTGGACGACGTGCGCGCCAGCCTTGCCCATGGCGACGCGGCCGCCGAGCGCGCACGCGCCATCGCGGCGGGCCGCGCGGGGCGGCTCACGGTAGGCTTCGTGACCCATGCCATCTATGAAGTGCTGCCGCGCGCACTGCGTCTGCTGCGTGCCGAGCATCCACGGCTCGAGGTGGTGCTGCGCGAGATGAGCAACGCCGAACAGGTCGACGCGCTGGCGGGCGGGCGCATCGACATCGCGCTGCTGCACCCCCCGGTTTCTGTCGATGCGCGCGTGAACGAACTGCGGCTGGGGGAGGACCCCATGATCGCGGCGCTGCCCGCCGCCTTCGATGTGGCCGAGGATGGCTGCGTGTCCCTGGCAGAGGTCGCGCAGCACGGCCTGGTCTGGTTCCCCGAGCAGCAGGTTCCAGCCTTGCGCAGCCAGATGCTGGGCGCCATCCGCCGCGCCGGCCACCAGGTGCAGGTGGTACAGGACGCGAACCGCACGCTGACCGTGCTGGCCTGCGTGGCGGCCGGCCTGGGCTGGTCGCTGCTGCCGCGCTCGGCGCGCGCATTGCGTCACGAGGGCGTGCGCTATGCCGAGGTGCGCGACGGTGCGGGACTGCCGGCCTTCGAGCTGTCGGCGATGTGGCTGGCGCGCTCGCGGCCGACTTTCGCCGACGCGTTCGCACAGAAACTGGGCCCGGTTCAGTCGACCTGAAGCTTGTTCTCTTTCGCGAGCCGGCTCCACTTGGCGAGCTCGGCGCGGCGGAAGGCATCGAGCTCGGCCGGGCCGGCGCCGATCACCTCGGCGCCCACGGCCTCGAGCCGCTGGCGCACGTCTGCCTCCTTGAGCGTCGCGGCAATTTCCATGGAAAGCCGCTCGATCACCGGCGCCGGCGTGCCCACGGGCACGAACACCGCATTCCACTCGTACATCTCGTAGCCCGGCAGGCCTGACTCGGCGATGGTCGGCACCTCGGGGAGTGCCGGCGAGCGCGTCCGGCCGCCGATCGCGATCGGCCGCAGCTTGCCGCCCTGGATATAGGGCATGCCCGAGCCCAGGCTCGCAAAGAACACCGGCACCTGGCCCGCCATGACGTCGGTGAGCGCGGGGCCGCCGCCCTTGTAGGCCACGTGCGTCATGCGCGTCTTCGCCATCGAGTCGAAGAGCACGGCGGCCAGGTGCGGCGACGAGCCGTTGCCGGAAGACGCGTAATTGACCTCGCCAGGCCGCGCCGTGGCCTGCGCGATCAGGTCCTGGACGCTCCGGATCGGCGCCGCGGGATGCACCACCAGGATGTTCGGGACCTTGACCAGGAGCGACACGGGCGCGAAGTCGCGCAGCGCGTCGAAGGGCATCTTGCTGCGCAGCGCCGGGTTCTGCGCATGGTTGGACGCGTCGAGCATCACCGTGTAGCCGTCGGCCGGGCTCCTGGCCACGAGCTCGCCGCCGATCGCGCCGCCGGCGCCCCCGCGGTTGTCGACCACCACCGGCTGGCCGAGGCGCGCCGAGAGCTTCGGAGCGAGGATGCGGGCCACCGCATCCACGGTGCCGCCGGGTGGATAGGTCACGACCAGGCGAACCGGCTTGGCCGGCCAGCTCTGTGCCTGTGCAGCCAGCGCCGCCAGCATCAGGACCGTACCGCCGACGGCGTGAAGGGCGACTCGCGCGAAGCGTTTGCGATGGACCATCTTTATCTCCTTGCAGCGCCCATCCAGGCGCCTTGCTTTCATGTGATCAGGCGAAGCGGAAAAGCGCCGCCGGCGTGTCGACCAGGATGCGCCGGCGCGCATGCTCATCCTCGACCCAGTCGGCCAGCACCTCCCGGGTTGAACCGAAATCGGCCACCGTCTGGTGCTGCGTATGCGGCCAGTCGCTGCCCCAGAGAAGGCGGCCGGCGCCGAACGCCTCCAGCAGCGCCTGCGCGGCGGCACGGGCGGCGCTGCCGCGCTGGTCGGGCCAGCTGCGGTAGGCGGCAGCCAGCTTGACCCACACGCGCTCCGTCGCAGCGCTGGCCAGCAGCCATGCGAAGCCCTCGTCGTTGGCGAGCGCCGCGCCGGGGCGGCCGAAGTGGTCGACCACCAGCTTGCACCCGGCATCCACGATCGGCCGGCCCGCCTGCGGCAGATCGCGCGATTCGCGATGCAGCTCCACATGCCAGTCGAGTGTGCGCACCCGATCGAACAGGCGCTGCCATTCGGCGCGCGCGAAATCGGGAATGGGGAGCCCCACCAGGTTGAGGCGAATGCCGCGGACGCCTTGCCGGTCCAGGTCCGCCAGCGCATCGTCGTCGAGCGTGGGCTCGATGATCACCACGCCGCGCAGCCGCTGCGGGCAGGCACGCAGCGCATCGAGCAGGAAGCTGTTGTCGGTGCCAAGGAAGCTGGGCTGCACCAGTACGCCGTGCGAGACCGCGTGCGCATCGAGGAGCGCCAGGTAGTCGGCCAGCAACGCGTCGTAATCGGGCGCGTGGCGATGCACCGGCGCCAGCGGCAGTCCGCGCCGGAAGACGTGGGCGTGGCTGTCGATGGCAGCGATCGCGCTGGTAGCCTCGGCCGGCTCAGGCATAGCGCTGCTCGAGGTCGTCGTACTGGTTCTTGCGCACCAGCGCCTGGCGCTCGGCGAACGTGGCGACCAGGCCGCTCGCCTCGTCGAGCCGGCCGCCATCGCGCAGGGCCTGCAGCGCCAGCGTCATGCCGCGCACAGCGCCCTGCAGAGCGGCATTGGCATAGAGCACCAGACCGAAGCCCATGGCGCCGAACTCCGCCGCATCCAGTGTCGGCGTCTTGCCGCCGATCACCACGTTGACCACCTGCGGACAAGCCAGCTCGCGCGGAATGCGGCGCAGCGCTTCCAAGGACTCGGGCGCCTCGACGAAGGTGATGTCGGCGCCGGCCTCGGCATAGGCCGCGGCGCGTGCGATCGCGGCATCGATGCCTTCGACCGCGGCGGCGTCGGTGCGCGCGATCACCAGGAAGTCGGCATGCGCCCGCGCGTCGACCGCCGCCTTCACCTTGCCCAGCATCTCGTCGCGCGCGATCACGGCCTTGCCCTCGAAGTGCCCGCACTTCTTGGGGCTCACCTGGTCCTCCAGCTGGATCGCGTTGGCGCCGGCGCGCTCCAGCGTGCGCACCGTGTGCTGCACGTTGAGCGCATTGCCGAAGCCGGTGTCGGCGTCGACGACGATCGGCAGCTTCACTGCATCGCGCAGCGCGGCCGTGTGCTTTGCCAGGTCGCCGAGGTGGACGAAGCCCAGGTCGGGCATGCCGTAGAAGGTGTTGGTGAGCCCGGCACCGCTCAGGTAGACGGCCTCGAAGCCCAGTTCCTCGATCACGCGCGCGGCCAGCGCGTTGGCCGCGCCCGGCACGACGAGACCGTGCTTCGCCGCGACCTTCCGGCGCAACAGGGTGCCGGGATGGGTGGGGTTGTCGTTCATGTTCATGGGTCCTGTGGATGCCGGGAGTATCGGCATGCACCCGTCCAAACAGAACGCCCTTTCCGGTTGCTTTTGCATAAGCACCGGTTATGGCTGCGGCCCCCCTGCCGCTGCCGGAACTATCCCTCCGCCCGGATGCCGCGCATCAGGATCACGCCACCCAGCTGCGAGGTGTCGCTGCGCATGCGGTGGGCCAGCGCCTGCGGCGTGCCGGCCTCGCTCTGCCAGCCCGCCTTCAGCAACTGCGCCTGGATCTCGGGGGCGCGCAGCACTTCGCCCAGGGCCGCATTGAGCCGCGCCACGGCCGGCTTGGCCATCCCGGCCGGTGCCGCCAGCGCAGTCCATATTTCCAGGTCGGCGCCACGCACCTCGGCCTCGCGCAGCGTGGGCAGCTCCGCGAAGAGCGGGCTGCGCAGCGGCGAAGTGACGCCGATGGCCTTGAACTTGCCCGAGGCCACATGCGGCCTGGCCAGTCCGGGCGGCAGCAGCGCCAGCTGGATCCTGCCTGCGAGCATGGCCTGGATCACCTGCGGGTTGCCGTTGAAGGGCACGTGCTGCGGCGCGATGCTCGTGCGGGCCTTCAAGAGCTCCATGCCCAGATGGCCCACCGTGCCGACGCCGGGGGTGCCGTACCTGCCCTTGTCGCCCAGGTTGCGCGCCCACAGCAGCAGTTCGGTCGGCGTCCTGCCCACCGCGTCGCCGGAGACCGCCAGCACCAGCGGGGCGGTGCCGATCAGGCCGACGGGCGCGAAGTCCTTCTCGGGGTCGAAGGGCGTGGCGGGATTGAGCAGCTTGGCGATCGTGAGATTGCCGTTGATCAGGGCGCCGATGGTGTGGTCGTCCTGCGCCTTCGCCACCAGGCCGGCCGCCACGTTGCCGCTGGCGCCGGGCTTGTTCTCCACGATGACCGGCTGGCCCAGCAGCTTTGCGAGCGGCTCGGCAATCGCCCGTGCCGCCAGGTCGGGCGAGGCGCCGGCAGGAAAGCCGACCAGGATGCGGACAGCCTGGGTAGGCCAGGTCCCCGGCGCTGCGCCGGCCCTGGGAGCCCGCGGCGTCGCCGGCGAAGGGGTCTGCTGAGCCCACGCGGCGGTGCCGCACAGGGAAGCGGCCATGCCTTGGAGCAGGCGGCGTTTGGTGATCATCGACGTTCTCTGGGTGTTGCAATTGGTGGTAACCGGAAGTTACGCGAGCCTTTGCTGCGGCGCAAGACAACCAAATGCTTCACCGGCCCGGAGGGCCGCAAGCCCGCGTCAGCGCGGCTGCAGCGAGAGCCGTACCGTCGCGCCGTCGACCGTGACCGGATAGCCCAGCCCGTCGGCCAGTGCCTGGAACGCCACGGCGTCGATGGCCAGCTTGCGGGGGGCCCGCAGCGCACCCGCTATCGGTGCCGGATCGGCGGAGACGGAATCGCCAGGGCTCGCGATGAAGTGCAGCCCCTCGGGTCCGTCGGGCTCGACGCGGATCGCCCCGAGCCTCGGGGTGTTGTCATGCAGGTAGCCCAGCGCGCCCAGCACCATGTAGCGCAGGGCCGCACCCTCCGGAAAGCGCGGCTCGTCCGGCGTGCCGGCGGCCAGGCTCTCGTCCACGTGCAGCCGGATGCCATGGAGTTCGTAGGCCGCGCGCATCAGGGACGTGCAGCGCTGCACCAGCGCGCTGCGCGTGATGCCCTCGTCGCTCGCGGCCAGCTCCCAGTCGCGCAGCGAGCGAACGCCGTCGGCCAGGGCATCGACCTGCTCGGAAATCGATTGGAGTGCTTGCTCCCGGCCGCCTTCGTCGGCCGTCGCGGCGGCGGCGCGATGCCGAAGCAGCAGCAGGCTCATGCGAATCACCGACAGAGGCGCCGCCATGTCGTGGCGAAGTGCCGGCAGGGCGCGCGTGAGCAGTTCGTGCCGCACCCCGGCGACGATCCAGCTGCTGGCTCCAGGCGAGGCTTTCACTTTCAATCGATGATTCCGCAAAAAGAGGGCTCTGAAGTATGGGCGCGCTCCGCAGCGCGGCCATGTAGGAGGAGGCCTTCTGCTCCGCGGTTCGCGTCGCCCGGGAGCGCGTTGTTCGCGCAGGTCCTCGGCCCCTGCTGGGAAAGGACCCGGACTGGTGGCGCGTCGCGTCCCCGCTCACGCGGGCACTGCTCCAGGCAGCAGCGCCCCGCCGCGCGCCACGATGCGCCCGCCCGACACCACCAGCCGCCGCGGCGGCCGCGCCACCACCGCGTGCGCGACGGTCTGCGCCTCGACCAGCACCAGGTCGGCGCGGCAGCCGGGCGCCAGGCCATAGGCCTCGAAGCCACAGCCGCGAGCGCCCGACTCAGTCACGCAGTCGAGCGCGATCGCCAGCTCGTCGTCGCGACGCAGGTTGTAGCGCAGGCCGATCAGCATCGCGCGCTCCAGCATGTCGGGCGTGCCGTAGGGCGTCCAGGTGTCGCGGATGCCGTCGTTGCCGCCCAGCACCGTCACGCCGGCGCGCCGGCAGGCCAGCAGCGGCGGCACGGCACGCGCGGCCGGCGCGCTGGTGATCAGCACCACGCCCAGCTTCGCCATGCGCGCCAGCAGCGCCTCGCACTCGCGCTCGGGCAGGTCGCCAAGGCAGAAGCCGTGGCTGATCGCGACTTGGCCCTGAAGACCCAGCGCGGCCGTGCGCTCGAGAATCAGCGCCAGCGAAAAGGCGCCCATCGCGCCGGGTTCGTGCAGGTGGATGTCGAGCGGCCGGCCGTGGCGCTGCGCGATCTCGAACAGCGTGTCCAGCGAACGCACCGGGTCGCCGTCGATCGCGCAGGGGTCGAGGCCGCCCAGCACGTCGGCGCCCTGCGCCAGGGCCTGGCCCAGCAGCTCGGCCGTGCCGGGGCGGCCGAGCAGGCCGGACTGCGGGAAGGCCACGATCTGGATCTGCTGCACGCCCTTCATCGCATCGCGGGTGCGCAGCACGCCTTCGAAATGCCGCAGACCGGCCTCGGTGTCGACGTCCACATGGGTGCGCAGCCGCGTCGTGCCCAGCGCCAGGAAGGCCTTGGCCAGCCCCAGCGACTGCGCCGCCGCGTCGTGGCCGCTGGCCCGACGGAAGGCACGCTCGTTGTCGATGCGGTCGACGAGGCGCGGGCCGACCTCGTTGCGGTACCACTCCAACCCCCACAGCGTCTTGTCCAGGTGGGTATGGCCCTCGACCAGGCCGGGCAGCAGCAGTGCGCCGCCGCCCTCCTCCACCACGCAACCTGCCCCGGCCTCGAGCGCAGGGCTGAGCGCGGCGATGCGGCCCTCCTGCACCAGCAGGTCGACGGCGGCGGCGCCGAGCGGCCGCACATTGCGAAGCAGCAGCGGGGAAGGAGAGGCGCGAGACATGGCTGCTAGACCCAGCCCGCGCGCCGGAACCGGTAGTACAGCTTGCCGGTGCCCTCGAGCAGCGGCGCGACGGCGTGCTTGAGCAGCGCCGTGGTCGTTGCGGTTGCGATGGGCCGCTGATGCCCGTGCTGCGCATCCTCGACCCCCAGCGGGTGCAGGCCGAACTCCTCCTGCACCTCCGCCAGCTCCTGCGTCGATGGGTCGCGCAGCGCGACCCAGACGAAGCTGCCGGGCAGCGAGGCGTATTCGCTGATCTCGGAAACGGGAATGTCGGCCAGCTTGGTGCCGTTCTCGTAGACGACGCAGTTGATGAGCATGCGGGGCCAAAGGCGATGAGAAACAGGACGGGGCATCTTGCCACGCGCAGGTGCCGCTCGCCCGGGATAAGCCCGAGCCCTTCGATCAACCCCCCGGCTTCTTCTGCAGCCACTGCAACAGCGGCCCCACGATGTCCAGCGGCAACGGAAAGATGATGGTCGAGTTCTTGTCCGCCGCGATCACCGTCAAGGTCTCCAGGTAGCGCAGCTGCAGCGCCTGCGGCGAGCGCGCCAGGATCTCGGCCGCCTCCGCCAGCTTGACCGAGGCCTGCAGCTCGCCTTCGGCATGGATCACCTTGGCCCTGCGCTCGCGCTCCGCCTCGGCCTGGCGCGCGATCGCGCGCACCATGTTGTCGTTGAGGTCCACATGCTTGATCTCGACATTGGTCACCTTGATGCCCCAGGCGTCCGTCTGCGACTCCAGCGTCTTCTGGATGTCGAGATTGAGGCGCTCGCGCTCGGCCAGCAGGTCGTCGAGCTCGTGCTTGCCCAGCACCGCCCGCAGCGTGGTCTGCGCCAGCTGGCTGGTCGCCTCGAAATACTTCTCGACCTGGATGATCGCCTTCTCCGCATCGACCACGCGGAAGTAGAGCACCGCGTTCACCTTCACCGAGACGTTGTCGCGCGTGATCACGTCCTGGCTCGGGATATCCAGCACCATCACCCGCAGGCCCACGCGCACCATCTGCTGGATGCCGGGGATCAGGATCACCAGCCCGGGGCCCTTGACCCTCCAGAAGCGGCCGAGCTGGAACACTACGCCGCGCTCGTACTCGCGCAGGATGCGCAGCGAGGCGACGACGAGCAGCACCGCGAACACCACGACCAGCACTGTGAGCGCGACGCCGAAATTGAAGAACATGCTCAGACCTTCGCGGCCGACTCCTGGCCTTCAGGCGCCACCTGCAGCGCACTGCCCTGCACGCCGCTGACGCGGACCCGCCGGCCCGCGTAAAGGTCGCCCGCGCCGGTCACGCGCCAGTAGTCGCCCTGGATATGCGCCCAGCCCTCGCCGTCGGCAAACTCGACCAGCTCGCCCGTGGTGCCCACCAGCGTCGTGACGCCACTGACCACCGGGCGACCCTTCGCCTTGGCCGCCATGCCCGCGACCACGATGATGAAGAGCGCCGAGACGGCGCTGCTCAGCGCGATCACCCAGAGCGGCACGCCGAAGCCCGGCACGTCGTTGTCGATCAGCAGCACCGCGCCGAAGGCAAAGGCCGCGATGCCGCCCAGCCCCAGCACGCCGAAGCTGGGCAGGAAGGCCTCGGCCACCAGGAAAGCCACGCCCAGGAGGATCAGCGCGAGGCCCGCGTAGTTGACCGGCAGCATCTGCAGGCCGAAGAGGGCAAGCGTCAGGCAGATCGCGCCCACCACGCCGGGCAGCACGAAGCCGGGACTGGAAAACTCGAACAGCAGGCCGTAGATGCCGATCATCAGCAAAATCAACGCCAGGCTGGGTTCGGTGATCACCGACAGCAGTCGGCTGCGCCAGTCGGCCTCGAACGCCAGCAGCTGCGCGCGCTGCGTGGCCAGGCGAACGGTGCCGCGCTCCATCTCCACGTCCCGCCCGTTGACCTGCATCAGCAGGTCGGCCACGTCCTGCGCGACGTAATTGATCACCCGCTTCTGCAGGGCCTCTTGCGCGGACAGGCTGACCGACTCGCGTACCGCCTGCTCGGCCCATTCGGCATTGCGATGGCGCAGCTGCGCGAGGCTGCGAATGTAGGCCGAGGCATCGGACAGGCGCTTGGCCGTCATCGCATCAGCCGCGGGCTCGGCGGCCTTGTCGCTCTTGTCGCTCTTGTCACCGGGCTTCGAGTCCGGCCGGCCCGGCATCGGCATGCCGATCGCCACCGGCGTCGCGGCACCGAGATTGGAGGCCGGCGCCATCGCCGCGATGTGGCTGGCATAGAGGATGTAGGTGCCGGCACTGGCGGCCCGCGCACCGCTCGGCGCGACGAAGGTCGCGACCGGCACGCGGGAGGCGAGGATGTCCTTGACGATGCTGCGCATCGAGGCGTCGAGCCCGCCTGGGGTGTCGAGTTGGAGCACCGCGAGCTTTGCGTCCTTGGCGGCAGCGAGCGCGAGGCCGCGGCGCAGATAGTCGGCGGAGGCCGGTCCGATGGCGCCGTCGAGCTGCATCAGGACCACGAGGCGGGGCGCGGGCGTTGCGGGCGGCGCCACGGGAGACACGGCTTCGGCACTGGCCGCTGCTGCCGAATAGGCCAGGAGGACCAGTCCCATCAACCATGCTCTGGCGGACCCCATGCGGCGGATTCTAGGAGTGGGCCGCAGCGATGTCATACGCTCGCAAACCCTCGCGCCACCGGCTCAGGGGTCGATGAAAAGCAGGGCCGGGGACTCGAGCGCGGCCCGCACCGCCTGCACGAACTCGGCCGCGAGCTGGCCATCGATGACGCGGTGGTCGAATGAGCAGGAGAGGTTCATCATGCTGCGGGGCAGCATTGCGCCATCGCGCACGACGGGCCGCTGCACGATGCGGTTGACGCCCACGATCGCCACCTCGGGCCGGTTGATGATCGGCGTCGAGGCGATGCCGCCCAGGGCACCCAGGCTGGTGATGGTGATGGTGGAGCCGCTGAGTTCGTCGCGCGTGGCATGGCCGGCGCGCGCAGCGGCTGCCAGGCGCGCGATCTCGGCCGCGCTGGACCACGGGTCGCGCGCCTCGGCGTGGCGCAGCACCGGCACCATCAGGCCGGCCTCGGTCTGGGTGGCGATGCCCACGTGCACCGCGCCATGGCGCGTGAGCACTCCGGCTTCGTCGTCGAAGCGGGCATTGACCTGCGGATGGCGCTGCACCGCCAGCACCACGGCGCGCACCAGCAGCGGCAGCAGCGTCAGGTGCGCCCGCTCGCCGTTCCACCGTTCGTTCAGCGCCGCACGCAAGCGCTCGACCTCGCCGACGTCGATCTCCTCGACGTACGTGAAGTGCGGGATGCGGCGTGCCGATTCCTGGGTGCGCTGCGCAATGCGGCGGCGCACGCCCGTGATGGGCACGGCCTCTTCGTCGTGGCGCTCCATGCCGCCCTGCGCCTGCGCAGCCTGCTGGGGCGGGCGCTGCCCACCGGGATGACGGGCCAGCCAGGCGTCGAGGTCGCCTTGCACGATACGGCCGGCCGTGCCGCTTGCCGTGATCTGCCGCAGGTCGATGCCAAGTTCCCATGCCCGGCGGCGCACCGCGGGCGAGGCAATGGGCCGCTCGCCGGCTTGCGTTCGCGCCTGCGCGGACTGGGACGCGCGGGCAGGCGCGGACTCGAGGGCCGCTCGCGCTGGTGCTGGTTCTGGTGCCGGTGCTGGTGCCGGTGGAGGTGCCTGCACCGGTGCGGGACCGAGCGTGGGCTCCTGCGTCTGCGTGGCGGCCACCTCGGCATGGCCGCCACCCTCCACCTCGATGCGTATCAGCTCCGCACCCACCGCGATCAGCTGCCCCACCGTACCGCCCAGCGCGATCACCTTGCCTGCCACCGGCGAGGGAATCTCGACGGTGGCCTTGTCGGTCATCACATCGGCCAGCACCTGATCTTCGGCCACCATGTCGCCGGGCTGGACCCACCAGGCGACCAGCTCCACCTCGGCGATGCCTTCGCCGATGTCCGGTACCTTGATCGCGAGGTCGCCCATTCGATCAGTCCTCCATCACGCGCCGGAAGGCGGCGCCGACACGCGCCGGTCCGGGGAAATAGGCCCATTCCTGCGCATGCGGGTACGGTGTGTCCCAGCCGGTGACGCGCTCGATCGGCGCTTCGAGGTGGTAGAAGCAGTGCTCCTGCACCAGCGCCGTCAGCTCGGCGCCGAATCCGCTGGTGCGCGTGGCCTCGTGCACGATCACGCAGCGGCCGGTCTTCTTCACCGAGGCGACGAGCGTGGGCAGATCCAGCGGCCACAGGCTGCGCAGGTCGATGATCTCGGCGTCGATGCCGGTCTCGCGCGCGGCGGCCTCGCAGACGAAGACCATCGTGCCGTAGGTCAGGGCCGTGAGCGCGCTGCCGGGCCGGAACACCGCGGCCGATTCCAGCGGCACCGTGTAGTAGCCCTCCGGCACCTCGCCCAGCGGATGCTGCGACCAGGGCACCAGCGGCCGGTCGTGGTGGCCATCGAAGGGGCCGTTGTACAGGCGCTTGGGCTCCAGGAAGATGACGGGGTCGTCGTTCTCGATCGACGAGATCAGCAGGCCCTTGGCGTCGCGCGGGTTGGAGGGCATCACCGTGCGCAGCCCGCACACATGGGTGAACAACACCTCGGGGCTTTGGCTGTGCGTCTGCCCGCCGTAGATTCCCCCGCCGCAGGGCATGCGGATGGTGATGGGCGCGAAGAAGTCTCCGGCCGAGCGGTAGCGCAGCCGCGCGGCTTCCGACACGATCTGGTCGTAGGCCGGGTAGAAGTAATCGGCGAACTGCACCTCCACCACCGGCCGCAGCCCGTAGGCACCCATGCCGATGGCCGAGCCGACGATGCCGCCCTCGGAGATCGGCGCATCGAACACGCGCGAGCGGCCGTACTTGGCCTGCAGGCCTTCGGTGACGCGGAACACGCCGCCGAAGTAGCCGACGTCCTGGCCGTAGATAACGACGTTGTCGTCTCGTTCGAGCATCAGGTCCATGGCGGAGCGCAGGGCCTGGATCATGGTCATCGCGGGCATGGGTTCGCCTCCGGGCTGGTTTTCAGGGAGGCCCGCGTGCGCTTGAATTGGGACGGTGCTGCAGGGTTGAGGCCGGAGCCGGGAGTTCGCCCCGGCGGGCGAG
>NZ_LMTS01000152.1 GCF_001541225.1 Variovorax sp. WDL1 | reverse complement strand
CGACGAGCATCGCGCTCGTTGCGGGGTCGAGCCGATCTGCCGCGCGCTGCAGATCGCCCCGTCGGCATACCGGCGCCACGCGGCGCGCCAGCGCAACCCGGCGCTGCTGCCCGCGCGAGCCCAGCGTGATGCGAGCCTGCTGGTGCAGGTGCAGCGCGTGTACGACCAGAACCTGCGCGTCTATGGTGCAGACAAGGTCTGGCGGCAACTGCGGCGCGAAGGCGCGGCCGTGGCGCGATGCACCGTCGAGCGGCTGATGCGGCTCTGCGGGCTGAGCGGTGCGCGTCGTGGCAAAAAGGTGCGAACGACAGTACCGGACGTCAAGGCGGCATGTCCGCTCGACCGGGTGAACCGGCACTTCAAGGCTGACCGGCCGAACAAGCTGTGGGTGGCGGACTTCACTTACGTCTCGACCTGGCAGGGCTTCGTGTACGTGGCCTTCG
>NZ_LMTS01000086.1 GCF_001541225.1 Variovorax sp. WDL1 | reverse complement strand
AAGGCGGCGCCAGCCTGCGCGCCGCCGGCTGGCGGCTGATCGGCGCACGCGGCGGCGGCGCCTGGAGCCGTCCCAGTCGCCCCCGCGCCGATACCCCCGAGAACCTGCGCGGCCCCAAATGCCTGTGGCAGGCGCCGGGCGACGCGGACAAAGGGAAGCGCCCGGATGCCGATTGATTGCTGCCGCGCACGCGAGGCCCGGCCATGCTGACCCCATGCCTGCTGACGTT
>NZ_LMTS01000294.1 GCF_001541225.1 Variovorax sp. WDL1 | reverse complement strand
TGTCCTGGTCGTAGTCCGTCGTGTCGCGAGTGCCGTCGTCTCGACGCACATCGATCCAGTCCGTGCGGCCCTGCGCATCGTAGGTCGCGGTGCGGGTGTTGTAGTCGGCATTGTCCCCGGCGCCGTCGGTTTCGAAGAGACTGATGATTCGGCCGTCAACGGCGTAGAAGGCGCCTGTCTGGTCGCCATCTGCCTGAATCTCGTTCTGCGAATGCCGGTGGCCGTCGAGATCGTGCGTGAACTCGATAACAGAACCATCTTCGTGACGAACCCAGACATGACTCGATCCATCATCGTAAGTCTGGCTTTCGACTGTGTAGCCGGGACTATGGAACGTATTGGCGACGTGCTCACGATATGCGGCGGCTTCTGCCGCACTCATCTGGGTCGTCCCGACAATATGAGCAGTGGCGTTGTCACGATAGAAATGATTGCTGTCGCGCCCCATGTCTGCGCGACTGTTCTCGACGATGTACTGGTTGCGTGCGGACCCGGTCAGTCCCAAAGCCTCGGCCTGTTGGGCCACTTCGGCGAAGCGCTGGTACAGAGGGTTGCTTGCGAGGACAGCCAGGTTCGAACCTTTGTATTCGCTGCCAGGCAACGCATTGATCTGCAGGCGGAGTTCGTAGCTGTCCAAGCGAGATGCGGTCTCATCGTCGAGCCAGCCTTGCATATAGATGTCGCCTCGCTC
>NZ_LMTS01000198.1:46527-62529 GCF_001541225.1 Variovorax sp. WDL1 | reverse complement strand
TCGACGACGTGGACATCGCCGGCGCGCGCGTGCGCCAGGAACGCGACGGCACCTGGCTCGCCCGCGTGGGCGTGCGCGTCAAGGGCGACATCGCCACGGGTGCAGGCCGGCTGCAGCCCTATGCGCGGGTGAATGTGTACCGCGCCTCGGGCGGCAACGATGTCACCCGCTTCATCAACCCGGCGGCCAGCACGGCCATCGCGAGCAGCAGGGGCGGCACCTCGACCGAGCTGGCTGCAGGCTTCACCCTGCGCCTGAGCGAATCGACCAGCCTCTACGGTGAAGTCGGCAAGCTGTGGGACTCGGGCGGAGACACGCACGTCAAATCGCAGCTCGATGCTTCGGCTGGGCTGCGGATGCGGTGGTAAGTGCGCCAAGCGCAGAGCGGAGCGTGGAGTCGGCAGGGCAGCGGGCCCAGCGGCACCGCGCTCGCGTCGCGCCCGCAGCGGCACGACGGCGGGCATCCGTACCGCGCGTCGCCTACAGGATGCGGTTGAACCAGAGCAGAGAGAGCCCGGCCGACAGCAGCGCCAGCACCGCGGCGCCGAGCGCGAACAGCGCCGAGATCTCGGTTTCCTTCTTCTCGACCGTGAGCCGCGAGCTCAGCGTGTTGTAGACCTTGGTGAGGTCGGCCGCGGTGCCTGCGTAGTAGTACTCGGCCTGCGTCTTGTTGGCGATGGCCTTGAGCGTTTCCTCGTCGAGGCGCACGCGCATCGACCAGCCTTCGAAGCCGATGGTCTCGCCGTCCACGGTGCCGATGCCCACCGTGTAGACGCGCACGCCGCGCTCGGCCGCGACCTTGGCCGCGTCGAGCGGATCGACGCCGGTGGTGCGCTGGCCGTCGGTCAGCATGATGACGGCGGCCGAGGTGTAGGAGCCTGGCGCCACCGGCGTGAACTCCTTCGGCGGCGGCTTGCCGGCCTGGTCGAGGGGCACGCCACGCGCGCGGTTGCTGCTGGCCTGGGGCCCGAAGTTCGCGATGTCGATGCCGGCGTCCGGGAACAGCGTGGCCAGCGAGACGACGATGGCGTTGCCGGTGGCGGTTGCGCGCTGCAGCTGGAAGGAGTCGATCGCCTGGACCAGGTCCTCGCGGTTGGTGGTGGGCAGCTGCGCGACGTTGGCGCTGCCCGCGAAGGCGACGATGCCGACCTTCACGTGGCGCGGCAGGTCCTTCAGGAAGGCCTTGGCTGCTTCCTGCGCGGCCACCAGCCGATTGGGCTGGACGTCGGCCGCGCGCATGCTGCCCGACACGTCCATCGCCAGGATGATGGTCTGCTGGTTGGAGGGCAGCACCACCACCGCCATCGGCCGCGCGGCGGCGATCAGCATCGCGATCATCGCGAGCAGGAACAGGAAGGGCGGGATGTGGCGCCGCACACTCTGGCGCACGCCCATCGCCTCGCGCACGATCGACAGGCTCGCATAGCGCAGCGCAAGCTTCTTCTTGCGCCGCAGTAGCCAGACATAAAGCAGCACCAGCAGCGGTACCGCGGCCAGGAGCCAGAGGAATTGGGGCCAGAGGAAGTTCATGCTGCCACCGCCTTGGGCTGGGACGAGCCGGCGCGCACGCGGCGCTTGCGCATGTCGGCAAAGCGCACGATCGCTTCAACCAGATCGTCATTGGTCGAGAGTTCGAGCGTGTCGACGCCGGCCTTGGCCAGCGTCTCGCGCAAGGAGTTTTCGCGCTCGGCGGCAAGGCGGGCGAAGCGCTTGCGGAAACCGGCGTCGTGGGTGTCGACCCAGATCTGCTCGCCGGTCTCGGCGTCGGTCAGCGGCACCAGTCCGAGATCGGGCAGGTCGAGCTCGAGCGGATCGAAGAGCCGCACGGCCACCACCTCGTGGCGCCGCACCAGCTGCGCCAGCGGGCGGTCCCAGCCCGGCTCGCTGAGGAAGTCGGACACCACGAACACCGTCGAGCGGCGGGGCATCAGCACGGCCGCGGACTTGAGCAGCTCGGCCAGGCGGGTCATCCCCTTTTGCCGAGGCTGGTCTTTCTGGCTGGCGCGGCGTTCCATGGAGTGAAGCAGGTGAAGCACGTGGCGCCGGCCGGTGCGCGGCGGTATCACCGCCTCGATGTCGTTGCCGTAGACCAGCGCGCCGACCCTGTTGCCGTGCCGCGTGAGCAGGCGCGCGATCACGCCGACGAAGCCGGCAGAGATCTCGCGCTTGGCCTTGCGGCCGGAGCCGAAGTCCACCGAGCGGCTCAGGTCGAGGATGAACCAGGCGGCCATCTCGCGGTCTTCGGTGAACACGCGGACATGCGGCGTCTGCAGGCGGGCGGTGACGTTCCAGTCGATGTGGCGCACGTCGTCGTGGTGCTGGTACTCGCGCAGGTCGGCCAGGTCCAGGCCGGTGCCGCGCATGAGCGTGCGGTAGTCGCCCTGCAGCAGGCCGTCGAGCCGGCGGATCACGGTCCACTCGAGCCGGCGCAGCGCGCGCTCGGCGCCGCCGGCCGCGGCCTCGGCAGCCGCGAGCTGTTCGTCGTTGGCCGCAGGGCGTCGGCTAGGCCACCAGTTTTTCATGTTCCAACGGCTTGGCCGGCGGTGGCACGGCTCGCATGATGCGGTCGATCAGGCCGTCGGGCGTGAGCCCCTCGGAGAGGCCCTCGTAGGACAGCGTCACGCGATGACGCAGCACATCGGGGACCAGCGCCGTCATGTCCTCGGGCAGCGCGTAGCTGCGGCCGCGCAGCAGCGCCAGTGCCCGCGCGCCCTCGGTCAGGTTGATGCTGGCACGCGGGCTCGCGCCGTAGGTGATGAAGCGGCGCATGTCCTTCAGTCCATGGCGCTCGGGCGTGCGCGTGGCCGACACCAGCTTGACGGCGTACTGGATGAGCGAGGGATCGACATACACCTGCCGCGCCTCGGCCTGCAGCGCCGCGAGTTGCTCGGTGCTTGCCACCGCGATGGCCTCGACAGCGGGGCCGATCACGCGCTCGACGATCACGAACTCTTCCTCGTCCGTCGGGTAGTCGACCAGTACCTTCATCATGAAGCGGTCCACCTGCGCCTCGGGCAGCGGATAGGTGCCCTCGGTCTCGATGGGGTTCTGCGTCGCCATCACCAGGAAAGGGCGCGGCACGCGGTGGGTCTCGCCGGCGATCGTGACCTGGCGCTCCTGCATCACTTCGAGCAGCGCACTCTGAACCTTGGCGGGGGCGCGATTGATCTCATCGGCCAGCAGCAGGTTGGCGAACACGGGGCCGAGCGAGGTGCTGAATTCGCCGGTCTTCTGGTTGTAGATGCGCGTGCCCACCAGGTCGGCCGGCACCAGGTCGGGCGTGAACTGGATGCGCTTGAAGCGGCCGCGCACCGCATCGGCCAGTGTCTTGACGGTGAGGGTCTTGGCAAGGCCCGGCACGCCCTCCACCAGCAGGTGGCCGCCTGCCAGCACCGCGACCATCACGCGTTCCAGGAAGCGGTCCTGGCCGACGACGACGCGCTTGACCTGGTAGAGGATCTGCTCCATCAGCTCGGCCGTGTTGGCGGAAGACGCGGGGGTCGGTTCGGTCTCTGTGCTCATGCGGTGCTTTCTATGTGCGGGCCAGGAGGAAGAGCGCTTCGGAAGCGTTTCAGAAGGGCGGCGAACCGGCGGCAGAGGCAGCGTTCTCGATCGGTACTGCAAATCCGATGCCAATGAAGGTGCGCTGCTGCGTGGGGTTGAGGATGGCGGTGACGATGCCGAGCACCTCGCCGTTCATGTTGACGAGCGGCCCGCCCGAATTGCCGGGGTTGGCGGCGGCGTCGAACTGGATCAGGTTGCCCAGCTCCTGCTTGCCTTCGGGCGAGCGGAAGGAGCGCTTGAGGCCCGAGACCACGCCGGCGGAGACCGAGGGACCGATGCCGAAGGGAAAGCCGACGGCGGCCACCTGGTCGCCCGGCTGCAGGTCGGCGGTCGAGCGCATCACGGCCGGGATCAGGTCGTCGGGCAGCTTCTGCGCCTGCAGCACCGCGAGGTCATTCTCCGGCTGAACGCCGGTGATGACGGCCGGCGCCTCCAGGCCGTCGGCGAAGGTGACCCTGATCTTCTCGGAGCCCGCGACCACATGCAGGTTGGTGAGGATGATGCCCTTGTCGACGATCACCACGCCGGTGCCGACGCCGCGCTCCACCTCGCCGGGCGGCTCGTCCGCCTGCGACTCGGGCGGCTTGCCCTTGGCCAGGTTGCGGCCCTGCTTCTGGGTCTGGGCCTCGGGCGTCTTCTTCTCCGGACCGTAGCCCACCACGCGCACCACGGAGGGGCGGATGATGTCCGCGGCCTTGGCGGCGGGCGAGGGCAGGGCAGCGGTCTGCAGCGTGCGCAGCACGGCGGCGTCGATGTCCTTCTGCGTGTACTGGCGGATGTTCTGGCGCGGCCACAGCGCGACGCTGGTGGCGGCCGAGCCGACCGCGATCGCGAGCAGCAGCGCGAAGCTGCGGCGTCCGGGCTGCCAGCGCGGCCTGGCGGCAGGCGCTGTGGCAGGAGCCGCTGCGTCGCCGGGGGACCCGTCGGGCTGCTGCGGTGTCCCGGCATCGGCCGCGTCATCGAGCGGCGTGCGGGGCGAGCGACTGTAGAAAGCTGGCCTGCGCATCGGGACACCTCCGGCTAAAAAAGTCCACGCGTGAGCAGGCACGGTAGCACGCTTTCCGCGCCTGTGCATGGGTTCGGGCATCATCGGCCGATGGCCGTCTTCGTCGATACCCATTGCCACCTGGATGCGCCGGAGTTCGGCGACGAGATACCCCTTGTCCGGGCGCGCGCGGCGCAGCGCAATGTGGCCCTCTGCGTGATTCCCGCGGTGGCGATCGCCAATTTTGCAAGGGTGCGCGAGCTCGCGCATGCGCAGGACGACGCCTACGCGCTCGGCATCCATCCCATGTGCACGGGGGAGGCAAGTGACGAGCACCTGGCGCAGCTCGATGCCGAACTTGCGGCCCGGCGTGACGACCCACGGCTGGTCGCAGTGGGCGAGATCGGGCTCGACTTCTTCGTGCCCGGGCTCGACGCCGACAAGCAGGCACACTTCTTTCACACTCAGTTGCAGCTCGCACGCAAGTACGAGCTGCCGGTGATCATCCACGTGCGCCGTTCGGTGGACCAGGTGCTCAAGCATCTGCGGCAGGTCGCGCCCGATGGGCGCTGGCTGGGCATCGCCCATGCCTTCAACGGCAGCGCCCAGCAGGCGCAGGCCTGCATCAAGCTCGGCCTCAAGCTCGGCTTCGGCGGCGCGCTGACCTTCGAGCGCGCGCTGCAGCTGCGCCGCCTCGCGACGGAGCTGCCGCTCGAGGCGATCGTGCTCGAGACCGATTCGCCCGACATCCAGCCCCAATGGCTCTATCGCACGCAGGCGCAGCGCGCGGCGGGCGAGCCCCAGGCCCGCAACGAGCCGGGCGAGCTGCCGCGCATCGCCGGCGTGCTGGCGGGGCTGCGCGGCATTGCACCCGAAGTGCTGGCCGAAGCGAGTACGCGCAACGCTGTCTCGGCCCTGCCGCGTCTGTCGGCTCTGATGGGCGCGTCAGCGGAACGCCGGCGAAGCGCGTAGGCCGATGGCGCATCCTGCGCGAACGAGGTTGCGGGCGCGCTTTTGATGTCATCCTTGCTGTTCGAGTGGCCGTTGCAAGACGGTGGCAAGTTCGTCACTCCAACATCCAGAAGGAGCTTTCCCCATGAAGACATCATTGATTCGCCGGGTGCCCGCAGCGCTTGCACTGGCACTGGCCTCCATCGGCCTGTCAGCCGCCGCGCAGACGCAGACCCCGCCGAGCGCACAGCCGAGCACGGTCGAGAAGGTGGAGAACGCCGGCGAGAAGACCTGGGATGCCACGAAGAGCGGCACCAGGAAGGCCGTGAACGCGACCGAGAGCGGCGCCAAGAAGGCCTGGACAGGCACCAAGAAGACGACCAACAAAGCCTGGAACGCCACCAAGAGCGGCACCGCGAAGGCTGCGGATGCAACGGGGAATGTCGCCGGCAAGGCCGGCTCGGCCGTGAGCAACACCGCGACGGCGGCCGCCGACAAGACGCGCCGGGTGGGCGACAAGATCGGTGAGAAGATCCCGGGCACGCCTCAGAACGAAGCCGCGAAGAAGCCCTGATCCGGTTTGCGGTGCCAACGGAAAACCCGCCAGCGGCGGGTTTTTTTTGCTTCTATGCTCACGCGCGTGATGAACAGACCCGACGGGCATCCTTACCCCACGCAAACCCTGCTCACCGGCCTGGCGCCCGTCGTGTCGGAAGCCACGGTGCTGTTGATTCTCGGCAGCTTTCCAGGCGCCAGGTCGATCGAGCAGCAGCAGTACTATGCGCACCCGCAAAACCAATTCTGGAGAATCTTGCAAGCCATCTGGCCCCATCGCCCGCTGCCCACGGGTGCCGACACCTATCAGGAGCGTCGCCAATGGCTGCTCGCGCGCGGGCTCGGCGTGTGGGACGTGTACGGGCGCTGCAGGCGCGAGGGCAGCCTCGATGCGGCGATCCGCGACGCGGTGCCCAACGACATCGCCAGCCTGCGGCTGCCGGCCCTGGCTGCCATCGCGCACAACGGCGGCGAGAGCTTCAGGCATGCGCGGCACGCGCGCACGCTGGGCGTGCCGGTCCATCGCCTGCCCTCGTCCAGCCCGGCGCATGCATCCTGGAACCTCGAACGCAAGGCGGCGGCATGGCGCGGGGTGATCGCGCAGTACCTGCCCGTCCCATGAAGCGCGCCTTGCCCGAGGTCAACTTCTCCGACTTCGGGGAGGTGCGCTACCTGCACCTGGGTACCGAATGGGTCCAGGGCTCGATGAAGCTGGACGCTCCGTTCGAGATCGAGCTCGAGTACGTGCAGCGCATGATGGCCTGGCTGCTCTTCGTCGACCCGGCCGAGGTGGCGAAACGCCACGCCATGCAGCTGGGCCTGGGCGCGGCCAGCCTCACCAAGTTCTGCCGCAAGACGCTGCGCATGCGCACCACCGCGATCGAGCTCAATCCGCAGGTGGTGGCGGCCTGCCGCGGCTGGTTCAAGCTGCCGGCCGACGACGCCAAGCTGCGCGTGGTGGTGGCCGACGCGCAGACCGAGATCCGCAAGCCCGAGTGGCAGGGCACGGTCGATGCGCTGCAGGTCGACCTCTACGACCACGAGGCCGCGGCGCCCGTGCTCGACAGCGAGGACTTCTATGCCGACTGCCGCCGGCTGCTGACCGAGGACGGCTGCATGACAGTCAACCTCTTCGGCCGTTCCTCGAGCTACGAGCGCAGCGTCGAGAAGATTGCTGCCGCCTTCGGCCAGGAGGCGCTGTGGGCCTTCCGGCCGACGCGCGAAGGCAACACCATCGTGCTGGCCCAGCGCAGCCCGAGCCGGCCCAAGCGCCCCGCGCTTGCCGAGCGTGCCCAAAGCATCCAGACTCGCTGGCACCTGCCCGCTCCCAAGTGGCTGCGGGTGTTCAAACCGATCGACCGATGAGCGCCGTGACCTCTCCAGCTTCCGCTTCGCCTGCCCGTCATGAAGGGCCGCTCAACCTGCGGCACCTGATCGAGTGGCTCGCGAAGGACGGCGTTATCTCGCCCGAGGAGGCCCGGCGCACGATGGCGCGCTGCGCCCAGGCGGAGAGCCGCCAGCCGCCGCTGGTGCGGCTGGCCAATGTCGCAATGACGCGGCAGGGCGATGGCAAGCCGCTCGACCTGGAGATGCTGAGCGAATGGCTGGCCGGCCGCGCCGGGCTGGCGTACCTGCGCATCGACCCGTTGCGCGTCGATGTCGGCAAGGTGGCCGACACCATGAGCGCCGCCTACGCCGAGCGCCACAAGGTGCTGCCGGTGCAGGTCACGCCGGCCGAGGTGGTGGTGGCGACGGCCGAGCCCTTCCTCACCGACTGGATCGCCGAGGTGGAGCGGCAGGCGCGCCGTCCGGTGCGGCGCGTGGTCGCGAACCCGACCGACATCCAGCGCTACACGGCCGAGTTCTTCTCGCTGGCCAAGTCGGTGCGCGCGGCGCAGAAGGCCGGCGGCAACACGGGCGGCGCGAGCTTCGAGCAACTGGTCGAGCTGGGCAAGAGCAACAAGCAGCTCGACGCCAACGACCAGAGCGTGGTGCAGGTGGTCGACTGGCTTTGGCAGTACGCCTTCGACCAGCGCGCCAGCGACATCCACCTGGAGCCGCGGCGCGACCAGGGCGTGATCCGCTTTCGCATCGACGGCGTGCTGCACCCCGCCTACCAGATGCCGATGGGCGTGATGAACGCGATGGTGTCGCGCATCAAGCTGCTGGGCCGCATGGATGTGGTGGAAAAGAGGCGCCCCCTGGACGGCCGCATCAAGACCCGCAACATGCGCGGCGACGAGGTCGAGATGCGGCTTTCGACCTTGCCCACCGCCTTCGGCGAAAAGATGGTGATGCGCATCTTCGACCCCGACACCGCGGTCAAGGACCTCGATGCGCTGGGCTTCGCGCAGCATGACGCACAGCGCTGGGAGCAGCTGGTGACGCGGCCGCACGGCATCATCCTGGTGACGGGGCCGACCGGCTCCGGCAAGACCACCACCCTGTACTCGACGCTCAAGCGGGTGGCGACGGAGGAGGTCAACGTCAGCACCATCGAGGACCCGATCGAGATGATCGAGCCCTCCTTCAACCAGACGCAGGTGCAGCCGCAACTGGACTTCGGCTTCACCGAGGGCTTGCGCGCGCTGATGCGGCAGGACCCGGACATCATCATGGTGGGCGAGGTCCGCGACCTCGCCACCGCAGAGATGGCAGTGCAGGCCGCGCTCACCGGCCACCTGGTCTTCAGCACGCTGCATACCAACGATGCGCCCAGCGCGATCACGCGGCTGATGGAGCTGGGCGTGCCCAACTACCTGATCAACGCCACCATGCTCGGCGTGCTGGCGCAGCGCCTGGTGCGCACGCTGTGCCCGCACTGCAAGGCGCCCGACGAGAGCGTCACGCGCGAGCAGCTCGGCGCCTTCGTCAAGCCCTGGCAGATCACCGGCTCGGTGCGTGCCTACAAGCCGGTGGGCTGCGTCGATTGCCGCATGACGGGATACCGTGGCCGCATGGGCCTGTACGAGCTGCTCACCGTCAGCGAGCCCTTCAAGACGCTGGTCGACAAGGAACCCAACGTGGTGGCGCTGCGGCGCCAGGCCGTGGTCGACGGCATGCGGCCGCTGCGCCTGGCCGGTGCCCTGCGCGTGGCCGAAGGGCTGACCACGGTGGATGAAGTGCTGAGCGCCACTCCGCCGCTCGAGTAGCGCGACCTGCACGGCCGTCCCTCCGGAGTAACCCTAGCCTCGCGCTAGGTGGTATCCACATCGATCCTGACGGGGAGCTGACCCCACAATCCGCTGTTCGAAATTTTTCGAGGGGACAGTTCGTGAAAATCAAAAGTCAGAAGGACTTTTTCGCGGGTCTGATGTTCACCATCGTCGGCATTGCCTTCGCATGGGGAGCGACGACCTACAACGTGGGCACCGGCGCCCGCATGGGGCCGGGCTACTTTCCGTTGATGCTGGGCATCCTGCTCGGCATCCTCGGGATCATCGTGATCTTCACGGCGCTGACCATCGAGACGGTGGACGGCGAACCGGTGGGCAAGATCGCCTGGCGTCCGCTGGCCTTCATCATCGGCTCCAACCTGATCTTCGGCATTCTGCTCGGCGGCCTGCCCAGCATCGGGCTTCCGGCCATGGGGCTGATCGCCGCCATCTACGCGCTGGTGCTGGTCGCGGGTCTCGCGGGCGAGCACTACAGCCTCAAAGCAAGCCTGGTCCTCGCCACCATCCTGGCGGTGGGCAGCTATGTCGCCTTCGTGGTTCTGCTCAAGCTGCAGTTCCAGGTCTGGCCTACCTTCATCACCGGCTGAGAGCGACTGCCATGGATCTCATCAACAACCTGACCATCGGCTTCACGGCGGCCTTCACGCTGCAGAACCTGATCTACGCCTTCGTCGGCTGCCTGCTGGGCACGCTCATCGGCGTGCTGCCGGGCATCGGCCCGGTCGCCACCATCGCAATGCTGCTGCCGGCCACCTACGCGCTGCCGCCGGTGGCCGCACTGATCATGCTGGCCGGCATCTACTACGGATCGCAGTACGGCGGCTCCACCACCGCCATCCTGGTCAACCTGCCGGGCGAATCGTCGTCGGTGGTGACGGTGATCGACGGCCACCAGATGGCCAAGCAGGGGAGGGCCGGTCCAGCGCTCGCGGCGGCAGGCCTGGGCTCCTTCTTCGCCGGCTGCGTGGGCACGCTGATCCTGGCCGCCTTCGCGCCGCCGCTGACCGAGCTGGCCTTCAAGTTCGGCCCGGCCGAGTATTTCTCGCTGATGGTGCTGGGCCTGATCGGTGCCGTCGTGCTGGCTTCGGGCTCGTTGCTCAAGGCGATCTGCATGATCGTGCTGGGCCTGCTGATCGGCCTGATCGGCACCGACGTGAACTCGGGCGTCGCGCGCTACAGCTTCGACATCCCGGAGCTGACCGATGGCATCGGCTTCATCGTGATCGCCATGGGTGTGTTCGGCTACGGCGAAATCATCTCGAACCTGTCGCGCCCCGAGGAAGATCGAAAGATCTACACCGCCGAGGTGCATGGACTCTGGCCGACCAAGGAAGACTTCAAGAACGGCTTCCCCGCGGTGCTGCGAGGCACGGCGCTCGGCTCCTCGCTCGGCATCCTGCCCGGCGGCGGTGCGCTGCTGTCGGCCTTCGCGGCGTACACCATGGAGAAGAAGCTGAAGCTGAAGCCCGGCGAAGTGCCGTTCGGCAAGGGCAACATCCGCGGCGTCGCCGGCCCGGAGGCGGCCAACAACGCCGGCGCGCAGACCTCCTTCATCCCGCTGCTGACGCTGGGCATCCCGCCCAATCCGGTGATGGCGCTGATGGTCGGTGCGATGACCATCCACAACATCCAGCCCGGCCCGCAGGTGATGACCAGCAACCCGGAGCTCTTCTGGGGCCTGATCGCCTCGATGTGGATCGGCAACCTGATGCTGATCATCCTGAACCTGCCGCTGATCGGCATCTGGATCAAGCTGCTGTCCATTCCCTACCGCTGGCTGTTCCCGGCCATCGTGCTGTTCTGCGCGATCGGCGTCTACTCGACGAACAACAACACCTTCGACGTGTGGATGGTCGCGATCTTCGGGGTGGTGGGCTACTCGTTCATCAAGCTGGGCTGCGAGCCGGCGCCGTTGCTGCTGGGGCTGATCCTCGGGCCGATGATGGAGGAAAACCTGCGGCGTGCGCTGCTGCTGTCCCGTGGCGCGTGGAGCGTGTTCGTCACGCGGCCGATCTCGGCCGGGCTGCTGGCTGCCGCTGCGCTGATGGTGGTGATCGTGCTGCTGCCCGCAGTCAAGTCGAAGCGCGAGGAAGCCTTCGTCGAGGCGGACTGAGCCTCCCGGCTTTGCCAAGCGGCGCCCTCGGGCGCCGTTTTTGCTTTGGGCGCTACCGACGCCGAAGCCTCAGAATCTGACCTCATGAAACTGAAAAGATCCTCTTTTCTTCGTGCCGGCGCCCTGGCGCTGTGCGCGACCGCCTGGCCCGCCGCCTTCGCGCAGCAGGCTTACCCCAGCAAGCCGATCCGCCTGGTCGTGCCTTTCCCCGCCGGCGGCGCCACCGATCTCTTCGCGCGCACCCTGTCTCAGAAGATGGGCGAGAAGCTGGGCGCCACGCTGGTCATCGACAACAAGCCGGGCGCCGGCGGCGCGATCGGCTCCGACCTGGTGGCCAAGGCGCCGGCCGACGGCTATACGCTGCTGCTGGCCACCACCAGCACGCATTCGATCGGGCCCGCGATCAACCCGAAGCTGCCGTACGACACGGTGCGCGATTTCGCGCCCATCGCGCATGTGGGCGACGCGCCCAGCATCATGCTGGTGCCCAACAGCTCGCCGGCGAAGACGGTGCGTGAATGGATCGAGTACGCGAAGAAGAACCCGGGCAAGCTCAACTACGCCTCCAGCGGCAACGGCACCATCGTGCAGCTCACGGCGGAACTGTTCAAGTCGCAGGCCGGTGTGTTCGTCACCCACATTCCGTACAAGGGCACGGCGCTCGCGATCCCCGACCTGATCAGCGGCAAGGTGGACGTGCTCTTCGACGCGCTGCCCACCGGCATGCCGCATGTGCGCGACGGCCGCCTGCGCGCGCTAGGCGTGACCTCGCTGCAGCGCAGCCCGCTGGCGCCCGAACTGCCGGCCATCGCCGACGTGCTGCCGGGCTTCGAGTCGAACACCTGGTTCGGCCTCTACGGGCCGAAGGGCTGCCAGCCGATCTCGTGGCGCGCGTCAATGCCGCGGCCAACGAGGCGGTGAGCGACCCGGAAGTGCGCGACAAGCTTTCCAGGCTGGGCATCACGCCAGCCACCGGAACGCCTGCTCACTTCACTGCGATGGTGGCGCAGGACGCCGCCAAGTGGAAGAAGATCATCACCGAACGCAAGATCATCAGCGACTGAAGCCATGAAGTTCGACTACACCAACCCCTATACCTCCACCCGCATCCCCGTCTTCGCGCGCAACGTCGTCTCGACCTCGCATCCGCTGGCCGCCCAGGCCGGCCTGCGCATCCTGCAGCAGGGCGGCAACGCGGTCGATGCGGCGGTCGCGACCGCGGCCGTGATGACGCTGGTCGAGCCCGTGAGCAACGGCCTGGGCAGCGATGCCTTCTGCATCCTCTGGGACGGCGAGAAGCTGCACGGGCTCAATGCCTCCGGCTGCTCGCCGGCCGCCTGGACGCCGGAGTACTTCCAGCGCAAGTACGGCAAGGACGCCAGGACGCCGCCGCAGCGCGGCATCGATTCGGTCACGGTGCCCGGTGCCGTGGGCAGCTGGGTCGCACTCTCCGAGCACTTCGGCAAACTGCCTTTCGAAGACCTGATGGCGCCGGCCATCGAGATCGCCGAGCGCGGCTACCTGGTGCCGCCGGTGGTGCAGCAGAAGTGGGCCGCCGCCACGCCGATCCTGCAGTCGCAGCCCGGCTTCGGCGAGGCCTTCCTGCCTTGGGGCCGCGCGCCCGTTGTCGGCGAGCTGTTCCGCTTTCCGGCCGCGGCCCGAGCGCTGAAGGCCATCGCCGCCACCAAGGGCGATGCCTTCTACAGCGGCGAGATCGCCGAGGCGCTGGAGAAGTTCTCGAGCGCCAACGGCGGAAGCCTCAAGGTGCGCGACCTCGCGAACTGGAAGCCCGAGTGGGTGGCGCCGATCGCGCAGGACTACCGCGGCTATACCGTGCACGAGATGCCGCCAAACGGCCAGGGCATCGCGGCGCTGATCGCGCTGGGCATCCTGCAGAACTTCGACATGGCCTCGATGCCGGTCGACTCGGTGGCTTCGCAGCATCTGCAGATCGAGGCGATGAAGCTGGCTTTCGCCGACACCTACCGCTATGTGTCGGACCCCTCGTCGATGGAGGCGTCCCCGCTGCAAATGCTCGATGGCGCGTACCTCGCCTCCCGTGCCAGACTCATCGACGTGAACAAGGCGCAGGACTTCAAGGCCGGCAACCCGATCAAGGGCGGCACGATCTACCTCACCGCAGCCGACGAGAGCGGCATGATGGTGAGCTTCATCCAGAGCAACTTCATGGGCTTCGGCTCCGGCTGCGTGGAGCCGTCCTTCGGCATCAGCCTGCAGAACCGTGGCCACGGTTTCAGCCTGGATGCCAAGAGCCCCAATGTGGTGGAGCCGCGCAAGCGCCCCTTCCACACCATCATTCCCGCCTTCCTCACGAAGGACGGGCAGCCGGTGATGAGCTTCGGCGTGATGGGCGGGAACATGCAGCCGCAGGGCCACATGCAGACCTTGGTGCGCATGCTGGACCATGGCCAGAACCCGCAGGCCGCGTGCGACGCGCCGCGCTGGCGCTTCAACCATGGGCTGGAGATCAACGCCGAAGCGGCGATGAAGCCGGAACTCGTGCAGGGCCTCGGCGCGCTCGGACACAAGGTCGAGGTGATCAATGACTCCTACCAGGACTTCGGCGCCGGCCAGTTCATCTGGCGCGCGGGCGAGCCGGCAGTGGAGGGCTACGTGGCGGCGAGCGATGCACGCCGCGACGGCCTTGCCGCCGGATTCTGATCGCCAATGTCCTCCGTCCAGGCCGCCACCGGACCCAGCGCGCACAGGCACCTCGGTCCCGGTCTCGCGCTCGCCTCGGTAGGGGCCATCGCCTTCAGCGGCAAGGCCATCATCGTCAAGCTGGCCTATCGCTACGGGGTGGACGCGATCACGCTGATCATGCTTCGCATGCTGTTCGCGCTGCCGCTCTTCGCGCTCATGGCCTGGTGGGCCGGGCGCGGCAAGCCGGCGCTGACGCGGCGCGACTGGATGGGCGTGATCGGGTTGGGCTTCTCCGGCTACTACCTGGCCAGCTTCCTGGACTTCGCAGGCCTGGCCTACATCACGGCCAGCCTGGAGCGGCTCATCCTCTATCTCAACCCGACGCTGGTGCTGCTGTTCGGCTGGATCGCGTACCGCCGCCGCATCACGCGCTGGCAGATGGCCGGCATGGCGATCAGCTACGTCGGTGTGCTGCTGGTCTTCGGCCACGAGATGAGCCTGGGCCAGTCCAGCGCGGCTGCCTGGGGCACGCTGCTGGTGTTCCTGAGCGCGGTGAGCTATGCGATCTACCTGGTCGCCAGCGGCGAGTTCGTCAAGCGCCTTGGCTCGCTCCGGCTGGTCGGGCTGGCGACGGGCGTGGCCTGCGTGCTGTGCATCCTGCAGTTCGCGGTGCTGCGCCCGCTGGACACGGTCCTGCAGCTGGCGCCCGAGGTGATCTGGCTGTCGGTGCTCAACGCCATCGTTTGCACCGCGCTGCCGGTGCTGGCGGTGATGATGGCCATCGAGCGCATCGGCCCCGCGATGGCCGCGCAAACGGGCATGATCGGGCCGATGTCGACCGTCGTGATGGGCGCGCTGATCCTCGGCGAGCCCTTCACCGCGTGGATCGCGGCCGGCACCGCGCTGGTGATCGCGGGCATTTTTGTTTTCACGAGAACAGCTCGATGACACTCTCCCCCAGGTTGGCCCACTTCGTGTGGCCGCCCACCCCCTCACCGGGGGGCAACACCAGCGGCCCGGCAAAGCCGGTTCCGCGGTGTTCCCCAAATCGGCCGCGACGGTCTCCTCTGTCGCGACCTACACGAAGCGTCAAGGAGCAACTGATATGGATCTGGGAATTGCGGGCCGCACGGCCCTGGTGTGCGGCGCCAGCAAGGGGCTGGGCTACGGCTGCGCCGAGGCGCTGGTTCGCGAGGGCGTCAACGTGGTGATCGTGGCGCGCGGCGCCGAGGCGCTGGCCGAGGCGGCGAAGAAGCTCGAGACGGCCGCCCGTGCGGGCGGCCCGTGGGTCAGGCCGGTGGCCGCCGACATCACGACGCCCGAGGGCCGCGCGGCCGCCTTCGCCGCGCACAAGGACTTCGACATCGTCGTCACCAATGCCGGCGGCCCGCCGCCGGGCGACTTCCGCGACTGGGACCGCGAGGCCTGGATCAAGGCGGTGGAGGCCAACATGCTCACGCCGATCGAGCTGATCAAGGCCACGGTCGATGGCATGGCGGGGCGCGGCTTCGGGCGCATCGTCAACATCACGTCCAGCTCGGTGAAGGCGCCGATCGACATCCTCGGCCTGTCCAACGGCGCGCGCAGCGGGCTCACCGGCTTCGTGGCCGGCGTGGCGCGCAGCGCGATCGCGGCGCGCGGGGTGACGCTCAACAACCTGCTGCCGGGCGCCTTCGAGACCGACCGCCTCAGGGGCACCATGGAGGGCGCCGCCAAGAAGTCGGGGCAGGACTTCGATGCGGTGTGGGAGAGCCGCAAGAAGACCATCCCCGCGAAGCGCTTCGGCACGCCGGAGGAGTTCGGCGCGATCTGCGCCTTCCTGTGCAGCGTGCAGGCGGGCTATCTGAATGGGCAGAACATCCTGGCGGATGGCGGGGCCTACCCGGGTACCTACTGAAACCTCTTTTCGCGATCCATTGTTGATCGCTCCGTTGCTGCTGGGATCAAGGTTGCGCGTTGCAAAGCTGCCTGCGGGTGTGCGGGTATCCAAAGAC
>NZ_LMTS01000198.1:45255-46517 GCF_001541225.1 Variovorax sp. WDL1 | reverse complement strand
CCCAACCGCTGCGGCGTGGGGTCGGTATTCAGATCAACCCGACATGTCCTCCGCGGAAGGTGGTCTGCGGACCGACCGCCCCAGCAGGAGCCCGGGCCGCAGACCGCCTTCCGCGGCACGCAGGCAGCATCACGCAGCAAGCAGCAAGCAGCAAGCAGCAAGCAGCAAGCAGCAAGCAGCACGCGGTCACTCGAACGCCAGCCTCCACTGGCTGTCCACCGCAAAACTGTGCGCAAGAAAGTCGACGAACTCGCGCACCTTCGCCGAGGGCTGGCGCGGCTGTGGAAACACCGCGTAGAGGGTGCGCGATTCGGGCGCCCACTCGGGCAGCACCGCGCGCAGGCTGCCGGCCGCGATGTCGTCCGCAACCAGGAAGGTCGGCAGGAGGCCGATGCCCGCGCCTTCCAGCAGCGACTCGCGCAGCACCAGGCTGTTGTTGCAGCGGCAATTGCCCGTCACCCGCACGGTGCGGTCTCCGCCGGGCGCGGTGACGTGCCATTCGTCGGGCAGCTGGCCGCGGTTGTAGACCATGCAGTTGTGGCGCTTGAGCTCTTGCGGCGTGGCCGGCTCGCCATGGCGCGCCAGGTAGGCGGGTGAGGCCACCATCGCCCGCGCCATGCGGCCGATGGGCCGCGCGCCACGCATGGGCTCGCGCTCCTTGCCGGCAATCAGGATCGAGACATCGAAGCCAGCCTCGGCCGGATCGACGAAATAGTCGTTCAGCGTCAGCTCCAGCTTGACCTCGGGGAAGCGCGCAAGGAAGTCCGCGATGCTGCGGCCCAGGTGCGCCGAGCCCAGCGAGACCGGCGCGCGCACCTTCAGCAGCCCGCGCGGCGTCGGATGCAGGCGGCCAGCGGTCTTCTCGGCCTCCTCGATGTCGTCGAGGATGCGGATGCAACTCGCGTAGTAGGTGCGGCCGGCCTCGGTGAGGCTGATGCGCCGCGTGGTGCGCGCGAGCAGCGGCGTGCCTACGTGCGTCTCCAGCGCCGCCACGTACTTGCTCACCGAGCCCGCCGACATCGCGAGCTCCTCCGCCGCATCGCTGAAGCTGTGGCGCTCCACCACCTTGCGGAACACGGCCATGCAGGTCAGTCGATCCACATTCTTTCCAATCTCGAAAGTGATTCTTCTCGTTCGAGATGTTTATGCCCCATAGGGAAACTGTCAACATTCCTTCACAGAGCAACAACAGGGCGGCTGAGACCCATCACCCCACGATCTGGAGGAGAACTGATGACCATGCGCGCGCGCACCCTGCGCCT
>NZ_LMTS01000198.1:14645-45221 GCF_001541225.1 Variovorax sp. WDL1 | reverse complement strand
ATCGCGGCGGGCCTGGCCTGCTGCCTCGGCCTGGCGGCCGCCGAGCCGGCCGGCACCCTGCGTTTCGGCACCAACCAGCAGCTGGACGACTGGGAGACGCTGACCAAGGCCAACAGCACCTACACCTCGCTGGTCTACGAGGGCCTGGCCGAGATGGCGCCCGACGGCGTGGCCATCGTGCCGCGCCTGGCCACCGCCTGGAAGGAAAGCCCGACCAAGGTCGAGATCACACTGCGCCAGGGCGTCACCTTCCATGACGGCACGCCCTTCGATGCCGCCGCGGTGGTGAGGAACCTCGAGCGCGTGCGCGACACGCCCGGCCAGTGGCGCGGCGTGATGGACGGCGTCGACAAGTTCGTGGTGGTCTCGCCCATGCGGGTGGACGTGCTGCTCAAGCGCCCCTCGCCCAACCTCCTGCCCAACCTGGCACGCCGCGGCGCGTACATGGTGTCTCCGAAGGCGCTCGACAGCGGCAGCTGGAAGACCGCGCCGGTGGGCACCGGCCCGTGGAAGCACGAGGCCAAGGACGTGGTGAAGGGCCTGCGCCAGGTGGTCAGCTACTACGACGGCTACTACGCGCCCGAGACCGTGGGCGTGCGCCGCATCGAGGTGACCCACATCAACGATCCCGACAGCCTCTACAACGCGCTGCGCACCGGGCAGGTCGATATCGTCTGGACCAACGCGTCGATCGCCACCCGCGCCGAGCGCGAGGGCATGAAGGTGAGCTGGTTCCCCTCGGTGCTGTGGCACCTGCAGATGATGGATACGGTCAAGACCTTCAACAGCACCAAGCTGCGCCAGGCCGTCTGCCATGCGATGAGCCCGCAGGACTACATCGACGCCCAGCTGGGCGGCCGCGGCAAGGTCCACACCCAGCGCGTGCGCCAGGGCATGCCGGGCTTCAATCCGGAGGTGAAGGGCTACCCGCACGACCTCGCGAAGGCGAAGCAGCTGATGGCCGAGCTCGGCAACCCCAAGCCGCAGATCACGCTGGCGAGCTTCGACAACCAGCGCACCATCGCCGAGCTGTTCAAGAGCCAGATGGCGCAGATCGGCATCGAGGTGAAGCTGGACCTGATGACCTTCGGCCAGTTCTTCAGCACCTTCCGCAGCGGCAAGTACGCGGCCGCCATCCTGACCGACTCGCAGGACACCGGGCCCTACGACTACTACCTCTACCACTTCGCCCCGACGGGCCCCGGCAACCCCCTCGGCACCACCTTCCCGGAAGTCGACGCGGCGGTGAAGGAGGCGCTCGCCGCCGACGACCCGAAGGTCCAGAACGCCAGCTGGCAGAAGATGATCAAGGTGGTCCACGACGAGGCGCTGGACTGCGGCTTCTTCGATTACGCGGCCTACTGGGCCTACAACCCGAAGAAGATCGCGAAGGTGGTGTCCACCGTCGGCGACGTGGCGGTGTTCCGCTACGCCGATGTGCGGCTGGCGCGCTGAGGAGGGCGCCATGGCCGCCGACAATCCGAAGAGCCTCCTGATCCGCGGCGCCACCATCCTCAGCATGGACCCGCAGGTGGGCGAGCTCGCCCGCGGCGACGTGCTGGTGCAGGGCGAGCGCATCGCCGCCGTCGGCCCCGCGCTCGACGCGCCCGCGGGCGCGGAGCGCATCGATGCCGAGGGCATGATCCTGATCCCCGGTCTGATCGATTCGCACACCCACATGTGGCAGGCGCCGCTCAAGGGCCTGGGCGCGGGCCTGTGGGGTGCGGCCGACTACAGCCGGCACGTGTTCCCGCTGCGCGAGAAGTTCTCGGCGCACGACATGCACGACGCGACCTTCGCCTGCGGCGTCGAGATGCTGGACCACGGCATCACCACCGTGCTGGATTTCTGCCACAACGTGATGACGCCGGCCCATGCCGAGCAGTCGATCGCGGCGCACCGGCGCACCGGGCAGCGCATCCTGTTCGGCTACGGCATGCTCGGCGCCTTCAAGACGCTGGCGGCCGAGCACGGCTGGCGGCTGGAGCAGATCCGCAGCCTGTCGCGCGAGCTCGGTGGGCGCGAGGGGCTGCTGCGCCTGGGCATCGCGCTGGGCTCGCTGGAGTACGCCGGCCTGGAGCTGGTGGCCACCGAGATCGCGCTCGGGCGCGAGCTCGGCCTGCAGATGAGCTTCCACCAGAACCCGCCGGGCCAGATCCTCGAGCTGCACCAGGCGGGCCTGCTGGGCGGCGACCTGCTGCCGGTGCATGCCAACGTGGCAACGGACCATGAGCTCGCGCTGCTGGCGCAGCACGGCTGCGGCATCTCCTTCACCGTCGAGGGCGAGTTCGGCGGTGGCCGGCCGATGAGCATCATCGGCCGCGCGCACCGCGCCGGCGTGACGCCCAGCCTCGGCGTCGACATCCCCTCGCGCGTGGCACTGGACCTGTTCGCCCAGATGCGACTCACCTTCCAGGTGCTGCGCAACGAGGAGGCCACCGTCGAGCGCATCGCCGGGCGCTGGCCGCTGGCGCGCCACCCCGGCACGCCGCATGCGCAGCCGCGCCACATGCTCGAGTACACGACCGTCAACGCCGCCCGCGCGCTCGGCCTGGGCGAGGAGATCGGCCGCATCGCTCCCGGCCTGCGCGCCGACCTGGTGCTGCTGCGCACCGGGCCCTACGGCATGTCGCTGGGCGATCCGGTGGCGCACGTGGCGCTGCAGGCCTGCGCCGCGGACGTGGACACGGTGCTGGTCGACGGCCGGGTGCGCAAACGCGGCGGCCGGCTGCTGGACCTCGATCCCGCCGAGGCCGAGGCCGCCACCCGGCGTGTGCGCGAACGGGTGCTCGGTCCGGCCGCCGGGCAGGCGGTGCGCGCATGAAGCGCCTGCTGCTCGCGCGGCTCGGCGCGGTGCTGCCGATCCTGTTCGCCGTCTCGCTCTTCACCTTCGTGCTGACGCGGATGACATCGACCGATCCGGTCAGCCAGATCCTCGGCCCCGGTGCTTCCGCGGCCGATCGCGCCGAGTACGCGCGTGGCCTGGGGCTGGACCGTCCGCTGCCCGAGCAGTTCCTGGCCTGGATCGGCGCAGCGCTGCGCGGCGACCTGGGCCAGTCGCTCTACACCAGCCTGCCGGTGAGCGCCTCCATCGCCGACGGCGCCGGGGTCACGCTCTCGCTGGCGTTGGCGGGCATGCTGCTGGCGCTGCTGCTCGGACTGCCGCTGGGCATCGCGGCGGCGGTGCGCCACGGTTCCTGGGCCGACCGGGCGCTGACCCTGCTGGTCTCGCTGGGCCTGGCGGTGCCGAGCATCTGGCTGGCGCTGCTGCTTTCGCTCGCCTTTGCGGTCAACCTGCAATGGTTCCAGGTGGTGGGTTACACCCCCTTCACCGAGGACCCGCTGGAATGGGCACGTGGGCTGGTGCTGCCGGCGGTGGCCTTGAGCGTGCACACGGCGGCGGTGATCGCGCGCCAGATGCGCAGCGCGATGATCGAGGTGCTGCAGTCGCCCTACGTGCATGCCCTGCGCGCACGCGGGCTGCCGCCACGCACCATCGTCTGGCGCTATGCGATCCGCAACGCCATGGTGCCGGTGCTCAGCGTGATCGCGATCCAGATGTCGGTGCTGGTCGGCGCCAGCATCGCGATCGAGCGCATCTTCGCGGTGCCGGCGCTGGGCACGCTGCTGATCGACAGCGTGGTGCGCGCGGACTTCCCCGTGCTGCAGGGCGCGGTCGTCGTCATCGCGCTCATCGTGCTCGCCGTCAACCTGGTGGCCGACATCGGCTACGGGCTCATCAACCCGAAGGTGCGCGTGCATTGAACACCACCACTGCCCCTGCCGAGAGGCTGTCCGCCATGGCCACGCCCGCTGCCGCCGCCAACGACGAGGCCCCCCGCCGTGCGCGTCTGGCACCGCGGCTGAAGGCCCTTGCGCGTCCCTTCGTGCTGCTGCCCGCGGCCTGGCTGCTGTTGCTGCTGGTCTGCGCGGCGGCAGCGCCGCTCGTGGCGCCCCACGACCCGTTCCACCCGGACCTCAAGCACCGCCTGGAGGCACCGAGTCCGATCTACTGGCTGGGCACCGACGACCTTGGCCGCGACACGCTCTCGCGCCTGGTCTTCGGCGCCCGCACGGCGCTGCTGGCCTCCTTCGAGAGCGTGGCCATCGGCGCGGTGCTGGGCATCGGTATCGGCCTGGCCGCGGGCTATCTCGGCGGCTGGCTCGACCGCATCGCGATGCGGCTGGCCGACGTGATGCAGTCCATCCCCGCGGTGCTGCTGGCGCTGGCGCTGATCGGCGTGTTCGGCAAGGGGCTGGCCAACGCGATGCTCGCGGTGGGGCTGATCTTCTCGGTCAGCTTCATGCGCATCACGCGCGCGGTGGTGCTGGCCGAGCGCGAGCGGCTGTACGTGGATGCGGCGCGCGTGCTGGGGCTCGGGCCGTTCTCGATCATGCTGCGGCAGATCCTGCCGAACGTGGCCGGGCCGCTGGTGGTGCAGGCCTCCATCTCGCTCGGCACGGCGCTGCTGATCGAGGCGATGCTGAGCTTCCTGGGCGTGGGCGCCGACAGCGCCCAGGTGAGCTGGGGCGCGATGCTGGAGACCGCACGCCAGTTCCAGAGCGAACAGCCCTTCCTGCCGGTACTGCCCGGCGTGGCGATCACGCTGACGGTGCTGTCCTTCAACCTGCTGGGCGATGCCCTTCGCGATGGCCTGCTGCCGGGCGGGCCGCGCGTCGCACGGCGTGCTGCAGCTCCAGCCGCAGCCCAGCCGGTCGCGGCGCAGCCCGGCACGTTGCCCGCCGGGACCGAGCCGCTGCCTCCCGACACGCTGCTGCAGCTGAGCCACCTGACCGTGCGGCTGCACGGCCCGCAGGGCGATGCCGAGTTGCTCAGCGATGTGTCGCTGCACCTGCGCCGCGGCGAGGTGCTGGGGCTGGTGGGCGAGTCGGGCTGCGGCAAGTCGATCACCGCGGCGGCCATCATCGGCCTGCTGCCGCCGGCCGCGCGCGTGGCTGCGGGGTCGGTCCGCCTGGGCGACACCGAGCTGGTCGGCATGGACGAGGCGCTGGCGCGCCAGATCCGGGGGCGACGCATCGGCATGGTGTTCCAGGACGCGAGTGCGGCGCTGTCGCCGGTCCATACCATCGGCCGGCAACTGGTCGATGCGGTGCGGGCCCACAGCCAGCTCGATGCGCGGCAGGCCCGCGCGCGCGCCATCGCGCTGCTGGAGATGGTGGGCGTGCCCGACGCGCAGCGGCGCCTGGACGACTATCCGCACCAGTTCTCCGGCGGCATGGCGCAGCGCGTGGTGATCGCGGGCGCACTGGCCTGCGAGCCGGAACTGCTGATCGCCGACGAGCCGACCACCGCGCTGGACGTGACCATCCAGGCCCAGGTGCTGGACCTGCTGATGGACCTGCGGCAGCGCCTGGGCATGTCGATCCTGCTGATCACCCACGACCTGGGCGTGGTGGCCGATGCGTGCGACCGCGTGGCGGTGATGTACGCAGGCCAGATGGTGGAGACCGGCCCGGTACGCGAGGTGCTCGCGCGGCCGCGCCATCCCTACACGGCTGCGCTGCTCGCGGCGATGCCCAAGGGCGGCGCCGGCGGCGCCACGCTGGCCACCATTCCCGGTCGGGTGCCACCGGCTTGGGCGTGGCCGCAGGGCTGCCGCTTCCATCCGCGCTGCCCGCACGCGATCGAGGCCTGTACCGCCGCGCCGGTGGTGCTGGCGCAGGGAGTGCGATGCCTGCGCATCGATGCGTTCGCGCCGCAGCGGAAAGAGAAGGTGCTGCCATGAACACGGACACGACGGCACCGCTGCTGAGCGTCGAGAACCTGTCGGTGGACTTCCGCCTGCGCCACGGCATGTTCGGCCGCGCCCGAACGCTGTCGGCGGTGCGCGACGTGAGCTTCACCATCGAGCCCGGCCAGACCTTCGGCCTGGTCGGCGAATCCGGCTCGGGCAAGAGCACCATCGGGCGCGCGATCCTGCGGCTGGCGCCGGCGACCGCCGGGCATGTCCGCTTCGATGGGGAGGACATCACCGCCTTCGGGCCGCGCACGCCGCTGCACTACCGGCGCGACGTGCAGGTCGTGTTCCAGGACCCGATGTCCTCGCTCAATCCGCGCCAGACGGTGGGCGCGACCATCGAGCAGGCCATCAACCGTCACCGCGCGATGGACGCCCCGGCCTGCCGCCGCGAGGTGGCGCGCATCATCGACAGCGTCGGGCTGGCCGCCTACCACGCACAGCGCCATCCGCACGAGCTGTCGGGCGGGCAGCGCCAGCGCGTGGCCATCGCGCGGGCGCTGGCGGTGCGGCCGCGGCTCATCATCTGCGACGAGCCGGTGAGCGCGCTGGACCTCAGCACGCAGGCGCAGGTGATCAACCTGCTGGTGGAGCTGCAGCGCGAGTTCGGGCTCAGCTACCTGTTCATCGCGCACAACCTCGACGTGGTGCGCCATGTGAGCCATCGCATCGGCGTGCTCTACCTCGGCCGGCTGGTGGAGACCGGGCCTGCGCACCAGGTACACGACGCACCGCGCCATCCCTACACGCGCATGCTGGTGGCGTCCACGCTGGTGGCCGATCCGCAGCTGCAGGAGGAGCGGTCGCGCGCGCGCCGGCTGCAACTGCGCGGCGAGTTGCCCAGCCCGCTGTCGCCGCCCTCGGGCTGTGCCTTCCACACACGCTGCCGCTGGGCGGTGGAGGGTTGCAGGCAGCGCATGCCCGAGCTCGAGGCCAGCGGCGGGGACGGACGGGCCGCCTGCATCCGGCTGCACGAGATCGACGAGATCGACGAGATCGAGAAGGAGGCCACGGCATGAACCGCACGGCCGCTGCGAAGGGTCATGGCACCGCAGTCGAGGGCGAAGGAACGCCAGTGAATGCGTCGAGCCGAGCGCTGCTGATCCGCGGCGCCACCGTCCTCAGCATGGACCCGTCGCTCGGCGACCTGCAGGCCGCCGACGTGCGCATCGAAGGCCGCTGCATCGCCGCGGTCGGGCAGGGCCTCGAGCCCGATGGCGCCGACTGCATCGACGCACGCGGGATGCTCCTGATCCCGGGCCTGATCGACACCCATACGCATCTCTGGCAGGGTCCGCTCAAGGGCCTGGGCGCCGGCATGTGGGGCATGGGGGACTACAACCGCCACATCTTCCCGCTGCGCGAGCGCTTCACGGCCGAAGATGTCGGCGATGCCACCTTCGCGACCGGCGTGGAGATGCTGGACAACGGCATCACCGCAGTGCTGGACTTCTGCCACAACGTGATGACACCCGGCCATGCCGAGGCCGGGTTGCGTGCGCACGACCGGACGGGGCAGCGCGTGCTGTTCGGCTACGGGATGCTGGGGCGCTTCGACACGCTGGCCGCCGACCACCCCTGGCGCCTGGAGCAGGTGCGCGCGCTGCAGCGCGAACGCGCGGGCGGTGCCGATGCGCTGGTGCGCCTGGGCGTGGCGCTGGCCTCGCTCGAGTTCGCGGGCCTGGCGCTGGTGGAGCCCGAGATCGGGCTGGCCCGCGAGCTGGGCCTGCCGATGACCTTTCACCAGAACGTCGCCGGCCAGATCCACGAGCTGCACGGCGCCGGCCTGCTGGGCCCCGACATGCTGCCGGTGCACTGCAACCCGATCCTGGACGAGGAGCTGGCGCTGATCGCGCAGTGCGGCGGCGGCATCTCCTTCACGCCGGAGAGCGAGGTGGGCGACGGCCGCTCGACGAGCGTGATCGCGCGTGCCCACCGGGCCGGCGTGACGCCAAGCCTGGGTGTGGACGTGCCCTCGCGCGTGGCGCTCGACCTGTTCTCGCAGATGCGCCTGACCTTCCTGCTGATGCGCGCGGAGGAAGCCGGGCGCGAGCGCGCCAGCGGCCGCTGGCCGCTCGCGCGCTATCCGGGCACGCCCTTCGTCCAGCCGCGCGACCTGCTGGCCTATGCGACGGTGAATGCGGCACGCGCCGTCGGCCTGGGCGAGGTGCTGGGGCGCATCGCGCCGGGCTGCCTGGCCGACCTGGTGCTGCTGCGCGCCGGCCGCTACAGCCCCTCCCTGGGCGACCCTGCAGCGCACGTGGTGCTGCAGGCCAACGTGGGCGACGTCGACACCGTGATCGTCGACGGCCGCGTGAAGAAGCGCGGCGGCGAGCTGGCAGGCGGCGCGCGCGAAGCGGCGGTCGACGCCACGCGGCGCGTGCGCGAACGCATGTTCGGCGCCGCGACGCCGGCCGCCTGAGTTCTTTCATCCAACCAACCTGATCGATCGAGACATGACCCGAACCCTGATCCAGAACGCCTGCGTGCTCTCCATGGACCCTGCCGTGGGCGACTTCGACGAAGCGGACATCCTGATCGAGGGCGAGAAGATCCTCGCCGTCGGCCCGCGCCTTGGCGCCGAGGCGGACGAAGTGGTGGACGGCCGTGGCCGCATCGTGACGCCCGGCATGGTCAACGCCCACATCCACACCTGGGAATTCCAGCTGCGCGGCATCGGCAGCGACTGGGTGGGCAGCCGCGACTACCACGCCAACATGCACAAGAACCTCGCCACCCGCTACGGCGTGCGCGACGTGTACCTGGGCAACCTGCTGGGCGCGCTCAACCAGCTGCGCAACGGCACCACCACCATCGTCGACTGGTGCCACATCCTGCGCGATGCCGAGATGACCGATGCGGCCATCGACGCGCTGGAGGAGTCGGGCGTGCGCGCCGTCTTCGCGCGCGGCACGGTGAAGCCGCCGGAGCGGCCGGGCGAGATCCCGTACCACAAGAAGCCGTTCCCGCGGGAGGAGATCCATCGCCTGCGCACCGGGCGCCTCGCTTCCGACGACCGCCTGGTGACGCTCGCGATGGCGATCCTCGGGCCCGACTGGGGCGAGTACGACGTGGCCGCACACGACATCCGGCTGGCCCGCGAGTACGGCCTGATCAACTCGGCCCACACATACGGCCGCAAGGGCAAGCGGGTGGTCGAGGACGGCTATCCGCGGCTGGCGGCCGAAGGCCTGCTCGGCCCGGACCACAACATCGGGCACGGGAACTGCTTCGACGACGCCGAACTGAAGATCGTGCTCGATGCAGGCTGCACCATCACCGCCACCAATCTCACCGAGATGCTGAACTACGAGCAGCCCGCGATGCTGGGCCGGCTGGTGAAGCACGGTGCCGTGCCCTCGATCGGCACCGATTGCGACCCCTACTTCAACAGCTCGATGCTGTGGGTCATGCGCCATGCCTTCCTGCACCAGCGCGAGCTCGACAACCGCAGCCTCCACGCGGCCGGCCAGTGGCCCGCGAAGACGCAGCATTCCACGCTCACGCGCGATGCCCTGTACTGGGCCACGATGGGCGGCGCCAAGGCGTTCGGGCTGGAGAAGAAGACCGGCTCGATCACGCCCGGCAAGCAGGCCGACCTGGTCATGTTCGACACCCGCGGCCTGAACATCTTTCCGGCGATGCCAGGGGGAAACCCGGCTCACGTGGTCGTCATGTACGCCGAAACTTCCGACATCGAGAACGTCATGGTCGCTGGCCGCTTCGCCAAGCGCGATGGCCGCCTGTGCTTCGACGCCGGGCGGCTGGCGCAGCTCAACGAGGAGTTGCTGGCCTCGCGGCTGCGCATGTTCGGGGAAGGCCATTACGAATCACGGCCCGTCGAGCGCGGGCCCCAACCGGAGCGCTTCGTCCTATGAGCAACTCGTTCTCCCTCCGGCGCCTGGCGGTCGCGGCGCTGGCATCGGCACCGCTGCTGTGGGCGGCCGCGCCCGCCGGTGCGCAAGCTGGGGCGCCTGCGGGCTGGCCGCAGAAGCCGGTGCGCATCGTCCACGGCTTCACCTCCGGCGGACCGGTGGACGCGCTGGCGCGCCTGCTGGCGGCGCAGTTCCCGGAGCAGTTCGGCCAGCAGGCCGTCGTCGAGGGGAAGCCGGGCGCAGGGGGCACCATCGGCGCCAACCACGTGGCCAAGGCCGAGCCCGATGGCTACACCCTGTTCCTGATGGCCTCGGGTCATTCGGCGGCGCCGGGCCTGTACAAGTCGCTGCCCTTCGATGCGGCCAACGACTTCACCATGATCTCGATGGTGGCGCGCAGCCCCTTCGCGATCATCGCCGGCCCCGCTGCCACGGCGAACAGCATCCAGGAGCTGGTGGCGCAAGCGAAGGCCCAACCGGGCAAGATCGACTACGGCTCCGGCGGCACCGGCAGCGGCATGCACCTCGCCGCGGTGCTGTTCCAGGCGCGCACCGGCGTGCAGTTCACCCACGTGCCCTACAAGGGCGGCAGCGCGCCGGCGCTGGCGGTGATGGGCGGCGAGGTGCCGATCATCTTCACATCGCTGGCCGGCATGGCCTCCCACATCGAAAACGGCAAGGTCAAGCCGCTGGCCGTCACCTCGCGCAACCGCTTCGCGGCATTCCCGGAGGTCCCGAGCGTGGCCGAGACGGTGCTGCCGGACTTCGACGTCAGCGCCTGGTACGCGCTGGCGGGCCCGAAGAACCTGCCGCCCGCGATCGTCACCAAACTCAACGAGATGGTGCAGGCCACGCTGCGGCGGCCCGACATCGTCCAGACGCTCAAGCTGCAGGCGGCCGAGCCCTGGCCGACCACCTCGCGCGAGGCGCAGGCCTTTCTTGCCGCCGATGTGGCGCGGTGGACGAAGGTGGTGCGGGACGAGAACATCGCGCCGCCGAACTGATTCCGCCGACGCGGGGACATTGGCGTGGCCTGCAGGGGATCGCGGGCCTGTCTACCATGTGCTCTTTTCGTGCAAGCCGAACTGAAAGAGGACATCCATGCGCAGCCAAGCCGTTCGCATCGACCGCCACGGCGGTCCCGAGGAACTGAAGATCGTCGAAGTGGAGGTCGGCGAACCCGGCCCGGGCGAGATCCGCATCCGCCACCACGCGGTCGGCCTCAACTTCATCGACACCTACCAGCGCAGCGGGCTCTACCCCTTCCCGATGCCGCTGCAGCTCGGCATGGAAGCCGCCGGCGTGGTCGAGGCAGTGGGCGAGGGCGTATCGCACTTGAAGCCCGGCGACCGCGCCGCCTATGCCAGCCAGCCGCCAGGCGCCTACAGCGAGCTGCGCGTGATGCCGGCGAAGAACGTGTGCAGGCTGCCCGATGCCATCTCCTTCGAGACCGGCGCGGCCATGATGCTCAAGGGCCTGACCGCACAGTACCTGCTGAAGAAGACACTGCCGGCCGAGGGCTTGCAGCCGGGCGACTTCATCCTCTTCCACGCGGCCGCCGGCGGCGTCGGGCTGATCGCCTGCCAGTGGGCCAAGGCCCTGGGCCTGCAGCTGATCGGCACGGCGGGCACCGATGCCAAGTGCAAGCTGGCGCTGGAGCACGGCGCGGCGCACGCGATCAACTACAGCACCGGGAACTTCGCCGAGCGCGTCAAGGAGATCACCGGCGGACAAGGCGTGAAGGTGGTCTACGACTCGGTGGGCAAGGACACCTTCGAGGGCTCGCTGGACTGCCTGCGGCCCTTCGGCCTGCTCGCGATCTTCGGCAACGGCTCTGGGCCGGTGCCGCCCTTCAACCTCGGCCTGCTGGCGTCCAAGGGCTCGCTCTATGTGACCCGGCCGACGCTGTTCACGCACATCTCCAGCCGCGAGCGCACGCAGGCGATGGCGGACGACCTGTTCGCGGTGGTCGAAAGCGGCGCGGTGAAGATCCCGATCGCGCAGCGCTACCCGCTGGCCGAAGTGCAGCAGGCGCACCGCGACCTGGAGGCGCGCAAGACCACGGGCTGCACGATCCTCACGCTCTGAGCGCGGCCGCGCAGGGACACGCCGAAAGCAGTCACTCCATCGGACTGAGCCGCGACTCACGCATGCGCGTGCGCGAGAGCGCACCGGCCGAGTCGAGGATCGGGTAGGCGATCGAGCAGATGTGGGAGTTGATGCGCTTGAGATCGCTGATCAGGTCGATGTGCAGCGAGCTGGTCTCGATGCTCGAAGCAGTCTGTTCGGCAAGGCGCTCGAGGTGCGTGGTGGCGTAGGCGCGCTCCAGGTCGCGAAAGCGCGCCTTCTCCTCCAGCAGCTTCTGGGCGTCGCGCACGTTGGCATTGAGGAACACGCTCATGCCGAGCCGCAGGTTGGCGAGGAGGCGCTCGTGCAGCTCGACGATCTCGCGCATGCCGGCGGCCGAGAAGTTGCGCTGCTTCTTGATCTTCTTGTCCTCGATGTCGATGATCACCCGCTCGATGATGTCGCCGATCTGCTCCATGTTGATGGTGAAGCTGACGATGTCGGTCCAGCGCCGGCTTTCCTCCTCGCCGAGCGCCTCGCGCGAGATCTTGGTCAGGTAATACTTGATGGCCGAGTAGAGCTCGTCCACCGTGTCGTCCAGCTTGCGCAGCTCGGCGGCCAGGCGAAGGTCGTTGTCGCGGATCACCTTGAGCATGCCGATCAGCATGGTCTCGACCACGTCGGCCTGGTGCAGGGCTTCGCGCGCGGCGTTGGAAATTGCGAGCGTAGGCGTGGACAGGGCCGAGGGATCGAGGTGCCGGGGCCGCTGCATGGCCGCGGGCTCGGTCGGCACCGGGAGCAGGCGCGCCACCAGCCGCGCGACCCAGTCGGTGAGGCCGATGAAGCCGAGGCTGATCACCAGGTTGAAGCCCAGGTGGAACAGCACGACGAGTTGTGTCGCGTCGGAGATGTAGGGCCGGGCCTCGCGCAGGTAGGCCCCGACGAAAGGGGCCGCAATCGCCACGCCCAGCAGCTTGAAGACCAGGTTTCCGACGGTGACCTGGCGCACCGCGATCGCCGACTTCGCGGTGGTCAGCACCGCCAGCAAGCCGCTGCCGAGGTTGGCGCCCAGCACCAGGCCCAGCGCCACGTCCAGCGGCACGACGTTGGAGCTGGCCATGGCCGCGACCAGCAGCACCACCGCGAGACTGGAGTAGGCCGCGATGGCCAGCACCGCGCCGATGGTGATCTCCAGCAGCATGTCGCTGGCGAGCGAGGCCAGCAGCTCCAGCACCGGTGGCGAGGAGAACAGCGGCCCGGTCGCCTCGACCACCAGCCGCAGCGCCAGCAGCATCAGGCCGAGGCCGATCAGCACCCGTCCGACGCGGCCGGCCACGCTGGAGCCGCGCGAGATGAAGAGCACCACGCCGACGAAGATGAAGAGCGGCGACAGCCAGGAGAGGTCGGCCGAGAACAGCACCGACATCAGCGCGGTGCCGACGTCGGCGCCGCGCATCACGGCCAGCGCGGCCGGCAGGGCCACCAGGCCCTGGCCGACGAAGGAGGAAGTCATCAGCGCAGTGGCGGTGCTCGATTGCACCAGCGCCGTGACGCCGATGCCCGAGAGCGCGGCCGTGAAGCGGTTGCGCATGCTGTGCACCAGGATCTTGCGCAGGTTGGCGCCGAAGACGCGCAGCACGCCGGTGCGAACGAGATGGGTGCCCCATACCAGCAGCGCAACGGCGGCCAGCAGATTCAACAGGTGCTTCATGGAAGCCGACGACTATAGACCAGCCTTCGGCTTCCGCTTGCCGGAGGCGGCCTCTACTTGCCGCGGCGTACGCGTCGCAGCTCGTCCAGGATGAGGCAGATCGCGCCGATCGTGATCGCGCTGTCGGCGACGTTGAAGGCCGGGAAATGCCGGCCGGCCAGGTGGAAGTCGAGGAAGTCGACGACATAGCCATGCATCATGCGATCGACCACGTTGCCGATGGCGCCGCCGAGGATCAGGGCCATGGCGAAGGAAAAGAGCTTCTGGCCGGCATGCGAGCGCAGCATCCACACGATGAACAGCGCCGCCGCGATGCCGATGGCGGTGAAGAACCAGCGCTGCCAGCCCGCCGCGTCGGCAAGGAAGGAGAAGGCGGCGCCGGTGTTGTGGGCGCGCACGATGTTGAAGAAGCTGGTGATGTAGGTGGCATCGCCCAGCTTGTAGTAGCCCAGGATCAGCGTCTTGGTGAACTGGTCGAGGATCAGGATTACCAGGGCCAGCGCGAGCCACGGCCAGATGCCGGTGCGCGGTGGGGCGAGGGAGCGCGTCGCGGCCATCAGGCGGCACTCCTGGCTTCGCCGGCGCCGAACAGGTTGCTGGTGCAGCGGCCGCACAGGCCCGGGTGCGCCGGGTCGTGGCCGACATCGTCGCGCCAATGCCAGCAGCGCTCGCACTTGGCGGCCGTGCTGGGCGTGACCTGTGCCTCAACGCCGTCGCCCTGCGCCAGCTCGACGGCCGAGGTGATGAAGACGAACTTCAGGTCCTCGCCCAGCGAGACCAGCAGCGCATGGTCGTCGGCCGGCACCGTGAGCTTGACGTTGGCCTGCAGCGAGGAGCCGACCTGGCCGGCGGCGCGTACGTTCTCGATCTCCTTGTTGACTGCATCGCGGATCTCACGGATGCGCGACCACTTGGCCAGCAGCGTCTCGTCAGGCGTGCCGAGGTCGCAGTAGACCTGGGTGAAGATCGACTCGCCGTTGCCGCAGAACTTCCAGGCCTCTTCCGCCGTGAAGCTCAGGAAGGGCGCCATCCAGCGCAGCATCGCTTGCGTGATATGCCAGAGCGCCGTCTGCGCACTGCGGCGCGCCCGAGAGCCGGGCGCGGTGGTGTAGAGGCGATCCTTCAGGACGTCGAGGTAGAACGCGCCCAGGTCCTCCGAGCAGTAGACCTGCAGCTTCGCCACCACCGGGTGGAACTCGTAGACCTTGTAGTGCGCGAGCACCTCGGCCTGGAACTGCGCGGCGCGGCTCAGGGCGTAGCGGTCGATCTCGAGGAGCTGGTCGAGCGGCACCGCGTCCCTCGCGATATCGAAGTCGCTGGTGTTGGCTAGCAGGAAGCGCAGCGTGTTGCGGATGCGGCGGTAGGCATCGACCACGCGGGCGAGGATCTTGTCGTCGCCGGCGATGTCGCCCGAGTAGTCGCTGGCCGCCACCCAGAGGCGGGTGATCTCGGCGCCCAGCTTCTTGTTCACTTCCTGCGGCTCGATGCCGTTGCCGAGCGATTTGCTCATCTTGCGGCCCTGGCTGTCGACGGTGAAGCCATGGGTCAGCAGGCCCTTGTAGGGGGCCCGCCCTTCGAGAGCGCAGGCGATCAGCAGCGAGGAGTGGAACCAGCCGCGGTGCTGGTCGTGGCCTTCGAGGTAGAGGTCGGCCTCGGGGCCGGTCTCGTGGTGCACGTTCGGATGCGTGCCGCGCAGCACGTGCGAGAAGGTGGAGCCCGAGTCGAACCAGACTTCGAGGATGTCGGTGCTCTTGGTGTAGTGGGGCGCATCGCCGGGTCCGAGGATCTCCTCGGCCGTCACCCGGCTCCAGGCCTCGATGCCGCCTTTCTCGACGATGCCGGCCGCCTGGTCGAGGATTTCCATGGTGCGCGGGTGCAGCTCGCCCGTGTCCTTGTGCAGGAAGAAGGGGATCGGCACGCCCCAGCTGCGCTGGCGGCTGATGCACCAGTCGGGCCGGTTGGCGATCATGTCGTGCAGGCGCGCCTTGCCGTTCTCGGGGTAGAAGCCGGTTTCTTCGATCGCCTGCAGCGCCAGCTGGCGCAGGGTCTTGGGGGCCTTGTCCTTGGTGAACACACCCTCGCCCTCGTCCATGCGCACGAACCACTGGGCGGCGGCGCGGTAGATCACCGGCGTCTTGTGGCGCCAGCAGTGCGGGTAGCTGTGGGTGATGGCCTCGGTGGTCAGCAGCCGGCCGGCGTCGCGCAGGGCCTGGATGATGTGCGGCACGGCCTTCCAGATGTGCTCGCCGCCGAACAGCGGGAAGTCGGGCGCGTAGGTGCCGTTGCCCTGGACCGGGTTCAGGATGTCGTCGTAGGCCAGGCCGTGCGAGACGCAGGAGTTGAAGTCGTCCAGGCCGTAGGCAGGCGAGGAGTGGACGATGCCGGTGCCGTCGTCGGCGGTGGCGTAGTCGGCCAGGTAGACGGGCGAGAGGCGCCGGTAGCCGGCATCGGCGTCGTAGAGCGGGTGCTCGAACTCGAGACCGCCCAGCTTCTCGCCCTTGACCGTCGCGAGCACCTTGCCGTCGAGCGCATAGCGGTTCATGCACATCTCGACCAGCGAGGCAGCCAGGATCAGCAGGCCGCGCTCGGTGTCGACGAGGGCGTATTCGAGCTCGGGGTTGAGGTTGAGCGCCTGGTTGGCGGGGATGGTCCACGCGGTCGTGGTCCAGATCACCGCGAAGATCTCCTTATTGGCGTGCGCGAGGGCGGCAGCCGTCCTGTCCTGCCCAGCGGGAAAGAAGGCGCGCAGCACCGCCTCTGGCGCGTGCGCCTTGAACGCCACATCGATCGTGTTCGACTTCTTGTCCGCGTACTCGATCTCGAACTCCGCGAGCGAGGAGCCGCAGTCGAAGCACCAGTAGACCGGCTTGAGTCCGCGGTAGACGAAGCCCCGCTCGATCACGCGCTTGAAGGCCCGCAGCTCGCCCGCTTCGTTGGCGAAGTCCATGGTCTTGTACGGATGGTCCCATTCGCCCAGCACGCCCAGGCGCTGGAAGTCGGCCATCTGCTGTGCGATCTGCTCGGTCGCGTAGGCACGGCTCCTGGCCTGCATCTCGTCGCGGCTGAGGTTGCGGCCGTATTTCTTCTCGATGGCGTTCTCGATCGGCAGGCCATGGCAGTCCCAGCCGGGCACGTAGAGCGCGTCGTAGCCCTCGAGCTGGCGTGCCTTTGTGATCATGTCCTTCAGGATCTTGTTGACGGCATGACCCATGTGGATCTGGCCGTTGGCATAGGGCGGGCCGTCGTGCAGGATGAACTTGGGCGCCCCGCGGCGCGCGGCGCGCAGGCGGTGGTAGCGCCCTTCGTCGTTCCATTCCTGGACCCAGCCCGGCTCGCGCTTGGGCAGGTCGCCCCGCATCGGAAAGGGGGTGTCGGGCAGGTTGAGGGTTGTGCGGTAGTCGGTGGTGGAGGCGGCGTCAGCAGACATGATGAAGTTCGAACAGAGGGGGCTTCGACAGGCTCGGCCCGAACCTTGGTGGAGGCGTCGGTGCGAAGGAAAAAAGCCGTCCGCCCTGAGCTTGCAGAAGGGCGGCAGCGCGGTCGGGCCCGGGCTAAATTCGATCGCGCGTGGTCTGGCGACGGGTCTCGGCGTGGGCGGAAGCGAAGAACGCACGTGCGTCGCGGCCATCCTTCGCGATGCCCGCCGTCAGGGCCTCGAGGCTGGTGTAGCGCAATTCGTCGTGCAGTTTGTGCAGCAGTTCCACGCGGACGATTTTACCGTAGGCCCCCTCCTCGCCGAGGTGGGCGGGCCAATCGAGGCAGTGGGTCTCGAGCAGTACACGGCCGGCGTTCACGTCGTTCGCATCGAGGGAGGGGCGCACGCCCAGGTTGGCCACGCCGTGCAGCGGCTGGTCGGCCAGGCCGTGCACCAGCACCGCGAAGATGCCGCTGGCGGCCGGCTTCCAATGCTTGAAGCGGAGGTTGAGGGTGCGGAAGCCATCGTGACGCCCCGGGGCCGAGGCGCCCAGTGCGCGGCCGAGCTTGCGGCCGTGTACCACGTGGCCGGAGATCGCGTAGGGCCGGCCGAGCAGGGCCTGCACGTCGCTCATCCGGCCCTCGGCCAGCGCTTCGCGCACGGCGGAGCTGGACACGCGCAGGCCGTGCACTTCGTAGCTGTTCATGCGTGCGACGTCGAAGCCGTGGGCCTCGCCGGCTGCGTCGAGCATCGCGTAATCGCCGGCGCGCTTGGCTCCGAAGCGGAAGTCGTCGCCCACCAGAACGTAGCGCACGCCGAGGCCCTCGATCAGCACGTGCCGGATGAAATCCTCCGGTGTCTGGGAGGCGAGCCGGGCATCGAAGGGGAGCACGATGGTCTGGGCCACGCCGCTGGCCGCCAGCGCGCTCAGCTTGTCGCGCAAGGTGCCGATGCGCGCCGGCGCAAGCTCGGGTCGCCTGGTGCGCTGGGCGAAGTAGTCGCGCGGATGGGGCTCGAACGTCAGCACGCAGCTGGGCAGCCCGCGCAGGCGCGCCTCCGTGTTGAGCAAGCCCAGCATGGCCTGGTGGCCGCGGTGCACCCCGTCGAAATTGCCGATGGTCAGGGCGCAGGCCGGAGCCACGCCCGGATGCCTGAAACCCCGGAAAACCTGCATCGTTGATATCTTTTTGATAGCGCTTCGCGCCCGCCGAATGGGCCCACTCAGGGCTTTTTGTCACAAAGCCGGTATATTGTGACGCAGTGCGTCGCTCGCAAGCCGTCCGGTGTGCGCGACGGACTGGTCTTTCCGTGGTTCTTCCCTTTGTTGAGGAGGCGTGTGTGAAGGTCTTGAAGCTCTCGGCCCAGGGGCTGCCCCAGTCGTGGATCTCGCTGGAACAGGCGGTGATCCACTACGCGGCGGACGAGGTGCGCTGGGAAGTCGGTGCGCAGGTCGCGGTGTTCCGCGGCGGGCACAACGCGGTCACGGGCCAGCAGTCGCAGATTGCGATCAACAGCATCATCGGCACCAAGGGCGTGCCGCGCATCAATCCTTTCGCGATGCGCCCGGGCCTGACCAACAGCAAGCTGTTCGCGCGAGACCGCAACATCTGCGCCTACTGCGGTGGCCACTTCCACGAGGAAGACCTCACGCGCGAACACATCATCCCGTTCGCGCAGAACGGCATCGACAGCTGGATGAACGTGGTGACGGCCTGCAAGCCTTGCAATCACCGCAAGAGCAGCCGCACGCCAGAGCAGGCCAACATGCCGCTGCTCTACGCGCCCTACGTGCCCAGCCTCTGGGAGGACTTCATCCTGCGCAACCGCCGCATCCTGGCGGACCAGATGGAATTCCTGATGGCGCATCTGCCGCACAACTCGCGGCTGCACGGCTAGTCGGCCGTCGTCGGTCCGGGCCACCTCGGCGGCCGCTTTTCGATGAAAGCCTGGACGCCCTCCAGCGCGCTGTCGTCCATCATGTTGCAGGCCATGGTCTGGCTGGCGTCCGCCAGCGCCGCCGCGACCCCGGTCTCGATCTGGCGGTAGAACAAGGCCTTGCCCAGGGCCAGCGCGGGTTTCGGCTTTTCGACGATGCGGGCCACCAATGATTCGACCTCGGCATCGAGCGATTCGGGAGCCGCCACGCGGTTGACCAGGCCCTTGGCCATGGCTTGGTTGGCATCGATGAAATCGCCCGTCACGAGCATCTCGAAGGCCGCCTTGCGGCCGAGATTGCGCGACAGCGCCACACTCGGCGTGGAGCAGAACAGGCCGACGTTGATGCCGCTCACCGCGAATCTCGCCGCACTCGAGGCGACTGCGAGGTCGCACATCGCGACCAGTTGGCAACCGGCCGCAGTCGCGATGCCATGCACGCGAGCGATCACGGGCACCGGCATGCGCTGGAGAGCCAACATCATTTCTCCGCATCGGGCGAACAGTTCTTCGTAGTACCCGGCCGAGGGTTCTGCCCGCATCTGCTTCAGATCGTGGCCCGCGCAGAAAGCCCTGCCGGCGCCGGCCAGAACCACGCAACGGGCAGCGTCGTCGGAAGAGACGGCATCGAGTTCGGCCGCGAGGGCCGAGATCATTTCCTCGGAGAGCGCGTTGAAGGCCTCCGGTCGGTTCAGCGTCAGCGTGATCACGCCGCGCGCGTCGCGCGTATGCAGAACGAGGTTGGCATTTGCTTTCATCGTGCAGCCCTCAGTAGGTCAGCTCGAGCACGCTGACATGGCCTTGCGCCGCCGGCCAGCTCTGGCCCGCCACCCGCTCGCCATTGAATTCGGCGGCAACGCTGCGAGGAATATCGCTCGCAAGCTTCAGCTTGGAGCTCGATACCCCGGCGCCCAGCGGTGGAACGCCGGGCAGTTCGCGCTGTCCGTCGAAGCGGATGGCGTCGCGCCGGACGTCGAAGTAGCCGCGCGGCCGCGTGAAGATGATCAGGGCCTTCGCGTCGCGGTCGGCTTCGGCAATGCGTTCGGGCCGCAGCTGCACCACGGCGCTGGATCGCGGGAAAGGGCTGCGGTAGATGTGCGTGGTGGCGTAGCCCGGCGCGCTCAGGACGAACTCGTACGCGGCTGTCGGTTGCCCGGAGAAGGGGCCCCAGCGGCCGTCCGCACCGATGGTCTGCTCCCAGGCGCCCTGGGCGCGGCGGGCGCCGGTCGTGGGATCGACGGCGTAGATGGCGAGCCGAGCGCCGGTCAGTGGCAGGTTGTTGGCGAAGGCACCGCTGGCTGGATTGAGAGGATCGAGCCCGAGGCCCGTGACCCGACCCGACAGCGTGACGGTCGGTTCCGCCACCGGCTGCAGCGTTCGTGGCGCTTCGCCGGTCAGGAAGCGCCAGGTCGCATCGAAGGCGGCTGGCGAGAAGGAGGTTTCTCGATGGTCGGTGCCGGGCAGCACGATGTTGGTCGCGCCCTTGAGCGCCGGCCCGTCGAAGCCGATGTTCGTGGCTGTGCCCTTGGCACCGATCCACACGCCGTCGGGTTGGGCGTACTTGTCGTTGTTGTCGGAGCGCAGCGTCAGCCACTTCACGCCCGGCGTGACTTCGTCGCCGGCCGGATTCTTCGGTGCGTTGAGACGCTGCATGAAAGGGCTCAGGCCCGAGAACTCGCTGCCCTCGCGCAGGCCTTTGACGGCCCAGATTCCATGCGCCGGGTTGCCGCCCAGCACCACATGGCTCACGACCCGATCGCCGCCGCCGTTCTGCACATAGTTTCGGATGGTGTTGCCGCCGCGCGAGTTGCCGACCAGCACAACCTTGGGCGCGCCGGTGGCCGTCAGCACGCGCTCGACCTCGGCCTTCAGGAAGGCCATCGACTCGGCGGTGGAACTGCGGCCTGGCTGCGTCACGCCGTCGTCGTCGCGCGCCAGCGGAAAGGGCTGGTCGGGCGCGAACAGCCGCTCGCGCGGCCAGCCGTTCGACTCGAAGCGCCAAAGCGTGGTCTGCCACAGCGCCGCCGAGTCCCCGTTGCCATGCATGAAGACGATCGGGGCGCGATCGGTCGTGGTGGGCGCGGAGCTGCAGGCAGCGAGCATGGTCGTGGCGAGGCTGAGGGCGATCAGATGTCGGCGAGTGTGCATGGGAGCTCCGGCGCAATAAGAAAGCGCCCGCCAGCACAGGTCTGGCAGGCGCGGCGTGCTATCGGAAAAAGATAGCAGCTCTGCGTGTCATGCAAAGACGCCAGCGCTGTCCTGCATGCGTGACGATACCTCGCCGAGGTGATGCAAGGTGTCGCCGAACACCATCTCGAGCTGGGTCAGCTTCCTGAAGTAGTGGCTGCCGATGTACTCGTCGGTCACGCCGATGCCACCATGCAGTTGTACCGACTGCTGGCCGACGAAGCGCATGGCCACGCCCAACTGGTACTTGGCGCGGGCCATCGCCTGGCGGCGCTCGGCGGCCGGGGCGTTGAGCTTGAGGGCCGCGTAGTAGCTCATGGAGCGCGCCAGCTCGAGCTGCATCTTCATGTCGGCCACCCGATGGCGCAGCGCCTGGAAGCTGGCGATCGGCACGCTGAACTGCTTGCGCGTGTTCATGTACTCGACGGTGAGCGCGAGCGTCTTGTCCATCACGCCAACACCTTCGGCACAGGTGGCGGCAATGCCGATGTCGACTGCGTGCTCGAGCACCGGCAAGCCGTCCTTCGAGACCAGCGTGGAGGCCGCCTTGTCGAACACCACCTCGGCGGCGCGGCTGCCGTCCTGTGTGCCGTAACCGCGCGCGGCGACGCCGTCTTCGGAGCGTGGAACGAGGAAGAGTGCGATGGTCCCGTCCAACTGGGCGGGCACGATGAAAGCGTCGGCCTCGTCGCCTGCCGGCACCAGGCTCTTGCTGCCGCTCAACCGGTATGCGTCGCCGTCCTGCGTTGCCGTGGCTGCGCAGACGTCGAGCCGATAGCGCCCCTTGCGCTCCTGGCAAGCCAGCACGACCAGCGCTTGTCCCCCGGCGATGCGGGGCAGCCAATTGTTCCGGGCGTCCTCGTCGGCATGGCCTGCGAGCACCGCGCCGGCAATGAAGGACTGGGCGAGCGGCTCCAGCACGATACCGCGGCCCAGCTCTTCCATCACCACCATGCCTTCGACCGGGCCCATGCCCAAGCCGCCGTCGTCCTCTGGAATGTAGAGGCCACCCAGGCCGAGCTCTGCCAGTTCGTCCCAGGCCTCGCGCGAGAAGCCGCCCGCCGCCTCGATGCCGCGGCGGCGCTCGAAGGCGTAGCCTTTTTCAACCCACCTGGCGACGGCGTCGCGAAGCTGCTGCTGGTCGTCGCTGAAATTGAAGTCCATCGTCTCGTTCCTTCCTGCTGTGTGGCGCTCAACCGAGGACGGTCTGAGCGACGATGTTGCGCTGCACTTCGTTGCTGCCGCCGTAGATGGTGGTCTTGCGCATGTTGAAGTACGTGGTCGCGAGCGGCGCCAGTTCGGGGTGGCCACCGGGGAAGTCGCCCTGCCAGCCGGCCGCCATGGCCTCGCGGATCAGCGGCAGCGCGAAGGGGCCGCCGGCCAGCATCATGAGCTCCGAGTAGCGCTGCTGGATCTCGCTGCCGCGGATCTTGAGGAGGCCCGCGATGTCCAGCGAGTTCTTGCCTGAGGTGGCTGCCGAGAGCACGCGCAGCACCAGCATCTCCAGCGCGATCACTTCGACCTCGAGCTTGGCGATTTCGTCGCGGAAGCGCTGAGCATATGAATCCCCTCCGGTAGATGCCCACAGGCCTTCGCGCTTGGCGATGCGCTTGAGGCGCTCCAGTTCGCGCTTGGCGCGGTTGGCGTCGGCGATGTTGGTGCGCTCGTGTGACAGCAGGTGCTTGGCGTAGGTCCAGCCCTTGTTTTCCTCGCCAATGAGGTTCTCCGCCGGCACCTCGACGTTGTCGAAGAACACTTCGTTGACCTCGTGGCCGCCGTCCATCAGCTTGATTGGCCGTACGGTGACGCCGGGCGACTTCATGTCGATCAACAGGAAGCTGATGCCGGTCTGTGGCTTGCCCTCGCTGCTGGTGCGCACCAGGCAGAAGATCCATTCGCCGTACTGGCCCAGTGTGGTCCAGGTCTTCTGGCCATTGACGATGTATTTGTCGCCCTTGCGTTCGGCTCGGGTCTTGAGCGACGCGAGGTCGGAACCCGAGCCGGGCTCGCTGTATCCCTGGCTCCACCACACCTCGCCGCTGGCAATGCCCGGCAGGAAGCGCTTGTGCTGCTCGGCATTTCCGAAGGCTTGGATGACCGGCGCCACCATCACGGGGCCGAAGGGCACGATGCGCGGCGCGCCGGCCAGCGCGGTCTCTTCCTCGAACAGGTGCTTCTGCACGGCGGTCCAGCCCGGGCCGCCGAACTCCACCGGCCAGCCGTAGCCCAGCCAGCCCTTCTTTCCGAGGATCCTGGCCCAGCGCTGCATATCGTCGCGCGTGAGCTCCAGCGCGTTGTGCACTTTGTGGGAGATGTCCTGGGGGAGGTTGTCCTTGACCCAGGCGCGAATCTCTTCGCGGAACTTCTGTTCCTCGGGCGTGAAGCTCAAATCCATGCGTTGCCTCGCTGTGTTGGTCGGGCGCCGTGGAGGCGGCGCGTCGGGCTGTCGAACCGATGGTTTTTAGCACGGTCGTGCTTGTTGGCCTGTCAGCGTGGAGACAAACCGACCGGGTGGAAACCAGCAGCAAAGATAATCCCGCCTCCCATGAAGAACATCGTGATCCTGATCTCCGGCAGTGGCTCCAACATGGCGGCCATCGTGCGCGCCGCCGAGCGCGAGCAGTGGGCGCGGCGCTTCGGGGCGCGGGTGGCCGCGGTGATCAGCAACAGGGCTGACGCGGGCGGCCTGGCCCTCGCGAAGGCGCGGCGCATCGCGACGGCCGTGATCCCGCACCAGGATTTCGCGAGCCGCGAGGTCTTCGATGCGGCTCTCGCCGACGCCATCGACGTGCATGCGCCGGCGCTGGTGGTGCTGGCAGGCTTCATGCGCATCCTGACGCCGGGCTTCGTGGCCCGCTACGAGGGACGTCTGCTCAACATCCATCCCTCGCTACTGCCGGCTTTTCCGGGGCTCCACACGCACCGACGCGCTATCGAGGCGGGCTGCAAGGTGGCAGGGTTGACTGTGCACCAGGTGACGGTCGAACTCGACCACGGGGCGATCCTGGCCCAGGCGGTGGTGCCGATCCTCTCGGACGACACGCCGGCGAGTCTCGCCGCGCGGGTGCTGACGCAAGAACACAGGGTTTACCCGCAGGCGATTGCAGATTGGCTGTCAGAAGCAAACTGAACACCATCTTCGTCTTGTTCTGGGACCCGTCGTGAGAGGCTGTTTTCTGGCCCAGTGTGCATTCCCGACTTACGCAGTCCGCGCAAAGCGCGGCTGGAGGTGGCCGTCGATCTCCACCGCCCCGGCGAACATTGCGGCGGGACGCACCCACAACGCGTTCGCGCCGTAGAGTGCTCGATAGAGCGTCATCGGCTCCAGGGTTTCGCTGTGGCGCACGGTGCCCAGCACTTCGTATTCGCCGCCTTTGTAATGGCGATAGCGGCCGGGCGGGGTCTCGATCAGGGGCGGCAGGTCGTCGGTTGGGCTGGGCATCGCATTGGGCGTCTGAAAGGTCGGAATGGATCGAGCCGTACGGCCCGTATCGCAGTGCTGGACCGGTTGCACGAGTCCGGCGCCGCCGCCCGCGCGGCCGGCTGAGACAATTGGAGCATGCATCCCCGAGCCCTTCTCGAGGCCTGCGCCGACCTGGTCGGCCTGGTCCTCAAATTCGAACATCCGGCCGACCAGGTCGTCTCCCGCTACTTCCGCGAGCATCGCCATCTGGGGCCGCGCGAGCGCGCCACGCTGGCCGAGACGGTCTACGCCGTGCTGCGCAAGAAACTGCTGTTCGACCATCTGTCGCCCTCGGGCAGCGGATCGAAGGAGCGGCGCATGGCGATCCTTGGCTTCTACGGGCCGCGTGACTTCCTCAAGAGCGCGCTCAGCGACGTCGAGAAGCGCTGGCTTGACCAGTGCGATGCCGTCAAGCCCGAGGACCTGTTGGAGCGCCATCGCCACAACTTGCCGGAGTGGCTGGTCGCGCCGCTGAAGGCTCAGTTGGGCGAGGGCTTCTGGCCGCTGGTGCAAAGTTTGCTGCAGGCTGCGCCGCTCGATCTCCGGGTCAACGCGCTGACCGACAAGCGAGCCGACGTGCAGAAGGAGTTGGCGCTGGCCGGCGTCCAGGCCACCGCCACGCCCTTCTCACCCTGGGGGCTGCGCATCGAGGGCAAGCCGGCGCTCGCCAAGCTCGACGCCTTCGCCCGCGGCGCGGTCGAGGTGCAGGACGAAGGCTCTCAACTGCTGGCCCTGCTGCTCGACGCCAAGCGCGGCGAGATGGTGGTCGATTTTTGCGCTGGCGCAGGCGGCAAGACGCTCGCGATCGGCGCCACCATGCGCAGCACCGGGCGGCTCTATGCCTTCGACACCTCGGCGCACCGGCTCGACGCGCTCAAGCCGCGGCTGGCGCGCAGCAGGCTGTCGAACGTGCATCCCGCGGCGATCGCCCATGAGCGCGACGAACGCATCAAACGCCTGGCGGGGAAGATCGACCGGGTGCTGGTGGACGCGCCCTGCTCAGGGCTGGGCACGCTGCGCCGCAATCCGGACCTCAAATGGCGGCAATCGCCCAAGGCCATCGAGGAGCTGACCGCCAAGCAGGCCGCGATCCTGGCGAGCGCCGCGCGGCTGGTGAAGCCCGGGGGGCGCTTGATCTATGCCACCTGCAGCGTGCTTCCGGAGGAGAACGAGGCCATTGCCGAGGCCTTTGGCGCCGCCCACCCGGAATTCGAGGCCCTGGATGTCGCGCCGCTGCTTGGCGCCCTGAAGGTGGCCGATCCCGAAACCCTCTGCGCTGGCGGCGAAGCCGGCGCGCGTTATCTGCGGCTTTGGCCGCATCGTCATGCCACAGACGGCTTTTTTGCCGCTACCTGGCAGCGGAAATAGGGGCGGACCCTCAAAGACGGGTGAATACTTGCTATGGATCAAGGATTTAGCCCCCTTTTTGAAGAGCCGCCCTTTAAAATCAACGTTACCTGAAGGCTGCACCATCGTGTGGCCATGGAGTACCGAATTCAATGTTGCTTCCTGACTCTGCCCTCCTGAGCGCGGCCATCGACTGGCTCGGGAACGGCCTGTGGGATCTCGCGTGGTGGCAGGTCGTGCTGTACACGCTGTTCACCACGCACATCACCATCGCCGCGGTCACGATCTTCCTGCACCGCACGCAAACGCACCGGGCCATGGATCTGGGTCCGATCCCTTCTCATTTCTTCCGGTTCTGGCTCTGGATCGGCACCGGCATGGTGACCAAGGAGTGGGTGGCGATCCACCGCAAGCACCACGCGAAATGCGAAACCGAGGAAGACCCGCACAGCCCGCAGGTCAAAGGGATTGACGAGGTGTTCTGGCGCGGCGCCGAGCTCTATCGTGCCGAGTCGAAGAACAAGGAGACCATGGAGCGCTACGGCCACGGAACTCCGGACGACTGGCTCGAGCGCAACCTCTATTCGCGCTACAGCTGGCAGGGCGTGGGCCTGATGCTGGTGCTCAACCTCGCGCTTTTTGGCGCGCTCGGCCTGGCGGTCTGGGCGGTCCAGATGCTGTGGATTCCGATCACTGCCGCCGGCGTTATCAACGGCATTGGCCACTATTGGGGCTACCGCAACTTTGAGGCGCCCGACGCCAGCCGCAACATCATGCCCTGGGGCCTGATCATCGGCGGCGAGGAACTGCACAACAATCACCACACTTATCCCACCTCGGCCAAGTTCTCGGTCAAGAAGTACGAGTTCGACATCGGCTGGGTCTACATCAGCCTGATGCAGAAGATCGGCTGGGCGAAGGTCAAGAAGGTGCCACCGAAGATGCAGCTGGGCGACATCCAGCCGGTCGCCGACGAGAAGACGCTGGAAGCCGTCATCGCCAATCGCTACGAGGTGATGGCCGGCTACGCCCGCGAGATGCGCCGCGCCACCAAGCAGGAGCTGGCATTGCTCAAGGACAAGGGCGCCGACCTGTCTGCGCTGAAGGTCGCCAAGCGCTGGCTGCATCGCGACGACGACAAGGTGCCGGCCACGGTGCGTTCGAACCTGGTGCAGGCGCGTGCGGCGCACCCGGTGCTGGACAAGATGGTGACAATGCGCGAGGAGCTGCGCCAGCTCTGGCTCAACACATCGCAGTCGCGCGAGCAGCTGGCCGCCGATCTGGCTGCCTGGTGCCATCGCGCGGAAGCCAGCGGCATCGCAGGGCTGCGTGACTTCTCGACCCGGCTGCGCGCTGCCCGCGCCTGACGTTTCATCCGGGCCTTGCGCCCGCCCTAAGTAAGAAGCCGGCTTTCGAGCCGGCTTTTTACTTTCCATGAACTTTGCAAATGCGGGCAGGCAAAAAAAACCCCGCTGGATCACAGCGGGGTTTCATCGCGAAATCGGCCGAATTACTTCAGCTTGATTTCCTTGTATTCGACGTGCTTGCGTGCCTTCGGATCGAACTTCATGATCGACATCTTTTCAGGCATCGTCTTCTTGTTCTTGCTGGTGGTGTAGAAATGGCCGGTACCCGCGGTGGATTCCAGCTTGATCTTTTCGCGTCCGCCTTTGCTCGTTGCCATGATTCAGCTCCTTAAGCTTGGCCGCGCGCACGCATGTCTGCGAGCACGGCGTCAATGCCCTTCTTGTCGATCAGGCGCAGCGCGGCGCTCGAAACACGCAGGCGCACCCAGCGGTTTTCGCTCTCGACAAAGAAGCGGCGGTATTGCAGGTTCGGCAGGAACCGGCGCTTGGTTTTGTTGTTGGCGTGGGAAACGTTGTTTCCGACCATCGGGCCCTTGCCCGTGACTTCGCATACGCGTGCCATGTAGAACTCTTTCTTGAACAGCTGGCACCCGACGCAAGGATTGCGGGGGTGGGTTGCAGCTTGACCTCGCCAGAATCGGGTGGCGGTACCCCGGCTCACCGAGCTTCGGACCCAAACAGGCACAGCCCCGAATCCGGCAAAGCCTTGGATTATAGCTTCACCACTTGCCCTTGGCTCAGAGCGTTCCGTCCTGCTCCAGAAAGCGCTGGGCATCCAGCGCTGCCATGCAGCCGGTGCCGGCGCTGGTGATCGCCTGGCGGTACACATGGTCCTGCACGTCCCCGGCCGCAAAGACGCCCGGGATGCTGGTCATGGTGGCGAAGCCCTGCAGACCCGAGCGGGTGAGGATGTACCCGTCCTTCATCTCCAGCTGACCCTGGAAAATATCGGTATTCGGGTGGTGGCCGATCGCGATGAAGCAGCCCTTGAGGTCGACCTGCTCGGTTGCTCCGGTCTGGGTATTCCTCAGCCGGATACCCGTGACGCCCGAATCATCGCCGAGCACCTCGTCCAGCGTGTTGTGCAGCTTCAGCTCGATCTTGCCTTCCTTGACCTTCTCGTGGAGCTTGTCGATCAGGATGGGCTCGGCGCGGAACTTGTCGCGGCGGTGCACCAGCGTGACCTTGCTCGCTATGTTCGAAAGGTAGAGCGCCTCCTCCACGGCGGTGTTGCCGCCGCCGATCACGCACACTTCCTGCTCGCGATAGAAGAAGCCGTCGCAGGTCGCGCAGCCGGAAACGCCCCGTCCCATGAAGTGCTGCTCCGAATCGAGGCCCAGGTACTTCGCGGATGCGCCGGTGGCGATCACTAGCGAATCGCAGGTGTAGGTGCCGCTGTCGCCGGTCAGCGTGAAGGGGCGCCTGCTCAGGTCGACCTTGTTGATGTGGTCGAACACGATTTCCGTCTTGAAGCGCTCGGCATGCTCCAGGAAGCGCTGCATCAGATCCGGCCCCTGGACGCCATGCACGTCGGCCGGCCAGTTATCGACTTCGGTGGTGGTCATGAGTTGACCGCCCTGGGCGATGCCGGTGATGAGCATGGGCTGAAGATTGGCGCGCGCCGCATAGACTGCGGCGGTATATCCGGCTGGGCCCGAGCCCAGAATGAGTACCTTGGCGTGGCGTGGAGAGGACGACATGAGTAGAAAACCTAGGTTTGACGCTGCATCAGCGTGTACATTTTCATGGGTGATAGATATGGAGTATCACCGTTCGGTTCAAGACCGGGCGCGGGGTGTATCAATGCGTGCGATTGTATTAATGCATGGGCTTTTTCAATCGCGCGATAGATCCGGGGATTGATGAATGTCGATGCTGTCCAATCTTGAATTGCTCCGCCGCGTGCCGCTGTTTGCCGCACTCACGCCGGCCCAATCGGCGAGCATCGCCGATGCGATCGTCAAGAAGCGCTTCAAGCGCGCCGAAGTGGTAGTGGAGCAGGGAAAGAAGTCGGATGCGCTCTACATCATCCTCACGGGCCGCGCCCGCGTAATGAGCACAGACAGCCGCGGGCGCGAGGTCATCCTCGCGACGCTGCATCCGGGCGACTACATCGGCGAAATGAGCATGATCGACGACGAGCCGCACTCGGCCACCGTGCGCACCGAAGTCCAGACCGACGTGCTGATGCTCGGCCGCGAGGCCTTCGCCCGCTGCCTGCCGGAGAACTCCTCGATGTCTTACAACATCATGCGCGGCCTGGTCTCGCGGTTGCGCCATGCCGATCGCAAGATCGAATCCCTCGCCCTGATGGACGTCTACGGCCGCGTGGCGCGCTCACTGCTCGAGTTCGCGGTGGACGACGGCGCGGGCAACCTCAAGGTGCGTGACAAGATCTCGCGCCAGGACCTGGCCAAGATGGTCGGCGCCTCGCGTGAGATGGTCAGCCGCGTGATGAAGGACCTTGAGGAACGAGGCTTCGTCCAGACGCAGCCCGATGGCTCCATGATCGTCAAGGAACGACTCTCATCGCTTGCCTGACTCTCCGGCCGGCGGCCTTGCGGCCTGCCGGCCTTTGCATCGCCGGCCCCGATGACAACGCGGCCGCGATGGTGTTCGTTGTAGTTCCAGTGCGCCGCCTGCCCGCTCCCGCGGGCGGGCAGCAGTGCCTTCCATGACCTATTCGCTCAATACCCTTCAATCCTCAGCGTCAGGTGAAACCCAGCCGGTGCGGACGCGCGCGATGCGCTTCGCGCACGAGATCACGCTGATTGCCGGCTTCGTCGCGCTGCTGTTCTGGCTGCTCGCCATGCTGAGCTTCACGCCGTCGGACGCCGCCTGGTCCACCTCGGGAACTGGTGGCGAGGTCAAGAACTGGGGTGGCCGCATCGGCGCATGGCTTGCTGATGCCAGCTATTTCCTCGCTGGCTACTCAGTCTGGTGGTGCCTTGCGGCCGGCCTGCGCGTGTGGCTTTCCTCGCTGGCCGGCTGGATGCGCGGCGGCGAAGCTGCGGCCGAGCATCCGCCGCGCGGCCGTTTCAACCGCAGCCGCCTGGCCTTCTGGTTCGGCCTCGTGCTCCTGTTGTGCGCCAGCGTGGTGCTCGAATGGTCGCGTCTTTATCGGCTCGAATCCCACTTGCCCGGCCATGGCGGCGGCGTGCTCGGCTATCTGGTCGGTCCGCTCAGCGTGAAGTGGATGGGCTTCACCGGCTCAGCGCTGATCGCCATCGCTGCCGGCGTGATCGGCTCAGCCCTGGTGTTCCGCTTCTCCTGGAGCCAGATTGCCGAACGCATCGGTTCACGCCTGTATTCACTCTTCGAGTCACGCCGGGAAAAACGCGAGATCGCCGAGGACATCGCGATGGGCAAGAAGGCGGTGCGCGAGCGCGAGGAACTGGCTTCAGTGGAGCAGGGCCACGAGCCCGATTCGGCCGACGAGGAGTTGCGCAT
>NZ_LMTS01000198.1:0-14626 GCF_001541225.1 Variovorax sp. WDL1 | reverse complement strand
CGTCCCGCGCCTCAAGCGGCGGCCGCCTGCACCGCCGGTACAGATCGAGCCCGCCATGACAGAGGTGCCGAAGAGCGACCGCGTTGCCAAGGAACGCCAGAAGCCCCTGTTCCGCGAACTGCCCGACAGCAAGCTGCCGCAGGTGGACCTGCTCGATGCCGCGCAGGGGCGCCAGGAAACCGTGTCGGCCGACACGCTGGAAATGACTTCGCGCCTGATCGAAAAGAAGCTGAAGGACTTCGGCGTGGAGGTCCGCGTGGTGCTTGCCTCGCCCGGCCCCGTCATCACGCGCTACGAGATCGAGCCGGCCACCGGCGTGAAGGGCTCGCAGATCGTCAACCTGGCGAAGGACTTGGCGCGCTCGCTGTCGCTGGTCTCCATCCGCGTGGTCGAGACCATCCCTGGCAAGAACTACATGGCGCTCGAGCTGCCCAACGCCAAGCGCCAGTCGATCCGCCTCAGCGAGATCCTCGGCTCGCAGGTCTACAACGAGGGCAAGTCGATGCTCACGATGGGCCTTGGCAAGGACATCATCGGCAACCCGGTCGTCGCCGACCTGGCGAAGATGCCGCATGTGCTGGTTGCCGGCACCACCGGCTCCGGCAAGTCCGTAGGCATCAACGCGATGATCCTGAGCCTGCTCTACAAGGCCGAGGCGCGCGATGTTCGCCTGCTCATGATCGACCCGAAGATGCTGGAAATGTCGGTCTACGAGGGCATCCCGCACCTGCTCGCGCCGGTGGTCACCGACATGCGCCAGGCGGCGCACGGCCTCAACTGGTGCGTGGCCGAGATGGAGCGCCGCTACAAGCTGATGAGCAAGCTGGGCGTGCGCAATCTTGCAGGCTACAACACCAAGATCGACGAGGCGAAGGCGCGCGAGGAGTTCATCTACAACCCCTTCAGCCTGACTCCGGACGATCCCGAGCCGCTCAAGCGCGAGCCCCACATCGTGGTCGTCATCGACGAGCTCGCCGACCTGATGATGGTGGTCGGCAAGAAGATCGAGGAGCTGATCGCCCGCCTCGCGCAAAAGGCGCGCGCCGCCGGCATCCACCTGATCCTCGCCACGCAGCGGCCCAGCGTGGACGTGATCACCGGCCTGATCAAGGCCAACATTCCCACCCGCATCGCCTTCCAGGTCTCGAGCAAGATCGACTCGCGCACCATCCTCGACCAGATGGGCGCCGAAGCCTTGCTGGGCATGGGCGACATGCTCTATATGCCGAGCGGCACCGGCTTGCCGGTGCGCGTGCACGGCGCCTTCGTGAGCGACGACGAGGTACACCGTGTCGTCGCCTACCTCAAGTCCCAAGGGGAACCGGACTACATCGAAGGGGTGCTCGAAGGCGGAACCGTCGACGGAGATGGCGATCTACTCGGTGAAGGCGGTGGCGAAGGCGGCGAGAAGGACCCGATGTACGACCAGGCGGTCGAGATCGTGCTCAAGAACCGCAAGGCCAGCATCTCGCTGGTGCAGCGCCACCTCAAGATCGGCTACAACCGCGCTGCGCGGCTGGTCGAGGACATGGAACACGCCGGCCTGGTGAGCGCCATGAGCGGCAGCGGCCAGCGCGAGATCCTGGTGCCGGCGCGTGCCGAATGACGGAAGTACAGGGATGCTGTTGAAGAAGATACTGCTTGTCACCTTTTGCATGATGGCCGCCGGCGGCGCATGGGCCGGCGGCATGGAAAGCCTCGAAGCCTTCGTCAAGAACGCGAAATCCGGCCGCGCCGATTTCAGCCAGACGGTCACCGCGCCTCCGAAAGAGGGCCAGCCCTCGCGCGCCAAGGTGTCGAGCGGCACCTTCGAATTCCAGCGGCCCGGCAAGTTCAAGTTCGATTACAAGAAGCCTTTTGCGCAAAGCATCGTGGCCGACGGCGAGACGCTCTGGCTCTATGACGCCGACCTGAACCAGGTCACGCAGCGCAAGCAATCGCAGGCGCTGGGCTCGACCCCGGCGGCGCTGATCGCTTCGGCGCCCGACCTGCGTGCCCTTCAAGCCGATTTCACGCTTGAGGGCACCCCCGAACGCGACGGCCTCCAATGGGTCAAGGCCACTCCCAAGAACAAGGATGGCCAGCTGCAGAACGTGCAGATCGGCTTCCAGGGCGACGCCCTGGCCTCGCTCGAGATTCTCGACAGCTTTGGCCAGCGGTCGGTGCTGAAGTTCAGCAAGGTCGAGGTGAATCCACTGCTGCCCGCGAGCACGTTCCAGTTCAAGGCGCCGGCCGGGGCCGACGTGATTCGGCAATAGCCCGCGGGCGACGCCTCCGCCGCCATTCCGAAGCGTTGCGCGACGCTTGCGCGACACTACGGCTTCCATGGCTCCGACCTCTCATCAACCCCTGGCCGAGCGCCTGCGCCCCAAGACCCTGGGCGAGGTCATCGGCCAGCAGCACTTGCTCGGCCCGGGCATGCCGTTGCGCATCGCCTTCGAATCGGGCCAGCCACATTCCTGCATCCTGTGGGGCCCGCCCGGCACCGGCAAGACCACCATCGCGCGGCTGATGGCCGATGCCTTCGATGCGCAGTTCCTCAGCATCAGCGCGGTGCTCGGCGGCGTGAAGGACATTCGCGACGCGGTCGAGCGCGCGACCGCCGCGCGCGACGGCCTGGAGCAGCGCCGAACCATCGTCTTCGTCGACGAGGTGCACCGCTTCAACAAAAGCCAGCAGGACGCCTTCCTGCCCCACGTGGAGTCCGGCCTGTTCACCTTCATTGGCGCCACCACCGAGAATCCGTCCTTCGAGGTCAACTCGGCGCTGCTGTCGCGCGCAGCGGTGTACGTGCTGAAGTCGCTCACCGAAGAGGACCTGCGCCAGATCGTCGTCCGGGCACAGGACATCCATGCCGTGCCTGCCATCGAGCCGAAGGCGGTGGAGCGGCTCGTGGCGTACGCGGACGGCGATGCACGCCGGCTGCTCAACACGCTCGAAACCCTCTCCGTTGCCGCCGCTGCCGAGAAGCGAGACGACATCGGCGACGACTGGCTGTTGCGCGTGCTGGGCGAGCGCATGCGCCGCTACGACAAGGGCGGCGAGCAGTTCTACGACACCATTTCCGCGCTGCACAAGTCGGTGCGCGGCAGCGACCCCGATGCTGCGCTCTACTGGTTCGTGCGCATGCTCGATGGCGGCGCCGACCCGCGCTACATGGCACGCCGGCTGGTGCGCATGGCGAGCGAGGACATCGGTCTGGCCGATCCGCGTGCGCTGCGACTGGCGCTCGACGCGGCCGAGGTCTACGAGCGCCTGGGCTCGCCCGAAGGGGAACTGGCGCTTGCCGAGTGCGTGGTGTACCTCGCGATCGCGCCCAAGTCGAATGCTGTCTACCAAGCCTACAACGAGGTCCGCGCCTTCATCCAGCAGGACGGCACGCGCCCCGTGCCCCTGCACCTGCGCAACGCGCCGACGCGGCTCATGAAGCAGCTCGACTACGGCAAGGGCTATCGCTACGCACACGACGAGGAAGGCGGCTTCGCGGCCGGGGAGCGCTACCTGCCCGAAGGCATGGAGCCTCGGGAGCCCTTCTACCGGCCGGTGGAGCGCGGGCTCGAGATTCGCATCTCCGAGAAATTGCGAGATTTGCGCAAGCGCAACGAAGACGCGAGCCGCTGATACGCGGTGTATCGCCCCTGATACGGGCTTGCGCTCTGGCGTGCCATGAATGCTCCGCGCCAGCGGGAAAACCCCCGTCGCTGCGCGCAAAAATGGCGATCCGAGGTGACTACAATCCCGCCCACAAACCCGCCGTCGATACATGCTGGCGGGTTTTTTGCTAAGCGAAACCAGGGCGCCCAACCGGCACACCTGGTACGTCGGGCGCCAACCAAGGGCGTCTCATTACAAAAAGGGAATTCTTTATGGATATCTTGCTGCAGCAGATCATCAACGGTCTGGTCCTCGGCAGCATGTACGCCTTGATAGCCTTGGGCTACACCATGGTGTACGGCATCATCAACCTCATCAACTTCGCGCACGGCGAAGTCCTCATGGTCGGAGCGCTGACCAGCTGGACCATCATCGGCTGGATGCAGACTGCGATGCCAGGCACCCCCGGCTGGATCATCCTGATCCTTGCACTCATCATTGCCTGCGTGGTCGCCGCCACGCTCAACTTCACGATCGAGAAGGTGGCCTACCGGCCGCTGCGCAACAGCCCCAAGCTCGCGCCGCTGATCACCGCCATCGGCATGTCGATCCTGCTGCAGACCCTGGCGATGATCATCTGGAAGCCCACCAACAAGGCCTACCCCAACCTACTGTCCACGACGCCGATCCACGTCGGCGGCGCCGTGATCTCGCCGACGCAGGTCATGATCCTCAGCGTCACAGCCTTCTGCCTGGTGGTGCTGATGTGGCTGGTCAACTACACCAAGCTCGGTCGGGCGATGCGCGCCACCGCCGAGAATCCGCGCGTCGCGGCACTGATGGGCATCCGGCCCGACATGGTGATCTCGGCCACCTTCATCATCGGTGCGGTGCTTGCAGCTGTGGCCGGGGTGATGTACGCCTCCAACTACGGCATCGCTCAGCATGCGATGGGTTTCATTCCCGGATTGAAGGCTTTCACCGCGGCGGTGTTCGGCGGTATCGGCAACCTCGCCGGTGCAGTGGTCGGTGGCATTCTTCTGGGGCTGATCGAGGCGATCGGCTCGGGCTACATCGGCGCGCTCACCGGCGACGTGCTGGGCAGCCATTACAGCGACATCTTCGCTTTCATCGTGCTGATCATCATGCTCACGCTGCGGCCCTCTGGCCTGCTTGGCGAGCGGGTGGCGGACCGGGCCTGAGGGAGAACGCGCCATGAAAGACACGAAGAAAATCGTCTACATCGGGATCGCGGCCATCTTCCTGCTGGCGCTGCCGCTGTTGCTGCAGAGCCAGGGCAATGCCTGGGTCCGCATCGCCGACATCGCGCTGCTCTACGTGCTGCTGGCACTGGGACTGAACATCGTGGTCGGGTACGCCGGCCTGCTGGACCTGGGCTATGTGGCTTTCTTCGCGATCGGGGCCTACCTCTTCGCGCTGCTCGGCTCGCCGCACTTGACGGACACCTTCCCGGCGATGAAGGCCATGTTCCCGAACGGCCTGCACAGCTCGCTGCTGCTCGTGATCCCCGCGGCCTTCGGGCTTGCCGCCCTGTTCGGTGTGCTGCTCGGCGCGCCCACGCTGAAGCTGCGCGGCGACTACCTCGCGATCGTGACGCTGGGCTTCGGCGAGATCATCCGCGTGTTCCTCAACAACCTGGATCATCCCTTCAACCTCACGAACGGGCCTAAGGGCATTACCGCCATCGACCCGGTGCATTTCTGGGGCCTCAACCTGGGCAGGCCGCTCAAGCTCGGCGACTACACGATCTCCTCGGTCTCGCTGTACTACTACCTGTTCCTCGCGCTGGTTCTCATCACCATACTGATCTCGCACCGCCTGCAGCTCTCGCGCATCGGCCGCGCCTGGATGGCGATCCGCGAGGACGAGATCGCTGCCAAGGCCATGGGCATCAATACCCGCAACATGAAGCTGCTGGCGTTCGGCATGGGCGCCAGCTTCGGCGGCGTCTCGGGCGCCATGTTCGCGGCGTTCCAGGGCTTCGTCTCGCCCGAGTCCTTCAGCCTGATGGAGTCGGTGATGATCGTGGCGATGGTGGTGCTGGGCGGCATCGGCCACCTGCCAGGCGTGATCCTGGGCGCGGTGCTGCTGGCCGCTTTGCCCGAGGTGCTGCGCTACGTGGCGGGGCCGCTTCAGGCCATGACCGACGGACGCCTGGACGCCTCGATCCTGCGCCAGCTCTTCATTGCGCTGGCCATGATCGTCATCATGCTGGTACGCCCGCGCGGCCTCTGGCCCTCGCCGGAACACGGCAAGTCGCTGCAGCGCAAGGGCGTCGCGCCCGCGCCGGCATCCGGCATGCCCGCCGCCGCGCCGGGCGTCGAGACGCCCGCCGACGAGCTTCCCGGTGCTGCCTCGCGACCCATGTCCATCAATCCGTGAACGAGGGGAGCACCAGCATGACTGACATCGTCCTCCACGTCCGCGGCATCTCCAAGCGCTTTGGCGGCCTGCAGGCACTGTCCGACGTGGGCATCAAGATCACGCGCGGCCAGGTCTACGGGCTGATCGGCCCCAATGGCGCCGGCAAGACCACCTTCTTCAACGTCATTACCGGCCTGTACACGCCCGACAGCGGCAGCTTCGAGCTGGGCGGCAAGCCCTACCAGCCCACCGCCGTGCACGAAGTCGCCAAGGCCGGCATTGCGCGCACCTTCCAGAACATCCGCCTGTTCTCGGAAATGACCGCGCTTGAAAACGTGATGGTCGGCCGCCACGTGCGCACGCACTCGGGCGTGCTGGGCGCGATGTTCCGCACCGGCCGTTTCAAGGCCGAGGAGGAGGCGATCGCCACGCGCGCGCACGAACTGCTCGACTACGTGGGCATCGGCAAGTACGCCGACTACAAGGCGCGTACGCTGAGCTACGGCGACCAGCGCCGGCTCGAGATCGCTCGTGCGCTCGCCACTGACCCGCAGCTGATCGCGCTCGACGAGCCCGCAGCTGGCATGAACGCCACCGAGAAGGTGCTGCTGCGCGAGTTGATCGACCGCATCCGCAAGGACGATCGCACCATCCTGCTGATCGAACACGACGTGAAGCTGGTGATGGGCCTGTGCGACCGCGTGACGGTGCTCGACTACGGCAAGCAAATCGCCGAAGGCACGCCGGCGGAGGTTCAGAGAAACGAGAAGGTGATCGAGGCCTACCTCGGCACGGGAGGACATTGAAATGGCACAAACGCTTTTGAAAGTGAGCGGCCTGAAGGTCGCCTACGGCGGCATCCAGGCGGTGAAGGGCATCGATTTCGAGGTGCGAGAGGGCGAGCTGGTCTCGCTGATAGGCTCCAACGGCGCGGGCAAGACCACCACCATGAAGGCCATTACCGGAACCTTGCCCTTCGTCGCCGGCAGCATCGAGTTCCTCGGCAAGAGCATCAAGGGCCGCGGCGCCTGGGACCTGGTGGGCGAAGGCCTGGTGATGGTGCCCGAGGGGCGCGGCGTGTTCACGCGCATGACCATCACCGAAAACCTGCAGATCGGCGCCTACATCCGCAAGGACAAGGCCGAGATCGCCAAGGACATCGATCGCGTGTTCGCCACCTTCCCGCGTTTGAAGGAGCGCGCCACGCAGCTGGCCGGCACCATGTCGGGCGGCGAGCAGCAGATGCTCGCGATGGGCCGCGCGCTGATGGCACGCCCCAAGGTGCTGCTGCTCGACGAGCCCTCGATGGGCCTGTCGCCGATCATGGTCGACAAGATCTTCGAGGTGGTTAAACAGGTTTATGACCAGGGCGTCACCGTGCTGCTGGTGGAGCAGAACGCCAGCCGCGCACTGCAGCTGGCCGATCGCGGCTACGTGATGGAGTCGGGGCTGATCACCATGAGCGGGGACGCCAAGGTGATGCTCAGCGACCCGAAGGTGCGAGCGGCGTATCTGGGGGAGTAGTAGCTCTCCCCAGCCTGCGGATCAATCGACCTTTGCGCCGGTGGCCTTGACCACCTTCTCGTATTTTGCGAGCTCGCTTTTCATGAACGCGCCGAACTGATCCGGCGTGTTCGCGACCGGCTCGGCCAGCAGCGAGGCGAAGCGGGTCCTGGTCTCGGGCGCGTTGAGCGCCGCGACAAAGGCACGGTTAAGTTTGTCCAGCACGGGCGCCGGCGTGCCTGCCGGCGCCACCAGGCCCCACCAGGTGTCGATGGCGAAGCCCTTGAGCGTGCTGGCGACGGTCGGCACCTCCGGCAGTGCGTTGCTGCGCTCGGCGGTGGTCACCGCGATCGCCTTCAGCTTGCCCGAGCGGATGTTCGGCGCGGCGGTCGCGAGGTTGTCGAAGTTGAAGTCGACCTGGCCCGAAAGCAGCGCGAGCTGAGCCGGGTTGCCGCCGTTGTACGGGATGTGCACGGCAAAGATGCCGGCTTCCTTCTTGAACATCTCGCCCGCCAGGTGGCCGGCGCTGCCGTTGCCGCCGCTGCCGTAGTTGAGCTTGCCGGGGTTGGCCTTGGCGTAGGCGATCAGGTCGCGCAGGTCGTTGACTTTCAGGCGCTGCGCGGTTTCCGCGTTCATCACCAGCACGTTCGGCACCCGCACCATCTGGGTGATGGGCGCGAAGGCGGTGGCGGCGTCGAAGGGCATCTTGCTGTAGAGCCAGGGATTGACAGCGTTGGTTGCAGTGGCCGCGATGCCGATCGTGAGCCCGTCGGGTGCGGCCTTTGCCACCGCGTCGGCGCCGATGTTGCCGCCAGCGCCCGGCTTGTTGTCGATGATGACCGGGCCCAGGGTGTCCTTCACACGCTCGGCTAGCACGCGGGCCGTGACGTCGATCGGGCCGCCGGCGGCGTAGGGGACGACCAGGCGGATCGGATGTTGCGCCGACTGGGCGGAGGCGTGGGTGGTGGCGAGGAGGGCCGTGGAGGCGAGGAGGGTGAGGAGGAAGTCTCTGGTTTTCATGGGCCCGATTGTGCGTGGACGCGAGGCGGCGAGGACTCGGTGTTAGTCCCTCTCCCGCTCAGGGCAGCGCTTTGTCCGCCTCCGTCGTGAACGCATCCGCGAAGAACTCGTCTTCCGGGAGCCCTCGCTGCGCCACGTAGTCCCGTTTCGCGGAATCGACCACGATGGGCGCGCCGCAGGCGTACACCTGGTGGGCGGACAGGTCGGCGAAGTCGTCCATCACCGCCCGATGCACGAAGCCGGTCCGTCCGTGCCAGTCATCGTCCGGCACCGCGTTCGAGACCACAGGCACATAGCGCAGGTTCGGCATCGCCTCCAGCGCCGAGCTGACCCAGTCGTCCATGTACAGGTCTACGGGCCGCCTCCCACCCCAGTACAGCACGGCCGGCCGATCGATGGCCTTGAACTTCATGTGCTCCAGCAGCGCCTTGATCGGCGCGAAGCCGGTGCCCGAGGCCAGCAGGATCATCGGCTTGTCGGAATCCTCACGCAGGAAGAAGCTGCCGTACGGCCCCTCGATGCGCAGGATTTCCTTTTCCTTCATGGCGCCGAACACGTGGTCCGTGAACTTGCCCCCTGGCAGGTGCCGGATATGCAACTCGATGCCGGTGCCCGGTTCGCCCAGCGTGTGCGGCGCGTTCGCCATCGAATAGCTGCGCCGCGTGCCGTCGCGCAGGATGAACTCGATGTACTGGCCCGCATGGAACTGCAGCGGTTCGCCCGCCGGCAGTTGGAGCCGCAGCATCACCACGTCGTGGGACTTCTTCACGATGGACTGCACGCGCACCGGCATCTTGCGGATCGGGAAGGCATTGGCGTCGGTGACCTGGCGAGATTCCAGCACCACGTCGCTGCGCGCTGTCGCGCAGCAGGTCAGCAGGTAGCCTGCCGCCTCTTCTTCCGCGCTCAGCGCCTTGCTTTGATGCATGCGCAGCGTGATCTCGCCCGAGAGCTTCTTGCACTTGCAGGAACCGCACGCCCCGTCCTTGCAGCCATAGGGCAGGCCAATGCCTTGACGGATACCAGCCGCAAGAATGGTTTCGTCGGCCTGGGCGGTGAAGTGCCGTCCACTCGGCTCGACAGTGATGTGAAAGCCCGCCTCGTCCGGCGCTGCGCTCGTCATGGGTATTCTTCGACTCTCGTTCAGCAGAAAGGGAACCGATTTTGCCCGCATTCAACAGCCCGTTCGGCAGCAGGCCTACCCGCTTCCGCCGTGAGCGCGTGCTCGTGGTCGGCTGCGGCGACGTCGGCCTGCGGGCGGCACGCGTCCTGCGCGGTCGCGTGCGCCTGATCGCGCTGACCTCCTCGCCCGACCGGGTGGCCGCGCTGCGGGAGGCCGGCCTTACGCCCATCGTGGCCGATCTCGACCGGCCCGCCACCTTGCGCCGCCTCTCGGGCCTGGCCACGCGCGTGCTGCATCTCGCGCCACCAGCGCGCGCGGAAGGCGCGCGCTGGTGGCGCGACGACCGCACCGCCGCGCTCGTGCACGCACTGCGCCTGCGCACGCCACCAGCCGCGCTCGTCTACGGCTCGACCAGCGGCGTCTACGGCGACTGCGGCGGCGCGCGCATCGACGAGACGCGCACCGTGCGGCCCGGCACCCCCCGCGCGCACCGCCGCGTCGATGCCGAGCGCGTCGTACGCTGGCTGGGCCGCACTGGCGTCGCTACGCGCATCCTGCGCATTCCCGGCATCTATGCGCCGGATCGCGAAGGTGGCACGCCGCGCGAGCGGCTGCACAAGCGCACACCGGTGCTGCGCACCGAGGACGATGTCTACACCAATCACATCCACGCCGACGACCTGGCACGCGCCTGCGTCACGGCGCTGTGGCGCGGCGGCCCGCAGCGCGTGTTCCATGTGAGCGACGACAGCGAGCTGAAGATCGGCGACTACATTGACTTCGCGGCCGACCTCTACGGCCTGCCGCGCCCGCCTCGAATTGCGCGCGAGGAAGCCCAGGCGAAGCTCCCTTTGTCGCAGATGAGCTTCATGAACGAGTCGCGCCGGCTGAACAACAAGCGGCTGAAGCGGGAGCTGCGCGTACGCTTGCGGTATCCGACCGTTGCCACAGGCCTGCTGCCGTAGCTGGTTCAAGAAGCCTTCTGCACCGGCTGACCCGAGGTCGGCTGGCGCGTGGCCCCGGCTTACTTGGGCCGCGGCTATGCAAGCGAAGCGGCGCGCGCGGCGCTTGCCTTCGGTTTCGAGAGGGCCGGACTCGATGAGCTCGTCGCCTTCACCGTACCGGCCAACACACGCTCGCGCGCCGTCATGCAGCGGCTCGGCATGACGCAGTCACCGGCAGATGACTTCGATCATCCCCTGGTGCCCGCGGGCCATCCCCTGCTGCGGCATGTGCTCTACAGGCTATCGAGAGGAGCATGGCTGGCCTCTATGGCGCAGGCACGCAGCTGAAAAAGAACGGGCCGTGTGAGGCCCGTCCTCGTTTTGCTTTTATTCGTCCTGGGCTCAGAGGCCGGCTTGACGCGTGAACGACACCTTCGGCTTCTTGTACGCAGCGGGGACTTCGTCGCGATAGAAGGCGCGGCGATCGAGACTCGCGAACGGATCGTGAGCCTTGGCAACGGCTTCCGCACGCACTTGAGCGCGGTCGGCGGTGGAGTTGAAGGTCTGCACGCCGGCACTGGTGCCGTCAGCATAGACGTTGCCGGCGCGCGCGGCGGCAACCGCTTGCGTGGCGACTTCGCTGCGGGTGGCCGAGGAAGTCAGGGGGTGCACGCCTTCGTAGGTTTCCGCTTGCGCCCCGGCGACGGCCAGGAGGGAAAGAGCGGCAGTGGCGATGAGTTTCGAGGCTTTCATTTCTGGTCCTTCAGACGGGTTGTCCATGGAAATTAGTGTGGGACAAACAGCCCTCGAAAAGACGTCACGCTTTGAACCGCGGTGTTCGCAGCCTGGAAACAATCGGGGCGCCGCCCCGCTATGCGCATGACGATGCGACCGGGCCGCGCCGGTGCCGTCGCGCAGGCAGCACGGCTCGCGTTCTCGATCTTTCAGCGAAGGCCGGTCAGGAGTGCCGGCGACGGCCAGATCAGTCTTGGCGCAGCGGGCAGAAGGGACGTCCTTCGACGGCCGCCCAGATGCAGGCGCGTATGCACGCGATCACGAGGCGCGCATCCTGCTCCCGCGGAACAGTCCTGATGACGATGAGCATGGCTTCTTCTCCCTGAAGGCGATGTGTGTCCCTTTCAGGCCGCCCAATGCGAATAGTGGAGCACAACATAGCCGAGCGAATGCCAGAAGCAGGCTTCGGCGTGGCTGCGGGTAAGGATGCGAGAGCCGTGCAGTCCGAGGCATTCGTAGCCGCGGCCATCGCCCGCCGAGTCCAGGATGATCTTGTCCATGACGTGCCTCCAATGTTGCATGTTTTAGGCACAAGCGGTGCCGGAAGCCAGCGGCTGGCGGCGCGGCGACTCGTCGGTTCGACGGCGCAGCGCGTGTCCGTCGCATCCGGCTAGCGGGCGTCGGCCTTGACTGACAAGGCGGCGAGGCCCTCGACAACTGGGTCGCTGCGATGCAAGCTTGCGGCAGGAGGCACCCATCCCATGCTGAATTTGAAAGATCCCACTCTCCTGCGCCAGCAGGTTTTTCTCGCGGGCGAATGGATCGACGCAGACACGCGCGAAACCATTCCCGTATCCAACCCGGCCACAGGCGAGCAGATCGGCACCGTGCCGTCGTGCGGTGCGGAAGAAACGCAACGCGCCATCGCCGCGGCCGAGTCCGCACAGCGCGACTGGGCGCGGCGGCCGGCCAAGGAGCGCACCGCGATCCTGCGCAAGCTCAACGACCTGATGCTCGCCAACCAGGACGACCTGGCGCTCATCATGACAGCCGAGCAAGGCAAACCGCTTGCCGAGAGCAAGGGCGAGATCGCCTATGCGGCTTCGTTCATCGACTGGTTCGCCGACGAGGCGCGACGCGTCTACGGCGACACCATTCCCGCGCCCTCAGCCGACCGCCGCATCCTCGCGCTCAAGCAGCCCATCGGCGTGACAGCCGCGATCACGCCCTGGAACTTTCCGACCGCGATGCTCACGCGCAAGGCGGGGCCAGCATTGGCCGCGGGCTGCGCGATGGTGGTCAAGCCTGCCACGCAGACCCCGTTCTCGGCGCTGGCCTTTGCAGAACTCGCCGAGCGCGCGGGGCTGCCGAAGGGCCTGCTGTCGGTGCTGACTGGCTCGGCCTCGAAGATCGGCGGCGAGATGACGCGCAACCCCACGGTGCGCAAGCTCACCTTCACCGGGTCCACCGAAGTCGGGCGCATGCTGATGAAACAGTCGGCCGACACCATCAAGAAGCTCTCGCTCGAGCTCGGCGGGAACGCACCCTTCATCGTGTTCGACGATGCCGACATCGATGCCGCAGTCGAGGGCGCGATGGTCTCGAAGTACCGCAACACCGGCCAGACCTGCGTGTGCGCCAACCGCATCTACGTCCAGAAGGGCGTCCTGGCCGACTTCACCGACAAGCTGGTGGCCAAGGTGCGCGCGCTGAAGGTGGGCAACGGCGTGGAGCCGGGCGTCACCCAGGGGCCGCTGATCGACGACAAGGCGGTGGCGAAGATCGAGGAGCATGTGGCCGATGCACTGGTCAAGGGCGGCAAGGTCCTCACCGGCGGCAGGCGCCATGCGCTGGGCGGCCGCTTCTACGAGCCCACCGTGGTGGCGGGCGCAACCAGGGACATGCTGGTCGCGCACGAGGAGACCTTCGGCCCTTTGGCGCCCGTCTTCGCCTTCGACACCGAGGCCGAGGCCATCGCGCTGGCCAACGACACCGAGTTCGGGCTGGCGTCGTACTTCTACAGCCGGGACATCGGCCGCATCATGCGCGTCGCCGAGCAGCTCGAATCGGGCATTGTGGGAGTGAACACCGGCCTGATCTCCACCGCCGAGGCGCCCTTTGGTGGCGTCAAGCAGTCCGGATTGGGACGCGAGGGCTCCAAGTATGGATTGGACGAGTTTCTCGAGATCAAGTACGTCTGTCTGGCAGGGCTGGACAAATAGGCCGTCCGGCAAATGTGGCGGTGAAGGCGGAGTAAGACTTTTGGAGGATGGCGAGGCGCAGAGAATCGGTAAAACTGAGAACTAATTCATGACGACAGATCTACAAGAGCGCTGCACCTACAGCGCCGGACCGGCGACTGCAGCTACAAAGAGTTTCTGTTTGCTCGTGATGGAGGATCCCGATGTTCAGTTTTTTCCAACCCAACCGGAATGGCCATCTGCGGCGCGTCATGGCCCTGCTCGAGGAAGCCCACTTGGCGCGCATCGAGCACCAGGCGGCCGCCGAGCATCATGGTGCCTTGGCCCGCATGTATTCCGAGCGTGCGAAGCGACTGGAGCGCGAGCTCTACGGCTCGGCCCAGATTTCGATGGGGGATGCATCGGGCAAGGGCCAGGACGAGAAGGCCGTGCTGTACGCGCTGGATGCCAACCGACGGCTGGAGGCGCAGGCAAAGGCCTAGAGGAAGGGCGGAAGCCCAGCGGGCGCCGCATGCGCGCGCACGAGCCAAGAGACTCGCCGATCAGGGCGCCTCGGAGAACTAGGCGTTTCCCTTTGTAGGAATCTTGACCACGGCGCCCAGAAGTGCGCGACAATGCCGGGGCGTCGCTTTAGTTCGCTTTGGCTTCGCATTGGGTAATCGGTTCAGTTTCGCGCCACTGCGCATCCTTGCTTGTTGTGACTCTGGGACTCCATCGATTGTTTTTTTGTTTGATTAGGAGTCCTCAATGGGCAAGAAACTTTACGTAGGCAACCTCGCCTACTCCGTCCGCGACAACCATCTGGAACAGGCGTTCGCCGCCTATGGTTCCGTTGCCAGCGCCAAGGTCATGATGGAACGCGACAGCGGTCGCTCCAAGGGCTTCGGCTTCGTGGAAATGGGCACCGATTCGGAAGCGCTTGCAGCAATCGAAGGCCTGAATGGCCAGTCGCTCGAAGGCCGCGCTCTGACAGTCAACGAGGCCCGTCCGATGGAGCCCCGTTCGCCTGGCGGCTTCGGCGGCGGCGGTGGCCGTAGCGGTGGCGGCGGTTATGGTGGCGGCGGCGGTGGCGGCTACGGCGGCGGCGGTGGTGGCGGGAGCCGCAGCGGCGGCGGTGGCTA
>NZ_LMTS01000330.1 GCF_001541225.1 Variovorax sp. WDL1 | reverse complement strand
ACTTCTTGCCCGACATGGGCAGAATGACCCAGTGATTGCCATCGGACGATCGAATTGGCTGTTCGCGGGATCGCTACGTGCAGGCCAGCGCGCAGCGGCCATCATGAGCTTGATCCAGTCGGCGAAGCTCAACGGACATGAGCCGCACGCGTACCTCAGCGACATTCTTGAGCGACTGCCCACGCAGCCGGCCAGCCGTGTCGGAGAGTTGTTGCCGCATCGCTGGCAACCAACAGCAGTGCGCTGATCGAAGACCGTCGTCAAGACGGGATCACCACGCGCTTAC
>NZ_LMTS01000046.1 GCF_001541225.1 Variovorax sp. WDL1 | reverse complement strand
GCGTACCGTCACTTATTGCACTGAAAACGAGGAGACCCCGTCAAGTGGACGAACAGGCAGCGGGCCTCGGCCCGCTGCCTGTTCAAGCTTCAAACTGGGGAAAATTCAACCGGCCAATACGGGGAGTATTCATCCGGCGGTGACACCCACTTCTGGTTTGGTCCACTGGCCTCGAAGTCGCGTTGCAAGTGATTGGGCGCGATGTGGTTCTCAAGCCTGCTGCCCGTATCGCCAGGTAGCCTGCGTCGCTTGTGGCGGGCTTGCAGCTTGGCCAGGTGCATCAGCCGGATGACCCGGTTCATCCAGCAACTCTCGCCCAGCGCTCAAAGGTCGTGCCAGACGCGTGGACTGCCGTAGGTTCGGTCGCTAAGCTCGAAGCACTCCCGGATGAGGCGGGTGAGCCTGGCGTCGTCCTGACTGCGCTGGCTCGGCGCTCTGTCCATCCATTCGTAGAAGCCGCTGTGGGAGACCGCCAGAACCCGGCACATGGTGCGGGTGGGCCAGACACTACGATGCCGCGCGATGAAGCCGTACTTCACTGCGGGTCCTTGGCAAAGTAGCCGAGCGCTTTTTTTAGGATGTCGCGCTCCGTGGTCACGCGGCGCAGTTCGCGTTGCAACCGCTCCACCTCAGTGGCGGCCTCACTGCGCAACGGCCGATTCGGCCTGAGGTCCAACACCCCGCCACGCTCCTGGGTGACCCAACGTCTGAGCACGCTGGTCTGAATACCCAGGTCCCGTGCAATGTGCGTCACGGTGGCGCCTGGCTGCTTGCACAGCTTCACTGCTTCACGTTTGAACTCGTCCGTGAAGCTCCTTCGGGTTCTTGTCATGCCTATCTCCTGAACACATCATGTCATTGGATGTGTCCGGGAAACTGGGGGAAGCCCACATGGGCGAACTGGGAACATTCTCCGGTGTGGACACGAACGAACATGCACAGGTGCTTCGTTCAGATGGCGAACCTATCCCCGGCCTTTACGCGGTGGGCAATGACATGTCCCATGTGATGGGCGGGAATTACGTGGGCGGAGGGGCCGCGATCGGACCTTGTATGACCTTTGGCTACATCGCGGCGCAGCACCTCAAGCAGCAGTGAAGACCGTGGCACATGTGGCATGGAGGTCAGCCGCGCAGTTGAGGAAACAGCCGCAGCGGACTGGGCCGCTCGATCATCTGTAATTGCGACGCGGTAAATACCCCTGAACTCCGCACGCCCTGGAGGTGGTCAAAGCTGGTTCGGTAGGGGTGGTCCGTTCCGAACACGATCTGTTCCAGGGGAACCACTTGGGTCAGCTCGGACATCGCGGCAGCGTTCGCCGTCTGGGCCGTGTCGTACCAGAAGCGCTGCAGTTCGGGGAGCACGCCATTGGGGAAGTTGGGCGCCACGTTGCGCGCCAGCAGGGGATGCCGCACGAAGCGCTCGATCAGGAACGCCATCGTGCCGCCGGCATGCGAAAAAATCCATCGGATGCAGCGGAACCGCTGCGCATTCCCGTCGAAAAGAACGGACGCAATGGTGCGCGTGGTATTGGTGCCTAACTCCACCATGACGCCCTGCACATTCTTCTGCAGAATGCCGCAGCAGTTGGCCGCCGTCGGGTGTGTATAGACCACCACTGGCGACCTGCCGGTTCTGGCCTGTGCGAGAGAAATACGCCACGAGCCGGCGGCGCGGCGCTTGTTCAACGCGGGCCCTCTGCGCCCATGATGATCTGGGCGGCGTCAACGCAGAAGCGCTTGCAGCTGCGATCAGGCTTGCCCATTGGCGCAGGTGAACGGGGCGGGTCTGTTCGGTCATCGCGGTACTTCTTTCAGTCGACGGTCTTCGCGACGCGGAAACCAATGCTGATGCCTCGGTAGTTCGGCGCGTACGGCTTGCGCACGGCCGAACGCCAGCTGTCGGCCGTTTGGTGCCAGCTGCCGCCGCGCACGACGCGATTCGATCCACTCGCCGGGCCCTGTGGATCCACCACGGCGGCCGCGCCAGGGTAACGGTCACCGTACCAGTCCTGCACCCACTCCCACACGTTGCCATGTACGTCGTGCAGGCCCCAGGGGGTTGGGCAGCTTCTGACCCACCGGGTGGGTCGAGCCTGCTGTGAAGCCTTCACCGAACCAGGCATGAAGTGGAAGTTGCCGTGCGTCGTCGCCGAACGAATACGCAGTGGTCGTGCCAGCGCGCGCGGCGTACTCCCATTCGGCCTCGGTGGGAAGTCGGTAGTGTGTGCGACTTTCCTTTTGATTGAGCCGCTGGATGAACGCCTGCGCCTCTTCCCACGACACGGTGGCCGGGTGGCTCGGCTGGTTGATGTGGGCGGCCATGCCCGGCAGATCCCGGCACGGCGGCATCGCCCGCAAGGTAGTTAAGACGGTTGGCGCGGTAGTGGTTGATGTACTCCAGTACATAGAAGCCCGGCGGTGGTGCTGCGCCGGTCAAGAAGTTTTCAGCACCGAGACTCGCGGTCGATCCTCCGCCCTCCGTGGCCAGCGCAGAGGTCATCGACAAGGTCAACAGGATACCAAGGGCGTATGCAAGGATCGCGTTGCTGAGTCGGATGGTCATGGTGAATTGCAATCAAAAGAGAAAAGGGGCTCGTCACTTCCGGCGTCGGCTTGCGGTACCGCTGCGACGTCAAGGGGACTTAATCGCCGCCAGCACCTGTGCGGGCAACATGGGAAGGCGGGTGAGATGGGTGCCCGTGAGATGCGCCACGGCGTTGTTGATGGCAGGGGCGATCTGTAGCAAGCCGAGCTCGGCAACACCGGTCATGGGGTGTTCGGTAGCGAGAATCGTCACCGCAATATCCGGCATTTGACTCATACGCAGGATGGGGTAGTTGTGGAAATTCGTCTGTTGAACGACGCCACGTTCCACCGTGACCCGCTCCATCAACGCAACGCTGAGCCCTTGGACGATGCCGCCCTCCATCTGCGATTTCACGATGTCCGGCTGAGCGACCAATCCAATGTCGAGGGCGCACCACACCCGCAGCACCCGAATTTCACCGGTCTGGCTGTTCAGCGAAACCTCGCTGACGAGTGCCACGTGCGCATTGGAGTACGGCGTGTAAGCAACGCCGAGCGCGGTGGACCGATCCGACAGCGTCTGACGGCGTCGGCGCCAGTTGGACATCCGCGCAACTTCATTCAAAACCGCCACGGCACGCGGCTCTTTTTTCAGATGTCGCACGCGGAATTCGATGGGGTCGACCTTGCGCTGGTTCGCCAGCCGGTCCATCAGCGATTCCTGCGCGAACTTGACCTGTGCAACGCCTATTCCGCGCATGTAGCAGACGTCGACGCTGCGGCGGGGAGTGACCGCGTCGATGACCTGCAATGGGATGTCGTAGGCGACCCTCCCTCCGATCCAGTTGCCGGGATCGGTCTGCTGATACGCGCCAAAGTACTGGGGGAACAAGCGCGCGAGCCACGAGTCTGCAACGACCGTATGACGCATGGCCGAGATCTGCCCACTCTTCTCGTCCACCGCCGCTTCGATGCGGCAGGCCAGAGCCTGCCGAAACGGGTTCCGTTTGATATCGTCCTCGCGGGTCCACAGGACCTTGACGGTTTTCCCCACGGCCCGAACGATGTGCGCTGCGTCCACCATGGCGCCAGGCTCCAGGCGGCGTCCGAATCCTCCTCCCACATAAGGCAGGTGCATCTTCAGTTGATCCGGGGGAATGCCCAGAATGCTGGCGGCAAAACCCTGCTCTACCGTCGGCCACTGCGTACCCACCCACGCCTCGGCCGATTTGCCGTCGGCGGAAGGACGGATGGTCGCGTTCTGCGGCTCGATCGGGCTCTGGTACACAAGGTCCGAGGTCATCTCGAATCGCTCGACGCTCGAACGAGCGCCAGCGGCCAATGCGCTTTCGGTCGCCGATGCATCGCCTTGTGACCAGGCGCGAACGGCAGTCCCTTTGGTCTCTCGTGCCAGCTCGCTGAATTCTTGTAGAACAGCGTCGCTGCCATAGCCCTGTTTTTCAGGGAGCGGCGCCCACTGGACTTGGAGCTTTCTCCGCGCGATTCGAACGGCGATCAGGTTGTCGCCAACGACCGCCACGCCATAGGGAAGTCGAAGCACGCGGACGATGCCGGGCACCTGGAGGGCCTGGGCTTCATCCACCTCCTCCGGCGCCATCCCGAAGACGGGGCCGGTTTCCACCATGGCGTGGAGCATGCCGGGGAGTTGAACGTCCATCCCGTACGACGCCTTGCCCGTGGTCTTGTCGGGGATGTCGGGGCGGGGCGTGTCCACGCCGATCAATTGGTACTGATACTTCCGCTTGAGCCGTATCGAATCCTTCCGCTTAGGGTCCGGCGCCACGATGGACAGGGGTGCCTCACCGAAGTAGTCATCGGCTGGCTGCGGGGCTTCACCCGGTGCGAAGAAATGAGGCAGCGAAGCGGGCATTTGGATCGACCCGACGAGTTCGCCATACGTGATGCGTCGACCCGACTTCGCGTGCAGCACAACGCTCTTGCGCGAACTCAACTCGGCAAACGGAACCCTCCATTTCCCGGCGGCGGTGTGGAGCAAGATGTACCGAGCCTGAGCACCGGCCACGCGAAGCACATCGAAGTAGCCGTTCGTGGTGCGGGAAGCGGCGGTGATCTGCGTGTTCCATGCCAGCGGGTTGCCATACAACTTGTCGTTCGCGGACGCCTGCAAAACCCGCACGGCACCCCAATCGGCGTCCATCTCTTCGGCCACGAAACGCGGCAGAGCGGTGTGAGCGCCCTGTCCGAGTTCCACGGCGGGGCAGACGATTTCGATCACACCATCTTCGTGGATGTTGACCCAGATGTTGGGGCTGATCTTTCCAGTCGTTGCTGCATCCTGCGTGGCAGCGGCCACGGCGGTACGCGCAGCGCCTGTCAGCGCGAACGCGACACTGCAGCTCACGGTGCTGGATCGTATGAGGAACTGCCGGCGTGACAGCGGCGTGCTCTCGATGGAAGGTGCAATGTCCATGCTCATGCTTTCAGCTCCGACGCACGGCGAATCGCACGCTTGATGCGTTGGTAGGTGCCGCAGCGGCAGAGGTTGCCATCCATCGCCTCGACGATCTGCGCGTCGCTCGGCTTGGGTGTGCGCTTCAACAGCGCAGCGGCCTGCATGATCTGGCCGGATTGGCAGTAGCCACACTGCGGCACCTGTTCTGCGACCCACGCACGTTGCAACGGGTGTTGGTGTTGGGCATCCAGTCCTTCAATGGTGGTGACGGACTGATCTGCAGCCGCGCTGATGGGCGTGATGCACGAGCGAATGGCTTTCCCGTTGAGATGCACCGTGCATGCGCCGCACTGTCCGAGCCCACAACCAAACTTGGTCCCCGGCAGTTTGAAATTCTCTCGAATCACCCAGAGGAGTGGTGCATCGTCGGGCACGCCTTCAATATCGACGGGCTTGCCGTTCAGGGTGAGTCTTGTCATGTCGTGGGTTCCTATTGGACGTCGCAGTTGTTTGCTGATGCCGCAGGATAGGAGGCCACATGCGCGCGGTCTTGCCGTTGCGTGCACAAACAATTTCGAACCCGTGCAATGCAGACGGTCTCGCGCAGCGCACATGCTGTCGCTGAGATGCGACGGGAACGGGGTTACGCGGACTCGGCCGGTAGATGTCGATCGATGTCTGTCTTGAAATGCCGCAGCAACGACTCGACTGGTGCGACCGGCATGCGAATCAAACCGCAGATGCCGTGGGCGGCATTGGCCTGGATGATCAAGGGGATTTGCCCCAACAACTTGGCGCTTCCCTTGCCCGCTTCCACCTGGCGAACGATGGCCGCGAGCATCCGGGTCTGCATGCGACATTGCGGGCACTGCCCACACGATGATTTTTCGAAGAAGTCTGTGCGGCTGCGTGTGACAGAGACCATGTCATCGTCCTCGGAGAATCCGCTGATCGCGGCGCAACCAAGGGACGAACCGGCCCGCATGAGAGAAGGTGCTTCGAACAGCACATCGAACTGTTCGCGGTGTAGAAATCCGGAGGCAGGCCCCCCGGGCTGCACCGCCCGGATGGTGCGCCCCGAACGCAGTCCGCCCCCATGCACTTGCAACAGCGCATGGATGTCGATACCCAGCGGGACGAGGCGCACCCCGCTATGAACGAATTCATCTCCGAAGGTGCACAGCGTCACCCCCTTTCGCGCGATTCCCAACTGCCGGTATGCCTGTGCGCCATGCAATATCAGGTACGGCAGGTGGGCCACAGTCTCGACGTTGTGCACGAGCGTGGGCTTGTCGTCGTGACCCCGTTCGATCGGAAAAGGCGGTCGGCGAACCGGCATCGCCGGGCGACCCGACAAGGACTGCAGAAGAGCCGTTTCTTCGCCCGCCACATACTCGTCCGGAACAGTGACGATGCGAACGACGGGCAACGGGTGCATTTCCCGCGTGATGTGGTTCAAGGCACTGGTGACGGCGTCTTGGGCGGCGGTGCCTCGCGCATTGATGGCCACCCAGACATGCGTGGCACCCAGCAGGTGCGCCAGGCAAAGCGCGCCATCCAAAACGGTGTCGGCGTGATGGGTCAACAACCAGTCGTCTTTGGCCGACCCTGGCTCATGTTCGCCACCATTGATCACAAGGTGCTTGGTGGGCTCCGCCTGTTCCCTGAACAGCTGCATCTTGCGTGCGCTGGAAAAATTGGCGCCCCCTTTGCCACAGAGGCCTGCCGCCTGAACCTCGTCCAGGAAGACCTCTGCGGCCATGGTCTGCGCATGCGCATAGGCGGGAAAAAAAAGGTGTTTTTGGGTTGTATCGTGAAGCGATGCAGCTGCCAGAACACGGCGGTCGAATAGGTTGATCATTGTCTGGATGGAGAGTTACATCGACAGACCCACACCGGAGCAGGTGGTGCGTGTTACGCACGAAGTGGGTCACCCAGCGACTCTGCCCACTTTACGTGGAAGTACCCCACGGGCTTGGCCCATGCGTGCACTTTGATTTGTCGTTGGAGGAAGTGGCGTCTATAGGCTGGTGCTCGACCGGCACTCCGCTGACGCGCTGGAGGTCGTGTTACCGGAAGGTCGATCAGTTCGGGCCGCTGCTGTCTGCGCGTACATTGCGCAGCAAGTCGCTCGGGGTGTAGCCGTACTTCTTGCGAAAGGCGTGTGTGAACTTCGGATGGTCGTTGAACCCGCAGTCATAAGCGACGGTGGCGATGTAACCCGGCTTGGTCGCGCGCCTGAGCGACTCGTGTGCAAGCTGGAGGCGCAATTCGCGAATCCATTGAGACACGGGAGTTCCGGTTTCTCGAAACAGCGAGTGAAGATAGCGCAAGGAAATGCGGCAGGCCTTCGAAATCTGGGTCGGCGTCAGATTCGGGTCGGAGAGATGCTGCTGCACATAAGCCTCGATGCGCGCCAGGTGCGCATCCCGAATACTTGACTGCTGAGACTGCAACGCGTCCGGGTGTTGCTGAAGCGTCAAGGCAAGCAGTTCGACCAGATGGGCATCCATCAAGGCGCGCAAATGCGGGTTCGCGTTTTGCTCGACCTGGCGAGCTACCAGTTTGAGATAGTCGTTGAAGACCTGGCCTATGCCCGAGTTGACGTCATATTGCCGGGCGGAGAAACGACGGGGGTCGCCCACATGCGCTCGCAAAGTGGAGGCGGGCAACTTCCACACCAGCATTTCACTACCGTCTCCGTAACCAAACTCGTAGGGCTCTTCGCTCATTTCGAGAACGAATTGCCCCGGGCCGCACCGTGTGGTGCGTCCGAACTGCGTAAATTCCACAGTCCCTTGAACAGGCAATGTGAGAAGGACTTGCCGGTCTTCCAGGTCGCAATGTTCCTTCAAGCGCCGGCTGCTTAGCGCACCCGAGGTCAATCTTGAAAGGGAGCCGTTCGACAGATCGCTCTGAACCAGTTCGCCACGAAACGTGTGCGGGCTTGGGAGTGTGATCTGCAAGTTGAAGAGGGCTTCGGAAATGGCATGGCGCCAATAGCTCCCGCCCAGGGAGGGTTGCACGCTGTCGGTTGAAAATCGCTTATTCATGATCGCAGTACCGAAATAGAACGATTTACCAATGGCCCTCCGGGCCGGAAGGGACCCTCAGGATAGCAACAGCGCCTCCGTCGCGGGCATCAGAGCCGCATACTTCTGGTTCATGTCAAACAGACTTGCATTGTGAGCGTCGATCGATCGATCGCCAACACATTCGGGGACGACGATGGGGCGATACCCCCATGACATGGCATCCACCACACTGGCGCGAACGCATCCGCTGGTTGTGGCGCCCGCCACCAGGAGGGATCGCACGCCACGCTGGGCCAACCACGGCGCCAGCGAGGTACCAAAGAACGCGGAAGGCACTGTCTTGCGCACCACCAGTTCACCCGGCTCGGGGGTCAGTGCGCTCACGATCTGGCTCTCCCGACACGATTCGTTCAACTTCAAGACGCCCGGGACCTTCATCGCAAAGACATTGGCGTCGGCTGCAGCGTCGTCAAAGACGATACGCGTGTGGACGATGGGCCATTTTTTCTGGCGAGCTCGAGCAAGCAAGGTTTTGGTCCCGTCGATCGCCTGGGCAATGTTGCCACCGCCGAACTGGGCTGGATCCGCAAAGGCGTTCACAAAGTCGACGATCAGCAACCCGAACGGCGCCGCCGGCTGGAGTGCCGTGCCGAAGCCTTGCTTTGAATAGATGTCGCCGTCGGGCATCACGTCCCTGCCTCAAGCACTTTCCCGTCACGAACCACCACCTCGCCGTCGATTGCCACGGTGCAATTGCGTAACGGAATATCCAGGTGACAGGGTGTGGTACGGGTGCCCCCTGCTTCGCTGTTTGGACCGAGGGAAAACAGGAAGTTTCCTTCGTAGGCGCGCGCATCCATACCAATGGTTTGTTCGCGGTCGTACAGCGACAGGGTGGACCAGTGACACCGCGGCTGGAGGCCCCATCCCACGTGTGACATGGCAAATGCCTCTGGGTCGTTGAATCCGTTCATGAACTCGAGCAGCATCTCGGCATCGACGCCTCCTTCGATCTGCCTGACGTAGCCGTCCTGCACGTGCATGACGACGCGGTCTGTCATATACGTCTTCTGTGGCAAGAGGATGTCCCCCTTGTCCAGCACCAAGGTGCCCGAGCTGCGCCCCTCGTTGGCAAAGGTGAAGACAAACCCACTGGGCCAGTTGTCCCAGCGCCCGGGCTCGTCCACGAAGCCGTACTCGCTGAACGTCGGGTACTCACCGAGTTCAAATGTGGCGCTCGTTCCCGCCTTGGAAGTGACATGCATCGTTTTCGCACGGCGCAGCCGATCGGTGGCGGCCAGAACCCTCTGGCGGTCGTGCAGCGTGGGGATGGTTCTGACCAGAATCTCCGGAGGCTCCATGGCCAGGAGAATTTTGGTTCCCGATTGCAACACCTGGAGTTGCTCGGGCGAGAACAGCAGCCCCATCAGATCCAGAACCAGGTCGCTCGCCATGAGGGCGGCGATGGCGGGGGGATTTCCGCTCAGTGGCGTTTCCCCGAGGTATCCGAACGGGTCTCGGCTAAGCGACTTCTCTGCGTTGATGGGCGGCAGCTCGATGTGTGTGACGGTCGCGCCCGCCTCCTGCACAGCCAGTGACGCCGTGCGCAAGGTCTGTGGATGGGTGTGCCCGCCACTCAGAATCGTTACGGATTGTCCGGTTTGCAGTTGACTCAGATGGAGGACTGCTTTCCATGCTTGCAGCATCTGGAAATCGCTCACGGCCATAGGGTGCCTTTCGAATGTGTGGAGAGAAAGGGATCGAGTGCGGCATGAAACGCCGAGACGTTGTCCCAAGGAATCATGTGCCCCGCATCGGGAATCCGAACGTGTTGCACACATTCACTCGAATCGTGAATGCGTTCGACGTCCTCTGCTGAAACGACGCCGCCGTGTTCGGCGGTCATCAAAAGTGTGGGTGCCCTCAAGTGAGGGACGTCCTGGAGAATGCACTCGGCATGGAAGGCGTCGTGTGCCGCAGTCACCGCGCGTGGATCACAGGTATGAAGCCACTCCGCGCGAAGCGCACGATGTTCGTGCGACCACGTCGGCAGCGCCCCGCGCAAATCTTCAGCGCTACAGCCGCGCTGCGCCCACGCAATCGCCTCCAGATAGGAGGAGAGTTCATAGGGATACTTCGGGCGTCCCGGGCCACTCATGGGTGGATCGATAAGCACCAGGCCAGGAGGCATCGCAGTGCCTTTCGCCAGCATTCTTGCAATGACGCGCGCACCCATGGAGTGACCCATCAGGATCGACGTCTGCAACGAGCGCACACGGAGAAATTCGTTGAGATCATCTGCAAGGGTGTCGATGGAGTAGTCGAGGCCCGTTCCCGAAGACGAAAGACCACGCCCCCGGAAATCGAGGACATACGTGTCGTACCGCCGACCGAGTCTCTCGGCAACAAAGCCCCATGTCACGGCAGGGCTGGTGATGCCAGGCATAACCACCAACGTGGGTGCCTCCTCGGTCTTTGGGGAGTAGCGGAGAAAGTGCTGTCGAATGCCATTCGCCTGGACTTGCGCACCGCCCACGAAACTTGACACGTTCGACACGTTCGGAGTCAAGCGTCCTCCGATGGGCACAAGAGGCCTGCATCCATGATGCCGAAGATCAACGCCTCCAGTTGGGGGTCGTTTTTCTGCTGCAGATGCTGTGGTGGGTTCGCACCTGAAACCACGTCGCGAACCACTGACACATCTTCTGGACTCACCGCGGTGAGCCAGCAACGGCGGTTGGGAATAACCACATTCGGTCCACTGTTGCACGCAGAGAAGCACATGTAGGTATGGATCCGAATGGCCGGCGATTCAGACGAATGGAACTCATCGCGGAGCGCCTCGATGACGCGATCCGCACCTCGATTCTTGCAATCAATGTTGTTGCAGACGTAGATCTCGCAGATCTCGGCTTGTGACATGTTCTGGAATCTTCTTCGGAGCAAGCGACCAGGAGCACCCGCAGGTGCTCCTGGTCGCATTACATGATGTTGGGCGTATCGGACTTCATGTCGAGCGCAGGCGCGTAGTCTGCGAGCTGGCGCGAAAGGGTCGCGGTGTCGCTGTAGAACATGCAGGTCTTGATCTGGTCGTTCTGAATGTCGACGAACATGCCCTCGAACACGTCGCAACGCTTTCCCGTAATGTCTCGGCCCATCCAGAGGCCCTTTCCGTTGCCGGTCGTGCGCAGTGCAGAAAACGCCTTATGTCCTTCGGAGATCATTCCCGTGACTTCAAAGTGGATGTCTGGAATGGCGGCAAATATCATCGAAAACAACTTCAACACATCGGCTTTGCTGCCGAGAGGAATGGGCGAGGCGACATCGATCATCGTGCTGTCGTCAGACAGGTAAGTGGCCATGGTGGCGAGATCGTGTGCGTTGTGCGCCTTGACAAAGGCGCGGACAACTTCGGTGGGGGTCATAAGGTCTCCAAGTGACGGTGGTTGAAAAAAGGCGAGAAGAGTGGTCAATGGGTGGCTTGCGCCTTACGGAGTCACCGGCTGCAATCGGATCTTTGGCTTGGCCTGCCAGTCCGCTGAGTCGTGCTCGGGCTGCCAGACATCCCACGCCATGCCGTCTGGCACGGTATGGCTCTTGTGCAGCTCGATGGACAGCGATGCGTCGGCAAAGGCCAACATCAGGGTGTAGAGGTTGTTCGTTTCTTCCGCGATGCCTTTGCCACCTTTGGCAGACGTGTCCGCCTGACGGAAATGTTCAATGACTTCCTCGATGCGCGAGAGGACTGCGCCGTAGAACGTCCGAATGTCCTCCAGCGTTGACTTTTCGCGCCTCTCAAGGCGAAGGGCTTCGGTGGCCAATGCCCAGGGTAGAAACTGTTCCAGCTCGCTGAACTGGGACGGCAGATGTTGGACGGTTTGCATATCGGTGTAGCCCCTTTCGGAGGTCATCAGAAGTTGACGTAGTCGTTGAGGGTCTTGTCGGCATGCCGGATGAGCACTTCCTGATCCTGCAGATACATGCGTCGGAACACACCAGAATCGATGGAGCGTTGTGCACCGATGGTGGTGTTGCCGTCTTCACGCCACAGATCTCGCAAGCTGTACTTCATGTATTCGCTGGTCCACTTCGACACCAGATCGTCGGCCTGCACCGGTGGCCCGAAGTAGCGCGCATTCCAGCTCGAGGTGTTGTGCGCCTTTCCCGGCATCATCTTGTGGACGATGTAGGCACTCTGGCCGAGAAAGACCACGTGCATGTTCGGGAAGATGTACAGGTAGTCGAAAAACCAGTTTTCGCTGCGCGTGGGGTTCACGCCCTTGGCCCATTTGTCCACCGGCACATTGGCTGCCGTGTTCGTGGCGATGGTCTGGCCCAGGCGGCTCGCCAGCGACGTCACAGGCGCGACCTTGGACAGATCTGCACTGATGCGCGCGCGGTTGCCGAAGAAGCTTCCGGAACTGTGTCTTCCCAATAGCTTGAAATCCCAGGCATGGCGCGACGGATCGTCCCCGCTTTCCATGAACCCCGGCGCCGACCGCTTGTGCAGATACTTGAGGTGGTATCCATCGAGCTGAGAATCTCTGAGCACCGGCCAGCTGCATTCCAGATCGGCGCGGTAGGACAGCTGAACGGTGGTCTGTTCGAACGGATAGGCGTCGTAAAGACCCAGCAGCTCTTCGCCCAAGTACTCCCGCAGGCTCTCCGCAGGCTTCGGATCGAGGTTGACGAAGATGAAGCCCTTCCACACATCAACGGCGACAGGAATCAGATCTGCCTCGATCGTCTCTGGATGGAAGAACATGTCCTGTTCGGTCTTCAGTATGTTCTTGCCATCCAGGCTGTACGACCAGCCGTGGTAGATGCAAGTGAAGCGACCGCGCACATTGCCGTAGTTCTGGAAAACCAATTGGGTGCCGCGGTGCAGGCAGACGTTGTGAAACCCCCGAACCACCCCATCCAGGGCACGCGTGATGACGATCGAATTGCTGGTGATGTCAATGTTCTCGACGAAGTAGTCGCCCGCATTGGGAATTTCGTCGACGCGCTTACCCGTGGAAATCCACGTCTGCTTGAACACCTTGTCTCGCATCTTCTGGAAGTATTCCGGCGATCGATAGGGTTCGATGGACACCGGACCAGTCCCCAACTCAGGATGATCGAGTGTCCACCTGGCGTTCTTCAAGTCACTAAGTTTCATGGGGCGAGTCCTTGGAATGGGCGGAAGTAGAACGATCAACTGTAGGTTTGACACCGTTTTCGTTCTTGCCGTTTCGTGCAGTTGCGCTTGTCTTCGCGTGCAGTCCAACGCGGTCGCGATGCAAGGGTTTTCCCGCATTTTTTCTTTTTTCCTTGGGGAGTGGCCGCCATGCGCCGACGACCCCCAACGGAGGTTGATCACCTCTTGATCGACCTTCCGCGTGAGATGAATCGCAGGCGTCGCGTTCGTTCACCGCGCTGTCACAAAACCCGTGAGCCGTCTGAGCACTCACTTGTCATTCTTGTCGCCTCGGCCATATACTTAGATATCTAAACATACTTCCGATGTTGCTCGACCGCCATCGTGCAGCTCAACGTACAGAGGTCCCATTCATGATCACACCCGAAGAAAACGACCTGCTATGCCGCGTTGTCGGCAACGCTCCCATGGGCCAGCTCATGCGGCGCCACTGGACGCCGGTGTGCCTGATCGAAGAAGTCGCCGAGCCCGATGGCACGCCGGTGAAAGCGCGCGTGTTGGGCGAAGACCTGGTGGTGTTCCGCGATACCGATGGCAACGTGGGCGTGCTCGACGAAAAGTGCCCGCACCGCCGGGTGTCGTTGGTCTACGGGCGCAACGAAGAAGGCGGTCTGCGTTGCCTGTACCACGGCTGGAAGATGGACGTGGCCGGCACCGTGCTGGAGATGGTGTCGGAGCCCGCTGCCAGCGGCTTTGCCGAGAAGGTGAAACACAAGGCCTATCCCGTCAAGGAATGGGGCGGCATGGTGTGGGCGTGGTTCGGTTCGGCGGACGCGGTACCGGCTTTCGTGCCGCCGCCCTGGGCGCCCACCGCCGACACGCGCGTGTCCATTGCCAAGGTGGTGCTGCCTTGCAACTGGGCGCAGATTCTTGAAGGCGCGATCGACTCCGCGCACAGCTCCAGCCTGCATTCGTCCGACATGGTTCCCGCACGCGTGGGCGGCGCAGAGGCCACCGACAAGACCTGGCTGCGGCCGTCGACCGACAAGGCGCCGCGCATGCAGGTGCAGCGCGGCGCCTACGGCTTTCGTTATGCCGCCATTCGCCGCCCGATCCAAAACGCGGCCACGCACGAGTACGTGCGCTCCACGGTGTTCTCCGCGCCCATCACGGTGCTGATTCCACCGAACAATCTCTACAACGTGGCCAACGTGAATGTGCCGATGGACGACACCACCACCGCCTTCTACTTCCTGGCGTGGGGCCACCCGGCGAGCACACCCGAGACCGAAACCTGGCGCAAGTTTCTGCGGCAAACGGTGGGTGTGGACCTCGACGCCTACTACCGCCCCTTGCGCACCGAAGAGAACCGTTTCTGGCAAGACCGCGAGGCCATGAAGGCCGGCAACTTCACCGGCATCACCGGCTTTCCCAACCAGGACGTGGCGATGTGGCTCACCATGGGGCCGATCGCCGACCGCACCCACGATCGACTGGGCGCGAGCGACATGGCAGTGGTGGAGTTTCGCAAGCAGATGCTGGAGGCCGTGCGCGCGTTCCAGCACGGCGGCCCCGCCATCGGCGCGGGCGACAACGCCATTCCGCCCTCGGTCTGCTCGTTCCAGGCGGTGATCCCCAAAACCACCGACTGGCGCGAGCACGAAACCACCTATGTGTGGGGCCCCGATGAGAACCGCCCCGAGCTCGAACCTTCCTATTCCGTCAAGGCCTGAGAGAACCCATGTCCAAACTGCAACTCTCCATCGCCATGGGCGACTACGACCGCACACGCGCCCTGCTGGACGGGCGCGTGCAGATCGATGGTGTCGACCCGGTCTACATGAACCTGTACCCCGAGGAGATGTTTTTCCGCGCCATGCGCAGCCAGGAATTCGACATCTCCGAGCTCTCGTTCTCCAGCTACGCGGTGAAGACCGCCAAAGGCGACTGCCCTTACGTCGCGGTGCCGGTGTTCCTCTCGCGCGCGTTCCGCCACACCTCGATCTATGTGCGCAAAGACCGCATCCACAAGCCCGAAGACTTGAAGGGCAAACGCATCGGTCTGCCCGAATACCAGCTGAGCGCGAATGTGTGGGCGCGCGCGCTGCTGCAGGACGACTACGGCGTAGCGCCCGAAGATGTGACCTGGGTGCGCGGCGGCATCGAGACGCCGGGTCGGCCCGAGAAGATCGCGTTGAACCTGCCCGCAGGCGTGAAGCTGGAGAGCGCGCCCGATGGCGTGACGATCTCCGAGCTGCTGGACCGCGGCGACATCGACGGTTTCATGGCGCCACGCCCGCCCAGCGCGCAGGCCATGGCGAACCCGAATGTGGGCTGGCTGTTCGACGACCCGACCTCGGTCGCGAAAGACTATTTCCGCCGCACCGGCATCTTCCCGATCATGCACGTGGTGGGTGTGCGCAAGACCCTGGCCGAGCAGCACCCGTGGTTGCCGGGCGCGGTGTTCAAGGCGTTCTCGCAGGCCAAGGTCGCCGCGCTCGACGCACTGTCCGACACCTCGGCCACCAAGGTCACCTTGCCCTTTGTCGAAGAGCAGCTCAAGGCCGCGCGCGAGACCATGGGCGAGGACTACTGGTCTTACGGTGTCGAGCGCAACCGCGCCACCATCGACACCTTCCTGCGCCACCACAATGCCCAGGGTTTGTCCAGCCGTGCGCTGTCGACCGACGGGATCTTCCATCCCGCCACGTACGAGAGCTACGCTATTTGACGGCGGGCTCCTGCGCGCTCGGACTGGATTCTTCGTCGGCCAGGTTCTGAATGATCTGCAACAGGCTTTTGCGCACGATGGCCACCGAGCGGTCCGGGATGCCGCGCACGCTGACGCGGTTGACGTCTTCGGCCAAAGGCACAAGCACCTTTTCGAGCGCGCGCCCCTCTTCGGAGAGGAACACGTGCACGTTCTTGCGGTTGCCTTCGAGCTGGCGCCGTTCGATCAGCCCCATGCCCTCCATCGCCCGCACGGCACTGAAGGTGGTGGGCTCCATCACGCCGGCGAGATCGCTCAGTTCGCGCTGCGTCAAGCCGTCCTGAATCCAGAGAATCCGCAGAAAGGTCCAATGGCCGAAGGAGACGCCGTGCGCGTTCAGGCGCACCTGCAACGCCCGCATCTGCGCGCGTGCCACGTCGCGCACCAGGTGCGCCAGGCGGTCTTGCGGAACGGCTTCGCGCCAATGGCGCAACAGATGCTGGGTGGGGTGGGCGTCACGCATCGGGTTCTGGAGGTGGGCGGTAAGCGACTTGAAGAGTGGGCATGATATCCACCGCCCGCCGGCCCGACTCGAGAATGGCCAGGCAGACCTCGAGTGTGGCCCTGGACCAGGCCCCGCCATGCAGCGGCTGGGCACCTTCGCGCGCCACGCGCCACAGCTCGTCGATCACCTCGGCACGCGGCACTTGCGGAATATCGGCGGCGACGAAGCGCCGCCCCTGGGCGTCGACCACCGCCACCCCATGCGGCGTCAGGCGCAGATCGCCCCGCTCGCAGCTCACGATCACCGGCCCGAAATGTTGCGCGGCATCCGGCACGCGCGGCGGCGGGGGCACGAAGAGGCTGCCGCCGAAGTTGCGCTCGGCCTTCAACGCGGCTTCCTGTGCTTCGTCGATCACCGAGGCCAAACGCGCGCGCGTCTGGTGGTGCGCATCGGGGTCTTTCGGCAAGCCCATCTCGCCGATGCCGTCCATGAGCGCATCGGTGTCGTACAAGCCGTAGCCGTTGTAGGTGACGCTGGCGAAAGCGCCATTCGCAAAGTTGAGCAGCGCGCTGAACGCGCCCTCGGTGGGCCGGGACGCGTCCCATGCGCCCGTGCTCGCCCGCACTTGCGTGGTGAGCCCGCCGGCAAGCAGCCGCACGATGTCGATCTGGTGTGCCGCCTGGCTGAACACCACCCCGCCACCGCGGGCGGTGTCCAGCTCCTCCGGGCGGCGAGGCCGGTAGAGAAAGTCGGTGTACTGCATGGCATGCACCAGGCGCACGTCGCCGAAGGCACCCGAGTCGATCAGGCGCCGCGCGAGCAACACCGGGGCGTTGAAGCTGTGGCTGTGGCCTACGATCAAGGGCACGTTCGCGCTGTCGCACGCGGCCATCATCTGCGTGCAATCGTCGAGTGCGATCGCCATGGGTTTTTCCACCAGCACACCTTTGCCGTGCCGCGCCGCCAAGGCCACGTGTTCCGCGTGCATCTGGTGCGGTGTGGCGATGTAGATCCACTCCACCAACGGGTCCGCGCACAAGGCCTCGGGCGAGCCGCGCGCGATGCCGCCGAAGGTTTGCTCGAACTGCGCGCAGGCACTTGCACGCGGGTCGAAAGCGGCCACGAGTTGCACGCGCCTGTCGTTCAGAAAGGTCGGCAACATCAGCGTGAAGGCACGGCCCAGGCCGAGCACCCCGAGTCGGATAGGAGCCTCGCTCACAGGTCGAGCACCAGACAGGGCGACTTCGCGCGCGACACGCACACCATGATGTGGTCGCCCTTCTCTTCGTCGAGCAGCACCAGGTCGCGGTGGTCGGCCTCGCCGCCGAGCAAACGCGTCTTGCACGAACCGCAGGTGCCGCTTTCGCAGGAGCTCGGCACGTGCACACCTTCGGCCCGCAGCGTGTCAAGGATGGACTTGCCCACCGGCACCACGAAGGACCGACCGTCTTTCTCGAGCTGCACCGAGAAGGCCTGATCGTCCGCGTGCGGTTTGGTGTCGCCACCAAAGCTCTCGAAGTGCACGCTGCTGCTCGGCCAGTGGCCGGTCATGTCGCGCACCGCATCCATGAGCGCTTTCGGTCCGCAGCAGTACACATGGCGCCCGGCGGCGGCGCCGGGTTTTTCCAGCACCGGCCACAGATCGAATCCATTCGACGGGTCGCCCTGGTCGTGGTGCACGACCACACTGGACGCGAAATCGCTGTCGTGGATGTCTTGCAGAAACGCCGTGCCCTCCGCGTCGCGCGTCAGGTAATAGAGCTTGAACGGTCGATCGCCTTCGGACGACAGCTGGCGCGCCATCGCCATCATCGGCGTGATGCCGATGCCGCCGGCGATCAACGCGAAGCTGCGCGCTTTCGCATCGAGTTCGAACAGGTTCTCGGGCAGGCCTACGTCGACGGTTTGCCCCGCCTGCACACCATCCACCAGGCTCATCGACCCACCGCGGCCGTCGTGCTCCCGTTTGACCGCGATGACGTAGCGGTGCCGTTCGTCCGGGTGGTTGCTCAGCGAGTACTGGCGCGTCACGCCCAACGGCGTCTGGATGCGGATGTGCGCGCCCGCCGTGAAGGGTGGCAGTTCACCGCCGTCGGGCGCCGTCAGCTCGAAGCGTTGTATGCCGCGCGCAGCGGGCTCGGCACGCGCCACGGCGAGCTTCATGAAGGTGGGATCGGGGGCCATGCGTTGTCCTTGGAGGTGGTCGGCGGGTGAAGGGTTTTCAACGTTGACAAGGCGTATGCAGTTTGCAAGAATGAATTATCTTAGCCATCTAAGTAAATTTCAAGAGCGGACCTCAAATGAGCACCGCCCACCGATTCGTGATGTGTCTGCCGGCGTCATGAATCCTGCTCACGACCGGCGTGGACCCGAACCCCACAACACTGGAGACACACATGAACCGCAGAATCCTCGCCACCGCCGCACTGGCTTTGTGCTTCGCGCCCGCCGCGTCATGGGCCCAGCAGGCCTACCCGTCCAAGCCCGTGAAGTTCATCGTGCCGTATGCAGCGGGCGGTCTTCCGGACACGGTGGCCCGCGTGGTGGCGAAGCACCTGGGGGAGCGCATGGGGCAGTCGGTGGTGGTGGACAACCGGCCGGGCGGCAACGGTGTGGTGGCGTACCAGACCTTGCTGCAAAGCACGCCCGGCGACGGGCATGCCTTCATCGTGTCGGACGGCTCCATGCTCTCCATCACCCCCCTGATGAACAAATCGGCCACCTACCAGACGGGCAAGGACATCCTGCCGGTGTCGCTGATCGCGCGCTCGCCGCTGTTCGTGGTGGCGCACCCGAAAACCGGTGTGCACACGTTTGCCGAATTCGTGAGCCTGGTCAAAAGCAAGCCGGATGAATTCACCTATGCGTCGTCCGGCATCGGTAGCACGCACCACCTGACGATGGAAGCGCTGAAGGTCGCGTTGAACCTGAACCTGCGCCACGTGCCCTACCGGGGATCGGGCCAGTCCACGCCAGCGCTGGTGGGTGGGCAGGTGGACTTTTCTGTGGCGGCGCTGCCCTCGGTCATGGGCTTCATCAAGAGCAACCAGGTGCGGCTGTTGGCCAGCAACGAGCCCACGGGTTCGCCGCAAGCGCCGGACATTCCCGCCATCGCGGAAACGGTGCCGGGGTTCGACTTCTCGGTGGTCGTGGGCGTGCTCGCCACCGCCGGAACGCCGCAAGCCGCGATCGACCGCATCAGCAAAGACATTGCCGAGGTCGTCAAGATGCCGGAGGTGGTGAAGACCTTCGAGGGCTCGGGGATCGAGCCGGTGGGCTCGACCCCCGAAGCGTACGGCCGCGTGATCATCCGGGAGAACGAGTTGATGGCGAAAGCCGGCAAGGCCGCCAGCCTGAAGTCGGACTAAAGCCCAGCGGAAGCCCGGGAGGGTGTATCTTCTACCGCCATGAACACCCGACTTTCACAGGGCCACGAAGCCGCTGAAAACCCGCTGATCTGGAGCGACGCATTCCTCTTGGGCTACGGCCCCATGGACGACACCCACCGCGAATTCGTCGCGGTGGTCTCTGCCTTGATCGGGTCCGATGACACCCGAATCGCTGCCTGCTTCGCCGAGGTGGAAAAGCACCTGCGCGATCACTTCAGCACCGAAGACCGCTGGATGGTGGAAACCGACTTCCCGCCGCGCGACTGCCACATCGACGAGCATGCGGCTGTGCTGAAATCGCTGGAGGAAGTGAAGGAGCGCCTGGTGCAGGGCGACTTCTTCACGGTGCGCGATTTCGCGCGGGAGCTGGCCAAGTGGTTCCCCGGTCACGCCGACTACCTGGACTCGGCGTTGTCGCACTGGATGAGCAAATTGCGCACGGGCGGCAAGCCGATCGTGCTGCGGCGCAAGCTGTCGTTCGACGGGTCGGTGATTCCTGAGACGAAGTGAGCTGAGGTCCCGAGCCTAAGGCGCGTGTGTGCTTGCGCTCAGAGGCTGAGAAGCTTTCGCTTCCAGGCTGATGTCGAATGAACGGGCATGGTCGGTGGCGCGGTTGTCGTCGGCGCAACGACCGGTTTGTGGTTGGAGACGCGTGCGATGAGTTCCAAATCGACCTCGTAGGCCTTTGCAGGCCGCATTTCGCTCATTGCATACTCCTCACGCGGTGCTTGCGCTCGTTTCGGACGCACCTGTGCCCCAGCCGATCAATTGCGGTGCCAGTGCCGCCAGGCGCATCAGGTTGTGGGCCAGAGCGCAGAGCTTGGTCACATCGAGCACCTTGGCCAGTCCGCATACCGGCAAGCGCTGCAGGCCCCGGTTGCGCGCCTGTGCGTTCACGCATTCGGCCGTGGCCGCGCGCTCCTTGTAGATCTGCCGTGCAGCGTCTGTGTTCATTCGCTGGCGCCAGTGCGCCACGGCCTCGCTGTAGCCCGCCTTGGGCTCGAACTCGCTGCCTGGCGCGGGTGGGTCCCCGCCGTCTTTATCCTTGCCCTTGGGCGCCTTTACCCGAGGCACCGGCGCATAGACCTCGGTCTTGCCGGCCACCGCATCGATTTGCGCGTGGGGGGGAAGCCGGGGTCTCCTCGTTTTCAGTGCAATAAGTGACGGTACGC
>NZ_LMTS01000004.1:218112-222184 GCF_001541225.1 Variovorax sp. WDL1 | reverse complement strand
TAGTTGTCGTCGACCACTCAAGATAATTGTCGCTGGCCAGGGCACTATCCGTTCTTCGTCCCACCGGCTTTCACCTCCTTGGCCAGGGTGTCGTTCACTTGCTCGAGTTTTTCAGTAGCCGAGGAAAGGTCGTCCTCAACGTCTTCTGCGCGTTTGGCTGCCAGCTCGACATCCCCGGGTGGGGTTCCGTCAGGAACCTTGTCGAGAACTGCCCGGACGATTGTCAGTTCGTCTGTCGCCCGCTTGACCTCTTCGGTCGCATCCACGTTCTTCGCCAGCGCCTCTTCCAGTGGCGTCGTTTCTGCAGACTCTGAACGGTTTGGCTGGGTCATGCCTTGCTTCCTTCGCAAACGTCTTGCTTCCGCATATCTGAATTTCCAAGGTATTGCGCCACCCATCCGGGGCTTTTTCAGGGTAGCAAAAGGCAGCAGGCCTTGAAAGAGCTAGGCACCCCATTCCTCGCGCGCCACCTCGACAGGATTGCGCCTGCCTTGAGCCGCGTACAGCTCGATGGCGAAGTTGGCCGTCTGCTCCCAGTCGGCGCAGCCTTCGGAAAGGCGGTGCCACTCGGCGACGAAATCGTGCTGCCACTGGCGACCATGGTCAACATTCTGGGCGAGCGTCCTCGTTGGCAGCTCGGATTGCCACATCATCCTTCCTCCTTGTGTTTCAACGGCGTTGGTCGGGAGGGGCCCTGGGGCACCTCACGGTCGGTCTGGTGCCATCCTAGATGGCCGGTCGGACGCGCTGATGGCAAGTGGCCGTTGATCGTCACAAAGTGTGACTTTGTTAATGCGCGGGTGAGGTCACCCGTTCTCAGATGACGGCTTGTCTCACCTGGTCAGGCAAGAAAACGAGTGGCGATCGTTGAGGCCGCTCACCGACGGCAATCGCCAAGCTCGACTGGATTTGCGAGAAGGCAGGCGGCTTCTCAAGGGTTGTGCTGGCGTCGTCCTACACAAACGTCTAAGAATCCGAGGCAAGCTTCGTCCCCAAGTGAATTTTTCACATCCTTACGTTGCCGTCTTGACAACGGTGACCAGCGAAGCCGGTGAGATTGCAGTAACAACGATCGGATCGCCATAAACGGATAAGGGGGACGGATTAGGCGTACACCGGACGGCACCCAGGCCATCGAGCTTGAAAAGCCAAACTCCGCGTTTGATTGCGCGCCGCCACAGCACATGCGTGGCTAACCCGCACTCAGAGGATCGATTTGTGAGAGGTGCACGACACAAGGCCGACGAGCCGGACTCCGACGATTTCGATCCTTTCGCGTTCGGCGAGCTCGAGACGATCATCCCGAGCACCGAGGCGCAGCGCGAAGTCTGGCTCGGCGATCGCCTGAGCGAGGAAGCTGCGCTGGCGTACAACGAGGCCAGCGCGCTGCATCTGACCGGCGCGCTGGACGAAGCTGCGCTGCAGCGCGCGATGGATCGCCTGGTCGAACGCCACGACAGTCTTCGCGCGACCTTCTCGCCCGATGGCACGCAGCTCTTCATTGCGCCACCTCCCGGCTCCGTGCTGCAACGCATCGACCTGTCGCAGCCCGATGCAGCGCAAAGTCAGCGCTTGCTGGCCAAGGCCTTCGACACCGCAGTCCGCGAACGCTTCATCCTGGAGCAGGGCCCGCTCTTTCGCGCGACGCTCTACCGCACAGGGCCGGAAGACCACACCCTCCTGATCAGCGCCCACCACGCCGTGTGCGACGGCTGGTCCCTGAGCGTGATCTGCACCGAGCTCGGCGAGCTTTATGCGCACGAGCGGGGCCTGCGACCACCGCCCGAGCCGGCGCCGCACTATGCGGACTACGCGCAGTGGGAAGCCGACGAAACGTCCAGCCCGCGCATGCAGGGCCACATCGATTACTGGCTGGGTCGCTTCAGCGGCGGCAGTGCGCCGGTGCTCGAATTGCCGCTCGACCGGCCGCGCCCCGCGGTGCGGACCTTCGCATCGCGCCGGAGGGATGGTCTGCTCAACGCCGAGCTCGTCGACGGTGTTCGCAAGCTGGCCGCCGGATCGAGCGCCAGTCTGTATGGCGCGCTCTTCGGCGCCTTCGCCGGCCTGCTGCATCGCCTCACCGGGCAGGACGACCTGGTCATCGGCATCGCCGCCGCGGGGCAGCTCGCCAGCGACATGCCCCGGCTCGTCGGCCATTGCGCCAACCTCCTGCCGCTGCGGGTCTCGGTGAACGCCGCGACGCCGCTGGCCGAGCTGGCCAGCCAAAGCCGCGGCTTGCTGCTCGATGCCTTCGAGCATCAGAACCTCACCTACGGCACGCTCCTCAAGAAGCTGGTAGTGCCGCGCGACCCGAGCCGTCTGCCGCTGGTCAGCGTGCTCTTCAATGTCGACGCGAGCAGCGAGCGCGCCACCGACGAGTTCCCCGGCCTGCACGCGCAGTTGCGAAGCATTCCGCGTGCGTACGAGAACTTCGAGCTCTTCCTCAACCTCACGCCGGTCGCCGGCGGCATGCAGTGGGAAGTGCAATACAACGTCGACCTTTTCGACGACGAGACCATCGCCCGCTGGATGGGCATGTACGAAAGCCTGCTGAAGGCCGCCGTGCGCGAGCCCGGCGTGGCGCTCGGCGGTGTCGACCTCATCGATGCCGCCGAAGAAGCGCGCCTCCTTGTCCTTCAGCCTGCACCCACTCCGCTGGCGCGCGGCGGCCTCGTCCATGCAGGGTTCGAGCAGACGGCGGCGGCGCAGCCTGATCGCGCAGCGCTGCGGCACGAAGGCCGGCAGTGGACCTACTTCGAACTGGATGCGCGCGCCAACCGGCTGGCGCATGCCCTGCGCGCTCGCGGCATGGGCCGCGGCGACCGAGTCGGGCTGTGCCTCGAACGAAACGCGGACATGCTGGTCGCCTTGCTCGCCGTGCTCAAGTGCGGGGCAGCCTACGTGCCGCTCGACCCGGATTTCCCGAAGGCGCGCCTCGACTACCAGGCAGAGGATGCGAAGCTCGGCCTGCTGATCACCACCTCCGGCATCGCCCACGCGCCGAGCGCCTGGTGCGAGGACGGCGACGCGCAGGTGCTCTGGCTCGACAAGGACGTCCAATGGCTGGACGCCCCGGCCACGCCGCTGCACCCGGGCCCGCGCGACGCGCAGCCCGGCGACATGGCCATCCTCATCTATACCTCCGGCTCGACCGGCAAGCCCAAGGGCGTGGGCATCGCGCATGCCGCGGTGGCCAACCTGCTCCAGAGCATGCGCGACACCTTGCGCATGGGGCCCCAGGACCGCGTCGCGGCCGCCACCACGCTGAGCTTCGACATTGCCGTCATGGAGCTGATCCTCCCCTTGGAGGTCGGCGCCGAAATCGTGCTGGTCTCGCGCGAGACGGCCAAGGACGGGCAGGCCTTCCGCCAGCTCATCGAACGCGAGCAGATCACCCTGCTGCAGGGCACGCCGACCGCCTGGCGGCTGTTGCTCGATGCGCAATGGCAGGGCAGCCCCAGGCTGAAGGCCATCACCGGCGGCGAGCCCCTGCCCCGCGACCTGGCCCTGGCGCTCGGCGCACGTTGCGGCGAGCTCTGGAACATGTACGGGCCCACCGAGACCACCGTTTACTCGACCGCCTGGCGCGTGGACGATGCGCAGCTCGCTCGCAGCGGCGTGTCCATCGGCCGGCCCATTGCGAACACCAGCATCTGGATCATCGATGCGCAAGGCCAGCGATGCCCGGTCGGCGTCCCGGGTGAAATCTGCATCGGCGGCGCCGGTCTTGCCATCGGCTACTTCAACCGCGCCGAGTTGACGCAGCAATCCTTCATTCCCGACCCCGCCTCGAACACCGGCGGCCGGCTGTACCGCAGCGGCGACCGGGGCCGCTGGCGCAACGATGGCCTGCTCGAACACCAGGGCCGTCTCGACCACCAAGTGAAGGTACGCGGCTACCGCATCGAGCCTGGAGAGATCGAGACCTGCTGCAACGACGTGCCGGGCGTGGGTGCCAGCGTCGTCGTCGCGCGAGAGGACCAGCCGGGCGACGTGCGCCTGGTCGCCTACCTGGTCGCGGCCGCGGGTGCGCAGGTCGACACTTCCGTCGTGAAGCAGGCGCTCTGCGCGC
>NZ_LMTS01000004.1:148135-218102 GCF_001541225.1 Variovorax sp. WDL1 | reverse complement strand
ACATGCTGCCGCAGCACTTCGTCGTGCTCGACGAACTTCCGCGGCTGCCCAACGGCAAGACCGACCGGAAGGCCTTGCCCGCGCCTGCCGCGTCTTCTTCCGGTATCGCGCGAGCCGCCGAGCTCGCGCACACCATCGCGCCGCGCGACGAGCGCGAGCGCACGGTGCTGGCAGCCATGGAGCAGGTGCTGAGCCTGCCGGGGCTGGGCATTCGAGACGACTTCTTCGCGCTAGGCGGCCATTCGCTTCTGGCCTCGCGCCTGGCCACCCGGCTCACGCGCGAGTTCGGCGTCACCGTGCCGCTGCGCACGCTCTTCGCGGCGCCCACGGCCGAGCGCCTCTCGGCCGCCTTGGGCGAACTGCAGGCTTGCGGCGTTGCGCCCGTCGAGCACATCCTCCGCCGCGCCGAGCGCAGCAATGCGCCCCTCACGCCGATGCAGGAACGCATCCTCTTCCTCGAGGAGCTGCATCCCGGCCGGTCCGTCTACAACACGCCCTCCGCCCACCGGCTGACCGGCCCGCTGGACGCGAAGGTCTTTCATGAGGCGCTGCGTGAGGTCGTGCAACGCCAGCCCGTGCTGCGCACATCGTTCACCCGGCATCCTGAGACCGACGAGTTCATCGCTTCGATTGCCGCCGAGGTACCGGTCGAGCTGATGCGCATCGATCTGGGCGGCCTGCCTGCCGACCAGCGGGAGCCGGAACTTGTCGAGAAGCTGCAGGACGTGGCAGACCAGCTCATCGACATCCGCCGCGCGCCGCTCTTCAATGCCGCGCTGATTCGCATCAACGACGACGACCATGTCTTCGTCTTCGTGCCGCACCGCCTCGTGTGGGATGGCGCTTCGGTCGACCTGCTCATCAACGAACTGTCGGCCCTCTATCAAGCCAGGCTCGATGGCGTGCCGCACGCGCTGCCCGAATTGACCGTGACGCACGGCGACTACGCCGAGTGGTACCTCGACTGGCTGGCCTCGCCCCGGTTCGAACAACAGCTGAGCTTCTGGAAGAAGCGCTTTGCCGATGCCCCGCCGCCCAAGGCCCTGCCCACCGACCGGCCGCGCGGCGCGGGCATGACCGGCCAGGGCCACACCTATTGGATGGCGGTCGACGGCGAGCTGACGCAGCAGCTGCACGCCGTCGCGCGCAGCCACAACGTCACCCTCAACATGCTCGCGCTCGGCGTGTACGTGCTCCTGCTGGGCAGCGTGGCCGACTCCCGCTCGCTGGTCGTCGCCACGCCCGTGCGCGGCCGCCAGCTCACGGAGACCGAGCCGGTGATGGGCATGTTCGGCAACCTGCTGCCGCTCACCGTGGCCTTCGATCTTCAGCAGACGCTGGGCCAGTTCATGCAGGCCCTGAAGCAGCAGGTGGTCTCGGCACTCGACAACCAGCAGGTTCCCTTCGAGCGCTTCGCGGGGGAGCCGGAATTCTCCGCGCGGGCCAAGGGCGTCGGCCTGTACCAGGTGCTGTTCTCCTTCGAGGACACGCGCGAGCGGGCCCAGAACCTGGGCCCGCTGCAGCTTCGCCCGGTCCAGGTCTCGCAGCGCGGCGCCACGGAGGACCTGGGCCTATGGCTGACCGAGGGCGCAGGCGGCCTGGAGGGCGGCCTCACCTACAACGCGGACATCTACCGGCGCGAAACCGCGTTTGCGCTGCGCGACCGCTATGTGGAGCTGCTGCGGCGCGTGGCCGAGCACCCGCAGGAGAGCCTGGCCGTCTTGGTCGCCGACGGCGATTCCGCCGACACCGCGCAGCTCGCGCACCTGTCGCGCCGCGAAGTGGCCAAGCCGGCATCTCGCGAGCGCGCCGGACCTGCGATGGCCCTGGCCGCGTCCGCGTCGCCCGCTGTCGCGCTTGCCCCCGGGCAGTTGCAGTTGGCGCAGCTCTGGGCCGACGTGCTCAAGATCAAGCCGTCGGACATCCGGCCCAGCGACAACTTCTTCGACCTCGGCGGCGATTCGCTGCAGGCCATGCGCGTGATCCAGGTGGCGGAACGAACCCTGGGCTTTCGCACAGCGCCGCCCCGTTATGTCTTCGAGAACCTGGGCCAGCTCGCTTCCGCGGAGGCTGCCTTGAACCCGCCCCTCGGTAAGGCGCGGCGCACCGGCAGCACGACGCGCCACGAAGCGCCGGCACGCGGCCTGCTCGGCAAAATACTCGGCGGCTGGAGCAAGGGGCAACGAAGCAGCAGTTAGCGACGTAGAGAAGATCAGTTGATCAAATCGCGACCTTAACGAACAGCGTTCGCGCACTAGGATCGCCTCACTCGACAGCCATCCCTCTGACGGCGGCTGATGTGTCGCTGGGCCGCGAGCGTTGCATTGATGGCTACTTTGAGCGCCTGGGCATGCGCCGCTTCACTCGTCTGACGAACGCTTTCAGCCGCAAGTTGGAGAACCGCATGCAGCCGTGTCGTTCTACTTCATGGTCCACAACTTCGTGAAGATTCACAAGACCATAAAGAAAGCGCCCGCGATGGAAGCGGGCGTCACCGATTATCTTGGAGCATGGAGATATTGTGCGCATGAGCGAAACCGCTTGAGCGGTTAGCCACTACGGGCGGGCTGCACCAATTGCATGGCTGCCGTTCTGCGCTGCGATTTCTTCTTCGTAGATCTCAATGGATCTTGCCGGAGATACGGGCTAGTGCGGGGCTCCAGACTTGGCAGGTGCTTGCCAAGCCTACGGGAGACGGGAATCGCCATAGCCCTGGGCTCATTGGCGTAGGACTCGATAGGTGCCGAGACCCAACGTGCTAGCGAGCACGTAGGCGAGGCCGCGCCGGGGCCCCACAAGCGCCATCCGAATCCGACTTGCGCTGAGCGCTGAAGCTAAACGCAACTGTCGCCGACCCCATGTAGGGTTCACCTAAATCCCGAGCACCGGGAACACTCCCGTCCATGCACTCGTCCCCTGCAGGCAAAAAACCCCATTTCTCGAAGAAGAGCACCAAGCCGTCACCTCGTCAGGAGGCTACCGGCGTTTCCAATGGTGCAAAGAAGAAGCCCGAAACCACCAAGTCGCCAGCCAAGCCCAAGACGGCCTTGGGGCCCCCAGTGGTCTCCCTTGAACCGCGACAACAGCGTTTCGTCGATGAGTACCTCATCGACCTGAACGCGACCCAGGCAGCCATCCGGGCTGGATACAGCGCGAAGACCGCCCAGGAGCAGTCAAGCCGCCTGTTATCCAATGTTATGGTTTCCACCGCAATTGGCGCGGCGCGGAAGCAGCAGCAGGAGCGCACCCAGATCACCGCAGACAAGGTCCTGCGCGAGGCGTGGAACATCGCCATTGCCGATGTCCGCGAACTGGTGCAGGTCAAGGTCGGATGCTGCCGCCACTGCCACGGCGAAGGATTCCGCCGCCAGCGCACCATCGCCGAGTACAACCACGACCGCGAGGCATTCGCCAAGAAAGGCGGCATGCCGGCCGAGTTCGAGGAAGAGGGCGGCATCGGATTTGACCTCTTGCGCCGCCCGAACCCTGAATGCACGGAATGCGGAGGCGATGGCCATGCGCGCGTCGTCGTTATGGACACGCGCGACCTCTCCGAGCAGGCCCGAGCCCTCTACGCCGGCGCGAAGCAGGGCAAGTACGGCCTGGAGGTTCAGATGCACTCCAAGGATGGAGCGCTCGAAAAGCTGTTCAAGCACCTGGGCCTGTACGAGAAGGACAACCAGCAGCGCATCGACCCGCTGGCAAGCCTCCTGCACTCGATCGCCAGCGGCAACTCCAGCGGCTTCAAGCCTGTGGCGCGCGACCCTGAGCGCGAGGGTTGATGTGACCATCACGATCGTCCACGACACCCCGCTACAGCCGTTGCCGACCAACGAGCTCGAGCTGGCGAAGTGCTTGGCCGACCCTGAGTGGCGCCTGTTCTCGGGCTGCCTCTACAAGATCATGATTAAGGGCGACGACGGCGAAGAGGCCTTCGTCATGCCGTTCAAGCCCAACGCGGCGCAACGCCGGTTCATTCGGCGCCTCTGGCATCGCAATCTGATCCTCAAGGCGCGCCAGCTGGGCTTCACCACGCTGATCGCCATCCTCTGGCTGGACCATGCCCTGTTCAACGCCGACCAGCGCTGCGGCATCATTGCCCAGGACCGCGAGGCGGCCGAGGCCATCTTCCGCGACAAGGTGAAGTTCGGCTACCAGAACCTCCCCGACGAGATCCGCGAGCGCTTCCCCCTGGCGCGCGACAGCGCCGTCGAGCTCTGTTTGCGCACAACAACTCCAGCGTGCGCGTGGCCACGTCGATGCGCTCCGGCACCATCCACCGGCTGCACGTCTCCGAGTTCGGCAAGATCTGCGCGAAGTTCCCCGACAAGGCGGTCGAGGTGATGACCGGCTCCATCCCGGCCGTGCCCACCAACGGCATTCTGGTGATCGAGAGCACCGCGGAGGGCCGTGAGGGCGACTTCTACACGATGACGCAGATTGCCCAGGCCGTGCACCTGAGCAAGGCTGAGCTGACGCCCAAGGACTACCGGCTGCACTTCTACGGCTGGTGGATGGAGCCGAAATACCGCATCGACTCGCGCCTGGTGGCCGTCACCCGCGAAGAGCATGACTACTTCGACCTCATCGAGCATGCGATGGACTGCCGCATCGACCCCGACCAGCGCGCCTGGTACGTGGCCACGAAGCGGGCGGACTTCAGCGGCAAGGAAGAGCGGATGTGGCAGGAATACCCGTCCACGCCGGACGAGGCCTTCCAGGTCAGCACCGAGGGCAACTACTACGCCAAGGACATGCTGGCCGTGCGCAAGCGGGGCGGCATTACCCGCGTGCCGGTGCTGGATCTGCCCACGCACACCTTCTGGGACATTGGCAACAGCGACGGCACCGCGATCTGGTTCATGCAGGAGCTGCGCGGCGAGGACCGCTTCACCGACTACTACGAAGAGCACAACCAGGACCTGCGCCACTACGCGCGCGAGCTCAAGGACCGCGGCTACGTCTATGGCGTGCACTACCTGCCGCACGACGCCGACCACAAGAAGCTGGGCGACTACAACAAGAGCGTCAAGCAGATGCTCGCCGAGCTGCTGCCAGGCCATCGCTTCATCGTGGTGCCGCGCATCACCGAGCTCATCACGGGCATCCAGACCACCCGCAAGCACCTGAAGGGCGTCTACCTCGATGACACGCGCTGCAAGCCCGGCGTCGTGCGCCTCGAGGGCTACCGCAAGAAGTTCAGCCGGACCGAGAACCGCTTTCTCGACATCCCCGACAAGAGCAACGGCTGCACCGAAGGCGCCGATGCATTCCGCCAATACGCCCAGGCCAAGGAGCTTGGGCTGATCGAGTACGGCGGCGCACCCGTCTACGTAGAGAGCGAGCCCGCCGACTGGCGCACGTGAGGACCACCATGAACACCAACGACTACCCCACCGGCAACGAGCCGCTAAACCTCCACGAGTACACGTGCATCCTGGAGGAAATCGAGCAGCAGCCGCACTGGCGCGTCGCGGCCGACCGCGAGATGGACTACGCCGACGGCTTGCAGCGCACCCGCCTGCAAGTGGCCCTCGACGACGTGCCGAGCACCGCCAGCTACCGCGGCCAGCAGCTCAACGCGACGTCCGAAGCGGTCAAGAGCCTGCCGGCGCAGTACCAGGCGGCCATGATGCCGTTCATGGTGTCGCTGATGGACGTGCCCTTCAAGCGCGATGTCGTCGAGGCCATCCGCGCGGCCGCGGCGCCGGAGTCGCCCGAGGCCATCGAGAAGCGCATCCGCGAGGCCGTGCAGCAGGCCCTGGCCAACTCCGGCGCGGAAATCAAGATGCGCGAGGTTGCCCTGAAGGAGAAGAAGGACGAGGTCGAAATCCAGAAGATCCTGGCCGAGGCCGTGCAGATCGGCGTGCAGTCCGCCTTCAGTGCGATGCAAGGCGGCGCCCAGGTGGCCGCCATGCCGCAGATTGCACCGATCGCCGATGTCATCATGGCTGGCGCTGGCTACCGCAAGCCCACGCCGATGGGCGATGACCCCAACTTCCCGCAGCCGCAGGGCATCGCGGCTCCATCTGCCGCGGCGCCGCCGGTGCAGGCGAACACCAGCCCGGGTTTCCCGCCCATCCCCGATGACGGCGCCTCGTCCATGACCGGCATCGAAACCGCCACGTCCGCCGACAACCTCCAAGGTGCCCCGGCCTGAACCCGGCAACTTTCAGCGCTTGCCCAAGCTCAACCGCGCTGTTCAGGATCTGGCCACTGGACGGACTTGCATGAGAACTTTTGGTTGCAATGAGCAGGCGACCCTCCCATACTTTCATCTTTTGAGGAGGAGAGCATGAACTGGAAAAATGCAGCAGTAGTGTTTGGTTGCGGAGTGCTCGCGAGCGCGTTGATATCCAGCGTTGCAATCGCGAAGGACAAGGATGAACCGCCTCTGCAAGTTGTGGACGCTGCAGGTCGTACCGTTGGGCGCCTTTACGGCAATGCAAAGGGCGACTTTGTAGTAATCCGTCTGGGCAATGCCATTGGCTCGCTCCGGCTCGTGGAGGACCCACCGCCTCACGTGATGCCCATGGAATCGCCGAACTCCATACTGTGGACCGGCCCCCGGTGCGGGGGTCAGGCGGTGATACCTACCGGCGGCTGGCTACCTGGCACTGGACCTGGCATTGGCCTACCCGGGGTGCCGGCGATCGGCAGTTTCAGGGGAGCGGATCAGCGTTTCACGATTTACCTTCCTACGAGTTCGACGGCGCACCGCATCACGATCTACTCTCAGGGTGTGCCTGGGCCGACATGCAACTACCAGGTCACCCCCGTGGATGTGTTCGGCGTCCCTGCTGAAGCAGCCTCGCTAGATTCCTACTTCGTGCTGCCCTTCCACATCGAGTAAGTCCCCGCCCACACGATCTTGTCCCAGCCAGCTCAACTCGGCAGGCGTGTGCGGCAGCGGTATGCGCCCATAGCGCTCGTTCAGCCGCTAAGAGCCGACCTTCGCCGAGTAAGGAAAACGGCTACGTGCGTCTCTTCGGTGGACGCCAAAACGACCCGCCAAGAACATAGGCGAGGGCCCAGAGCATCAAAGCAAGCGACCAGCCTACGGCGATGCTGATGTGACCTGTGGGAAAGTACCAGCAGTCGGTCACTTTCTCGCGAAGTTCGGGCGTATCTCGCGGGTCGCGAGGAACGGGGTGCAGCAGTTCTTTGAGACTTACACTCCCGCCGGCCGTAGTGGGATGGTCACGCTTGTACCTCTCGGCTTCAGCCTGCGCTGCTTTGATCTCTTGATCAAGCTTAAAGGCAGCCGCGCAACTTTCGCGCGTGAGTGCGCCTGTGATGTCCGCGACAGTTCCAAGCGATGCGATAAGCAGGCCCAACCACCAAATGACCGTTATGACGCGCGACAGCACTACAGCACTCCTTTGAGCGATTCCTGGAGTGTGGAGGTTACGTGTCGCTGGGCGACTATCCGCACCCGCATCGACCGACCACTTCAGGACTGATTGTCTTGGTTGGAAGGGCCGTCAGGGCTCCGGAATGGAGTTCCAGGGCTCTTGCGCCCTCCGGAGGTAGTCGTCAGCCGCGATGCGCGCTGCATCGCGACTGTGGCCTTCCCGCCGAAACTTCTTGCTGAGTTGCTGGCGGAGCCTCCAGTCCCATCCGGGTGGCGCTCCCGCAGTAACTTCGATCAGCAAAGCGGGATTGAAGAACCCTTCGGATATCTTGCTTCCGAAGCACGACGGCTGCAGGTATACCGCACGGGTCGCCAGAATGCCGCTCACCAGCCCCCACTGTCTTCTTACATCGAACTGGACCGTGACATTGTTCGGCACGGGTCGCTCAAAATTCAGCTTGAGGTAGACGTGGCCGGCATCCAGGACGCGCCATGCCCAGGCGCTTTCCACGTCGCCCGGCGGTACCTGCGGCTGCAGCTTGCATAGCTGCGCGAAAGGGTCGGTTTCTTCCGCCGGAATAATCAGGCATGGAAGCACGCGACCGCCGTTCCAGTCAGGGTGCAACATCAGCCCGTCGGCAATTACCGGCCGGACGTTCACGAGGGTTTCTACCTTCATGCATCCATCTTTCGCACTTGTCGACAAGGTGTGCTTTCAGATCGTAGCGCTTGACGTGAGCCGGTAGAACCCCATTCGGCAGGGGGAAGCGAATGATGCCCGTTGCCGTGGCTTTGGCTTCAATGTGCGCGGGGCAGACTAGAGCAAGGGGCTCCGCCTCGACTCCCTTGGTGGGCGCCAGCAGAACGTGCAACGCATCCTGCGACATGAGGTGCAACGCAAGCTCCACGCGCACGATGGAATTTGGATGGGTCGCCTTGTTCACGTAGGTGCAGTCGAAAACGGCTTGCAGCCGGCCGTTTCGCACCTGCAGATACGAATCGTTTAGGTAACCATCAACATTAGCGCCCCGGGCTTTCCGATCTTCAAGCGCGAGTCGGCGCGCTGCACGCGCCTGGAAAATGGCGATGCCCGCGAAAAGTGCGGACGCGACGGCGCTGCCGGCTGAGATCGCGGCTATGAAATTCTCCGGCTTGACCAGGGCAGCGTGTAGATCTGCCATCAGTTGCAATCGGCCCAAGCTGCTGGCGGCCGGGTACGGCCTCGTCCTTCAGCGGATCTATGCGATCCGCAAGGCGGTGCTGGACCTGGCGCTGTCAGCGGGCGAGGCCGAAGTGACATTGGGGAGGCCGGCGGAGGCCTTCGAGGCGGCGCGGCGGGCTTTCGACCGGTACGTGGAGCGGATGCAGGCTGAGCGTTCCGTTATTCGCGCTAAAAAGCGGCCGATCTTCGGCCTCTCCCCAAACTGCTTGGCTTCACTGGACAACAAGCTGCCGCGCCCAGTGATTTTCGCCCAGCTGCCCCCACGAGCTCCTGCGGCGCGGCCTCGGCGACCTCGCGATCAACGGTCGGCAGACTGGCAGAGTTCAGATACGAAGCCGACGGATGGTCGTGTTGGCTGCGTTGGTGTCAAGAAAGCCGTCATCGGTCGAGTCGAACACCATGTCCGCCAGCCAGCGTTTGATGTTCGGGTGTCGCTGAATCGTTCGGCATCCGGTCGACCGCTTTCACTCGCTCACAATCTGAGCGAGTCAGGCGCTAGCCTCGCGAACTGGGCTACCACGCTAGATGCCGTGCAATCCCGTTCCGACTCACTGTTACGAACAGTTATAGTTGAAGTGGCTCAAATCCTGAGCGATCCTTCATCGCGCCGAATGTCCAAGACAGCCCGCGTCTACAAGATTGAAATGCTGATCCGCAACCGCGGGCATGTCAGCTTCCAGACGCTGCTGGACGAACTCGAAATCTCCCCGGCGACCCTGAAGCGCGACCTGGAATACCTGCGCGACCAGCTTGGCGCCCCGATCGAATACGACCGCTACGTCAACGGCTACCGCATTGCGTCAGAAACGCGCGGCCCCAAGCACGAGCTTCCGGGCCTGTGGTTCGACGAGCGCGAGCTGTACAGCTTGCTCATGGTGCACCAGTTGCTGAATGAGATCGACGACCAAGGCACGCTCAGCCGTCACCTCCAGCCGCTGCTGGACCGCATCCACGACGTGCTCGGCACCACCCATAGCGAAGCCCAAGCCATCGTCAAGCGCGTCAAGATCATCAACGCGGCGCGCCGCCCCGTTCCCAGCAAATTCTTCGAGCTGGTCGGCGAGGCACTGGTCAAGCGCCGACGCGTCAAAATGCGCTACCTCACCCGCGGCCGAGGTGAGGTCACCGAACGCGAAGTCTCGCCTCAGAGACTCGTCCACCACCGCAACACTTGGTACCTGGACGCCTGGTGCCACAAGAGCGACGGTCTGCGCCGCTTCGCCCTCGACGCCATCGAACACGCCCAGTTGCTGGACGCCAAGGCCAAGGACCTGTCGGCCAAGACGCTGGAAGCCGAAATGGACGCCGGCTACGGCATCTACGCCGGAGGCATGCGCCACTGGGCCATACTCAGTTTCGACGCCAAGGCCGCGGAGTGGGTCAGCCGCGAGGAGTGGCATCCGGAGCAGCGCAGCCGATGGACGGATGACGGTTGCTACGAGCTTCAAGTCCCCTTCGCGGACGAGACCGAGCTCGCGATGGACATCCTGCGCCACGGCGGCCATGTCGCGGTGATCGAGCCCACGCCCCTCAGAAACCTCGTGAGGAGGCGCCACGAGGATGCGCTCGTAGTCAACCGTTTGCCCGCTTGACTGGCCGACACAACAAGACCAACTCAATGAGCCGACCCTACCTACCAACCCTTCTGCAGCTCCGCCTGCTGACCGGCTACCTGGGCGAGCGCGCTCAGCTAGGCTGGTGGCCGACAGCCTTCTACGAATCATCGAGCCGCCTGTTCCTGGAGCCCGTATTCGCCAAGTCGGCCCGCCTGGCGCAGTACCACGGCGTGGTCGAAGCTGCGCGACGGCAGCACGACGAGCACCTCAGCGTCGGCAGCTATCACCTGTTCCGCCTACCGGAAGAAGCGGAGCAGGACCTTCACCACTTAATCCGCGCTCCTGAAGGCAACGAGTTCGCTTCTTGCCCGCCCGCGAGCAAGGACGCGGCGCTGGTCTCGCTCCAGCAACTGGCGGGTGGAACTAGGCTGGACAAGGAAGGGCCCACAGCAGTGGGCAACATCCACGACCTGCCCACCGACGACGTGCTGCGCAAGATCGCCGGCGTCTATTGGTCGGCCTTCAACAACCAGCTCAAGAGCTATCCGTACCTTGCGCCCTGATCGTGGTCGTTAGCAAACCCTACACGACGCAGCTCCAGGCAGGTCTTGGACTGGTCAACGAAACGAAGTTGCTTCTTGAACTCTGGTCGCCCGGCATGTCCACCGTCCAACTGCAACAAGCCGCTCTCGCATCAGGGCGCTTTCCCGCCGTCACCGCGCGCCGGCTGCGCAACATCGTCGTCGAGTGCTTCGGCCCGCGCTACCTGGTCGATGGCGGCAGGCCGGCTATGCACTTGAAGCGCTTGGTCGGCGCACTGCCCGCTGCCGAGATGACCCAGCTGATGCTGCTCTACACCAGCCGTGCCAGTGCCATCCTGGGCGACTTCGTCCGCGGCGTCTATTGGACCCGCTATGCCGGCGGTTACACGCAGATCGCCAACGACGATGCGCGCGCGTTCGTCCAACGCGGTATCGACGACGGAAGGACAGCCCAGCGCTGGTCCGACACCACGGTGCGCCGCGTCGCCGCCTACCTCACGGGCTGTTGTGCCGACTACGGCCTGCTGGAGCGTGGCCCGCGTTCCAGTCGGCGCATCCTGTCGTACCGAATTGCGCCCGCCGTCGCAGCCTACCTCGCGCACGAACTCCACTACGCCGGGGTTGGCGACAACGCCCTCGTTGCCCACGAGGACTGGAAGCTCTTCGGTCTCGCCCGTGAAGACGTGCTCGAAGAGCTGAAGCGGCTTTCGCTCAAGGGCCTGCTCATCGTCCAGGCCGCGGGCGACGTGGTCCGCATCAGCTGGAAGCATCAGACCATGGAGGGGCTCTGCGATGTCCTCGCTCAAAGCTGACTTCGACGAATTGCGCGAGCGCATTCGCCACGGGCGGGAACTGGGCCACGCCAGTTCCGAGCCCATCTTCTACCTGGTTTTTCCGCCCGAGCAGATTCTCGAAGCTAAGCGCCAGACCGCGGCCTGGGTCGCTAAGCTCCACCAGGAAGGCTGGAACGTCACCCAGTTCTCCATCGCCGAGCACGTCTGGGCCCTGCTCAAGGCTGATCCCTTGTGGCCGCTGTGCGTCGCCGAGGACCGCGCAGCCCCACTCAACTGGGCCCGCACCAACAAGTCGCTGGCCGACATCCTGACGGCCGAAGACGGCCTGCTCAAGCGCCTGGAAGATGCCCTGCAGCCGCTTGAAGACAAGAAAGACGCGCTGTTGCTCGTCACCGACCTCGAAGCGCTTCATCCCTTCCTGCGCATCGGCGCCATTGAAAGCAAGCTCCACGGCCGATTCCACGTGACCACCGTCTTCTTGTACCCCGGTGTCCGCACCGGCAAGACGCGCCTCAAGTTTTTGGGCTTCTACCCGGAAGACGGCAACTACCGCTCGGCCCACGTAGGTGGTTGACCGTACGCAATCACACTCAAAGAACCAAAGATCGCCACATGACGACGATTCGATCACTCTTCGATCCGAGCAAAGACATCTACCGCACGATCGAGAAGGTCATCACCTACGGCGTCTCGCAAGACGAGCGCCTGAAGTCCGAGGTGTCGGAATACATCGTCACCGAGAGCATCGACGAGCAGTTCAACAAGCTGCTCGACCGTATGCAACTCGCCATGGAAACCGGAGGCGAGAACGAGGTCGGCGTCTGGGTCTCGGGCTTCTACGGCTCGGGCAAGAGTTCGTTCACCAAGTACCTGGGTCTCGCGTTCGATGACAAGCGACTCATCGACGGCGTGCCGTTCCTCAAACACCTGCAAGACCGTCTGCTCACGCCGCAGACCAAGGCACTGCTCAACACCGTAGCTCAGCGTTTCCCCGCGGCCGTCGTGATGCTCGACCTGGCGAGCGAAATGCTAGCCGGCGCCACGATGGAAGAAGTCTCAACCGTCCTGTACTTCAAGGTCCTTGCCTGGGCCGGCTACTCGAATAACCTGAAGGTGTTTGCCTTCGAGCGCATGGTCGAGAAAGATGGCCGCACCGCTGAACTGCACAACGCCGTTGCCAAGGCACTGCCGGGCGCCACCTGGGCGCGCATCCAGAACAACCCGCTCGCTATCGACGGCCTGATCCCGAAGATTGCGCACGAAATGTACCCGGGGCTCTTTCCCGAAGCCAAGTCCTTCTCGTCCAACACCGAAGGCTTCTTCAAATTCGAGGACCAGCGCGTCCAGGAGATGATCGACATCGTCCGCGAAAAGAGCGGCCGTCAACACATCGTCTTCATCGTGGACGAAGTCGGCCAGTACGTGGCCGCGCGCGACAACCTCATCCTCAACCTGGACGGCCTGGCAAAGAATCTCAAGCGCCTGGGCGACGGCAAGGTCTGGATCATCTCCACCGCCCAGCAGACGCTCACCGAAGACGACCCGCGGGCCGCGCTCAACTCCGACAAGCTCTACAAGCTGAAGGACCGCTTCCCGATTCAGATCGACCTGGAATCGAGCGACATCAAGGAAATCTGCTACCGCCGCCTGCTCGGCAAGTCGCCCGCCGGCCAGGCCGAACTCGGAAAGCTGTTCGACGCCCACGGCCAAGCGCTGCGCCACAACACCAAGTTGCAAGACGCCAAGTACTACGACGCCGACTTCAGCAAGGAGAGCTTCACCAACCTCTACCCCTTCCTGCCGGCGCACTTCGACATCCTGCTCCACCTGCTGGGCGCGCTGGCCAAGTCCACCGGCGGCATCGGCCTGCGCTCCGCCATCAAGGTGATCCAGGACGTTCTCAAGGGCGAAGGCGGCTCCAAGGCCATGGCCGACCAGCCCGTGGGCTGGCTCGCGACCACCGTCACGCTGTACGACGAACTCGAGAAGGACATCCGCCGCGCCTTCCCGTCCATCCACCACGCGGTGGGTAGCGTCCACATGCAGTTCATGGACTCGCAGCTTCACAAGGACATCGCCAAGACGGTGGCCGTGCTGCAGATCCTGGGCAACCTGCCGGTCACGGTGCAGAACTGCGCCAGCCTGATGCACGCCTCAGTCACCGAGCCTTCCCGCCTCGACGCGGTCAAGAAGGCCGTGGACGACATGCTTGCCAACAACTTCGTTCCCCTGGGCGAGAAGGACGGCAGCCTGGTCTTCCTGAGCGAGAAGCTGCGCGACATCCAGAAGGAACGGGATGACATCCCGCTGCGCTCGGTGGACGTCAGGCGCATCTTCAACGACGCCTTGCGCGAAGCCTTCGACCCGCTGCCGCGCGTCAGCCTTCACGGCAGCATGGCCGTCGCCACCGGCCTGAAGGTCCAGACGGGCAGCACGATGACGAGCCTGGCTGGCGACACGAACCCAATCCAGACCGTGGTCGAACTGGTGGCCGCCAGCGACTACGAAACCGCCAAGACTCGCGCGCTGGAAGACTCGCGCAGCCGCGCCGCGCGCAACACCATCGGCCTGGTGGCCCGCAGCAGCACCGACGTGGACGACCTGGCGAGCGAGATCTACCGCTGCCACCGAATCGCCGAGTTGCACCGCAACGAGCCGGACCAAGAGGTCAAGGACTACTGCACCGGCCAGCTCGACCGCGCCGCCAAACTGGCCAGCGAGCTCAAGAGCAAGATCAAGCAGACCTTGCAGGCCGGCTCCTTCGTCTTCCGGGGCCAGCCAACCGCCGTCTCGGCCCTGCACACCGACTTGCTGGAAGCAGGCAAGAAGCTGTTGGACGACGTGGCCACCCAGGTCTTCGACCGCTTCGCCGAAGCCCCCGTGCGCGTGGCGACCGATACCGCCGAGAAGTTCCTCAAGGTCGCCAACCCGGCTGCCATCACCAGCGCGCTCGATCCCCTGAGCTTCGTCCAGTCGGCCGCTGGCCGCGCCACGTTCAAGACCGACCACAAGGCCATGGTCAGCATCCGCGACTACATCGACAAGCGGGGCAACGTCGAAGGCAAGCGTCTGATCGACGACTTCGGCAGCGACCCGTTTGGCTGGTCGCCGGACACCACGCGCTACATCGTCGCCGCCATGTTGATGGCCGGCGAGATCAAGCTCACCGTCTCGGGCCGCCAGGTCACGGCCGCTGGACAGCAGGCCATCGACGCGCTGAAGAACAACCAATCGTTCAACAAGATCGGCGTCAGCTTGCGCAACGATCGCCCGACGAACGATGCCCTGGCGCGTGCCGCCGAACGCCTGACCGAACTCGCCGGCGAATCGGTCATCCCGCTGGAGCAGGAGATCAGCAAGGCCGCGGGCAAGCTCTTCCTGCGCTTTCAGAACGACTATGGCTCGCTCGCTGAGCGGCTGCGCGGCATCGGCCTGGCCGGCGCCGACCGCGTGTTGGAACTCAACAATGAGATCGCCGATGTCCTGCTCACCGATGCCTCGGACGCACCCAAGCGCCTGGGCGCCGAAACCTCGGTCCTCTACGACAACCTGAAGTGGGCGCAAGAGGTCAAGCGCGCGCTGGACAACGGCCTGGACGCCACGCTGCGCGACCTGCAAGCGCACCGGCGCGAGATCGACGTGCTGCCCGACACCGGCGTTCCCGGAGCGCTGTGCGCCGAAGTCGCCGAAGACCTGCAAGCCCTGGCCGAGCGCCTGGCCGGGCAAGACTTCTACAAGCACGCGGCGGACTTCAACTCCCGGCTCACCCAACTGAAGGGTCGGGTCCGCGACGCCTCCGTCACGCTGGCCAAGCAGTTGGAACAGCGCATCAAGGACGGCGTCGAAGAGCTGCAGCGACTGCCCGAGTGGGGAGAACACACGCAGGAAGAACGCGGCAACGCCGTCAGCAGCCTGGAGAAGCTGGCCCTGACTGCCACGCCAGACCTGGCCGGCTTGAAAAAGCTCCTGTCCCGCGACTACGAAATCACCAGCACGGTGGACGAGCTGCGCCGGTCCATCCAGCGCCAGGGCCAGGAACGGCTGCGCAAGCGCGTCGAAGAGGAACAGGCGGCAGACGGCGGCTCGGGCCCGAAGAAGCTGAGCAAGACCGTCCCCCTGCCGGCCAGGCTGACCCGCCCCGCCGACTTGGACGACCTGATCCGCCAGCTCCATGAGATCAAGTCCCAGCTGGCCCTGTACGACGAAGTCGAACTGAGCTTCACCGTGGGCAAGGCCGAGGGCCAAAAGTAGGCATGGCCTTCGACCAAGCAACCCGCAACCGGCTCCAGCGCTTCGTCAACGAGGCGCGGCGCGTGCTCGAAGAAGAGTTCACGCGCCAGCTGCAAAACGACTACGGCATGGACCCGTCCTCGGGCGACGTGGCCGAGCTGGCGAGCCTGCGCCACATCAATGACGCCCAGCGCGAGACCGCGCGCATCCTGCGCGAAACGCTGGCCCACTACAGCGCCGGCGGCGACGCCACAACCACCCAGGGCCTGGATCGCATCGTGCGCGAACAGTCCTTCACCGTGCTCAACCGCCTGGCCGCGCTGCACATGGCTGAGGCGCGCGGTCTGCTCGTCCAATCCGTGGGCCAGGGCTTTCAGGCCAAGGGCTTCCAGCTCTATGCTCGCCTGGCCGGCAGCGGCCTGGGCGAGACCGGCGACGCCTACCGCGCCTACCTGTTCAGCGTGTTTGACGAACTGGCCGAAGACCTGCCGGCGCTGTTCGACCGCTTCTCGCCCCAGGGCCGGTTGTTCCCGCGCGAGGCCGCGCTGCTGGCGCTGCTGTTACTAGTCAACGACCCCGAGATCGACGCCCTGTGGGGCGACGACGAGACGCTGGGCTGGATCTACCAATACTTCAACTCCAAGGAAGAACGACGCGCGATGCGTGAAGCCAGCCAGGCGCCGCGCAACAGCCGTGAGCTGGCTGTGCGCAACCAGTTCTTCACGCCACGTTATGTGGTTGAGTTCCTGGTGGACAACACCTTGGGCCGGCTGTGGTTCAACGCCACCGGCGGCCAGACAGGGTTGCGCGAGCGCTGCCAGTACCTGCTGGTGAAGCCCGACGAAGCCCCGCCAGCCGCCGAGCGCCTGCGCGACCCGCGCAGCCTGAAGCTGCTGGACCCGGCCTGCGGCTCCATGCACTTCGGCCTGTACGCATTCGACCTGTTCGCCGAGATCTACCGCGAAGCCTGGCAGTGGGAGCAAGCGCAGGGGCCGGGCTCGCTCGCTGTGCCGGTCGGTACGCAGCCGGAATTGAAGCCGCTGTCCCAGACCTACGCCGACGAACAAGACTTTCTGCTGGACGTGCCGCGCCTGATCGTCGAGCACAACCTCTACGGCGTGGAGATCGACCCGCGCGCCGCGCAGATCGCAACGCTCGCGTTGTGGTTGCGCGCGCAGCGCGCGTGGCACGAGGCCGGCATCAAGGCCAAGGACAGGCCCGCCATCGCCCGCGGCCACGTGATCGCAGCGATCGCGCCGCCGGCCGAGGGCGAGCTGAGGCAGCGCTTTGCGTCCCAGCTGGACAAGTGGGACGCGGAACTGTTCGAGAAGACGCTGCAGATGCTCAAGGGCCTACCCGAACTGGGCGTGCTCTTGCAGGTAGAGCACGAACTGCCTAGGCTGATCCGGCGCGTTCATCTGGGCCAAGGGACCGGCTTGTTCGCGCAGCAGGAGCAGGAAGCCTGGCACCAGGCCGAGGCACGGCTGCGGGAGGCACTGTCCGAGTTCGCTCATGCGGCGCAGTCCAGCTACCAGGGGCGGCTGTTCGCCCAGGATGCATTGCAAGGACTCCGGCTCATCGACCTGTGCCGCGAGGTGTTCGACGTTGTCGTGATGAATCCGCCGTTCGGAGCCCTGGCGGCAGGGAGCAAGGATGAGCTGGCGAAGGCTTACCCACGCAGTAAGAACGACTTGCTGGCGATATTCGTGGAGCGCGGACTTGAGCTGCTCCGTCCCGGAGGGCGCGTCGGTGCCATCACGTCGCGCACTTGCTTCTTCCTTTCGAGCTTCCAGACCTGGCGTGAGGAGCTTGTACTCGGCACTTCGACCCCCGAAGTCATGGCCGACCTGGGCCTCGGTGTGATGGACGACGCCCTGGTCGAAGCGGCAGCGTATGTCCTGGAGAAACGCGCATGACGCAGTTCTTGCGGCTGCTTGCCGACAATGACAAGGCCACGGCTCTCTCTGACGCATGCGCGCGGTTGCGGGCTGGCCATGCAGACGAGCGACACTTTCAGGTCGAGCCTCATTCCTTCAACGATCTGCCCGGAAAGCCCTTCGCCTACTGGGTTTCCGCTGCTCTGAGAACTGCCTTCGTTCGTTCGCCGGCGTTCGAGGGCTCCGGCCGCACAGCGAAGCAGGGCTTGGCGACCGCCGATGACTTCCGGTTCGTACGTACGTGGTGGGAAGTCCGCTCGAAGCAGCAGGCTACGGACAAATGGATTCCATTCGCTAAGGGCGGCGCGTACTCACCCGTATATGCCGATCCCTACCTCATGGTGAACTGGGATCGGGGCGGAGCGGAGATAAGCTCGTTCTTCGATCCCAAGACGGGCAAGCTCTATTCGCGGCCACAGAGTACCGACTTTTATGCACGACCCGGCCTCACGTGGTCGCTTCGGACTAAGAGCCGCCTCTCAATGCGAGTCCTGCCAAGCGGATGCGTCTTTTCGCACAAAGGCCCTGCTGCTTTTGTCATCGGGGATGATGGTAGTGATCTGCTAACCATCTTGGCCCTCTGTACCAGCGTCGCATTCCACAAACTGGTAGAGGTGCAACTGGCGGCGGCCGATGCCAGACTTGGCGGGGCGGCGCAGTCCTTTGAGGTGGGCGTAATTCAGACCACGCCACTCCCGCCCCTTGGGGCGACGCATCGGCAAGAGTTGGCCCGCCTGGCGCGGCGAGCGTGGTCGATCAAGCGCACCATGGACACGGTGCGCGAGAGTTCGCACGTCTTCCTGCTCCCGGCGAGCTTGCGCAAACGCATCGGCCAGTACGACGAAGAGGAGATGCAGGCAGAGCTTTCCCTCATTCAGTTCGAAATCGACCGACTGGCTTTCGAACTCTATGGGTTCACCGACGCCGACTGTGGCGAGCGTGCGCCCGCGGCAGAGCAGGAGGTGGCCGCCAGCGAGTCGCCCGACGAAGAAAGCGATGACGACGGTGCTGTCGAGTCTTCCAGTGGCGACCGCGAGGATCTGCTCAGTTGGGCCGCGGGTGTCGCCTTCGGCCACTTTGACTGGCGACTCGCGACGGGTGAGCGGCTAGCCCCACCCGAACCGGACCCTTTCGACCCGCTGCCAGCCCGAAGCCCCGCCATGCTGCCCGAGGGCGACCAGCCGTTCCACGCCAATCCCGGCATCCTGGTGGACGACCCTGGCCACCTGCATGACCCGGCGCACGTGATCGAGGAAGTGCTTTCACGTGTGGATGTGGCCGCACCGGACGACGTGCGTCGCTGGCTGCAACGCGACTTCTTCCCCTTCCACCTGAGCCGCTACTCGAAAAGCCGGCGCAAGGCGCCCATCTACTGGCCGCTCGGCACCTCGTCCGGCAGCTGGTCGCTCTGGATCTACTACCCGAGGCTGACGAGCCAGACGCTGTACACCGCGGTCAACGACTTCGTCGAGCCCAAGCTCAAGGAGGTCGGCGAGCAACTGGCCGCTCTGCGCGGCAAAGGCACGGCGCGCACGCGCGACGATGAGAAGCAGTTCGAGGCCCTGCAATCGTTCAACGGGGAACTGATCGAACTGCGGGACACCTTGCTTAAGCTCGCACCGACCTACAAGCCAAACCACGACGACGGCGTCCAGATCAGCGCCGCGCCTCTGTGGCCGCTGTTCCGCCACAAGCCCTGGCAGAAGTTGCTCAAGGAGACCTGGGCCAAGCTGGAGAAAGGCGAGTACGACTGGGCGCACCTGGCGATGAACTACTGGCCCGACCGCGCGCGCGAGAAGTGCAAGACCGACAAGTCGCTCGCCACCGCGCACGGGCTGGAGAACCTGTACGTTGCGCCGGCAGCAGCGGCCAAGAAGACCCGCAGTACGAAGAAGAAGGGAGCCGACGAATGAGCATCATGCAGCAGTCCAGCAAGGCCCAGGACCGGACCCTCGGTGTCTGGTTCCAGAACATCCAGCAAGGCATGGTCAAGCTGCCGCGCTTCCAGCGCTTCGAGGCGTGGGACCGCAGCCGGATAACGAGCTTTCTGAACACCGTCATCCACAACCTGCCGGTCGGCGTGACCCTGGCGCTGGAAGTGGCCGGGCCGGAGAGGTTCGAATCGCGCTACATCAAGACTGCCGACCCGGCCAAGCACGGCACCGTCACGCAACATCTACTGGACGGCCAGCAGCGGCTGACGGCCTTCTGGCGATCGATGCACAACAATTACGAGTGGGAGACCTTCTTCGTCTACCTCCCGCAGTTCGATCAGGGCGAGACCAAGTCCGGCGACGAGGCCGAGATACGCTGCCTGCCGCGCTGGAAGAACAAGAAGGAACTACGCATGCCGCGCTGGGCAGACGAGCCAGCAGAGTGCCTCAGGCGGGGCTTGTTGCCAGTCTCTTTGCTGCGGCCGGGCGACATCGTCAACGAGATCGATGCCTACTTGACCAACGTAACCAAGCAACTGGAGCCGACGGGCAAGGAGCCCGATGCATTCGACAGGTTGAAGACCTACACGAAAACTCGCGAGGCCATCAAGGCGGACATCACCACGCTGCGCGAACGTGTGACGCACTTCAATCTGCCTTATCTCTCGCTGCCGGCGGACACGAGCAAAGATGTGGCCCTGCAGGTGTTCATCAACATGAACACCAACAGCAAGCCACTCTCACTGTACGACATCATTGTGGCAGAGGTGGAGAGCGTCGCTGAAATTTCACTGCACGCGCTGGAAGCCGACTTGAAGGACAAGTGCCCAGCGGTGAGCCGCTATGGCAACGTCGCCAACCTCATCCTCTCCACGTCAGCGCTCTTGCAAGACAAGCTGCCCAATATCCGCGGCATGGTGGAGATGGACAAGAAGCAACTGCTCGGGAACTGGCCGAAGCTGGAGCGCGGGCTGGAGCGCATGGCCTCCTTTCTCGAAGGCCAGGGGGTCTTCGACGAGGATCGCCTGCCAACCAACGCCGTGCTGCCCGTCATCGCGGCAGCGTATGAACTGATCCCGGACCACGGCGACTTTTTAGCCAAGGCGGAGAAGCTGCTGCGGCGCTACCTGTGGTCGGCGTTCTTCACTGGCCGCTACGAGAACACCGCGGCATCGCGCACCTTCGCTGACTTCAAGGCCATCAAGGCGTTGCTAATAGAGCCGCACTTCGCGGACAGCGATCTGGCCAGTGTCCCGGTGCTCGACCGCAGCCAGTTTCCGCTCGCAGACGTGGACTCGTTGCTGGCAGTGGGCTGGCCCAAAGCTGCTGGTATCGAGGCGCGTGCCGTGCTGGCCGTGACGACGTACCTGGGGGCCATCGACTTCGCGGACGGTAAGGCCGCGAGCTACGCCAGCGTTCGCAAGCGCGAGTACCATCACGTGTTCCCCGATGCGCTGCTGAAGGAGGCCGAGATCGAAAGCTACCGGGCCTTGAACTGCGCGCTGATTACGTGGAAGACGAATCGGATCATCGGCCGCAAGGATCCGCTGGACTACCTGGAGGAGCGCGTGGAGTGGGCCGACAAGAACGTGGTCCGGGACCGGCTGAAGTCTCATCTGATCTCGTTCGACCTTCTCTCCAACGGGCACTACGCTGCTTTGGAGGGCGAGGCGCTCAAGAAGAAGCTCTCCGACGACTTCTACAAGTTCCTGCGTGATCGCGCCCAGTTGGTGGTGCTGGCAATGGATGTGTTGACCGAAGGGAACAGCCCCACGCTGGACGCGCTGTGGACGGCGCATTTGGCTGGCAAGACCCAAGACGTTCAGGATGTCGCATGAGCATCGCCGAATACGCTCGCGAGCAAGTGCTCCGTCCTCGCCTTCTGAAAGCTGGCTGCCTGGTAGTCTATGACCCGCAGCAGCGCTATCGCGATCTCTGCCTGGCCCTTGCGGCCGACAAGCTGCACGTTGTGGACACGGCAGAGAGCAGCATCGAAAGCCGGGAGGCGGCCCTGCGCGCGTTGCAGCAACTGGGCAAGCCCAAGCCGCAACTCGAAGGGGTGCTGATCTACGTGCCCGCGCGGCGGCCCGAGACCGACGAGGACAAGCAGACCGATCCGTTCTCGGTGTTCGCGGCCTGCGGCGCGGTCTTCCCGCAGGACGACGGCGACGACTACCTCAGCCTGTGTCTGCGTGCCCGGCCCGACCATGCCACCGAGATTCGGCAGGTGTTCGCCGCGTCCAGCGGCGGCCCCGGCTTCGCGGTCATCGACGCGATCGGCGGCGGGGTGAGCTGGCCGCAGCTGCGCGCCACGCTGGGCGTGGAGTCCGGCCGCGAGATTCTGAGTGCGTTGCTAGCGCCCAGTGCGGCGCAAGCCGATGCCCTGAAGTCCCAGGACGGCTGGGTTCAGGAATCGCGGGAGTTCTTGCGCGCCACGCTCGCGATGAGCGTCAAGACCCGCGGCAAGACCTGGAGCGCGCTGGCCGACGAGCTGTGGCGCTACCTGCTCTTCAGCGAGTTCGTCTTCGACCTTCCAGGCGCACTGCCCGAGCCACTTAAGGGCGTGCCGCATGCGCCGCCGGAGGCACGGCCCGTGGTCGAGCATGTGTGCGAGCAGTTGCGCGCCAGCCCGAGATCGCGCGACGCCTACATCGAGCGCGCCGAGGCAATCGAGATGGAACTGAGGCTCCTGGAGCTGTGCGGGGCTATCGACGACCTGGGCGAGCGCGACACCTTTCCGTTCGAGGAGCGCAGCTTCCTGCGCCGGGCGATCAAGGGCATCAGCTCCGGCGACACGGATGTCACCCGGAGCATCCTGGCGCGGCACAAGAGTTCAGTGTGGCTGAGCAAGGGCGAGAGCCAGGCGCAGTGGGAACTGGTGCGCGCCTGCCTGGGGCTAATCGAGGCCTGCGACGACTTCGATCGCCAGTTGCCCGAGCACGCCCGCAGCCAGGCCGAGCTGATTGACTTCTACCTGGGCAGCCTGCGCGAGGCGGACCGGCTGCAACGCGAGTTCGAGCAGGCGATGGGCGACTTTCTGGACCCGCACGGGTTGATGCACGAAGTCACCACCCAGGCTCGCGCGCGCTACCGCCGGCTGGCCGAAAAGGTGCAGAGCGTCTTCGTCAAGCACATCGAGACCGCGGGCTGGCCGCCGGCCGGGCGGCTGGCGAATGCCGACGTGTTCGACAAGCTAGTGGGCGAGCGGCTGAAGGAGAGCGGGCGCAAGGTGGCCTACCTGATGGTGGATGCGCTGCGCTACGAATTGGGCGTGGCGCTGGAGAAGATGCTGGCCGAGGACGGCCCGGTCGAGCTGCACGCAGCCTACGGCCAACTGCCAACCATAACCATCGTCGGCATGGCGAGCCTGCTGCCCGGCGCGGGGGCTGGGCTAACGCTGGCGCTCGATAACGACACGCTGGTGCCGAAGGTGGATGGCGTGGCCACCGCGACTGTGCCGCAGCGCATGGGCGTCATGGCCAAGCGCTACGGCGACCGATTTGCCGAGATGACGCTGGGCGACTTCGTGCGCGGGAAGCTCAAGCTGCGCGACACGTCTGATCTGCTGGTGTTGCGATCGACCGAGATCGACAGCCAACTGGAGAGCAACCCCGAGAGCACGCTGGGCCTAGTTCCGGGCACGTTGAAACTCATCCGCGCGGCCCTGCATAAGCTGCGCGGCTTGGGCTTCAAGGATGCGGTGATCGTGGCCGACCACGGCTTCTTCCTGAATGCGCAGGCCGAGGCGGGCGATGTCTGCGTCAAGCCGCAGGGCAAATGGGCGTTCAACGCACACGACCGCATGTTCCTGGGCGACGGCACGGGCGATGCACACAGCCTGGTGCTCGTCGCAGAGAAGCTGGGTATCCGTGGCGACTTCAAGCAGGTGGCGCTGCCGCGCAGCATGGCGCCGTATCGCTCGGGCCATCTCTATTTTCATGGCGGTGCGTCGCTGGCGGAGGCGGTAGTGCCGGTGCTGGTTGTGCGCCTCGATGCCGGCGGGCCGCCCGAACGCGGCGCGGTGAAAGTCGAGCTCAGATACAAGAGCGGGGCCAAGTACATCACGACCCGGATGCCGGTGGTGGAGGTCGCGCTGCTCTCCGACGACATGTTCACGCAGGAGACAGCAGTCGAAATCCTGCTCGAAGCGCAGGACAGCAAGGGCAATGTGGTGGGCGAGCCGCGCACCGGCGCCGACGTGAACCCGGCGACGCGGACAATCAACCTGTTGCCTAACCAGCGAAAGCAGATCGCCTTGCGCATGGATGACGAGTTCCGAGGCAAGTTCACGGTCAAGGCGCTGAACCCGACAACGCTGGCCGCGCTCGCCAGCCTGCCGCTCGAGACCGACTACGTGGAGTAGGAAATGGACGCACTGGACCAGAAGCTGAACGCCGCCTTCGACGGCAAGGTGCTGCGCAAGGACTTGCTGCACCGGATCAAGAAGGGAACCAACGTCCCGACCTTCGTGCTTGAGTTCCTGCTCGCCCGCTACTGCGCGAGCAGCGACCAGGCTGAGCTGGACGCCGGCATGGAGGCGGTGCTCTCCACGCTGCAAGAGAACTACGTGCGGCCGGACGAGGCCAATGCGGCGCAGTCCCGCGTGGCGACCAAGGGCAAGCACAAGTTCATCGACAAGGTGCACGTGCGCTATGTCGAGAAGGAGAAGCGGCACTGGGCTTCACTAGAGAACTTCAACTCGCAGCGCATCGCGATCAGCGAGAAGTTCTATCGCGACAACGACCGGTTGCTGGAAGGCGGCATCTGGGCCGAGGTGACGCTGGCGCACAACGACATCGAGGACGATGACTATGCGTTCTCGATCGAAGACCTGCGGCCAATCCAGCTGACGCGCTTCGACTTCGACCGCTACACCGAAGGGCGTGCCGGCTTCACGCGCGACGAGTGGCTGGCGGCCGTGCTGCGGTCGGTCGGCCTGGAGCCCATGAAGCTGTCCAAGCGCGTGCAGCTTCACTTCGTCGCCCGTCTGGCGGCGCTGGTGGAGCCCAACTACAACTACATCGAGTTGGGGCCGCGGGGCACGGGCAAGTCGTACTTCTTCAGCGAGTTCTCGCCCTACGCCACGCTCATCTCCGGCGGCCAGGCGACCAAGGCCACGCTCTTCTACAACAACGCGCGCCGCAAGGTGGGCCTGGTCGGATTCTGGGATACGGTGGCTTTCGACGAAGTGGGCGGCATCAAGGTACGCGACCCTGACACGATCCAGATCATGAAGGACTTCATGGCGAACGGGCGCTTCTCGCGCGGCGCCGAGGTCATTGCGGACGCGAGCCTGAGCTTCGTCGGGAACATCGACGTTTCAGTGCAGCAGGTGGTCAACTCCAACGAGCACGACCTGTTCCAGCCGCTGCCGCCCGAACTGGACCTGGCGGTGATGGACCGCTTTGCGGCCTACATTCCGGGCTGGGAGATGCCCAAGAACAGCAGCGAGTTCCTGACCGGCAACTACGGTTTCATCACCGACTACCTGGCCGAGGCCTTCCACTACCAGTTCAAGCACACCAACCGGTACGAGGAAGTCAGCAAGCGCATCAAGCTGGGCAAGGCGATCGAGGGGCGCGACGAGAAAGGCATCAAGAAGACCGTCTGCGCCTTCCTGAAGATCCTTCACCCCAATGGCGCGCCCCCGGACGACGAGTTCGAGGAGTACGTGGCCTACGCGGTCGAGTGCCGGCGCCGGGTGAAGGAGCAGATGAACAAGCGCAAGCCGGACGACGAGTTTGCGCGGATCGGGCTGTCTTACTTTAAGGCGGGCGGCGAAGAGGTGGTGGTCTGGTGCCCCGAGTCGAAGGACGCGATTGCCACGCAGGAGCCGGCGCGTCGCAGGCTGGCTGCGGGCAACGTGCAGGCGGCGGCACCGTTTGCTGCGGCGCCCGCGGCAGCCGCTGCGCCCGCAGCCGCGCCCGCGCCCATTGCCGTCGTAACCGCTCCGGCGGCCCAGCCCGAGCCTAAGGAGCAGCACTTCACCATCCTGTACGGCGACACGGGCTACAGCTACGAGTCCATCATTGGCCCGTACCTGAAGGGCGCGAAGTCGCTGGTGATCGAGGATCCGTACATCAGGCTCCAGCACCAGATTCAGAACTTCGTCCGCTTCTGCGAGACCGTGCTGCGCGCCGGGACGGTCAAGAAGATCACGCTGATCACCGGCCACGACGACAAGACGCCACTGGCCGAGATGGCCGAGAAGCTGGAAGAGCTGAAGCAAAGTCTGCTCGAGCTGGATGTCGAGCTGGACGTGAAGCTCAACCCCAACATCCACGACCGAGAGATCCGGCTCGACAATGGCTGGATCATCAAGATCGGGCGCGGCCTGGACTTCTATCAGAGGCCGGGCAGCTGGTTCGAGGTGGGGGCCAACGACCTGAACCTGCGCAAGACTCTGGAAACCAAGGTGGACATCTTCCGGGCCTGACGACGATCGTGTGTCAACCGAGACGCAGGGGGAGCGATGCAAGGCAGTGTTGAATCGTTCGGTGCCGCCGGTCCTATGGCCGGGTACCTCTACCAGGTGCGACTTGCCCTGGTATGGGCGCTTCGGCAGAGCCGCGTGGGCGACTTCATCGTCAACCTCGAGTTGCTCGACGATGTGAGCTTCGAGGCGGCAGGCGAAGCCATCATGGTACTCCAGACCAAGCACTCGCTCAATGCTGCCGCGACGCTGACCGACCTCAGCCCTGAGCTTTGGAAGACGCTACGCGTCTGGACGGTCGGGCTAGGATCCGGCGAAGTTCCGGCGACAGCGACTCGCTTCCTCATCTCCACGGCTGCCGCTACGCCCGGTACTGCGTGCGCAGCCCTGGGCATCGGAGCCTCCGGTCGTGATGTGCCGGAGGCCACAAAGAGACTGAAGCATGCGGCAAGCACGTCGTCGAACGCGAACCTGAAGGACGCCTTCGCTGCGTTCCTCGCGCTCGACGATGCGACACGCGAGCAGCTTCTCGCCCGCATTTACGTCGTGCCGGCCCAGCCCGATGCCGACGCAATCCAAGCCCAACTACAGTCCGAGCTGTACCACGTCTCGCTGCACCACCAGGATCAGGCCATCAAGTTGGTTGAGGGCTGGTGGTTCGGGCGCGTCGTCCACGAGCTGGTTCACGGCGGCAGCGGCATCTCGAGAGCCGAGATCGACGCCCAACTCTCGGACATCCAGGAGTCCTTGAAGCCCGACTCGCTGCCGATTTCCGAGGAGATCGACGCCCTCTTGGTCGCGCTCGAACAACTGCCCGAGTTCGCCGATCGCCCTTTCTACAAGCAGGTCGAACTCGTCACCAATAGCAAGCAACGCATCCTGAATGCCATCACGAGCTACCTGCGCGCATTTCGCCAGCGGTCCGAGTGGACCCGTGACGATCTGCTCTTCGACGCTGACCTGGAGAAGTACGACCGCCGACTGTGCGAGGAGTGGCAGTTGCAACGCGAGCAGGTTCGCGACGAACTCGGCGCGGCTCCCGCGGAGGATGCGATGCAGACTGCGGGTAGAGCCATCCTCAAGTGGGCTGAGGATGTTGTGTTCTCCATTCGCACCGGCGTCACCGTGCCATGGGTCTGCCGCGGTTCCTTGCACATGTTGGCCGACGAGCTGCGCGTCGGCTGGCATCCCGACTTCGAAGCCAGGCTACAGGTGATTTTGGGCACCCCAGGCAACGGTGGTGCCGCATGACGGTGTGGCAGACGCGGACCATTGAGCAGAGAAACCTCCTCAACCCGGCGTTCTGTGCCCTCGTGCTATTGCACCTGGCCCAGGGCTACCAGAAGGAGGCTACCGAAGGCGGCACCGAGGACAGCTTGGCGCTGGCCCTGGCCTTCGTCGGATCCAGCTTCGTACTGCGCGGGCAGACCCGCACACAGCTGCCGAACACAGTCCGCACCTCGCTCGCCACATGGGTTCAGGACCATCCGCTCGAACGGTCGGCTATCGCCAAGGGTGTCGTCGTATTGCGCCCGTATGTACGCGAGGCTCTCATCTTCGGCGCCCAGCACGGGGTGCTCCGAGTTGATGGGCGCCGGGTCATCTCGCTCGACGCGCCAGCTGGGCTCGCGGCCTACTTGAGGACATCGAGTGCTGAAGTCCGAGACTGCTTTCGCGCAGCGAACTTCGTCGGCAGGTGGCTTTGGAAAGCTGGCGCGCCTTCAACAGTTCTGGCGCTTCTGGGGGTGCAGGCGTGATTCAGATACGCAAGATCATCATCTACAGCCACGACGGCAGGCAGCGCGAGGTCGATTTCGAGCCTGGGCGCGTGAACATCATTTCGGGGGACTCCAGAACAGGCAAGTCGGCCATCGTGGGCATCATCGACTACTGCTTCGGCTCCTCGGAGTGCGACGTTCCAGAGGGCAAGGTTCGGCGCAATGTCTCGTGGTTCGGCCTGCTCTTGCAAACGCCGCGCGGACAGGCATTCGTAGCTCGGCAGTTGCCTTTGGGCGAACGGAAGTCGAACGAGGCCGTGTTCGTCAAGACCGACACTGAAGTTGGCGTTCCCGCGGCGAGTGAGCTGCGCCAGACAACCAACACCGATGGGCTCAAGTCTCTCCTTGCCTCCTGGGTTGGGCTGTCTGACTACATGCATGAGCCGCCGGTCGGTCAAACCCGCCCGCCGCTGGCAGCCACGATCCGGCACGCGCGCACGTATTGCCTCCAGTCCCAGAACGAGATCGCGCAGCGCCGACACCTCTTGCACGGCTCGACCGATCGAGACGTGGCGCAGGCAATCAAGGACACGTTGCCTTACTTCCTGGGCGCCGTGTCCGACGACTACGTTGTCAACCAGCAAGAGCTGAAGCGAGTTCGAACGCAGATTCGCCAGATCGAACGACGGCTGGCAGAGGCAGCCGCCATTCGAGGTGAGGGCGTCAGCCGGGCGGATACCTTGTTGGCGGAGGCCAGGGCTGCAGGGCTGACCACTATCGACGACACGGCCACGTGGCAGGACAAGATCGAGGCGCTGCGAGTCATCCAGAGCTCGCCCGTTCCGCCGGTGGTGGCGGGCACGACTGAAGATGCTGAGTTCTCGCGCCTGATCAAACTGCGCTCCGAGCTGCTCAACCAGCAGCGCACATTTCAATCAACCGTAGATCGAGCGCGCACCTTCGAGGGCAATTCGAAGGGCTTCTCCACCGAGGCGCATGAGCATCATGCGCGCCTTGGTGCGGTTTCCGTGTTCGAGCACGACGCGCCACAGCACGCATGCCCCCTATGCCTTCAACTGCTTCCGGAACAGGCCGGAGTGCCATCCATCAGCGACTTGCGTTCAGCACAGGAATACATCGGCGAACGTGCAGGTGCGATGGACTCCGCCACGCCGCGGATTCAGATTGCCATTCAGGAAGTGGAGACCAAGCTTGCTGAAGTGCGCCGCCAGCTCGAAGAGAACCGCGTGATGCTCACTGCACTCAAGCGGTCCAATCAGCGCCTGCAGCTGGCTGCGGACACCGAAGCCCGCCGAGCGATGGTGCTCGGACGCATCAGCCTCTACGTCGAGAACCTTCCGCAGGTTGCCGACCTCGGCGAACAGCAAGATCAACTTCGCGGGCTCAAGAGGCGCGAGAGCGAACTCGAGACAGCGGTGAGCGCTGATGCTATTCAGCAGCGGTTGGAGTCCTGCCTCTCGAACGTCAACCGGCACCTCTCCGAGTACGCCAAGAAGATCGAGCTGGAGTATTCCGACAGCCCTCTGCGGCTGGACCCCAGGGCATTGACGGTGGTTGCCGATACGCCTGCCCGACCTGTGCCTATGCCCGAGATCGGCAGTGGTGAGAACCACGTCGGGTACCACATCGTCGCGCACCTGGCGCTTCACACGTGGTTTGCAGAGCGCGGACGGCCGGTTCCGTCGTTCCTGCTGCTGGACCAACCGTCTCAGGCTCACTTCTCGCCAGATGCCGTGCCGCGCGGTGGCGCCCCGCAGGACAAAATCGACTCAGATCGCAGGGCTGTGAAGCGTCTGTACGGGCTGATCTTCGATGTGGTTGAGCGGCTGGGTGGCAAGCTCCAGGTCATTGTCACGGACCACCCCGACTTCACCGATGACGCTCGATTTCAGCAAGCGCTCCGCGAGCGCTGGCGAGACGGAGTCAAGCTAGTGCCGGAGGACTGGCCCACAGCCTAGTTTCGCCGGTTTGCCCGGCCCTACTTGGGATAGAGATCGTCTCGATCCGGTCGAGCCGTCGCAGTGGTCCACGTGGGCGCCACATCGTCATCCACCTCTTTGGCCGGCACGATGCGCCCCAGCGTGAACGCATCTTGGGCCAATCCGCATGCGACCGAGATGCGCTGATAGTCCTCCGGGGCGCCCTCGAACCCATCCAAGTTCCTATGCGCGGGCAGTGGCATCATATGCAGGCCCTTCGCCGAAGGTACGCTGGCTGTGTGAAGTGCATCGTGGCACAGCTGCGTGCCCGAACCGCCACCCGTGAAGAAGGTGCGCACCCCGGTCTGCCATGCGTCCGACAGCCGGTATCGCCTGGCCTTCGTCGTGTCGAACACGCTCCTGATCACGGCCCGAAATTTCTCTTCGTACAGCGTATCTCGCGCCGAGACGTGCGCCTCGCTGAGACCCGTCGCCTTGGCGAAGTCTCCGACAGAGGGTACCGGTGCCAGGCCGTCGATGACACCCGTGCCATTCGCCAATTTGCCGCCAACCAGGCGGTTTTGCAGGATGCCGTGTGTCCCGAGCGGATGGACTTGCGGCACGAGGAACGGGAAGGTGTCTTCCTCTTCGACACGGTGGACGATGAAGGTCACGACGTCCAGGGAACCACCGCCCACGTCGACCAGCGCGTGTAGCCCGCGCTGGCGCTGCGGCGATTGCATGTAGCCCGCCATCTGCGCTACGAACTCGGCGTGCACCTGCAGGTCCACCAAGTCTTGCAACTGTTCGCCCTCGCGCCGCGGCGTTCCGTCGTCGAGCGCCAGCCGCGTCACATTGCATTCGATGCTGCGCCGCCACGCCATCGCCGCCAACCTCCAGTAGGCCTGGACGAGTCGCGCATCGTCAGGGCCATTGCTCGGGGCGCCGATGTTCAGCTGCCAGCGCAAGTGGGATGCACCCAGCGTGGCACCGTGGTACTGATACACCCAGGCGCGGATGTAGCGAAGCACCAAGGCGATGAAGGTCGCAGCCGTCGTGATCGAACTCGTCGATACAGCGGGGTTCAGGAACGGCAGCTTCAGGTCGCCGCGAACCCGTGACACGTCGGCATCTGGGTGTTGCCCCACGAAGAGCGAGCCGTCCTCGAACTCGGTGAACTCGCTGGGCAGCAGATAGTCGGGCGAGGTCTTCGACATCCCGCTCCAACTGACCGGATAGATCTTGTCCTTGAAGCCTACGGCTGCCTTGGTGAACGAGGTTCCAAAGTCGAGCCCGATGTAGATGTCCACGGCGCCATGGTGGCCCGAGTCCATGTACTGCGTCTTGCCACCGGCGGCAACCCAGGCTTCGGGCCGAAGAAAGCGGTCGCGCCGGGTCAGCGCCTTCTGCGGCAGCGGTCGGTAGATGGTCGGCACCGACGCGGGCTGCGGTGGCCGCGGTGGCGCGACGGGTGATGCGTGCCTGTTCTGCTGGGCCGGAGGCCGGGTAGCTTGAGTGTGGGGCTGCGGGCGTCGTGCTTGAACTGGCGGCTGCGCTGGCGGTTCAACTCGCCGCGGCGGCTGTGCGGCCCTGCGCAACGGCGTAACTAGTACTACCTGCATCGCCCTGGGCGTAGGTTGCTTGTTTGGGGGCGTCGTCGATTCCCTGGTGTTGGTCTTAATCTGGTCCCGCAGACGCTTGAGTTCGGAGCGGAGGTCGGCCATCGGTCAGGCCTCCACTCGCAGCACGCCCGCGCACACAAGCGCGTGGTCGGGAACCACGCGCTCGCGCTGCAACACCTGCTCGCGCTTCAGGTCCATGCGAGCGCGCAGTTTGTCGATGCGTCCCTGAGTGGCTTTCACGAGCGAGCCTCTACCGGCCAGTTCGTGACGGCCTCGGATGTCTTGCAGGACACGCAAGCGATCCTGAACGTGCTGGTCGATGCCGCGAAGCTGGAACATCAGTCGGTCCGCATTCTCGTCCTGCTTGCGCTTGGTCGCCCGCTCGTATGCGCCCGCCAGGTGCAGTTCCAGGTCGTCGAGTCGCTGCCCGAGCAGTTGCCGGTCGATCACGTTGGCGGCTTCCAGCCAGTCTGCCCCTTGCAACCGCGCATGGTTCACCAGCGCTTCGCCAGTGGCATCGTCCAGAACGGCACCGGTCGCGATTTCGCAGACCGCCGCCTGCAGCCACTCCTCTTCCTTGACGCCCTTGAAGGTCCAGCGGCGGATCGCAAACATGTAGTCGCCGCTGGGTGTCCCGGCCACGGCTTCCCCTGACAGCTTCACTGCCACCACGGGGTAGAAGCCTTCCTCCAGGCGGGTCAGCTTGTCACCGATGAACCGGATCAAAGGATGAAACTGGTGAATCGGCTCCCAGTTCTTGTTTCTCGCCGTCGTCACGCTGTTCAGGAAGCGGCAGTTTCGAGCGAGCCCCGCCCCGAGCATGGTTTGCCCGATCTGGCCCGTGCGGCGGCAGAAATCGTCCAGTTCCGCTGCGATGTTCACTGGGAGCTGGATTGCAAACAGATTTGGCTCTTCCAGCAGGGAGAACTGGTGTCCTGAAGCGTGGCGCGCCAAGAAGTCACGAACATAGATGACCAAGTCCGACTCGGTCACGCGGCGAGAAAGCTCGTTCGCCGCCGAAATGCGGTCCAGGATCAATCCGCCGTGCGCGATCATCTGTGCAGCGTTCTTCTCCAGCTCTTCCTGGCGCAGGCGAACGTTCTCCAATGCCAGGCGGGCACGCTCGATTTCCGCATCCTCTTCCTCGGGCGTAAGCTTCGAGGTCAGCAGCTTGGCCTCCAGCTTCTGGATCGTCTCGCCGATTACAGGCTCAGGCTCGCCCAGGGTCTGCTCGAAGATCTTCAACCTCGAGAGCAAGCGACCCAGGATGCGCTCGTCGATCGTCTCCTGGTAGAACAGGTTCCAGATGTAGATGACCTTGGCCTTCTGGCCCAAGCGGTCGATACGGCCGATGCGCTGTTCAACGCGCATCGGGTTCCAGGGCAGGTCGTAGTTGATGAGCAGGCGGCAGAACTGCAAGTCGACGCCTTCCGCAGCGACCTCGGTCGAAATGAGCACACGCAGGTCTGGGCGCTCGCGGAACTCGTTGATCAGGTCTTGCTTGGACTCCGCCATGCCACCCCAAAGCAGCATCGATTTCATCCCCGAGTTGGTGAGCCGATCCGTCAAGTAGCGGGCAGTAGGACGGAACGAGGTGAAAAGAATGACCTTCTCTTGGGGGTTATCGGCGAAATAGTCGGACAGCACCTGAATCAGACGCGCCAGCTTGGAATCAGAGCGCTCCAGTTCCGCCGCATCTAGGTCTCGCGGCCGATTCGCGATCAGGAACTCCTTGAGCGTGGCGCTGATGTCCTCGAACTCAGCGTCATCGTCGATCTCCTCGCTGTCGTCGGCCGCGATCTCGGCTAGGTCCTCTGCCAGCGTGGGGTCGCCGCTCAACCAGGCGCGGGCGAAGGCCGCCGGGCAGCTGCACACCTGGCGCTGCGGAGTGGCCAGCAGAAACCCGTCGGAAATGCCGCGTCGCCACGCGTAGTCACGAGTGACCTCGGTGACGTACGTGTAGAAGCGCTGCTCCGCCTCGGTCATCGGCACCTTCTCGGCCCTGACTTCGCGTTGCGGTCGCTCCACCTGCACGTCGCGCTTGCGTGTTCGGGTGACCACGTGTCCCAGCAGGTTGACGCGTTCCAGGCTAGAAGCCAGTTCGGCCCGGTATTCAGCAGACTTCAGCTTCTCCTCGGTCGGCGGCTCCTGAACGATAGCCGCGAGCTGCCGCGAGTTCTGTAGCAGTTCGCTGGCGGCAGCCGCCTTCACGTGGATTAGGACCTCGTCCACCGTCGAATCGCGCCGAAGGGCAGCGTCGCGCGCCAGCACCAATGGACGGTTGGCGTCCAGCATCTCCTGGAAGCTCGACGGGTACTGAAAGTGGTCGGGGTCGCACAGGCGCAGCAGGTAGAACAGGTCGTCGCTGGCCAGGTTGATTGGCGTGGCCGACAACAGCACCCGCTGATGCGATACCTCGCGCAGCATCTCGCCCAGCGTATGCGCAGCGCTCTCCGGGTTGCGCATGTAGTGAGCCTCGTCGAACACCACCAGATCGACAAGCGGGTCCTCGGTGCCGTTCTCGTCCAACAGATTGGCCAACTGCGTCCGGGCCGTTAGCCTCTTTCCCGTCGCTTCGCCGCCCGGCTTCCACGAGCGGGGTGGCCGCAGGGCTTGGTAGCTGGAAATCCATGCCTTGGCCGGGCCGAAGCTACTGCTGTTCTTCAGTTCGTCAAACAGCTGGGCGGCATTCACGATGCTTGAATCGATTCCGAAGCGGAACTTCAGCTCGTCGCGCCATTTTTCCCGCAACATCGCCGGGCATACGATCAGCAGACGGCGCATGTCTTCGCGTGCGCGCAGTTCGGTCCAGATGATTCCCGCCTCGATCGTCTTGCCCAAACCAACCTCGTCGGCGATCAATAGGCCGTTGGCCGGCGACTCCATCAGCGTGAGCAGCGGCTTGTACTGGTGGGCGAAGAACTCGGTGTTCGTGACGCCCATCGAGTACACGAGGTTCGCCAGCCGGCCCGACAAGTGCACATGGGTCAGACTGCGGCGCAGATCCTCGGAACGACCAAGGCGCCCATTTTCGATGAGCGTGTAGGGATCATCGCCTCCAACGGCAGCGGTCAGCTCAAGCTGATCTTCGGCAACATAGTCGCTCAAGCCGTCGCGCCAACGAACACTGTAGTAGTTGACGCCGCCGCGTTGTCTAACTTGGCCTGTTGTCGCCCCCAGTTTGCCTGGATTGTCAGCGCGCCGAACTTCAGTTCCCTTGTCCCACACCATCGCAAGCTCCTCCGTCGTTGCCGGGAATTATCGATGGCAGGTGGCTCAACGGTCGAGCTAGTCTTGGTCATAGGTTGGAGATGCGCCCGAAGCGATCTGGGAACGGGCAGCCTTTGCTGCGAACGCCGGCCCGTTACACCGTCAGGGTGGCTGGCCACAGCGCTGCGCCAACCCTGCAGCCGCGTGTGGCCGGGTTGAGCGCACTCGCGCGCGACTCGATGCGGAGACAGGTAAGGTGTGTTCGGCTCGCGAAACTCCTCGACGAAGGCCTGTTGCAGCACGGCATTCATGACCATGACGTCATGCAATCAGTATGCACTCGTTTGCACCAGAATCAGATTTTCGTGTGGCCGTGGATGGCATGCTGGCACGGAGCCCGTAGCGACAGCGTCACCGGGGAACAGAACGGGGAACAAATGAAAATCGAATCAGGTGAAGTCAAGGATTCATGCGGGTTGACGACGATCTTTAGATCGGTTTCACACGACCAACAAAACGTCCAAGGGCGTCCGGTTTCATCCACCGGACGCCCTTTTTCATTGGGGAAATTGGCGAATCGTGTCCGGAGGCATACACTGAAATCCGGTGACTGCCCGCGCCAAGTGGGGATACAAAGAAGGGGGTACAAACCGCCTGAACCCCCTGGGACAGCAGTTTTAAGTGCGCTCCGACATCAGCCGGTCAAGAGGTTGTCCGGTCCCCCGTCCGCAGTACCGGCAAATTGAACCGGACGCGGATCTTTTCGCGAAGTGCTGGATGGATGCCCTTCGGATCAACCAGCAATCCCCACTGCTGTTTGTTGTGGTGGTGCGAAAGCTGGTGCAGGCCGAAGGCGTGCATCATGGCGTTGCGACGCGCGCCGACATCCTGCGCGTGGTTCACGGACTCCTTGACGGCCTTGAGCACGAAGCTCCCCTTGTTGGCGATTCGCTTGGCGAGGTCCAGCGCGCTTTCCATCAGGGCCTCTGTCGGGAACACCTGGTTGACCATGCCGCACTGCTTCGCATCCTGAGCGCCCAGCCAATCGCCGGTCATCAGCCATTCCTTGGCCTTGCGGGCGCCCAGCTCCCAGGGATGCATGAAGAACTCTACGCCCGCCACGCCGAACTCGAGTGTGGGATCGCGGAACCGGGCGTTCTCAGCCGCGACGATCAGATCGCAGCACCAGGCAAGCATCAGTCCGCCTGCCACGCAGGAGCCCTGCACCGCCGCGATCGTCGGCTTGGCCAGGTTTCTCCAGCGTTCACACATCTCCAGGTAGATCTCCTTTTCGCGTCCATAGAGACCTTCGACGCCGGGCCCGTCGAAAGCAGCCCAGGTACCCACCGTGCGGAAGTCACGCCAGGTCCTGTGGTGGTCGCCACCCATGTCGTGCCCAGCCGAAAAATGATCGCCGTCGCCGGAGAGGATGATGACCTTGACTGCGTCGTCCTGCGCAGCGCGGTCGAACGCTGCGTTCAACGCATAGGTCATCTCCATGTTCTGCGCGTTGCGCACGGCCGGTCGCGACATCGCGATGTTCACGATGTCCGGCGTGAGATGCTCGTAGCGCAAGCCGTCGTAGGCGGTAGGGTCGAAGGATGTGGTCTGCATGGAAGTCTCTACTGGGTCAGCTCTGATATTCGGGATAAAGAGGAATGGGCCGGATCTCGGCGCCCGTGGCGGCCGCGATGTGCTCGCGCATGCGCGAAGTGATCTCCGCCTGCATTTCGCCGGGCGCGGGATACAGCTTCTCGATGTCGTCCAGGATCGAGGGCATGCGGTCCGTGACCGGGACACCCAGCGCCAACGCCCACTTCTCGACCTGAAAGATGAATTCGGGGCTCACCCGCGGAGGAATTTCGGCGTTCATGCGGTCGCCCATGGCTTCATCGAGTGACACGAAGTCGACCTCCGCCGCCCGAAAGCCATCCAGAATCTGCTCCAGGCAGTCAGCGGCGATGGACGTGCCATGGATCAGCCAGATGTGGATCGGATCTCGACCGAAGACCGCTCTCGCGTTCGCTGCATGGGTGCGCAGCTCGTGCAGCGCGCTCTCGACATAGGCGCCGCGGATCTGGGCCGCGTCCTCGGCTGATCCGCGCTTCAGTACGCGGCAGTACGCCGCGTTCCAGCGAATGTCGTGAAAGCCGATGCTCACCGGGATCGGCGTGTAGCCCATGCCTTCGAGCTTGTCCAGGATCGCATCGCATTTGCACGCCGTGTCGCCCCAGAGATCCATGCAGAACCGGAAGCAGCGTCGCGGCGCCTGGTTGATGTAGCGGCCCAGGTATTTCTCAGCCTGTTCGATGTCGCGCGCGTAGGTGTCCGCGTCCAACCAGTTGAGCGGCGGATGGTTGTGCGTGTGATTGGCGACATGGTGGCCACTCTCGACCCACAGGTCGAAAACCTTGAGCAGGCTCTCGTCATCTTCCAAGGGTGCGGTATTGGAGAACTGGTACACCCCGGCCACGCGATGCGCCTTCAGGGCCGCGATCATGGCTCGAATGTTTGATGGCACACTGTGCCCGGGAGCCATCGGGACGCCTCGGAGCAGCAGCATGTCGTCGATCGTGATGGCGATCTTCAGTCTGCCCAGGGGTGAGACGGGCACATGTGGCTCGCGGATGCCGGGGGTGCTTTGCATGATTCGCGGCGAGTTGGTTGACGATCGCCGAGCATCGTTGTTGCGGCTTCGCAGGTCTATTCAACAAACCGAAAGATGACTTTCATCATGGAAAAGCGGCGGCAGTCGAACGGTGAAGACGCAGCCGGAATTTCGTCGTTTCGATGGTAGACAGCACCCCACCCCGACAGCAGGGCGGCCCCAGGCGCTCGGTCCACTTCGATCTGGCCGACCTGCGGCTGATGGTGCGCATCGCTGACACGAACAGCCTCACGCGTGCGGCCGAACAGGTCCACACCTCCCTGCCGGCTGCGAGCAATCGGATCAAGCAGCTGGAACAATCGGTCGGCACGCGCCTGGTCAACCGCACCAGCAAGGGTCTGACGCTGACCAGCGCGGGCCAGACGATGATCAAGCACTCGCGGCTGATCCTGGAGCAGATCGAACAGCTGCGCGGCGAGATGCTCGATATCTCCGAGGGCGTCGACGGACGCTTGCGCATCATGGCCAGCACGACGGCCATCAGCGAGTTTCTGCCCTCGGTGATCGAACGCTTTCTTGCAACCCGGCCTCGAACCAGCATCGACCTGCGCGAGCGCCTGTCGAGCGACATCGTCCGCGCGGTTGCGGAGGGCGTGGTCGATGTCGGCGTGATCCTGGAAAACGTCGGCACTTCGGGGCTGGAGATCTATCCCTACCGCACAGACCACATGGTGCTCGCCGTTCCCTCTGGACACCCACTTGCCGAAAGGCGGGCCGTGTCGTTCGAGGAGACGCTGGACTTCGATCACGTCGGACTATCCCAGACGAGCACCCTGCACGCGTTCTTGCAGCAGCAGGCCGAAATGCTCAGGCGACACATCAGTCTTCGCGCCCAGGTAGGGAATTTCGAGGCCTTGTGCCGGATGGTTCAGGCACGAATCGGCGTCGGGGTGCTCACCCACCTGCCGGCCGTGCGCCATGCGAAGTCCATGAACATCCGCATCGTCGAACTGGAGGACGAGTGGTCCATCCGGCCGCAGTACATCTGCATCCGGAATTCGGAAGAACTGCCCCCCTTCGTCCGTGACTTCGTCGAGATGCTGCGCGCAGACGCGCGCGATAGCCAAAGCGCTGCCAACTGACAGGCGGATTAATCAGGGCGAAACTGCTCTTTTCCAATCGTGAATTGCCAGGAGGCCGGCCCCTCGCGATTATTCGGGCCTGAAGGCGCCGTGCGCCTGCTGACAACTTCAAGAACTGGAGACGACAATGAATTTCAGATTGGGCGCAAAGGTCGCCATGGCTGCGGCCCTCGCTGTGACGCTGCAAACCGGGTTCGCCCAGGCGTGGCCCTCGCGGCCGGTGCAGCTGGTCGTTCCGTATCCACCTGGCGGCGTGCTGGACAACTTCGCCCGCCCCATGGCCGAGGCTCTGAGCAAGGAGCTCGGGCAGCCCGTCGTGATCGACAACAGGGCTGGAGCGAATGGGATCATCGGGACCACCCGGTGTGCCAAAGCCCCGGCCGACGGCTACACGCTGTGCATCAGCAATGGCGACATCATGTCGCTCAATCCACAGCTGTATTCGAAGCTTTCATACAACCCGAAGGCCGATCTCGTTCCCGTGGTCCGCATGGCGAACATGGTGGCGGCGATCGTCGTCTCCTCCAGCGTCGGTGCGAAGAACCTCACCGAACTGGCTGCCTTGGACAAGGCGAGCCCCGGCAAGATCAACTGGGGGACCTTCGGCACCGGCAGTACCTCGCACGTGTTCCTGACCGAATACAACCGTGTGTTCGGAACCCACCTGACCCACGTGCCATACAACGGGTCGGCGCCCCTGATGCAGGCCCTCCTGGCGGGTGATGTGCAGTCCGCGATGCTGGCGCACGTCGCCGTGGCGCAATACCTCGATTCCGGCAAGCTACGGGCCATCGCCGTGATGGGCGAAAAGCGCTCCGACTTCTTCCCTGGCGTCCCGACCATCAGCGAACAGAAGTTTGACTTCTCCGGCGAGAACTGGATCGGTATGACGGCCCCGGCAGGCACGCCCTCCGCGGTCCTCGACCGCGTCAATGTCGCGGTCAACAAGATCCTGGCCGATGCCGCATTCCGCAAGCGCAGTCTGGAGGCATTGGGGCTCGAACCCGTGGGCGGCTCGAGGGATTCCTTCGCGCAATATCTGGGGCGCGAGCAGGCACTTTGGTCGGATCTGATCTCGCACAGCAAGATCAGGCTGGACTGAGAACTGATCGAGATTTCCAGCCGTATGAAGCTGCATCAACCTCCCACCTTCTTCTCCTTGGTACTGCGTGCCCTGCGCAGGTATCCGGACCGCATCGCCTTTCGCCAGGGGGAAGTGGCGGTCCGCTACCAAGACGTCATCGACTTCATGGGGAAAGCTCAGGCGGTGCTGAGTTCCCAGGGGGTTCGTGGGGGCGCGCGCGTCGCGTTGCTGACGGAGAACCGGTACGAAACCTGGTGTGCGTCCGTCGCGGTCCAGGGGCTCGGCGCTGCCACCAGCTGGCTGCATCCGCTCAGTTCGCTGGACTCCCAGGTCGCCCAGATCACCGACGTGGGCGCGTCGGTCTTGATCATCGACAGCGACGCATTCGAAATCCGGGCTCATGAAATCGTCCTGGCGCTTCCTGACGTTTCAGTTTTCTGTGTGGGGGAAGCAGGTTCCGGTGTCGATCTTCTATCGCTCGTTGCTGCACACGAACACGCCGAACCCGTCGAGCGAGCGAGCGCCACCGACATCGGCACGCTGAACTTCACCGGGGGCACGACCGGCCGCCAGAAAGCCATCGTGCGAGAGGCGGGTCAGGTCGCGCTCATGGCCATCGCCATGAACAGCGAACTGGAGCTGCCGGACGGCGTGCAGTACCTGGCCATCGCGCTGATCAGCCATGTCACAGGGCAGTTGATCGCACCGACGCTGATGCGCGGAGGCACCGTCCATCTGATGAAGAAGTTCGACGCAGGGCGGGTCCTGGAGACCATCCAGCGCGAACGCATCAGTGCGACCTTGATGGTCCCCACGATGATCTACAAGCTTCTGGAGGCCCCACTCGAGGCGTTTGACCTCAGCAGTCTCGAGCTGGTCGTCTACGCGGGATCCGTCATAGCGCCGGACCGTCTGCGGCAAGCCATTCAACGCATTGGCCCGGTCTTCTCTCAAGTCTATGCGCAGACGGAATGCACCCCCATCGCGGTTCTGCGGCGCGGCGATCATGATCTCGACGACCCGTCGTCGCTGGCAGCATGCGGCTACCCCATGGCGACGGCCGAGATCGCGATTCTTGGCGACAGCAACGAGCCGGTCGCCGCTGGCGACATCGGCGAGATCTGCGTGCGAAGCCCGTCGGTGATGCAAGGCTACCTGGAGCAGGCTGAAGCCACCCAGGAGGCCCTGGCGGGTGAATGGTTGCACACGGGGGACATAGGTTTTCTCGATTCGCGTGGCCGCCTGTCGATCGTGGACCGGAAGAAGGACATGATCGTATCCGGAGGCTCGAACGTCTATCCGCGAGAGGTCGAGGACGTTCTGGCCGCCCATACCGCAGTCGCTTCGGCCGCCGTGATCGGCGTGCCCCATGCGACGTGGGGTGAAGCCGTCGCTGCGTTTGTCGTGCTGCGGGCCGGGGCCGAAGCCGAGGCCGCTGACTTGATCGCCTATGTCCGGGAGCGCAAGGGATCGTTGATCGCGCCGAAGCAAATCATCTTTGCGGACGCACTGCCGACGACGCCATTCGGGAAGATCGACAAGAAGAAGCTGCGTGCGCCCTATTGGGAGCGGGAGACAAGGCTGATCTGACACGTCGTGGCCAGGCATTCCGTGACCCTGGGTGCACCGGAACCGGCCCAGGCGGCCGCTCCGCCGCCCCTTCAACTCACCTGTAGGCGCGGGCGTGGGTCACACCACCGTCCACCACCAGGGTAGCGCCCATCACGTAGTCACCTGCACGCGACGCCAAGAAGATCGCCGCGCCCGCGATGTCCTCTGAAGTGCCGATGCGTTTGGCGGGTATGTGTTCTGACAGTTCGTCGCCGCGGTCGCGCGCGTTGCGGTTCATCTCGGATGGAAACGCGCCAGGTGCAATGGCGCTGACCGCGATGTTGTCCTGCGCCAGGCGCAGCGCCATGCGCCGGGTCAGGTGGATCAAGCCCGCCTTGCTGGCGACGTAGGAGTAATTCTCCTGAGGGTTGAGCGCGATGCCATCCGTGGACGCGATGTTGATGATCTTCCCCACACGCTCCTTGGCCGCGGCGCGCAGCGGTTCGGACAGCGCCTTCGTCAAGAAGAAGGGTGTCTTCATATTGAGATCGACCACCTTGTCCCAGCCGCTTTCGGGGAAAGCATCGAAGTCGTCTCCCCAGGCAGCGCCGGCGTTGTTGACCAGGATGTCCAACGTGGTCTCGTGCTGCGCGTAGGCAGCGGCCAGGGCCTGGCAGCCGACGACCGTGGACACGTCGTACGGCAGCGACGCGCAATGGCCGTTCTTCGACAGTTCTGAAGCTACCAGATCGCATGCCGCAGCTTTGCGCGCGCTGATGTAGACGCGTGCACCTTGTGCCAGAAATCCCTCGGCGATCATGCGACCAATACCCCGTGAACCACCCGTGACGAGAGCCGTGCGGCCTCGCAGAGAAAAAAGATCTTGCGTCATCATTGCAGTGCCTCGGCAGCTCGGTGAGATCAACCAACTTCGAGGAGAGCTCGCCTCACGTAGGCGGTTCCATCAAACAGCCGCCGAGCGGTTCGAGTGAAGTGCACTTCTCGAACCGTCCAGTCGTCGTCGGCAGTGCGAGCCACGCTCGCAAAAATTCCGATCACACCACTCGGATGGCCGATGCGGATGCGCGTCGGGCCGGCATGACTGCCTCGCGCCTCAGCAGGAATCGTCCCTGCGATCTGTGCTGCCACGGAAAGGCAGACCGAGCCACCGCCTGGAAAAGCCTTGTGCATCGCGCCGCCATTCAGGACCATGCGCGCAACGAAATCGATCTCCGATGACTTGACGATTCGATCGCCGCCGATGGTTCGGTAGTCTCGCGCTGCGCTGATGAGGATCTGGTAGGGCGTGAGGGTTCCCGACGCTGGCAGGTTGCAACGATTGGCGGCCCAGCGCCTGACTTCCTCGGCCATTTCGTAGATATCGGAACTGAGCTGACCAGGAAGCTCCGTGCCGGTGACGCCCAGATCCGCCGCGCGGATGAACACACACGCCGTGCCCACATCGACGATCGAGACGGGTATCTCACGACCGAGTTTTGAGACGTAGACCGAATCACGTGCCTGCCCGGTGGGCAGCAATCTGCCCGTGGTGGCGCCGCTGGTACCGGAGTAGTCCAACGCGACCTCGGCGCCCTTGGCGGGCACCCCATCCACTTCGGTGTCACCTTCCACGCGCGGTTCGCCGTGCGCACATTGCACCACCATGCGCAGAATCTTGCCGGTGTTGGTGTTGTGCACTCGCACGGTGGTGGCGGGCTCCTGCACGGGAATCAATCGCTCCTGCAGCGCGTAGACCCCGGTGGCCGATGAAATGTTGCCGCAGACGATCTCGAAGCTCACGCTTGGCTGATCGATCCCGATCTGCACAAAGGTGTAGTCGATGTCTGCGTCGGGTCGTGACGGCGGCCCAATGATTGCGCATTTGCTCGTGAGGATGTCGGCGCCTCCAAGCCCGTCGATCTGGCGCACGTCCGGGCTGCCGAACAGTGCCAGAAGGAATTGCTGCAGCGCTTGCGGATCGGACGGCACGTCACGCTGTGCGAGAAAAACAGCCTTGCTTGTGCCGCCGCGCATCAATGTGACCGGAACGCCTATTTGTTCTTTCATTCATTCAGTATGCGCGTGCGCATGGCGCCCGTCCTTGCAGTTTGGCTGCTCTCGCTTTAGCAGAACTACACGCTTGGAACTCTTTAGGAAAGCTAAAGAGTGCGCAGCACAAATCCAATGACTGTGCGGCCCAAGGTCACCACACTTCCTGTTGCCGTGGCCATCGCCATCGGAACAGGAGACACCTTTGAAGATCATCAAGCGTACGGATTCCCACATCCGTGACACCCCTGGCGGCATGGTGCTTGTGGCCACACAGGCGGGCGGGCAGCCTCCCCAGTTTCCGCCGATCGAGTTCGTTCACGACGACCAGCCGATCGAGGAGATCGAGATCGGGCCGACCGGCTCCCTCTACAGCTTCACAGTGGTTCATCCCGGCAAGGACAAGCCCGCCTACGGGCTGGCGATGGTCGACTTCGAGCCGGGGGTTCGCGCCTTCGGCCGGCTCTTGTTCGATGGAAGCCCGCCTGCGATCGAAAGCCGCGTGCGGGTGGTGCCTTTCTCATTGCCGGACGGCACACCCGACTACGCCTTCCAGGAGCAATGAAATGAAGCAACCAATGATTACCGGCGTGGGAATTACCGACTTCGGCCGCTTTCCTGAGTTCACAGAAGAGGCCATGGTCCAGTCAGCCATTCTCGACGCCCTGGAAGATGCCGGCACGCGGCTTTCCGAGGTCCAGGCGTTCTACTGCGGCAACGCGCTCGGGGCCATGTTGCCGGGGCAGCGGGCACTGCGTGAACTGCATGCGGACGGGGGCGCTGTCTACAACGTGGACAACGCCTGCTCCAGCGGCGCAACCGCACTGAATCTCGCATTGCAGGCGCTCGAGGTCGGGCAGTACGACACCGTCCTGGTGTTCGGAATGGACCATCTGAGCGGTCTCGGAGGCGGGCCATTGCAGCTGAGCCAACAAGACTGGAACAACAGGCGGGGCATGATCATGCCCGCCTTGTACGCGATGCGCGCTCGGCGATACATGCACGACCACGGTCTCAAGCTCGAGACGCTTGCGGACATCTCCGTGAAGAACCGAAAGCACGGTGTTCTCAATCCCATCGCCAAGTTTGCAAAGCTGGCGACTCGCGAGGACGTTCTTGCGTCCCGGCCGGTGGCTGAGCCGCTCACGCTGCTGCAGTGCTGTCCCGCCGTGGTTGACGGTGCAGCGGCCCTCGTGCTCAGCACCAAACCGTCCAAAGGAGTCGCAAAGCCGGTTCAGGTCCTGGCGTCTGTGGTGCAGTCCGGGTTGTTCGAAACCACGCCGGTCGATATGACGGAGGCCGAGATCACGGCGCGTGCCGCCAGGCTGGCCTATGAGCAGGCCGGTGTGGGACCACAGGATCTCAGTCTGCTGGAAGTGCACGACGCCTTCACCATCTCCGAATTGCTCTACTACGAAGCGCTGGGGCTTTGCGATCGCGGCGACGCGGCTGGGTTGCTGCACAGCGGTGCGACCGCCTTGGGCGGGCGGGTGCCTGTCAATCCGAGTGGCGGCCTTCTCGCAAAGGGACATCCGCCCGGCGCAACCGGCGTGGCACAGATCGTGGAGATCTGCGAGCAGTTGCAAGGCCGCGCGGGAGCTCGGCAGGTGCAGGGCGCGCGAATCGGCCTCACGCAGGTGACTGGCGGCGGTATCTGGGGGGTGGATCACGCCGCCTGCGCCATCCATATTCTTTCGCTCTGATCGGATAGACATGAACCAGACAAATCCACCACCGCCCGCCTCGCTGCAAGGCCTCGTTGCCGTCGTGACCGGGGGAGCGAAAGGCATCGGCCTTGGCATCGCCCGCGAGCTTGCGCAGGGCGGCTGCCGCATCGCGCTGTGGGACTTCGACGACGAAGCCCTGCAAGCGGCCCAGCGCAGCCTTGCGAGCGAGGGGGTGGACGTGAAGACCTTCAAGGTTGACGTGAGCTCTGTAGAGCAGGTGGAGTCGACCGTGGCCCAACTGCTGGCTTCGCATGCGCGCATCGACATCCTGGTCAACAACGCCGGCATTGGTGGAGACAAGCTTGTTTCCAAGATGGATCTGGCGTTCTGGAGCCGCGTGATCGAGGTCAACCTCCATTCGCAATTCATTTGCTCCAAGGCGGTCTTATCGCAGATGGCGGAAAACCGGTTCGGACGCATCATCAATATCGGTTCTCGTGCCTGGCTGGGAAATCGCGGCCAGGCGGCTTACTCCGCTTCCAAAGGCGCTGTGGTAAGCCTGACCCGCTCACTGGCGCTTGAATATGCGCGCAAGGGCATCACCGTGAATGCCATCGCGCCGGGCATCGTCGAGACCCCGCTGTTCGAAACGCTCACCGAGGAGGTCAGGCAGGGTCTTCACAAGACCGTGCCGATGGAGCGCATCGGCCAGCCAGAAGACATCGGTCGCGCCGTTCGGTTCTTCGCGGAGCCAGGCTCCAGCTACGTCACGGGGCAGTTGCTTTACGTTTGCGGCGGACGCAGTCTCAGCAGTCCGTCGGTGTAACGAACCAATGCGAATCCACGAAAAACATCCAAAGACATCGAAGGTCGCATGCTCGCAAATGCATTGAGCGGATTGAAGGTGATCGACTTCACCCAGGTCATGGCGGGTCCCGCCTGCACACTGTGCATGGCCGACCTCGGGGCCGATGTCACGAAGGTGGAAGCGCCCACAGGCGATCTGTCGCGAGCTCTCTCGCCCTGGATTCATGGCGAGGGCGTTCCTTTCCTTGCGCTTAATCGCAACAAGCGCAGCATTGTGCTCGATCTCAAGCAGCCGACCCACCGGCAAGCGGCGCTGCAGCTGGTCGCACAGGCGGACGTGCTCGTGGAGAGCTTCCGCCCTGGCGTGATGGAACGCCTTGGGCTTGATTACGCCACGGTGGTTGCGGCAAATCCACGGCTGATCTATTGCTCCGTCTCCGCGTACGGTCAGCAAGGGGCCGCAAGGGACTTGCCAGGGGTGGACGGTGTGCTGCAAGCCGTCAGCGGCCTCATGAGCGTCACCGGCGCGCCCGATGGACAGCCGTGCAAGGTGCCGGTGCCCGTTGTCGATCTTGTCACGGGGGCCTTCGCGACCATCTCGATCCTGGCTGCCCTCGCGGATCGTCAACGCACTGGGTTGGGCCAGCACGTGGAAGCAAGCATGTTTGCCAGCGCCATCGCGCTACAGCATGTGAGCTTCGCGTCCTATTTCGCAGACGGCCATGTGCCCGGCCCGCAGGGAAACGCAGCGCCGTATTCGACGCCGAACGAGGCCTTGCGTTGCGCCGACGGGTGGATCATGGTGGCGGCCTATCACCCCGCGCGATGGCAGGCCTTGTGTATCGCAATCGGTGCGCCTGAGCTCGCATCGGACCCACGCTTCGCTGAGAACAAGGATCGGTTGCAGCACCGCGAGACGCTGTTGCGCCTGCTCGAAGCACGCATGCTTGCGCATCCCCGTGCCTTCTGGCTCGAGCAGTTCGCGGCGGTGGACATCATCTGCGGTCCGATCAACAACTATGCCGAGGTCGCGCAATCCGCGCCCTTCGTCGAAGCGGCACTCACAGAGACCCTGCTGCACCCGGTCGCAGGTGCGTTGACGATGCCACGCAGCGTCATTGGTGCGGTTGGCGAGCGGCCTCAGGCGCGACGGGCCGCTCCAACACTCGGACAGCACACCCGCGAGGTGCTGGTCGAACTGGGCATGCCGCCAGCAAACATCGAGGCGTTCATCGCCGCCGACTCTCCCCCGAACTGAGACAAACCCATGCCCATCGTCAAAACAGTCCAGGATGGCGTCGCCATCATCACCCTGGATCGGCCCGAAGCCATGAATTCCATCGACCCGGAATCCAACGAGCAGCTGCTCGCGACCTGGGACCAGGTCTCGAGCGACGAGGAAATCCGCGTAGTCGTCCTGACCGGAGCGGGCGAGCGTGCGTTCTGCACAGGTGCAGATCTCAAGAAGACGATGCCGCCTGCCGACAGCGCAGCGCGGCAGGTCTTTCGCGCCGGCACCCGACATTCCAATTTCGGCACGCTGCAGACCGACAAGCCTGTCATCGCCGCGATCAATGGTTATGCCCTTGGCGGCGGACTGGAACTGGCCTTGCTTGCGGACGTCCGCATCTGTTCCGACAACGCGCAGTTCGGCTTGCCGGAAGTGCGCGTCGGCAGCATCCCAGGCGCCGGTGGCACGCAACGCCTGATCCGAGCGGTGGGCCAGTCGGACGCGATGTGGATGCTGCTGACGGGTGAACGCATCGATGCCAACGAAGCGTTGCGGATCGGATTGGTCAGCAAGGTCGTTCCCCTTGCCGCGCTGCAGGAAGCGGCGATCAGCCTGGCACGAGCAATGGCTGCCAATGCGCCGTTGGCGATGACCGCGGCCAAGCGTCTGGCGATGACCGGACGGGAGCTGCCGCTTGCGGGTGGACTGGAACTGGAGCGCCAGGCCTTTGGCGTGCTCAGGGACAGCGAGGACCGACTGGAGGGGCGCCGTGCTTTCGCCGACAAGCGCGCCCCGGTCTTTCGCGGTCGCTGACTTTGCCTCGCACAGAGGGCGCAAGCGTCGTGGGTCGCTGCGCGCTCGCATCCCCGAGTAGTGGTCTCGTGCCGACGCCACAACAACCGACGTGACCTCACTGAATTTCCCGGAGCAGCTCTTGAACAAACCGAGTACCGCCTGGCTCTACAGCCTCGCACTCATCGTTGCCGCGTCCTTCGGCATGCCGCCGGCCATCGCGCAGTCGGCCAGTCGACCACCCGCAAGGATTCTTGTGGGCTTCTCGCCTGGAGGGACACTCGATGTCGTCACACGGGCGCTTGCAGATCAGCTGCACGAGCCGCTCCATCGCACAGTCGTGGTGGAGAACAGGCCCGGAGCCGGCGGAAAGATCGCGATCGATGCGCTGCGTGCCGCGCCGGGCGACGGAAGCGTGGCCATGCTGTGCCCTGACTTCCTGCAATCGATCTATCCGTTCGTCTTCAACAAGCTCAACTACGCTGCGCAGCGGGATATCCTGCCGGCGTCGACGGTGGTCGAGTTTCCGATGGCGCTGGCTGTACCCGCGTCCTCACCCGTCAAGACCTTTGCCGAATATGCCCAATGGGTGCGCGCCCATCCTGAGCATGCCAACTTCGGCCATGCCGCATCAGGAGGCCCAACCCATTTCTTGGGATTGCAGATCGCCAAAGTCATCGGAACATCGCTGCAGGACGTGCCGTTCCAGGGCGCAGCCCCGATGATCGTGAACCTTGTCGGTGGCAATGTCGCAGCGGGAAGTTCAACGGTCGGAGACTTCGCACAGCACCACACTGCCGGCAAGCTTCGCGTGCTGGCAGTGACCTCTGCACAACGCTCGCCGCTTCTGCCTGACGTTCCAACGTTCAGCGAGCTCGGCCGAAAGGAGCTCACCGCGGTCGGCGTATTGGCCGTATGCCTGCCTCCTGGAACGCCTGCAGCCGTCGTCTCCGAATGGAGCACTGCGATTCGAAGAGCAGTTGCATCCGAGCAGTTCGTGCGCAAGATCCGCACGCTGGGCTTTGTGGAGACGGGAAGCTCGCCGGCCGAGGCTCGAGCCAGGTTCGGCGAAATGCGCGCCTTCTGGGAGCCTGTGGTCAGGGCTTCGGGATTCAAAGCGGATTAGGGCCGTGGCGGCCGGTGATCGCACACCGGCCGGACAGCAACTCGACTGAGATTGCGGCGTCGGCGGCGAGGGGGAAGAGGCGCGGCAGCGCGCTCATCGGCCGCAGGATCAGCCAGGGCCGTCGCTCGCGGCCGCGAGCAGCGGCACCAGGATATCGCTGATGGGCGTTGGAATGCCCAGAGCACGGCCGCGACTCGCGACGATACCGTTGCGGATGCCCCATTCGAGCGGCGAACAGCTCGCCGTCGAGCGGCCATCCGTGCCGACGCCGTACCGATCCTGATCGTGGCTGTGTTCTCCCCGCTCGCCTACATCCTCGTTCTCACGGCCATGCTGAAGGCGCCGGTGGCGATCGTCGCGCCACTGCGCGAGTCGTCCATCGTGATCTGCGCACTCGTTGCATGCAGACTGTTTGGCGAGGGTCATCTCGCGCGCCGCATGGCCGGCGCGGTGATCGTGCTGGCGGGGATAGCGGCAATCAGTCTTTGACGCCTTCTTTGAGCCAGCTCTGCACGCGGTAGCGGGGCTCATAGGTGACGGCAGATACCCGTTGCTACCGGACAGAACGGATCCAATCTCTGAAAAGCCTCACGGGAGCCTCTGCCGCTTTCAGCGGATCGCAGACCAAGTAGTAACCAGACTCCGTCCTGGCGACGTGATCGACGGCAATCACGAGCCGCCCGCTGCGGAGGTCGTCGTCCACGTAGGCGCGCTGGGCGATGGCAATCCCCAATCCATCAGCCGCAGCCTGGTAGCACAGCGCAGCATTCGCCAAGGTGATTCCATGCAGACGCGGGGTATCTACAAGTTCGGCCGAACTGAACCATAGCGACCAGGCTTCCGGCCGCATCATCGAGTGCAGCAGGTTGGCTTGCAGCAGGTCTTGAGGTGTCTTCAATTGCCTGGCCAGGTTGGGTGCGCAGACAGGAAGAAATTCGTCGTCGAAGAGGTGGTCCAGCTCGAGATCGGCCCACTCTCCCATGCCATGCCGGATCGCGCAGTCAGCGCCCTCGAGCCGGATGTCGTCGGCCATTGCAATGGTCGAAATCTCGAGGTCAATGTCGGGATGTTGCGCGTAGAAGCCGCGCAGGCGAGGCACCAACCATCGGATGGCAAGGCTCGGCGTCACTTTCAGGCGTAGCCGCTTGTCCAGCTGGATATCGACCACGTCATTGAGCGCATCGTTCAGGCGATCGAAAGCATCCGAAACGCGGTGGGCCAGTCGTTTGCCCACCGCGGTGAGCTCGATCTCGCGGCCGGATTTCTGAAACAGCTGCGCTCCGAGCCCGACCTCCAGTTGCTTGACTTGCTGGCTGACTGCACCGGGCGTCACATGAAGCACCTGAGCGGCGCGCGTGATCCCCTTGGCGCGGCACACTGCATCGAACACGCGCAGCGGGCCCAGGAGCGCACGGAGACTGTGCATCGTGACCAAAGTGAAGGCGTAGCGAACTCAGCGCTCGCTCGAACCGGCCGCTGCGACCGTGCCGCTCGCGTGCTTGGCGGCCGGACGTTCCGTGAGGCAGAGCATTGCGGCCGCAAGCAGCAATCCCGCTGCCAGACAGAGCCACGAGACACAGCTGCCGGAAATGTCGAAGAGCCGTCCCGTGAGGAATGGCCCGATGCCGGCGCCAATTTGTCCGACGATGACCGCCACGCCAAGGATGCTGGCGAGACCGGCGGCGCGGTTCGGTGAAAGCCCCAGGTCAGTGAGCATCGGAACGACGTGCACGATCGTGCCGAAGATGCCGACCGAGCACAACAAGAAGACAGCGGCAATGCGGAAGAAGCGCGGATCGACCAGCGCCTTCAGGTTACTTCCGGCTGGGGCACGGCGGCCCTTCTCTGCAGGGGCCGCATCCGCACCCCGCAGGAAGTAGGCAATCAATGGCAACAGTGCAAGGACGACCGCCGCGAGGCCCAGGTAGGTGGCTCGCCATCCGAAATGGGCGATGGCCGGCGTGACGATCAGCGGAATCAGGATGGCCCCGACGCCCGTTCCGGTGATGGCGATGCCCAGGGCGAGTCCGCGTTGCCGAGAGAACTTGCCCACGAGGATCCTTGTGAAGGACAAGGGCGAGGTCGCGCCACCGAGCAGTGTCAGGACAGTGACCAACGCCAGAAAACTGGCCAGCCCCTGTGTCCAAACGCCCAGAAGCAGGAACGAGGTCGACAGGCCCACCAGGGAGAGCAGGGTGACGCGTCGCGCGCCGTACCGGTCGATTACCTGTCCGATGAATGGCGCCGCGCATCCGAGCAGCACGCTGCTGATCAGTGAGCCCAGGGACGCGGTGCCTCTGGTCCATCCGTACTCGGCGGCGAGTGGCTTCAGGAACAGGCCTGAACTGTAGAAGTACAGGGATGAGACGCCGCTTGCCAGCCCGAGGAAGCAACCCAGGACATAGCGCCAATGCTGCCGCAGTTCTGAAGGTGAATGAGGGGAGGGCGTCATTGCGGATCCTTATGACGAAGTGAAAGTGAACAGAGGAACGGCGGTCGTCACCCACGCCGGGAAGAAACTCGCAGCGCCCTTGGCCGGCAAACGCAGGCGGATGGAGCCGACTGATCGGTAGCTGCAGTGTTGGGCCACGCCAATTCGATCAGCGGAGCTCATTGCTTCATGGGCGAGTGGGCCTTCCTTCTGCGGCGAGGTCAGGTAGCACAAGCGAAGAGCTCGTCTTCAGCACTTCTGGATGCCGATGGTGCGATTCAGCAATGCCTCTTCGCCGCTCAGCACCGCCGCAGACCCGGAGTAGGCGGCCAGGCCCCGTTCCAGCACGATCACGTTGTTGGAAAACTCGAGAACGACATCCACGTGCTGCTCCACGATGATGCAGCCCACGCCGAGCTGATCACTCATCCGGACGATGGCGTCCATCAACTCCTCACGCACCATCGGCGCCAGGCCTTCCAGCGGTTCGTCGAGCAGCAGGATGCGCGGCTGACCGACGAGTGCTCGTGCCACGGACAGCATTTGCTGCTCGCCGCCCGACAGCTGTGTGCCTCCGTTGCGTCGGCGCTCCTTGAGCCGTGGAAACAGCGCATAGATCGGTGGCAGGGCAACGCTGGCCGAGCGTCCCTGCAGGCCCGACAGCAGGTTCTCCTCCACCGTGAGTGAAGGGAAGATGTCGCGGCTTTGCGGCACGTAGCCGAGGCCGGCGCGCGAGCGTGCGTAGGTGCTCGCGTTGCTGATGTCGGCGCCGCCGAAGTGAATGCGCCCCTTCATCAGGTCGGTCAGGCCCATGGCTGTCGCGAGCGTCGTGGTCTTGCCGGCGCCGTTGCGTCCGATCAGACCGAGACGCTCGCCTTCGCGTACGCTGAAGCTGAGATGTTCGAGGACTGGCAGGCCGCCATAGCCTGCGGTCACGTCGTCGAACCGGAGTTCAATGGTGGGCTTGGGCATGACTGTCTCGTCCGAAGTAGATTTGCTTGACCTGCTCGTTGGCAGCGACTTCCTGCGGCGTCCCCTCGACCATCACCGCACCGGCGACCAGGACGATGATGTGAGACGCGAACCGGAACACCAGGTCCATGTCGTGCTCGATCAGCAGGACGGACAGATCCTTCGGCAAACTCCCGATGGCTTCCATGATGCGGCCGCCCTCACCCTGCGGTACGCCTGCGCCCGGCTCATCGAGGAGCAGCACCTGGGGCCTCATCGCGAGTGCCAGGGCGATCTCCGCAAGCCGCTGCTCGCCCAGTGCCAGTTGTCCCACCACCCGGTTCGCATAGGGGTGCAGCCCCAGCATGCCGAGTGTCTCTTCGACATCTTCCTGCACGCGTGCGGAACGCGTCGGCGAGGGCCACCACTGCATGGAAGCCCGGTGCCGCTGCAACACGGCGACCTTGACGTTGTCCGCCACGGTGAGTTCCTTGAATAGGCGGCTGATCTGGAACGTGCGAACGATGCCGTTGCGCACGCGTGCGTACTGCGGCAGCTGTACGATCGAGCGGCCGTCCAGCTGAATGTCACCCGACTGCGGGCGCATCGCTCCGCTCAGAAGGTTGACCAAAGTGGTCTTGCCAGCGCCGTTCGGCCCGATCAATGCCGTGCGGGCTCCCTGGGGGAGGGAGAGCGTGACGTTCTGCGTGACCGCCAGGCCGCCAAAGGAGTGACTCAGGTTATGGGTCTGGAGCCGGTGGTTCATCGTGCCACCCCGCTGCGGCCAGGCCGTTTGGTGTACATCACAGCGCGGTCCACAAGGCCGATCAAGCCTTCAGGCAGGACGATGAGTACGACGATCAGCATCAACCCGATGAAGAACAACCAGTGATAGGGGTTCAAGGTCGATGCGATGTGATGGATGGTCATGTACGCGACGGTGCCGAGCACGGCGCCGGACAGACGGCGTGTTCCACCCAGAACGATCATGACCACGACGCCCGCCGACGTCGCGAAATCCAGCATGAAGAGATTGGCGACTTTGCTGGTCTGTGCTGTCAATGCGCCAGCCAGCCCCGCCACGATACCGCCGACGGTGTAGACGGCCAGCAAGTGCAAGTAGACGCGACCCCCCAGCGCCTGAACTCGTCCGGGATCCTGCCGGATCGCCCTGGCCGTCAGGCCGAACGGCGACTCCACCAGGTTCCTCAGCAGGAAGTACACGAGCACAAGTGCGCCCAAGGCATAGAAGTAGCCCGTGTGGCCCAGGAAGTTGAATTCCCAGATGCCCAGCAGGGGACCGATGTTGAAACCGGCAAGTCCATCGTCGCCGCCCGTGAGCCATCTCGCCCAATTGGCCAGTTCAAGCAGCAGCTGGGCGACCGCGATGGTCAGCATGACCAGCGTCAGTTTGGTCGACCGCAGCATCACGGCGCCGCTCAGCAGCGCGATCACGCCGCCGCCCAGGCCGCCCAGCAGCAAGCCCACAATCGGATCTGCCGTCAGATACAGCGCCGTCCAGCCCGCGACGTAGGCGCCGCTGCCGTACAACGCGGCCTGGCCCAAGGTCGCAATGCCCGCCTGTCCCAGCACGAGACTCAGCGAAAGCGCGAAGATGGACATGGTCGCCATGTTGGTGAGCAAACCGAGGTCTTGCGGGAACAGCACGAAGCCCAGCAGTCCCACCAGCATCAGCACGAGCTCTCCGCGCAGCTGCATCCACGGGCGGGCGCGAGACGGTGCGGTCACCGTCATGGGCGCACTGACTGCGTTCATGCGTGTCTCCCGAACAACCCTTGCGGTCGAACCAGCAGGACGATGATCATCGTCAGGAAAAACGCAGCCGATGCGAGCTGCGGAACCATGTATTTCATCGAAGTCTCCACAATGCCGAGCAGCAACGCTGCAAAGAATGAGCCAAACAGATTCCCGTTGCCTCCCACGGCGACGACGGCCAGGAGGATCACCAAGTATTTGGAGGCGTAGGTCGGCTCCATGGGCAGCATTTCCGCGCCAGCTATGCCTCCCAGTGCTGCGAGCGCTGCACCCATCACAAAAGTGGCGGCATAGATCTTCGTTGTATCGATGCCGATGGCCCGTGCGATGGGCGCGTTGTCGACTGCAGCGCGTACCCGGATGCCGAAGGACGATTTGTCCACCGCCAGCCAAAGAACGCAGACGACAACGAGCCCACAGGCCACAACGATGAGCCGATGCCGAGGGATGGTCCGAAAGCCCAGATCGACCGTGCCGTTGAACAGCTCCGGCAGCGCCACCGATGTCACCGTCGAACCGAATAGCAGATTCACCGCGGCTGTTGCCACGAACATCAGTCCGATCGTCACCAGCATCTGATCGAGATCGTCACGTCGATAGAAGCGCCGAAGCAGGATGCGCTCGAACAGCAGCGCAACGAGTCCGACCAAGACGATGGCCAGCACGAAGCCCAGCCAGATCGGCACGCCCAGGCGCTGCGGGATCGTGGCTGCGAAGAAGCCACCGAGCATCGCGAAGGCGCCATGGGCAAGATTCACCACCCGCATCAGGCCCATCGTCATCGACAGGCCCACTGTGATCATGAACAGGATCATCGCGTACGCGATCCCGTCGATCAGAATGCTGCTAAGAAGCGCGAGAGACATGCTGCAGACTCTGCGTTACTTCGATGCGTTCTGCGTGCGGCCGTAATCGGGCTGCATCTCGAACGTCCGGAACTCCCGGTTGACGTAGCGTCCAGACGGGTCCTTTTCGACCACGCGCATGTAGACGTTCTGCACGAACTCGCGGGAGACCGGGTCGATCTTCACCGGGCCTCGCGGACTTTCCCAAGAGTGACCCTTGGCGCTGGCAAGCGCCTTGGCGCCGTCCCGCTTCCCATCGGTTGCCTTAACCATGTGATAGATCACATGCAGACCGTCATACGCGTTTGCAAGCTGAACGGTCGGGATGGCCTTGGGGGCAACCTCGCTGAGGGCCTTGATGACGGCATTGTTCAGCGCAGAGTCGTGCGTAGCCGAATAGAACATGCCCGTTTCGATGCCGAGAAGATCCGGGCCGATCGCTCGCAGCTGATCCTCATCGGTCTCGGCAGTACCGAGAAAGCGCACGCCGGCCGCCCTCAATCCAGCCTCGTTGTATGCCTTGACCATCGCGTAGGTCGCAGGACCGCCCGGGGCAAAGACGTAGAGGGCATCGGGCTTGAGCGCCTTCACGCGCTGCATCAGAGGACCAAAGTCGGTTGTCTTCAGCGGAGCACGGATGGCCTCGAGCAGCTTGCCTCCGCCGCCGACGAACGCCGTGGTGAAGCCCTTCTCGGCGTCCAGGCCGGGACCAAAGTCGCTGACCAGCGTGACAACATTCCTGACGTTTTTCTCGAGCGCGTACTTGGCCACAGGCACGGCCATCTGCGGCAAGGTGTACGAAGTGCGCAGCAGGAAGTCCGACTTGTCCAGAAGCGAGGACGTCGACGCGTTGAAGATCACGACCGGTACCTTGGCCTCCTGGGCGAGCGCAGCGACGGCCAAGGTGTCAGGAGTGAAATAGAGGCCGGCGATGTACTGGGCGCCTTCCTTGACAATCAGTTCCTGTGCCAGTGCCTTTGCTTGCGCGGGGTTGATCTCCGGAAGGTCGCGATAGATCACTTCGATAGTGTGTTTGCCCACGGTCGTGCCATTGAGCTTCTGGTATGCCTTGGTCGCACCCTCCCAGGTTTGCCCTACGGCTGAAAACGGCCCGGACATCGGAGCGATGACGCCGACTTTGATGACGTCGGCGCGGGCTTGAAAGGCAATCGTCGCGAGTGAAACCGCCAAGGCGGCAACGAATTTGATGGTCATTCTTTTCTCCAAATAGTGGGGCGTGTCGGTGCCGTGAGCACCAGGGGGTCGAACGAGGTGGCGGAGCTTCGAACGGGTATCAGACCGAGTCGCCGTTTTCTGCCTTGGTGGTCGCTTCGAGTGCGACGTCGCGGGCCATCAAGGTTGCGTACTTCTGATTCATGTCGAACAGGTTGGCGTCGTGGGCCTGCGGAGACCGGTCGCCCACGCAGTCGGTCACGACGAGGGGGCGGAACCCGTGGCACATCGCGTCGACCACGCTGGCGCGGACGCAACCGCTGGTCGTGCACCCGGCAATCAGGAGGGTCCGTATGCCGCGCAGGGACAACCAGGCGGCCAGCGAAGTCCCGAAGAAGGCCGAGGGACTGGTCTTGCGCAGCACCAACTCCCCGGCCATGGGCTGCAGTTGCGGCACGATCTGGCTTTCGGGCGCATCCTCCCGCAGGGCAAGGATGGGAGGTACCTTGAGCGCGAAGATGTTGGCGTCGGCGCCATCGTCCTGGTACACGACCCGCGTGTGCACGACCGGCCATTGGCGCTGGCGCGCTTCGGCAAGAAGCCCGCGCGTGCATTCGATGGCGCTGGCGATGTTGCCGCCGCCAAACGTGAGCGGATCGGCGAAGCCATTGATGAAGTCGATGATCAACAGGCCGTAGGGCGCCATGGGCGCCACGGCGTTGCCGAATCCTTGCTTCTGGTAGATGTCTTGATCGAAGCTCATTGGAAAGCCCCGTCCATCACCTTGCCTTCGCGAACCACGACGATGTCATCCAGCGCCACCGTGCAATTGCGCAGCGGAATGTCGAGGTGACAAGGCGTAGTGCGAGAGCCGCCGGCCTCGTTGTTCGGCCCCAGAGAGAAGAGAAAATTGCCTTCGAACGAGCGCGCATCCTGGCCGGTCGTCGCCTCGCGGTCCATCAGCGACAGTGTGTGCCAGTAGCATCGGGGCTGCATGCCCCAGCCGATGTGCGCGATGGCGTAGGCCTCGGGGTCCTTGTAGGCTTCCATGAATTCGCGCAGCAGGGCGGCATCGACGTCACCTTCGATGCTGCGCACGAAGCCGCCGCTCAGATTCATCGTGATCTTGTCCGAGACGTAGTTCTTCTGCGGCAGCAGGATGTCGCCGCGATCGATCACGATGGTGCCGTCGCTGCCGCCTTCGTTGGCGAAAGTAAAGAGGAAGCCGCTCGGCCAGTGGTCCCAGCGCCCGGGTTCGTCGCAGAAACCGTACTCGGTGATGACCGGAAATTCGCCGAGCTGGAATGTCACGTCCGTGCCGGCCGGCGACGTCACGTGCATCGTCTTGGCCTTCTTGAGCAGCTTCGACGCGTCCAGCACGCGCTTGCGATCGGCTTCGGTGGGCACTGCCCGCACCAGGACCTCCGGCGGCTCCACGGCGAGCAGGATCTTCGTTCCCGACTCGAGGATCTCCATCTGCTCGGGCGAGAACAGCAGCAGCATCAAGTCCAGAACGAGGTCACTGTTCTTCATCGCCGCCAGCGCGGCCGGGTTGTTGGTCAGGGGCGTTGCGCCCAGGTAGCTCATCAGGTCGCGGCTGGTGGCCTTCTCCGCGTTGATGGGTTGCAGCTCGATCCTGGTCACGATCGCGCCTGCGGCCTGTGCTGCGATCGTTGCTGTCTGGAGCGTCTGCGGGTGCGTGTGGGGGCCGCACAGAATGGAGACCTTCTGTCCGCGCTCCACTTTGCTGAGCTTCAGGACCTCGTCCCAGGCCTGGATCATCTGATAATCGCTAACTGCCATTTTTCGTCCTTTGGAGTGAAGTGTCAGAACTGCAGCAGCGCCAGGTCTTCCGGGCTGCCTAGCTTGAAGAGCCGGCGCGCATTGCCATGGCACACCTGTGCCCGCGTCTTGTCGTCCAGGGGTGCGTCCTCGATGAAGGTGCAGGCCTCGGCCGTTGACTCGTAGGGGTAGTCCACCGAGAAGAGCACGGCCTGTGCCCCGAGCTCACCAATGGCGCCCAGCAGGGCCGGTGCAGAGCACACGCCGGACGTGGTGATCAGGATGTTGCTGCCGATGTACTCGCTGGGTTTGCGCGCCAGCTTGATGCCGGATGGATACGCTGCGAAACGGCTGTCGATGCGCCAGCGCTGGTACGGCAGGGCCTCCCCCATGTGGCCCAACACCAGGGTCAGGCGCGGGAATCGGTCGAACACCCCGCCGAACAGCAGGCGCAACGCATGGCCTGCCGTCTCCACGCCCCATCCCCATGCAGCGCCCTGGAGCACCGGCATGCCTTCGAGCAAAGCCGGTGCCTGGCTGAACGCGTTGGGATGCAGATAGATGGGCACCCCAAGCGCCTGTGCGCGCTCCCAGAACACATCGAACGCGCCACCTTCGTAATAGCGACCCAGGGTATGGCCGTTGATCATCGCGCCTTTGAAGCCGTGTTCGACGACGGTGCGCTCCAACTCCTTTGCTGCGGCGCTCGGGTCCTGCATGGCCACGTGGGCAAAGGCGCCGAAGCGCTGCGGATGGCGCGACACGCGCTCGACAAGGAACTCGTTGTTCTCGCGCGCTCGGCGCACGGCGATGTCGCGATCAGCCTCAGCTTGTACACCAGGCATCGTTTGCGACAGTACGACATACTCGATGTTTCCTGCCTCCATTTCCGCAAGGCGCTGATCGTCGAAGTCGGCCAGCCTGGCGTCGAGCTTGGCGACGAATTCGGCGGGAAGCGCTCGCGTGTATGGGGCAGAGTACGCGTTGAAGCCAGGGGCGCAGAAGTGCTCTTCCAGTGCGATCTTCGGGGTTTGATTCATAGTCTTCCTAGGTGGCCTCAGACCGGGTACGCCAAGGCGGTGTCGAGAATTTCGGTGTCGTGGATCACTTCACGGCTGGCAAGAAGCAGCCGGTCGCCTTCGCGCACGAAGCGGTCGTGATAGACCCCGGCCAGATGCACCGTCGATGGGCCCTCCACCAGGGTCTGCATGAGGATGAAAGGCGTCTGGGAACTGATCGTGTTTCCCGTCTCTTGCAGTACGCGCGCAATCCCCATCACATGCAGCATGTGTCTCGGCGCGAACATCTGCGAGTGCGCGACGGCGAGGGCGCGATCAATGATCATGTCCAGCCCCTCGCAGTAGATGAGTCCCACGGGCATGTTCAGAAGCGCGTTCTGGCGCGATGTCACGCGGTACGTCGCTTCCTGGCTGAAGAAGTCCGGCCAGCGTTCGACGTCGTTCGCATCCAGGGCCGCGCAGTACTCGACGTGAAACGACTCGATCTCGGCGCGCAGCTCGGCCGCGCGTCGGGGCGAGATGGCGGTCTTGGCGTAGGCGAGCCGCTCTTTCATGCTGCTTTCTCCGCGACACGGATGTCCATCACGTCCCGGTAGTACTGGTAGAGGGAGCGGATGCAGGACTCGGAGATGAGATTGCGTGCCGTGCCCTGGTGGCCGGCATCGAGCTTCACGACGTTGTTGTCCGTGGAAGAGTTGCGCAGGCCTTCCTGCACGAACTTCAATGCCTCGTTGTCCTCAAGGCCCAGGAAGCCGGCCGGGCCCATCAGATTGCCCTGACGAAGGCGGTGCCGTGTCATCTCCGGCGTGTCATCCTCGTACCCGAACATCGTCCACTGCATCACCATGCTGTTCGGACCGTTCGGGATGATCTGGCGCACACCCATCGTGTTCATCTGGCGCTGAACGATGAGATTCGGCCACATGGTCATCATGTTGGCGGACCAGGGCGACTTGAACTCCCGTACGTAGTCCAGGAACCGTTCGTCGCGCAACCGGAGGTTGTCGCTGAAGGATCGCATCTGCGCCTTGTCGTCGTCGGCGACAGTGGCATAGATCTCGTCCGGCTTGGCCGACGCCATGAAGCCATGGCGGCCATGCGCCTTGTCTGCAAACACGATCGACTTGATGCCGGGAACCAGCAGGCCAAACACCACGAGAAACGAATGCAGCAGCGTCGCGTGGTACGGATCCTTGAGGTTCTCGTGGTACATCTTCCAGTTGCAGGGAAGCTCGTTGCGGCAATAGCCGAGGATCTTGAGTTTCTTGCCCGAGAAGGGAACGTCGAACTCCTCGACGATCTCCTTTGTCATGTACTCTTCCAGAGCAGGGGTCTTGTCGGAGTAGGTGGCGAACACCACACCGTTGCGCGTGGCCACGCGCAACTGTCGGGTGCCGTGGTCGGCGTTCTTGAAGTCCGCCGGCATGCCGCCGACCTTGTTGATGCCGCGCTTGAACGGAACGCCCTGCAGGTTTCCCTTGAGGTCGTACGACCACTGGTGGTAGGGGCAGACGAACTCCTTCGTATTTCCCTGGCTTGAACGACAGAACTCCGCGCCGCGATGGGCACAGCGGTTCTCGAAGACGGAGATCGTGTTGTCCTCGGCGCGAACAATCACGACGGCCGTGGCGCCGACGTAACCGCGCTTGTAGTCGCCCGGGTTGGGAATCTCCGCTTCCAGGGCGACAAAGTTCCAGGTATCCCCTCGAAAGATGCGCTCGATCTCCTGGTCATAGATCGCCTGGCTGGTGTAGACCCAGTCCGGGATGTTGTTCATGGCGTCCGTTGGCCAGACGCACTGTTCCAAGGGCGGGTTCTTTCGGGCATTCGTGATGCCGATGACCGCCTGCGATTGATACATGAAAGCTCCTTGGCTTTGAGAGAGGTGGTTTAAGCGGTGATCGCGACGTCGGCCTGCATCTGCTTGGCCCATGCGCGCAGATTGGTGGCGTCCAGTTGAAAGTCCTCCAACTGCACGGGCCGCCCACGTTCGAAGAGAGGGCGAACGGCTCGCAGATCGGCGCCTGCATTGATGGCCACGCCGTGCAAGGGGACAGAACCTCGATGGCCGATCCACAGCGCCTTGTCATTGGCCGGATCGCCGCGGCGCACATATTCGAGATCGCTGGCCGGCAGGCCCAGCATCTGGATGTTGTGTTTCCCCTGGTCGGTCCAGAACCACGGCACCACGGGTGCAGGAAGAGGCAGGCCCAGCATGGCAGCAGCGGCAGTGCGCCCCTGCTCGTTCGCGTTCTGCCAGGATTCGAGGCGCGTTGGCGCCGCCTGGCCGGGACGACGCTGGCTGGTGCAGTCGCCACATGCAAACACGTGTGCGTTGCCCGTGCGGCAGGACGTGTCGACCAGAATGCCGCCGCCTGCCGCGATCTGCAGCCCCGCATCGCGCGCCAGCGCATCGTTGGGAGACAGGCCGACGGCGACGACCACCTCATCCACTTCCAGATCGCCGGTGCTGGTGCTCAGGCGCAATCGACCGGCCGGCAGTGAATGGACGCCGCTGCAGGAAGCGCCGAGCAGGAGCGTTGCGCCCGCTGCCCGCATCCGGGATTCCAGCCATGCCGACGCCTCAGGCGGCACAAAGCGATCGAGCAGGGCTGTGGCGCGTTCGAGCACCGTCACCGACGCGCCTGCGGACAGTGCCGAGTGGGCGATTTCGAGGCCAAGGAAACCCCCGCCGAGTATTGCGACTTGCGGCGTTCCTTGAAGGGCTGCTCGCAGCCTGCGCGCGTCATCCAGAGTCCGGATGTAGTGCACACCCGGCCGACCGGCAGGGGCGGATGCGAGCGTGACCGCCTCGCCGCCGGTAGCGAGCAGGCAGAACTCGTACTCGAGTACCTGCCCGTCCGCAAGGCGGACGCGCTGCTGCGCAAGGTCCAGTGCAACTGCATCGCTGCCGCAGAGCAGGTCGATCTTGCTGCGCGCCCAGGATTCGTCCGTGAGGACGTCGAGTCGGGGGTCGTCGGCAGCCACCAGGACGGCCTTGGACAAAGGCGGGCGCTCGTACGGTCTGTGGCGCTCGCGCCCCAGCATCGTGATGCGTCCGCTGTAGCCATGCTCGCGCAGGGCGTGTGCCGCGACAGCCGCCGACTGGCCCGCACCGACGATGACGATGCCGCGTGAGGTCATTTTCCGGCAGGCGACAACACGTAGATGTGATCGCCCTCCCGCTTCACGGCGTGGGTGCGCAGGTCCACGGTGACCGGCGCACACATCGCTTTGCCCGTACGAATGTCGAAGCGGCCCTGATGCAGGGGGCATTCGACACAACCGTCTTCCACGTAACCCTCCGACAGCAGAGCGGTGGCATGGGTGCACATGCTGTCTGTGGCGAAGAACTCGTCGTCGATCCGGTACAGCGCCACACCGTAGCCAGCGACGTCGACCGTCTTCGCTTCATCGTTGCTCAGCTCTTGCGCCGAGGCGACCTTGATCCAATCCATGGCTCCATCCAGTCGTTCAAAGATCCGAAATAAATACTCAGTGAACTGTCATATTAGGTGGATGGGGCCGTCTTTTCAAGTGCGGGTTTGTACTTGTTGGCGCTGCACCAGAGTGGATGGGAATGCACCTGTCAGGCGGGCAGAAATGGTGCATCTGCTCTGAAGTAAAGCACCGAATCAGTGAGTTTTCCGTGTCAGGGTTTTCATCAGGAAACGCTGTCTTCACACGCGTGGACACCACGCTTATACTTCTGCATGTGTACTGTCATAAATGGGGAACTGGATCTTGAATGGCGTGCCGACGACTGCGATGCGAATGGTGGGAAGCGGCCGGGGAACATCTTCTTGATGAGCGCCGATCGTGTGGGCAAGCACGCGCCGATGTAGCGTGGAAGGTGCCCACTCAGGACCGCCGTTCACAAAGGTGTAGTCCAGTGTTTTCGAGTTCGGGGCGCGCCGTGGTCGAGGTCACGGCTTCGCTCGGGGCCTTCGATAGAGCCAGCGATGCGGCGGCGAACGCGAAGCACGAAGTGCTGTCACGCGCCAGCTTCGGGGGGGGGCATCGGTGCGCATGAGTGAGCAGCGGCTGGGACCGCTGGGACAGCGCCGCTGTGCCGCACATCAGGTGCGGCGCCCCCGGGAAAATTAGTCAAGCAAAAGGAAACGCATGAACCAAGCAGACATTCCGGCGAGAGTGCTCAAGCGCGAGGGCATCGGAGCCCGGGTGCCTCGCAAGGAGGATGCGCGCCACATGGTGGGCAAAGGCAACTTCGTGGGCGACTTCGTGCTGCCGGGTCTGCAGGAGGTCGCGTTCCTGCGCAGCCCTCTGGCGCATGCCGCCATCACGGGTGTCGAGATCCCGGAAGAGCTTGCGGGGAAGGTGTTCTTGCGCGAGATGATGACGGATGCAGCGGACATCGGTTCGCCGTCCTCGCTACCCACATACCAGTACTCGGCGTTGCCGCCGTTGGCGTCGGGCAAGGTCCGGCACGTGGGAGAGGCGGTCGCCATGGCTGTTGCGCCCACGCGTGCAGTGGCGGAAGACCTGCTCGAGGAGGTGCAGGTTTCCTACGACGAGTTGCCTGTCTACCACGGCGCCGAGTCCTCGCTGGCGGCAACGGGCGACTTCCTTCACCCCGGGTGGAAAGACAATGTCTTTCTCACGCTGCGGGCCAATCGCGACTTCGATGAACTTGCCGCAAAGGCGGAGGTGAAAGTCAGTCGCACCGTCGAGCTGTCGCGTCAGTGCATCGTGCCGCTGGAGGGTAAGTCGGTGCTGGCCTACTGGGATTTCCAGGCCGATCAACTCGTGGTCGTCAGCGCGACGCAAGTCCCGCATCTGCTGCGCGTCGGTATCGCCCAGCACCTCTCGATGAACGAGGAAGCGGTGCGCGTGGTGTCCCCCGACGTGGGAGGCGCCTTTGACTACAAGGGGCAGTTGTACCCCGAAGATCTGTGCATCGCCTGGCTGGCCAAGACGTACCGAACGCCCTTCCGCTATCTTGAGGATCGGCGTGAGCATCTGATCGTCGGCGCCAACACGCGGCAGCATCACTACCAGCTCACTGCCTACGCGGACCGCACGGGAAAGCTCCTCGCGTTGGACGCTGTCATCACCATCGACGGCGGCGCCTATTCCTACTATCCCTTCTTCGTCGGTCTGGAGCCCGGCCAGGCGATCGGCAACCTGCCGGGCCCCTACACCTTCCGCGGCTATCGCTGCGAGACCCTGTGTGTCGCGACCAACAAGCCGGGCTTCATGGCCTACCGCGGCGTGGCGCGCACCGGCGTGTGTTTCGCGATCGAACTCCTCATGGATGCCGTGGCGCGTGAAGTGGGCCGAGAGCCATGGGAGGTCCGCATGGACAACCTGGTCCCGGCCGCTGCCATGCCCTACGTCAACGTGGCCAACAAGCACTTTGACAGCGGCGACTTTCCCGCGAGCCTGCGCCGCGCCGTGGAAATGATCGGACTCGCTACAGTCCGTGAGCGGCAAGCCCGGGGAGAGCCGGACGGACGCCGGATCGGGTTCGGGACGGCAACCTACACGGAGCAGTCTGCCCACGGGACGACCGTTTTCGCCAACTGGGGGTTGCCGGTGGTGCCTGGCTTCGATCAGGCGGTCGTCAGGATGACCGCGGATGGCGGACTCGAAGTGCGCGTCGGCGTGCACTCGCATGGCCAAGGCATGGAGACCAGCTTTGCGCAGATCGCCAATGATGTACTTGGCATTCCTGTTGCCCGGATCCGGGTGGTGCATGGCGACACTGCGCTCACACCCTTCTCCTCGGGGACCTACGCCTCTCGGGCCACCGTCATGTCCGGAGGCGCCATCTCGACGGCGTGCAAGGAACTGTTGCCTCGCATCCAGTCGATCGCCGGCTATCTCATGGGCGTGGACCCGCAGACCGTCGCGTTGGCCGAGGGGTTCGCCGTCGCCGGGGAAAAGTCGATTCCGCTGTCTGTAGTGGGCGGGGCGTGGTACCTCACGCCACAGGACCTGCCTGAGAACGTTCATCTCGGTGGACTGGAGGTCTCGCGTGCATACAAGCCCAAAGTCGACACAGGCACCTTCACGTATGCCACCCATGCCGTCGTTGTCGCCGTCGACACGCAGACGGGCGAGGTCGAGATCCTCGACTACGTCGTCGTCGAGGATTGCGGCACCATGGTCAATCCGATGATCGTGGAGGGGCAGACCATCGGGGGCATCGCGCAGGGCATCGGCACCGCGATGTACGAAGAAAGCCCATACGACGACCAAGGCCAGCCCCTGGCTTCCACTCTGGCCGACTACATCTTGCCTGGCGCCACGGAAGTGCCGCGCATCCGTATCGAGCACTTCGAGACGCCTTCGCCGCACACCGAGTTCGGTGCCAAGGGCGTGGGAGAGGGGGGCGCGATCGCGCCGCCGGCGGTGATCTTCAATGCCGTGAACGACGCGTTGCAAGGCACGGGTGCTGCCGAGGTGCTGATGACGCCCCTGACGCCGCGTCGCTTGCTCAAAGCCCTCGAAAGCGCGAAGCCGGAACAGGAGCTCGTCAAATGAAGGCGGCGAGATTTGCATACACGCGGGTGTTCGACGTGGATGAGGCGATCGATGTGCTGGCCAAGGGTGGCGGCACTGCGAAGGCGATGAGCGGAAGCCAGTCCTTCGGTCCCATGCTCAACCTGAGACTGGCGCGACCGGCGCAAGTGGTCGACGTCGCCAATATCCCAACGCTGCGCGCTGTCAGTCGCAAGGACGAGTGGGTCGAGATCGGCGCAGCCGTCACGCATGCCGAGATCGAGGATGGCTTGTACCCGCCGCTGGCGGCGCATCCCATGCGTCAGGTCGCGTGCGGAATCGCCTACCGGGCGATCCGTAGCCGCGGCACCGTCGGAGGCAGCTTGGCGCATGCAGATCCTGCTGCGGACTGGGTGGTGACACTCGCTGCGCTCTGTGCGCGCATCGTGGTCAGGTCGCCGCGCGGCGAACGCACGATCGAGGCTGACGGCCTCATGCTCGGCGCCTATACGACGGTGCTCGAGGCTGACGAGTTGATCGTGGCCATCCACGTGCCATCCGAGACGCCGACCACGCGCTGGGGGTATCACAAGGTCTGCCGCAAGCCTGGCGAATTTGCCGAAGCCAGTGCAGCGGTTTACTTCGATGTCTCGCGCAAGCGTGCACGCGTCGTTCTGGGGGCCACGGACGGCCCACCGATCCTGTTGAATGAATTCGCGGCGGAAGTTGCCAGCAGGGGTGCGCAGGCTGCCGGGCGTGAAAAGGTCGGCGCGGCCATCGGCGTCGCGCTTCCTGATCGCGACGCTATCGACCGGAAGCTCTTCACGGCCTGCGTCGAGCGCGCACTCGAGCAGTCCGGTGTCTTTTTCAACCTCAAGCAGGCGGAGTAAGCAGACTTGGACCCCATCTCTATTCAGGTCAATGGCCGCGGCTACAGCCGGCACGCCGAACCACGGATGCATCTTGGCGACTTCCTGCGGGACGAGCTGCGCCTGACAGGAACCCACCTCGGCTGCGAGCATGGCGTCTGCGGCGCATGCACGGTGCTCGTCAACGGGCAACCGACGCGCTCGTGCATCACTTTCGCCGTGGCATGTGAGGGCCAGGAGGTCACCACCATCGAGGGCTACGACGATGATGCAGTGATGCAGAGGCTGCGCCCCGCGTTCACGCGTCATCACGCGCTGCAATGTGGCTTCTGCACACCCGGAATGCTCACCACCGCGCGCGACATCGTGCTTCGTCTGCCCCACGCCGACGAGGCGCGCGTGCGCCTCGAGCTGTCCGGGAACCTGTGCCGTTGCACCGGTTACCAGGGTATCGTGGACGCCATCCTGGATGTGCTGCAGCAGCAGCGAGACACCCCCGACGCGAAAGTCGAAAAGCTGCGGCAGACACTGAGCTTGCCGCGAACCATTGCACCGGGCCCGGTCCCGACACCGAGCCAGGCGCAGCCGCCCGCGCGTTCGACCGGCAAGCCGCCCACGGCGGATCCGGTGGCTGCCGCGGAAATGGCGGAGGTCGATCCCGTCGCGATGGCCAAGGCCAAGGCCAAGGGCAACGCGATCGAAGTGCATTTCGATGTGCCCTATCCGGCGGATCAGGTGTGGGAGTTCATGGGCGACCTGCCTGCGGTTGCGTCCTGCTTGCCCGGTGCGACCATCGACTCTCACGAGGGAGAGAGGGTCATGGGCACCATCGCGATCAAGTTCGGTCCGATGTCGGCGGCCTTCGCCGGTGCAGCGCGGCTGGAGCGTGACGATGCTGCCAGGCGCGCAGTCCTGCGCGGTGCCGGCCAGGACAGCCTGAGCAAGTCGCGCACCCAGGGAGACATCACCTATCGCCTGGAAGCACTGACGGCGGGCAACACTCGTGTCCACGTGGACATGATCTATGCCCTCCAGGGTCCACTCGCTCAATTCTCGCGCTCCGGACTCGTGAAGGATTTCGTGCGCCGCATGGTCGCGGACTTCGGAAAACAGATCACGCGAAGGCTGGGCGGTCAAACGGTTGCGTCCAATGAACCACAACCCACGGTTTCCGTCGCCGGGATGATGTGGAGCGTGCTCTGGAATCGCATCCGTGGCTGGTTTGGAAAGCCGCCGCAGCTCTGACATGGCTCGCTCCAGGAGAGGCAAGCGGCTCAGGCGAGCGTTTTGATGGTTCTTTCAACGTCAGTTTGAACGTGATGCTGGCGTCACAGGGTTGGACGCGTGAGTATTTTTGGAGTCTGAATGAGTTCCTTTCTTCTTGGCTATCACGTCCGTGCGAACGGGGTGCGGCTGCACCTCTTGCGCTATGGAGGACAGGGTCCTCGACTGCTCCTGTTGCCCGGAATCACGAGTCCTGCAATTACCTGGGGCTTCGTCGCCGAGCGATTGGCTCGGCACTTCGACGTCCATGTCCTTGACTTCCGGGGGCGCGGTCTATCCTTCAGCGCGCCGGGGATGGTCGCGAGCCTCGATGCCATGGCGGCCGATGTGCTGGATCTGCTGAATGTCCTGGGGTGGTCATCCGTGACGGTGCTGGGTCACTCAATGGGCGCCCGCGTGGCGATTCGCGCCGCGGCGCTCGATCCGGGACGCATGGCCAGGCTGCTGCTTGTCGATCCGCCAATGTCCGGTCCGGGCCGCCGACCTTATCCAGTCCCTCTGGCTTGGTATGTCGAGTCGATCCAGATGGCTGTCAAGGGCATCACGGCCGAAGAGCTTCGCCCCTATGCCCCCACGTGGACAGACGAGCAGTTGCGGCTGAGGGCCGAATGGCTCCATACGTGCGACCATGATGCTGTTGTCCAGGCGCATGCTGGCTTCCATGAGGACGACATCCACTCCGATCTACCCAAACTGCAGACGCCTGGACTTCTGATGGCGGCGGGCCGAGGAGGGGTGATGCTGCCGGAAGACCTTGCTGAGATCGAGTCTCTCTCGCCTGGATTGTCGCAATGCACGGCCTTGAACGCCGGGCACATGATCCCGTGGGATGACGAGGAAGGTTTCTATCGCTTGCTTGGTGATTACCTGGAGGTCGACCTGCGCTAGCGCAATCCGAAGCGCAGTTCGATTTCCATTCACACTCAGGGAGTCGATAAACTCGTCGGCTGACACCTTCAGCGATCTCGAGATGATGACAAAGCGTTCTCCCGCTCAGAAAAAGACAGCCGGCTCGGCCGATGTGGCAAAGCACCCGGTCCCGGAGCCTTTCAATCCATTGCGCCAGGTCATGTGGCGTCGCCCAGGTTTCCTCATCCGCAGGCTGACCCAGATCGGACAGGCGATCTTTTTCGATCTATGCAAGTCCGAAAGCATCACTCCGCTTCAGGTCGGCATGCTGACGGCGCTTTCGATGAACCCTTGGCTGGATCAGAAGGCGATCGGTCGAGAGCTTTCGCTGGACCGGACAACGACAGCGGAAGTGCTCAAACGCCTCGGTGACAAGGGGTTGGTCGAAACCCGCGTCAACCCGGACGATCGTCGATCAAGGCTTTCGGTGATCACCACGGATGGGCTCAACCTGATCAACGACTTGCAAGAGAGCATTCACCGCTCTCAGGAACTGCTGATCGAGCCGCTGTCGCCAGAAGATCGCGTTGTCTTCATGAGGTTGCTTGCGCAGCTCGTCGATGCGCATGAAAAGAAGGAAAAGGGAGTTTGAGTCGTGTGAGGGAGTTTTCGTCTTTAACAGACTGATGAATATCGGCGCACTGATTTCTTTCAGCGCCCGGATTCCTTGCTGACGTTCGCAGCAGCTGCCGTCTTCGTGCGACTCGGTGTCTCCGTGCATCGGTCTTCTGCTGAATTTCTCTGGCTGCCTTGAGAGTCGTGGGAGCGGTCAGAGGTCAGCCTATTGGCCGTCGGTTGATCTGCACGCAAGTTGTGTTTACTAAGTAATTCGGGACTGCTTTTAGAAGCAGGATTGAGATGAGCTACACCGCCCCCCTCAAGGACATGCTGTTCGACATCGAGCACCTGGCCAACATTGGCGAGATCGCCAGGCTGCCGGGCTTCGAGGACGCCGGCCTCGACACCGCACGCGCCGTGCTCGAGGAGTGCGCGCGCTTCAACCAGGACTTGGTCGCGCCGCTCAACGTTGCGGGTGACCGGCATCCGTCCACCTTCAAGGACGGCCAGGTCACGACGACGCCGGGCTTCAAGGAGGCCTTCGCGCAGTACGCGGCGGGCGGCTGGCAGGGCCTGCAGCATCCGTCCGACTTCGGCGGCCAGGGCCTGCCCAAGACCATCGGCGCGGCCTGCGGCGAGATGCTCAACTCGGCCAACATGAGCTTCGCGCTGTGCCCGCTCCTGAGCGATGGCGCCATCGAGGCGCTGCTCACGGCCGGCTCCGACGAGCTCAAGGCCGTCTACCTCGAAAAACTCGTGAGCGGCCAATGGACCGGCACCATGAACTTGACCGAGCCGCAGGCCGGCAGCGACCTCGCGATGGTGCGAAGCCGCGCCGAGCCGCAACCCGATGGCAGCTACAAGGTCTTCGGCACCAAGATCTTCATCACCTACGGCGAGCACGACATGGCCGAGAACATCGTGCATCTCGTGCTGGCGCGCGTGACCGGTGCGCCCGAGGGCGTGAAGGGCATCAGCCTGTTCGTGGTGCCGAAGTTCATCGTCGGCGCCGACGGCGCGCTCGGTGCGCGCAACGACGTGCAGTGCGTGAGCATCGAGCACAAGCTCGGCATCAAGGCCTCGCCGACCGCCGTGCTGCAGTACGGCGACGGCATCCCGGGCAGCGTGGCGGACAGCGCCGGACCCGGCGCCGTGGGCTACCTGGTCGGCCAGGAGAACCGCGGCCTCGAGTACATGTTCATCATGATGAACTCGGCCCGCTATGCGGTCGGCATGCAGGGCATCGCGATCGCCGAGCGGGCCTACCAGCAGGCCGTGGCCTATGCGAAGGACCGCGTGCAGAGCCGGCCCGTCGACGGCTCGATCAGCGCGAGCGCGCCAATCATCCACCATCCC
>NZ_LMTS01000004.1:137952-148125 GCF_001541225.1 Variovorax sp. WDL1 | reverse complement strand
TGCTGATGACGATGCGCGCCTACACCGAGGGCTGCCGCGCGATGGCCTCGGTGGCCGCGGCCGCCTACGACGCGGCGCACCACCATGCCGACGCCGAAGTGCGCAAGCAGAACGCGGCTTTCTACGAATTCATGGTGCCGCTGGTCAAGGGCTACAGCACCGAGATGAGCCTCGAGGTCACCTCGCTCGGCGTGCAGGTGCACGGCGGCATGGGCTTCATCGAGGAAACCGGCGCGGCGCAGTACTACCGCGATGCCAAGATCCTCACGATCTACGAAGGCACCACGGCGATCCAGGCCAACGACCTCGTGGGCCGCAAGACCGCGCGCGACGGCGGCCAAACCGCCAAGGCCATCGCGGCCCAGATCGAGAAAACCGAGGTCGAGCTCGCGCGGCGCGACAGCGCCGCCGCACGCGCCGTGCACCGGCGCCTGAAGGCCGCGCGCACGGCCTTCGTCGATGTGGTGGCGTTCGTCGCGGGCGCAGCCAAGGCGTCGCCGAATGCGGCGTTCGCCGGCAGCGTGCCCTACCTGATGCTTGCGGGCAATCTGGTGGCCGGCTGGCAGCTTGCGCGCTCGCTGCTGGTGGCCGAGGAGCTTGCGGCGGCCGGCATCGACGTGGCCTTCATGCAGGCCAAGATCGCGACCGCGCGCTTCTATGCCGAGCACATCCTCAACAAGGCGCCGGGCGTCCGCGACAGCATCGTCGACGGTGCCGAGAGCGTGACTGCGCTGCCAGCCGTGATGTACTGATGGGAATGATGTGTAACTGCATCGGCACGAAGGCTGCAGGTGTGTTTGCCACCTGGCGCTTGGGCGCCGGCGGCGCGTCTGGAACGACGCTGCCGGGGCGCATCTCGGCCGCTTGCGCCCAGCGCCGCAGCAGGTTGGCATTGATCATGGGTCAACCGGGGCCGCCTCCGGCGGCCTGGCGGAGCGTCACAAGAGCCGGGCGTCGTAGACGACGCGGCCGCCGACGATCGTCTGCGTCGCGACGATGTCCTTGATCTGCTCTTCGGGCACGCTCAGGTAGTCGGCCGACAGCACCACCATGTCCGCGAAGCGCCCGGGCGTGATCGCGCCCTTCGCACTTTCTTCGAAGGTCAAGTACGGTCCGGCATTGGTGTAGAGGCGCAGCGCCTCCTCGCGCGACACCTTCTGGTCGGCGCCGTACACCTTGCCGCGCGGGTCCTTGCGCGTCACCATCAGGTACATGCCGACGAAGGGGTTCAGCAGGTTGACCTCGTTGTCCGTGCCCGCCGCAGTGCCGCCGATGCCGAGCGCGTCGACCAACTGGCGGGTCGGCACGGCGCGGTTGGCCAGCAGCGGCCCCATGTAGCGCTCCACCGTCCCCGCCTTGTCCCACAGGAAGGCGTTCTGCGCATCGACGCGCACGTCCATTTTCCCGGCCTGTGCGATCTGGTCTGGCGCAATCAGGCTGCCGTGCACAACGCTGAAGCGGCGTCCCCGGATCGACCGGTCCTGGTCGGCCGCCGCATAGGCCTTGAGCGTCAGGTCGACGGCGGCATCGCCTACCGCATGGGTGTGCACGCGCCAGCCGTAGCGATTCGCCAGCTGCACGTTGCGCTGGTAGGAGGCGGGATCGACCGCGACCCTGCCGTGGTTCTGGGGCTCGTTCGCGTAAGTGCTGCGGATGAAGGCCGACTTGAGCGTCATTCCCCCGTCCGCGATCAGCTTGATGCCGGCCACACGCGCCCAGTCGTTGCCCTGGTTTTCCTTGAACTTCGCGGCCTTCAGCGTCTTCTCGAACTCCTCTGCGCTGCCTGTGGGAATGCGCCAGAACATGCCGGCGCGCACCGTGGCCTGGCCGCGCTCGGCGACCGTGAAGTACGTGCGGATCTGCTCCTCGCTCAATCCCGCGACGACCGTGCTCGTGATGCCCGAGCGGTTGTACACGCGCTGCGCGGCGATGTTCTGCGCCACGCCCTGCTCGAAGGTCGGCGGGGGAACGATCTTCTCGACAATCCCGATGGCCGTCGACTCGAGCACGCCGGTGGGCTCGCCGGCGGCGTCGCGGTGGATCTTTCCGCCCACGGGGTCGGGCGTGCCGCGCCCGATGCCCGCGGCTGCCAGGGCCTTGCTGTTGGCCATGGCGAAGTGGCCGACGGTCTGCACGAAGACGGGGTGATCGGGCGCGACCGCGTCGATCTCCTGCCGGGTCAGGTAGCGCTGCTCCTTCAGCTGCGAAGGCGGATGCCAGCGGCTGGTCTGCACCCACTGGCCGGCCGGCACCTTCTTGTCGCGAATGAAGTCGCCGATGATGGCCTGGGCCTCGGCCACCGTCCTGGCCTTGATGACCTGGGCGCTGGTCTCCACCGTGCCGGCGCCGTCCATGTGGGTGTGGCTGTCCATCAGGCCCGGGACCACCGTGCGGCCTCCGAGGTCGACCACGCGCGTGGCTGGCGTCGCGAGCTGGCGCATGGCCTCGCTGCTGCCGACGGCGACGAAGCGGCCGTCCTTGATCGCGACGCCCTGCGCGATGGAGAAGTCCTTGTCCGCGGTGATGATCTTGCCGTTGACGTAGACCACGTCGGGGTTGGACGATCCCATGTGGGCGCAGCCCGCGAGGGCCAGGCCGGCGGCGAGCGCCGCGGCTCTCGGCGCGCGGCGGGCGAATGCGGCGGCGGCGGCCTGCATGCGAGATGGATTCGAAATTCGAGTCACTTTTGCTCCTTCCGGTTGATGTTCAGGAAAACAGGTCTCGGATTCGGCGCATGGAGGGCGGCGGCTCCTGGACGATCGGGGGGGGCGTCGCTCGTCGTGAAGCGGCCTTTCCGATGCGAGGTGCCTGCCGTCGACGTGTCACCGTTCGACGAGGGCGGGTTGAGAAAGACTCAGCGGGGCAGTCCTTCCGCCCAGCGCGAATACAGGCAATGCAGGACGGACTTCATGCCGTCCGTTCTTGCAGGCAGATCGGCCAGGGTCTGCTCGCGCGACGTCACCGCGGGATGACCGGCGCGAAACGCGCGGTCCAGCTGCGGTCCGTTGCGCTCCACGGAGAGCGCCACCAGCTGCGGCGTCATCTCCAGGTGGCACTGCATGGCCAGGTGGCGTCCGTCCATCACGAAGGCCTGGTTCTCGCAGTGCGTGCTGGTAGCGATGCGTTCGGCGCCGGGTGGCAGCTCGAAGGTGTCGGCATGCCACTGGAAGACCGGCACGGACGCACCCGCGGGTTGTGCGAACCATTCCTGCGCCGTGGCCGTGTCTTCCAGGGTGACGCGGTTCCACCCGATTTCGGGCTGTGCATTTCGCCGCACGCTGCCCCCCAGGGCCGCCGCCACGATCTGGCTGCCCAGGCAATGGCCGCAGACGGGGATGCCGGCAGACGCCGCCTCGCGGATGAGCGCGGTCTCCTGCGCGATCCAGGGAAGCGGATCGTTGGCGCTCATGAAGCCGCCCATGAACACCAGGCCGGAGAACGCGCCGGCATCGGCGGGCACGGGTTCGCCGTCCACGATCCGTATCAGGCACCAGGGCAGCTGCAGCGCATCCAGGATCGCGGGGACGCTGCCGGGCGCGCCGACCTCGGTGTGCTGGAAGATCGCGATCGGTTTCATGCCGCAGCGAGCTGCAGCCCGTCAGGCTGCCGCGGCGCCTCCTCGATGCCGACACCCAGCAGGCGATGCAGCAGGGCCATGTCGCCGGCCAGGCCGGCGCTGTCGCCTGCGTGCGCCAGGGTGCCGCGCTCCAGCACGATGGCCTGCTGCGTCATCGACAGCGCCAGCACCGGATGCTGCTCCACCACGATGCAGGCGAGGCCCTCGCGCTCGCCGAGCGCACGGATGGCGCGGGCCAGCTCCTCCACGATGATGGGCGCCAGCCCTTCCATGGGTTCGTCGAGCAGCAGCAGCCGGGGGTTGGTCATGAGCGCACGGCCGATCGCGAGCATCTGCTGTTCGCCGCCTGACAGCTGATTCCCGTAGTTGCCGCGCCGCTCCTTCAGGCGCGGGAAGAACTCGTAGACGCGCCGCAGGTGCCAGGGCCCGCGCCGCGCCACGACGAGAAGGTTCTCCTCCACCGTGAGCGACGGGAACACCTCGCGCTCCTGGGGCACCCAGCCGAGCCCGGCGCGCGCGCGACAGTGCGGGGCCAGCCGCGTGATGTCCTGCCGCTTCCAGCGAATGGTGCCGCTCATCACGCGGGTGTTGCCCATCAGCGTCTCGAGCAGAGTGGTCTTGCCGACCCCGTTGCGTCCCAGCACTGCGAGGCTTCGGCCTTCGTCCAGGGAGAACGAAAGCCGGTCCAGCACCACGGCGTTGCCGTAGCCGGCGGTGAGCGTGTCGAAGGCCAGAAGCTCAGGCATGCAGCACCCCCGAGGACCCGAGGTAGACCTCGCGCACGCGCACGTCGGTTGCGATTTCGCGCGGGGTGCCCTCGGTCAGCACGCTGCCCGAGACCAGCACCGAGATGCGCCTGGAGAAGCGGAAGACCAGATTCATGTCGTGCTCGATGAAGAGGATGCTGATGTCCTGCGGCAGCTCGGAAATCACTTCGAACAGCTCGCCGCTCTCGTCCTCCGGCACCCCGGCGGCTGGCTCGTCCAGCAGCAGGATGCGAGGCTTGGCCGCCATCGCGAGCGCGATCTCCAGCAGGCGCTGCTTGCCATATGCGAGGACGGAGACCGGCGTGTCGGCGAGCGCGTCGAGCTTCAACCGCGCCAGCAGCGCGTGGGCTTCGTCGTACACGCGGGTGATTCGGCGAAGCGGGCGCCACCAGGTGGAGGCCAGGCCTTCGCGTTCGCAGATCGCCAGCACGATCGAGCTCAGCGGCGTGAGGCTGGGAAACAGCGTGTTGATCTGGAAGGTTCGCGCCAGCCCGATGCGTGCCCGGCGGTCGCAGGACAGCGGCGTGATGTCGCGATCGCCGAAGTGGATCGATCCGCTGGTGGGCCGGACCACGCCGGTCAACAGGTTGATCAGGGTGGTCTTCCCGGCGCCGTTGGGGCCGATGAGCGCCTGGCGGGCGCCGGGTTCCAGCGTGAGGTTGACGTCGCTCACCGCGGCGAAGGCGCCGAAGCGCACGCCCAGGCCCTGGGTGCGCAGCGACGGGGTGGACGCGCGGATCATTTCGCCTCCCTCGCCACGACCAGGCGCGACAGCATGCCCATGATGCCGCCGCGGCCGAGCATCACCGCGGCAATCAGGAAGATGCCGAGCCAGAACATCCAGAACTGCGGGTCGATGTCGGCGAAGGCATCGTGGACCAGCATGTAGACAATCGCCCCGACGATGCCGCCGTACAGCCGCCCAGCCCCGCCCAGCACGAGGATGATCAGGACCTCCGCCGAGCGGTTGAAGCCGATGGATTCGATCCCGACGAACTGCGTCGTCTGCGCCAGCAGGGCCCCCGCCACGCCCGCCACCGCGGCGGAGAAGCAGTAGGCAAGCCGCAGCCGCGCCCCAACCGGCGAGCCGATCGCCAGCATGCGCTTGCGGCTGTCGTGGATGCCGCGCAGCGCGAGGCCGAAGGGCGAATGCAACACGCGGCGCACCAGGAGGAACATGGCGAGCACGACACCGAAGCTGTAGAAGAAGGCGGTGCGCCCCCACAGGTCGAACGGGAAGTGCCCCAACACCGGCCACATCTCGATGCCCTGGAGGCCGTCGGTGCCGCCGGTGATGCTGCTGAGGCGGTTGGCGAGTTCGGCAAGCAGCACGCAGACGCCGATGGTGATCATCAGCCGTGTCAGGTCGGCCCCGCGGACCACGAGGTAGCTCAACAGGTAGCCGAGGAGGGCGCAGACGAGCAGCGCCAGCAGCAGCCCCGAGAACGGCTCCGCCCAGCCGTGCTTCGCGAGCAATCCGGCAGCGTAGGCGCCCATGCCGAAGAAGGCGGCGTGGCCCACGGTGAGGATGCCGGCGTAGCCCAGCGCCATGTCCAGCGAGACCGCGAACAGCCCGAAGATCAGGATCTGGCTGAGAAGCGTGAGCTTGTCGGGCATCAGCAGGGAGCTGGAAGCGAGCGCCAGCCAGAACAGGGCTTCGAGCCAGGGCAGGAGCCCGCGGGGAATGGTCAGCGCTTTCATGCCAGGCCCTTCCGGGGGATCAGGCCGTTGGGACGCACGAGCAGCATCGCCACCATGACCACGTAGACCAGGAACGCGCCGGCCCCGGGCAGGTAGTACTTGCCCGCCACGTCCACGATGCCGACCAGCAGTGCGGCCAGGAAAGGGCCGCTGATGGTGCCGGCACCGCCGACGCACACGACGATGAGAAAGTAGATCAGGTACTTCAAGGCGAACGAAGGCTCGAGCCCCAGCAGCCCGAGGCTCAGCGCGCCGCCCAGGCCCGCCAGGCCGCAGCCGAAGGAGAAGGTGAGGAAGAAGAGGCGCTGCACGTGGATGCCGGTGCCCGCGGCCACCCGCTGGTTGTCCACGGCCGCGCGCACCATCGCGCCGTAGCGCGTGCGGTTCAGCACGAGCAGCAGCGCGACCAGCACCAGCAGGCCGCTGGCGACGAGGAAGAGCCGGTAGCGCCCCACCTCGAGCCCGAGCAGGTTCACGCGGCCCTCCAGCGACGGCGGCAGCGAGAAGGCCTGCATCGACGGCCCGAAGAAATAGGTGACGACCGAGATGGCGACGAACACCACGCCGATCGACAGCAGGACCTGGTCCAGCGGATGCGAGCGGTAGAGGCGCCGGAAGAAGGCGAACTCCAGCGCCGCGCCGATGGCGGCCGCGGCGACGAAGGCCACCGCCAGCGCGGCATAGAAGCCCAGGCCCGCGTGCTGCATCGCCAGGCTGGCGGCATAGCCGCCCACCATGGCGAAGGCGCCGTGGGCGAGGTTGACGAAGTTCATCAAGCCCATCGTGATCGACAGGCCCACGCCGATGAGGAAGAGGAGCATGCCGTAGGCCACTCCGTCGAAGAGCACGATCGCCATGGTGGGTGTCTCGAAGGTCTCTCGCCGGGGCGCGTCAGCTGCCTTCCTTGGCCGGGTCCTTGACTCGGTCGAACTTGTCGAACTCCACGTTGACCAGCTTGCCGCCGGACTTCTCCGTCTTGCGGATGTAGACCGTCTGCACGATGTCGCGCGTGGCGGCGTCGATCTCGACAGGGCCGCGCGGGCTCTCGAAGGCGAGGCCCTTGAGCGCCGCCATCAGCTTGTCCCCGGCGGCGTCGCCCTTGGTTTTTGCCAGGGCCAGGTCGATCGCGGCCAAGGCGTCGTAGGCGGTCACCGCGAAGTAGTTGGGGCGCATGGCGGTGCCGAACTGGGCTTCGAAGTCCTTCACGAACTTCTGGTTCTTGGCGCTCGGGTGGGCGTAGGAATAGTGATGGCTGGTGACCAGGCCGAGCGCGACGTCGCCGGTCGCTTCCAGGAAGCTGTCGTCGGTCGCTTCCCCAGTGGCGAAGAGCTTGATGCCCGCTTCTTCCATGCCGCGTTCCTTCCAGACCTTGAGGAAGGATGGCGGCATCACGCCCGAGGGAAAGAAGAAGAACACGGCCTGCGGCTTGCTGTCCTTGATGCGCTGCACGTAGGCCGAGAAGTCCGGGTTGTTCATGGGCGTGCGCACCTCGCCGACCACCTTGCCGCCGCCGGCGGTGAACGCCTTCTTGAAGGCGGTCTCCGCATCCTGGCCCGAGGCGTAGTCGGCGACGACGGTGTAGGCCTCCTTCACGCCCTGCTTGAGCATGTACCGCGCCATGGGGTCGGTGACCTGCTGCACGGTGAAGGACAGGCGCGCGATGTAGGGCGAGCTGGTGGTGATGGCCGAGGACGCGGCGTTCATCACGATCGTGGGCACCTTGGCCTGGGTGGCGATGGCCCCGACGGCGTAGGCGTTGGGACTGAAGTCGAGGCCGGTCAGCACGTTCACCTTGTCACGCACGACCAGTTCCTGAGCGATGCGCTTGGCGGCATCGGGCGCGGGACCGCCGGTGTCCTTCTTCACGATCTCGACGGGGCGCCCGGCGATCTTGCCGCCATGCTCCTTGAGGTAGAGCGCGATGCCGGCATCGAACTGACGCCCGTAGTCGGCATAGGGGCCGGAGTAGGTGGCGATCAGGCCGATCCGCAGGGCATCCTGCGCGTGGGCCGGGACGAGGGCACCGGCACAGGCCAGCACAGCGGTGCTCAGTAGAACTCGGGTGGACGTCTTCATGGGGAACTCCTGGGTTGGCCGGCGAACCGGCGTGGGGGCCTGGGCAAGGAAGGGGCCGATCTGCGATCGGCTCAGCTTTCTGTCTCTCGTTGGATGGATTTGAGATCGGCGCTCGGGTCCTGCAGCAGCCTTGGATCGATGCGCGCTCGCGCCGCGATCAGCTTGCGGCTGTGCATGTGCTCCGCGGGCCGGTTCACCGAATGCGCGGCGACCAGCGCGCCGCCGCGCAGGTAGAAGAGGCTGAAGCGGCCGGCCTGCATGTCGCCGCGCAGCACGGCCTCGTCGCCGGCCTGCGGCAGCCCGGCCATCTGCAGCTTCAGGTCGTGCTGGTCGCTCCAGAACCACGGCACGCCGCCGAAGGGTTGGGGCTGGCCCGCCAGCGCGCTGGCGGCGGCGCGGGCTCCGTCGTTGGCTGCCTGGATGGACTCGAGACGCATGCGCGCGGGGCCGCCGGGCATGGCCGGCAGCACCGTGTTGGCCACGTCGCCGATGGCGATGACGCCGGCCTCGCTGGTGCGCCCCAGCGCATCGGTGAGGATGCCGTTGTCGCAGGCGATGCCCGCCTGCTGCGCCAGCTCGGTGTTGGGTAGCACGCCGATGCCCATCACGACCATGTCGCAGCCGATGCGGCTGCCGTCGTCCAGCTCGACGTGCTGTACGCGCCCCGATTCGCCGATGAGCGCACGCACGCCGTGGCCCAGCATCAGCGCGACGCCGCGCTGGCGGTGCGCATCGGCCAGGTAGTCGGACATCAGCGGAGGAAAGCTGCGCGCGAGCAGGCGCGGCTGGCTTTCGACGACCGTCACCGCGGCACCACGGGCGGCCAGTGCCGACGCGACCTCCAGCCCGATGAAGCCGCCGCCGATCACGCAGGCCCGCGTGGCGCGGGCGAGCGCGTCGGAGATTGCGAGCGCGTCGTCGAGGGTGCGCAGGTCGTGGACGCCCGCCAGGTCGGCTCCGGGCACCTGCAGGGTCCGGCAGCGCGCGCCGGTGGCCAGTGCCAGGCAGCCGTAGCGCAGCGTGGTGCCGTCGTCCAGCGTCAATGTGCGTGCAGCGGTGTCCACCGCCGTGGCGCGCCGGCCCGTCCGCAGATCGATGGCGTTGTCGGCAAAGAAGCCCGGGCCCCTCAACGCCAGCGCGTCGACCGAGGTCTTCCCCGTCAGCAGGCCCTTGGAAAGCGGCGGACGCTGGTAGGGCGCGTGGCGCTCCTCGCCCAGCAGCATGATCGGCGCGTCGAAGCCCAGCTCGCGCGCGCTGGCCGCAAGCTGCGTGCCGGCATAGGAGGCGCCGACGATGACCAGGGGCTCGGCGGCGCTCATCAGACCTGGCTTTCGGGGATGCGGACTGTCAGGCCGTCGAGCTCGGACGTGACGGCGATCTGGCAGCTCAGTCGGCTGCCGGGCAGGCGCTGCGAGGCGACGCCGTCGAGCAGCTCGTTCTCCATCTCGTCGGGCAACGGCAGGCGGCTCCTGTCGGCGTCCGCCACGTAGACGTGGCAGGTGGCGCAGGAGCAACTGCCCCCGCACTCGGCATCGATGCCCCGCACGTTGTGGTGGATGGCAGTCTCCATGACGCTGGCCCCGGCCTTGGCGTCGATGCTGCGCGTGCTGCCGTCCTGCAGGATGTAGTGGATGATGGGCATGCGGCACCTCAGAACATGTCGAAGTACTCGCGGTGTTCCCACTCGCTGACTTCGAGGTTGAAGCGGGCGATTTCCGCTTCCTTGATGTGGCAGTAGTAGTCGACGAAGCGCGGGCCGAGCTGCTCGACCAGCACCGTGTCGGCACGCAGGGCGGCCAAGGCGTCGTTCAGCGAGCGCGGAAGCGGGTCGGCCTCGGTCTCGTAGGGCGCGTCGGCCGAGGGGCCGGGGTCGAGCTGCCGGCCCAGGCCGTCCAGGCCGGAGAAGATCTGCGAGGCCAGGTACAGGTAGGGGTTGGCCGTCGGCTCGCCCACGCGGTTCTCGATGCGGGTCGCGCTCTGGCCGGGGCCGCCGAGGACCCGCAGCATGGCACCGCGGTTGTCGCGCGCCCACGAGGCGCGGTCGGGTGCGAG
>NZ_LMTS01000004.1:117615-137913 GCF_001541225.1 Variovorax sp. WDL1 | reverse complement strand
GAGAAGGGGCGGTAGCGGCGGTAGCCGTTGATGGTGGGGCTCGCCAGCGCGGCAGCGCCACGGGCGTGCGCCTTGAGGCCCGCCAGGTAATGCAGTCCGATGTCGCTCAGTGCCTGGCCTTCCCGGTCGGGCATGAAGGCGTTGCGCCCGTCGGATCGGCGCCGCAGCGACTGGTGAAGGTGCCAGCCGCTGGACATCACGTTCGGAATGCGCGGCCGGCACATGAAGGTGGCGTGGTAGCCGTGGCGCTGGCAGATCTGCTTGATGGCGCTGCGCAGCAGGACCATCGTGTCGGCCGGCACCAGGCCCACCGTGGGGCCGAACACCAGTTCGAACTGGCTGGGGCCGAACTCGATCTCCAGGGAGTGCAGGGGCAGACCCAGCGCCACCAGGTTTGCACGCAGCAGCTCCATGAGCGATTCCACGCGGTCGTAGCGCAGCTCAGTCAGGTACTGGTGGCCTTGGGTGAGCAGCGACACGCGGGGCGGCTCGCCGGGCTGGCCGGCGTGCGCGAGCTCGAGGCTGGGGTCGTCGAGCTTGAAGACGTGGAACTCGACCTCGAGGCCGGCCACGAATTCGAGGCCCAGCGCATCGAGCCCGGCGATGGCACGCTGCAGGATCTGGCGCGTGCCGAAGGCGCAGGGGCTGCCGTCCGAGGTGTAGGCGTCGCACAGGATCCAGCCCGTGCGCGGCGCCCACGGCAGCACGCGGAAGGTCGCCGGGTCGGCGACGACCGTGAAGTCTGCGCCGCCCTGCATGCCGGGGCTGTCGAAGCCGCCGCCGGCCGAGAAAACGGGGAACACCGTGCGATGCGAGGTGTCCTTGGCCAGGAGGGTGGAGGTCAAGTTCACACCGTCGCGCAGCGTTCCCTTCGCGGCGGCGGCCACCAGCGTCTTGCCGCGCAGCAGGCCGTGCTGATCGGGCCAGGCGAAGCGGACCACGTCGACCTCGCCAGCCTCCAGGCGGGCCGCGACCTCGTCTGCCTGCGCGCGCTGTTGCGCCGACCACAGTCCGAAACGTTCGACAAAGCTTTCCATGGCGTCGTGCTCAGGCTGCCAGGCGCGCGCAGGCCCAGTCGGAGCGGCGCCGCCGCGCGAGGTCCGCGTCGTGGCAGTAGTCGTCGACCTGGGCATTCGCGGCCACCCCGTCGATGGAGGGCGGGCCGGTCAGTGCGCTGGCCTGCGCGGCATCGGGCCGCATGGGCGTTGCCTCGCCGGCCAGCATGCTGTCGATCGCCTCCAGCAGCATGCGGCGGTACGCGACGATGCCCTTGTCGGTGGTGCCGAGGTGCTCGCGGGTGCGGTTCTGGATCGGGCCCATCGACTCGCAGGCCCACTGGTCGTGCACGTTGATGTCCATGCCCATGCCGGTGTAGGTCTGGGTCTGCTGTTCTTCCGCGTTGTAGCCGTAGTTGTTGCCCTTGTTCTTGCGCGAGGTGTATGCGGGCAGCTCGATGGTGCCGAGGCGCTGGTCGCGCATCTGCTGCTTGTCGACCGGGCCGGTGAAGCTGGTGAAGATGGCGTACCAGTAGCAGTGCGTGTCGTCCACCGGCACATGCCATTGGGAAATCGTCATCTCGCTGCTCATCGGGATGACGAAGGCCTGCGGGAAGACGACGTTGGTCACGCGCACGTGGGTCTGCTCTTGCGACAGCTTGCGCAGCGTGGTGAGCTGCATGCCGTAGGGCGCCTGCGCGATGCGGATCTCGGGAGAGTCGTATTCGCGCAGCACCTGGGTGATTGCCATCTGGGAATCCGCCGATGCGCCGCGGAACTGCTTGCCGTAGCTCTCGGAAGTGTCTTCGTCCTCGAAGAAGCGGTGCAGGAAGGAGGCGTGCGCGGGGTCGATGCCCACTTCCAGCGCCTGCAGCCAGTTGCATTCCCACAGGCCCTTGAAGGCGAAGGTGTGGCTTTCCGGCGCGACGAAGCAGTCGAATTCGGGAAAGGCGGGCGGCTCGCCCTCGCCGATGTACGCGAACACGATGCCGCTCTTCTCGACGACCGGATACGCCGACTGCTGAATGCGTGTGCACAGCTTGCTGCCGGCCGGTTCGGCCGGGGTCTCCAGGCACCTGCCGCTGGCGTCGAACAGCCAGCCGTGGAAGGCGCAGCGCAGTCCGCCGCTTTCGAGCCGGCCGAAGGCGAGGTCGGCGCCGCGGTGAGGGCAGTCGCGGTCGAGCATGCCGAGTTTGCCCTGGGGGTCGCGGAACAGCACGAAGTCCTGGTCCATGAGCTTCACGGGCTTCAGCGGGCGGGGGCCGCTCAACTCTTCCGCGAGGGCCACAGGCTGCCAGTAGCGCCGCAGCAGCTTTCCGGCCGGCTGGTCCAGCCCGACGCGGGTCATTTGGTCATTCTTCTCGGCACTGATCATGGGGGACTCCTCAGGTTGGCTGTACGGCGTTGCATGCAATGGGATGCATTGTTTGACAGTTTGTTGATGAGCGTCAATCATTTTCCTTCAAAAAATGAACAGAACAAAGGGTAAACACTCATTAAATGGGTCGTTGAGCACCGTATTCATCGCGAGCTCGCCCCAGATGTATGCAGCTATGACAAGAAATGCATCCATTGAGTGCGGCGGTGCACCATCGCCGTACAATTCAAGGACTCAACTGCATGCAACGCCCTATGGACTCCCAACAATCCCGTGTACTGGTCCAGCTGCGAGACATGATCCTCAAGGGCGAATTCGTCCCTGGGGAGCGTCTGGCGGAGATCCCGCTGGCGGACAAGTTGAACGCCTCGCGCACGCCCGTGCGCCTGGCGCTTGGCAGCCTGGAGCACGAAGGCCTGATCGAGCCTTCGCCGGCCGGCGGCTACCAGATGCGGCGCTTTACCTCGCAGGAGATCGCCGATGCGATCCGTGTGCGCGGCGTGATCGAAGGCTTCGCGGCCCGATTGCTGGCTGAGGAGGGAGCGCAACGCCAGTTGCTGCGCGAGCTGCACGAATGTCTCGATGCCGGTGACAAGGCCGTCAACAAGCCGCAGATGGAACTGGACGACTACGCGGCCTATGTCGAAATGAACGACAACTTCCACCGCCTGATCATCGAAGGCTGCGGCAATTCGACGCTCAGGCGGATCATGGACACGCTCGTCGGACAACCCTTTGCCTCGCCCAGCGCGATGCTGCCGATGCAGTCCTCGATGCAGGAGGGCCAGCAATGGATGCAGCAGGCGCACCGCCAACACCATGCGCTGGTGCAGGCGATCGAGCGTGGCCAGGGTTCACGCGCGCAGGCGCTGGGCGAGGAGCACGTGGAGATTGCCCGCATGAATCTGGACTACGCCCTGGAGCGGCCGGAGCTGGCTGCCGAAGTGATGCCGGGCATGCGGCTGGTCGCTGTAAACCGCCGCGGGTAGGCGGCATAGGCGGGCGGCGGCTCCAGCACCGCCGCGCATGCGGAAGTTGGTGGCCTTCGAGCCGGCATCACTGGACCTGACGAGCCAGGCTGCGGGAGCAACTCGAGAGCTGCACGCCTCCCGCCCCAGCCGACACCTGCAACCCGGCGACGAGTGCCTGCAGCTTTTCGGCGGCTACTGCTACATGATGGAGTGCCCGCTCCCGCGGCGCCGTGCCGACGCGCGCGTGCAGCGCGTTTCCTCAACACCCAGCTGCGGGCGCCCTACGGGGCAGGCCGCGAAAGAAAGGGGATCTGACATGAATGAACAGAATCGCGAGGAGAACGTCGTCCAATGGCGCGTCGAAAGCGGCGTGGGCCATATCGTCCTGAACCGGCCTGAGGCCGCCAATGCCCTCGACTCCGCCTGCGGCCACGCGCTGGTCGAGGCGATCGGGCAGGCGCGTCGCGGTGCCGGCACCGAGGTACGCGCCGTGCTGATCTCGTCGCGCGGCAAGCAGTTCTGCGCCGGCGGCGACATCCGCGAGTTCGTCGAGCGCCGCCACGACCTCGACCAGCTGGTGCGCGCCATGCTCGACGGGCTGCACCCCGCGATCCACGCGCTGGCGACGCTGCCGGTGCCGGTCGTCAGTGCGGTGCAGGGGCCGCTCGGCGGCGCGGGCATCTCGCTCGCGCTGTGCGCCGATCTCGTGCTGGCCTCGCCGGCCATGAAGCTGCGCGGCGGGTACTCGGCCATCGGACTGAGCCCTGACCTCGGGGCTTCGTACTACCTGGCGCGCCGTGCGGGCGCGGCGCGTGCCAAGCACATCCTGATGACCAACCGCCCAGTGTCGGCCGACGACTGCCTGCGCTGGGGCCTGGTCGACGAGCTGCACGGCGCCGACGAGCTGCTGCCGGCGGCCACGGCGCTGGCCTGTGAGCTCGCGCAGGGTGCGACCGCCTCGCTGGGCGGCATCAAGGCCCTGTGCGACAGCGCCTTCGACCACGACTTGCGCACGCACCTCGAACTGGAGCGCGAGGCCTTGCTGCGCTGCGCCGTGTCCGCGCAGGGGCGCGAGGGCGTGAGCGCCTTCGTCGAGAAGCGCGCGCCGGATTTCGCTTCCCGCCGGCCGGACTGAAACCAAACCGAAACCGAAATGAACCAGAGAGAAAAAGGAGCGATCGGCTCCTACAGACCTGAAGGCCCCGGCGGCATAACTTGTTGGAGACTTGTGGAGTTCATGCCATGGCCGAAGCCCACATCCGGGCAGGAGAAACGCAATGCCAACACCAGACAAGTTCCGAGAGTGCTACGACGCCTGGAAGCGTGCATCGGATGAACACCGCGACATGATGGATGCCGTCATGGCGGGAGGACCCCTGGATGTCGAGGCAATGGAGCGAAAGCTCGGCCAGATCGATGTCCTCCACAAGGAGTGGATGGGGCTTGCGGCCCAGATGTCGACTCGCACGCCAAAAGGATGAGCCGATCGCGCTCAGCGGCAATAGCCGCATCTTCGGGGCTGAAACTACTGCACCTGGTCTGGCAGGATCGGGCAGCCTGACCACGAGGGCGGCTATCGCCAACTGCTGGGACAATACGTCCATGAGTTTCAGGACTACCTTGTTTCATGCACTGCAGGCGGCTGACGTCACTGTGTGCAACGGTCAAAGGGTCGTAAGCAAGCTGCTCGACAGCGGACCGGACATGCTGCTCGAGCCCTACGTCGATCTTGCCGACGGCTCGACGCAGTACATCCAGGATGTGGAGATCATGGTCGACGGCGAAGGCCGGGCGTACACGCCTGCACAGGGCAGCGAGACAGAGCCGCTCGTCTGGGGCTTCCAGGTGGTGCGTCCGCTGAGGGCTGCCGATGTTCCCACGATCGAGCAGCCGCCCTTGAAGCTCGAGGAGGTGGTCGGGCGCCTCAGGAAGATCGGGCAAGGGCGAAGGCGCGAACAGACGTCATAGCCGGACGTCGCGGGCAACCTCGCCGAGTTCTACCGCGACATTCACGTTGCCCTGAAGGCGCCCGCCGGGCGGCGCGGCAGGACCCATCCGGGGGCGAAGGCGCATGCGCATGCGCGCGCTTCGGGGCAACGGATCAGTGCACCAGGGCGCAGGCCATGAGGTCTGCGGGCTCCAGAAGGATGGGCACCGCCGGCGCGGCGCGGTAGCGCTCCAGCGCCTTGGCCTCGATACACGGGAAGTGGGCCTCGCAGGTGAGGGTCAGGTCTGAGTCAGACTCCGGGTCTTCGCACAGGTCGCGGAGGGCGGCCTCGGAGACATGGGCCATGATGCGGGGTCCGTCGAGTCCGTCGGGGTAGATGGCAAACCGGACGGTCTTGGTGTCGACGCAGTGGATCGCTTCGCAGTTCATTGTCGTTCTCTGGGAGAGCCTCTCTTTTTTTGTTGCGTGCAGATTTGACGGCGCCGTGTGCTCGGCGTGGCGCGGCATACTTCGCCACCTGGAGAAAGACGGCACCTACAGAGAGGCTTTCCACCCATGAACGATGCCTTCGAATTGCAGCGCTTCGTCGATGCGCAGGAGCCGGTGATCGACGCGGTACGCGGCGAACTGCGCGGCGGCCGCAAGCGCAGCCACTGGATGTGGTTCGTGTTCCCGCAACTGGCCGGCCTGGGCCGCAGCGCGATGGCGCAACGCTATTCAATCGCCTCGCTGGCCGAGGCGCGCGCCTACCTGGCGCACCCGCTGCTGGGGCCGCGGCTGCGCGAATGCGGCGCGCTGGTGCTGGCTGTAGAGGGCCGCGACATCCACGAAATCTTCGGCGCGCCGGACGACCTCAAGTTCTGGTCGTGCATGACCCTGTTCGATGCGGCCGATCCGTCGGAGCCGGTGTTTCGCGACTGCCTGCACAAGTACTTCGGCAGCCGGCGCGATGGCCAGACGCTGGCCCGGATCGAAGGCGGCGATGGAGGCTGACAGCGCGAAGCATCCCGGCAGTGCCTGGGGCAGGGGAGTGAGCCGGTTCGTTGCGCTGGCGCTCGCCATGCTGCTGGCCGGCTGCGCGGGCCTGCCGAAGGAGACGGAGCGTCCGCCGTCGCATGCGTTCGCCGACACGGCGAACACGGCGCTCGGACGCCTTGCCGTGGCCGGTGCGCCGGATGCGCAGCAAAGCGGCTTCCGGCTGCTGCCTTTGCCGGCGTTTTCGATGCACGCGCGCCTCGAACTGGTGCGGCGCGCGCAGCGCAGCATCGACGTGCAGTACTACCTGGTGCAGAACGACGAGACTGGCCGCTACCTGCTGCGCACGCTGCGCGACGCGGCCGAGCGCGGCGTGCGCGTGCGCGTGCTGATCGACGACCTCTACACCGCCGGGGCCGACGCGCTGCTGGCGAGCCTGGCGGCCCATCCGAACGTGGAGGTGCGCCTCTTCAATCCCTTCCCGGCCGGGCGCGGCCGGCTGATCACGCGGCTGGCAGCCTCGCTGCTCGACATCGACCGCATCCATCGCCGCATGCACAACAAGCTCTTCGTCGCCGACAACGCGATGGCGGTGGTGGGCGGGCGCAACATCGCCAACGAATACTTCATGCGCGACGCCGGGGCGAACTTCATCGACATCGACACCCTGGTGGCGGGCGCGGTGGTGCCGCGGCTGTCTTCGCTGTTCGACACGTACTGGAACAGTCCCTACGTGTATCCGATCGAGTCGATCGCTCAGGCGGAGGGCACGCCGGCGCAGCGGCGTCAGCGCTTCGAGGAGATGACCTGGGACGCCGCGATGTGGGCCCCGCAGACGCCGATCGAGCGCGATCTGCTGGGCTACCAGGCGCTTGCCGAGGACCTTGACGCGGGCGCGCTGTCGCTGGTCTGGGCGCGCGCCGAGGCCTACGCCGACGCGCCGCACAAGGCGCTGGGCCCGCTCGAGGAGCGCCCGCGCGTGACGGCCGATGCGCCCGAGGGAGTGCTCTTCAACGTCCGGCGCCACGTCCGTGCCGCCAGGCGCGATGCACTGGTGACCACGCCCTACCTGATCCCGGGGCGCGGCGGCATGGAGTCCGTGCGCCAGCTGCGCGAGCGGGGCGTGCGCTTCACGCTCGTGACCAACTCGCTGGCCGCCACCGACGAGTCGCTGGTGCACGTGGGCTACCGCCGCTACCGGCCCGAGCTGGTGCGCCTGGGCGTGGAGCTCTACGAGCTCAGCCCCAAGCGTGTCGAGCGCACGCGGCGCTTCGGCATCTTCGGCTCGGCCAGCGGGCGGCTGGACGGCAAGTCTGCGGTGGTCGACGGCAAGGTGGTGTTCATCGGCTCGCTCAATTTCGACCCGCGCTCGGACCTGCACAACACGGAGCTGGGCCTGTTCATCCACAGCCCGCAGATCGCGGCGCAGCTCACCAGCCTGATCGGCTTCATCGCCATGGATGCGGCCTACCGCGTGCGACTGGGGCCGAGCGGCAACATCGAATGGATGAGCCCCTCGGAGGACGGCGGGCCCGATGTCGTGCACCACGAGGAGCCCGAGACCGATTTCGGCTCGCGCCTGAAGCTGGAGCTGCTTGCCCCGCTGGTACCGGAGAGCCTGCTGTAGCCGACCGCAGTCGTTGCGCTCAGCGCAGCTGGCCGCTGAGGTAGGGCTCGGGGTCCACCGCGACACCCTGCTTGCGCAGCTCGAAGTGCAGCTTGACGCGGTCGGCGCCGCTGCTGCCCATCTCGGCGATCTTCTGGCCCTGGCGCACGACGTCCTTCTCCTTCACCAGGATCTGCTGGGCGTGCGCGTAGGCGCTGAGGAAGGTGTCGTTGTGCTTCACGATCACCATGTTGCCGTAGCCGCGCAGCTCGCCGCCGACATAGACGACGCGGCCGTCGGCCACGGCGAGGATCGGGTCGCCCAGGCTGCCCGCGATGTCCAGTCCCTTGTTGGCCCTTCCGTCGAAGCGCGACAGCGTGGCCCCGGCGGCCGGCCGGATGAACGCAGCCGGTGCCGGCGGGGGCGGCGGCGGCCTGACGGCAGCTCCGGGAGGAGCGGGAAGCGGGCGCTGGGGCGGCAGGGGCGTGGTGCTGCAGGCCACCAGGCTGGCGACCGCCGCGGCCATGAGGCCGGCGCGGAGAACATGGGTGTTGGTTTGCATGGCGTTTTTTCGAACGCATTCTGCCGCGCTGGTTCCCGCGGGCGCGTAGGACCGGGGCGTTTTCTGGGGCGACCTGCCCGGGCACGGCGGCGCACGCAGGCGTCGCCCTCTATTTCAGGGGGATCGGCATCGCGCGGTCGATGGGCACCGCGGTGATGCTGTTCTTCGGCGAGCCTTCGACCAGGCGATCGGAGTAGGTCAGGTAGACCAGCGTGTTGCGCGGGCCATCGACCATGCGCACCACGCGCAGGCGCTTGAAGAGGATGGAAAGCCGCTCGCTGTACACCTCCTCGCGCTTGGGCAGCGGCTGGGTCACGCGCACGGGTCCGACCTGGCGGCAGGCGATCGAGGCCTCGGCCTTGTCCTCGGCCAGGCCGAAGGCGCCGGAGATGCCGCCGGTCCTGGCGCGCGAGACATAGCAGGTCACGCCGCTGACCTTGGGGTCGTCGTAGGCCTCGACCACGATCTTGTGATCGGGGCCGATCAGCTTGAAGGCGGTGTCGACCTCGCCGATCTGCTCGGCCTGCGCCTGTGCAGCCAGCAGCAGGGCGCAGCACAGCGGTGCGCGAAGGAGCTTCATACGATGTCCAGTTGATGGACGCGGTCGAAGCTGCCGCGCCGGCGGTCTTCGAAGTAATGGGTGAGTGCTTCCCGCACGGTGCGAAAGGCGATCTCGTCCCAGGGGATCTCTTCCTCGGTGAAGAGGCGGGCCTCGATGGTCTCGTGCCCGGGGTCGAACTTGTCGCTGAGAAGCCGAGCCCGGTAGAACAGGTGCACCTGGCCCACCCGCACCACGCTGATCACCGCGAACAGGCCTTCCATCTCGTACTCGGCGCCGGCCTCCTCGTCGGTCTCGCGCGCGGCGCCCTGGGCGGTCGTCTCGTTGAGTTCCATGAAGCCGGCCGGGAGCGTCCACTTGCCCCAGCGCGGCTCGATGTTGCGCTTGCACAGCAGCACGCGTTCGCCCAGCACGGGGATGGTGCCCACCACGTTGAGCGGGTTCTCGTAGTGCACCGTGTGGCAGGCCGGGCAGATGGCGCGCTCGCGCGTGTCGCCGTCGTCGGGGATGCGGTACACCACCGCCGTGCCGCAGTTCTTGCAATGCTTGATAGGGACGCGCAGGAGCATCGGGTGTGGACCGGCGGATTGTTTCAGACCACCTTGACCGTGAGCGTGGGCAGGCCCGCGACCTGGCCGACCAGGGTGTCTCCGGCCACCACCGCCGCCACGCCCTCGGGCGTGCCGGTGAAGATCAGGTCGCCGGGCTGCAGCTCCCAGGCGGCAGAGAGGTGCTCGATGGTCTCGGCCATGTTCCATATCAGCTTGCTCACGTTGCTGCGCTGGCGGTCCTGGCCGTTGACCTGCAGGGAGATCTCGGCGTGCTCGATGTCGCCGGCCTGGGCCGCCGGCACGATCGGCCCGGTGGGCGCGCTCTGCTCGAAGCTCTTGCCGATGTCCCAGGGGCGGCCCTGCTTCTTCATGTCGCCCTGCAGGTCGCGGCGCGTCATGTCCAGGCCCACGGCGTAGCCGAAGATGTGCTTCATGGCATCGGCCGCCTTGATGTTCTTGCCGCCGGTGCCGATGGCCGCGACCAGCTCGATCTCGTGGTGCAGGTTCTTGGTCAACGTGGGATAGGCCATGGTGCCGGTCTTGTCCGCCTCGACGACGACCAGGGCATCGGCCGGCTTCATGAAGAAGAAGGGCGGCTCGCGGCCGGTAAAGCCCATTTCCTTGGCGTGCTCTTCGTAGTTGCGGCCGACGCAGTAGATGCGGTGCACGGGGAAGCGGGCAGCCTGGCCGACCACCGGCAGGGACACCGTCGCCGGCGGAGTGAAGACGTATTCGGAAGCCATGGCGGGAAAAGTCCTTTTCAAGCGAAAGCGGCAGTTTGCCAGAGGGCGGAAGCCGTCGCCGGCCGTGGTCCATGACGGTAGCGCCGGCGCTATGCTCTGGCCCATGATGAAGCTCTACAACTACTTCCGCTCGTCTGCTTCGTTCCGGGTGCGCATCGCGCTCAACCTCAAGGGCCTGGACTACGACTACCTCGCGGTGCACATCGCCCGCGGCGAGCACAAGACGGGGCCCTTCTCGGCCATCTCGCCCGACATGCTGGTGCCGCTGCTGGAAGACGATGGCGAGCGCTTCACGCAGTCGATGGCGATCATCGAGTACCTGGACGAGATCCATCCCGAACCCGCACTGCTGCCGCACGACCCCGTCGGCCGGGCGCATGTGCGGGCCCTGGCTCAGTCGATCGCCTGCGAGATCCATCCGCTGAACAACCTGCGCGTGCTCAAGTACCTGGTGCGCGATCTCAAGATCGGTGACGACGCCAAGAACGCCTGGTACCGCCACTGGGTGCGCGAGGGCATGGTGGCCTTCGAGCGCCAGCTGGCGCAGCACCCTGCGAGCCTCTACTGCTGGGGCGACACGCCCACGCTGGCAGACTGCTGCCTGGTGCCGCAGGTCTTCAACGGCCAGCGCTTCGACTGCGACTTCAGCGGGCTGCCACGCACCATGGCGGCGTTCGAGGCCTGCATGCAGCTCGACGCGTTCCAGCGCGCCCAGCCGTCGCGCTGCCCCGACGCGGAGCCCTGAGCATGGGGCCCGCCGAGGCGCTGGTGCCCGACTGGCCCGCGCCGCCCGGCGTGCACGCGCTGTGCACCACGCGCGAAGGCGGCGTCTCCGGGGGGGCATATCGCAGCCTCAACCTCGGCGACCACGTGGGCGACGCACCGGCCGACGTGGCCACCAACCGGGCGCGGCTGCGCGATGCGATCGGCGCGCGCCCGGTCTTCCTGCAGCAGGTGCATGGGACCCGGGTGCTGGCGCTGGATGGCCGGACGCCGGACGGCACCGCAGCGGATGCCTGCACCGCCACCGCCGGCGGCATCGCCTGCACGATCATGGTCGCCGACTGCCTGCCCGTGCTCATCACCGACGGCCGCGGCCGCCGCGTGGCCGCCGCGCATGCGGGCTGGCGCGGCCTGGCGGCAGGCGTGCTGGAGGAGGCCGTCGGCGCCTTCGCAGCCGAAGCCGGGCCGAACGAGCTCATGGCCTGGCTCGGCCCCTGCATCGGGCCCGGGGCCTTCGAGGTCGGCGACGAAGTCCGCACGGCCTTCGAAGCGGCCGCGCCGCAGGCCAGGCAGTGCTTCAAGCCCGCCGCAGCGTCCGGCAAGTGGCTCGCGGACCTCGCGGGCCTGGCACGGCAGCGCCTGCAGGCGGCAGGCGTCACGCAGCTCTACGGCAACGACGGCAGCGCACCCTGGTGCACGGTGAACAACCCGTTACTTTTTTTCTCGCACCGGCGGGACCGCATCAGCGGCCGGTTCGCCGCCTGCATCTGGCGCGACTGATGGCGGGGCGGCCGCCTGCATGGCGGCCTCGCGCTCGGCCGCCTCGCGCGCGCGGATCGCTTTGCGGCGCGCCGGTGCGCCCATCAGGTAAACCACCAGTGCCACCGGCGCCAAGCCATAGAGTAGAAAGGTGAAGACCGCACCGAGCACTGTGCCCGTGGTGTTGGTGGCTTCCGCCACCGCCATCATCAGGGCGACATAGAGCCAGGCGATGACGACGAGATGCATGGGAGAGGTTTTTCAGGAAGGTGAGGCGGGCTTTTGCTTTCCGGGCCCTGCCGGATGCAGCATACTCAAAAGCCGATACGACAAGGTGAGGAACCAGGAGACGACATGAGACAAGAACAACAGGCCGCGGCCGAGTCCACTTTCGCGCCGTTCCAGCAGGCGCTGGTGCAGGGTTGGGAGAAAGCCCTCGAGTCATTCCAGGCGCTGGGCAAGGGGGGGCAGGCCGAGGCGCCCTGGGATCCGCGGGAAATGCCCCGGTTCACCTTCTCCGCCCCGAGACTCCACGAGCTGCAGAAGCAGTACATCGAGGAGGCCACCGAGCTGTGGCGCCAGGACATGGCGGCACGCGCCCGCGGCGACCGGCGCTTCGCGGCCGAGGCCTGGGGCAGCAATCCGGTGGCGGCGTTCTCGGCGGCGGTCTACCTCCTCAACACCCGCACGCTGCTCGGCATGGCCGAAGCTGTCGAAGCCGACGCCAAGACCCGGGCCCGCCTGCGCTTCGCTGTCGAGCAGTGGGTGGCGGCCTCGGCACCCAGCAACTATCTCGCCTTCAACGCCGAGGCCCAGAAGAGGGCGCTCGAGACCCAGGGCGAGAGCATCGCCAAGGGCATCCAGAACCTGCTGAAGGACGTCCAGCAGGGCCACCTGAGCATGACCGACGAGAGCGCCTTCGAGGTCGGCCGCAACGTCGGCACCACCGAGGGCGCGGTGGTCTTCGAGAACGAGCTGTTCCAGCTGCTCGAATACAAGCCGCTGACGGCCAAGGTCTACGAGCGGCCGTTGCTGCTCGTGCCGCCCTGCATCAACAAGTTCTACATCCTCGACCTGCAGCCCGAGAACTCGCTGATCCGCTACGCGGTGGAGCAGGGCCATCGCGTGTTCGTGGTGAGCTGGCGCAATCCCGATGCCTCCATGGGCAACGCTACCTGGGACGACTACATCGAGAACGCCGCCATCAAGGCGATCCAGGTGACCCGCGAGATCAGCGGCCAGGACAAGAAGGGCGGGCAGATCGACACATTGGGCTTCTGCGTCGGCGGCACCATCCTGTCGACCGCGCTGGCGGTGCTGGCGGCGCGCGGCGAGCAGCCCGCGTCGTCGGTCACGCTGCTCACCACGCTGCTCGACTTCACCGACACCGGCATCCTCGACATCTTCATCGACGAGGCCTTCGTGCGCTTCCGCGAGATGCAGATGGCCTCGGGCGGCCTGCTGCCCGGCAGCGAGCTGGCCTCCACCTTCAGCTTCCTGCGGCCCAACGACCTGGTGTGGAACTACGTGGTGGGCAACTACCTGAAGGGCGAGACACCGCCGCCCTTCGACCTGCTCTACTGGAACAGCGACGCCACCAACCTCCCCGGGCCCTGGTACTGCTGGTACCTGCGCAACACTTACCACGAGAACAAGCTGGCCCAGCCCGGCGCGCTGACCGTGGCGGGCGAGCAGGTCGACCTGGGCCGCATCGAGGCGCCGGTGTACATCTACGGCTCGCGCGAGGACCACATCGTGCCCATCGGCGGCGCCTACGCGTCGACGCAGCTGCTCAAGGGCAAGAAGCGCTTCGTCATGGGGGCCTCGGGCCACATCGCTGGCGTGATCAACCCCCCGGTCAAGAAGAAGCGCAGCCACTGGATTCGTGCCGACGGCAAGCTGCCGAAGACCCAGGCCGAATGGCTGGCCGGTGCCGCAGAGCATCCCGGCAGCTGGTGGACCGACTGGTCCAACTGGCTCAAGACCCACTCGGGCAAGCAGATCCCTGCTCCCAAGTCCTACGGCAAGGGCAACGCCTACAAGGCGATCGAGCCGGCGCCGGGTCGCTACGTCAAGGCGCGAGCCTGACTTCGTTGTTCGTTCCCACTTTCCTTTTTTTCAATCGCAGCCTCGGAGAGCACACACCATGGAAGACATCGTCATCGTTTCGGCCGTACGCACGGCCGTGGGCAAGTTCGGCGGATCGCTGGCCAACATCTCGGCCACGGAGCTCGGCTCGATCGTGATCAGGGAAGTGCTTGAGCGCGCCAAGGTCGGCCCCGACCAGATCGGCGAGGTCATCATGGGCCAGGTGCTCACCGCGGGCAGCGGCCAGAACCCGGCGCGCCAGGCGCTGCTGAAGAGCGGCGTCGCCAAGGAGACGCCGGCGCTCACCATCAACGCGGTGTGCGGCTCGGGCCTGAAGGCGGTGATGCTGGCCGCGCAGGCCGTTGCCACCGGCGACAGCGAGATCGTCGTGGCCGGCGGGCAGGAGAGCATGAGCCTTGCGCCGCACGTGCTGCCCAACTCGCGCAACGGCCAGCGCATGGGCGACTGGAAGCTGGTCGACTCGATGATCGTCGACGGCCTGTGGGACGTGTACAACCAGTACCACATGGGCATCACGGCCGAGAACGTGGCCAAGAAGTACGACATCAGCCGCGCCGCGCAGGACGAGCTCGCGCTCGCCAGCCAGACCAAGGCCGCGGCCGCGCAGGACGCCGGCAAGTTCAAGGACGAGATCGTCGCCGTCAACATTCCGCAGAAGAAGGGCGACCCGGTCGTGTTCGCCCAGGACGAGTTCATCAATCGCAAGACCAGCGCCGAAGGCCTGGCCGGCCTGCGCCCCGCCTTCGACAAGGCTGGCGGCGTGACCGCGGGCAATGCCTCCGGCCTCAATGACGGCGCCGCCGCCGTGATGGTGATGACCGCCAAGAAGGCGGCTGCGCTGGGCCTCAAGCCCCTGGGCCGCATCGCCAGCTACGCCAGCACCGGCCTCGACCCCGCCTTCATGGGCATGGGCCCGGTGCCGGCCTCGCAGAAGGCGCTGCAGCGCGCCGGCTGGAAGCCCCAGGACCTCGACGTGCTCGAGATCAACGAGGCATTCGCCGCACAGGCATGTGCCGTCAACCGCGAGATGGGCTGGGACGTCAACAAGGTCAACGTGAATGGCGGCGCCATCGCGATCGGGCATCCGATCGGCGCCTCCGGCTGCCGCATCCTGGTGACGCTGCTGCACGAGATGCAGCGCCAGAACGCGAAGAAGGGCATTGCCTCGCTGTGCATCGGCGGCGGCATGGGGGTTGCACTCACCATCGAGCGCTGAGACGTCCTGCTGTGTTCGTGGAAGCGCCGCGTTGATACGCGGCGCTTTTTTTTCCCCTCACCCCGAGCGCACCCCTTGCTCCGCGTAGTGCGCGCACAGCGTGTCGACCAGCGCTTGCGCATAGGTGGGCAGGGCTGCGCGGTCGCGCACCAGCAGGTAGCGCTCGCGCACGCACCATGGGTCGCTGAGCTCGATCAGCGCCAGCTTCATGCTTTCGAGGTTGCGGCGCGCGGCGGATTCCGGCACCACGCCGATGCCGACGCCGCTGCCGATCATGCGGCACATGGCGTCGAAACCCCCGAGCTGGATGCGCAGCTTCTGGCTCTTGCCGAGGCTTTCGGTGATCTGCGCCAGGAACGCATGCAGCGTGCTGCCGGCCTGCATGCCGACGGCGTCTTCGTCCAGCGTCTCGGCAAAGGCGATGCGGCGGCGACGAGCGAACCGGTGCTTGCGCGAGGTGACGAGCACCAGCCGGTCGGTGCTGAAGTGGATCGCCTCCAGGCCCAGCGTGTCGATGCGGCCGGCGACGATGCCGATGTCGGCACGGCCATCGAGCACGCCGTGCGGGATCTGTGCGTTCGGTTTTTCCTGAAGGTCGATGTTGATGCGCGGATGGCGCGCCAGGAAGCTGGGCAGGATCTCTGGAAGGAAGTCGCTCACCGCCGTGGTGTTGGCGAACACCCGCAGATGCCCGCGCAGGCCGCCGCCGTACTCCTTGAGCTCGGCTCCGAGCTGGCTCGCCTGGTGCAGCACCAGGCGAGCGTGGTGCAGGAAGGCCTCGCCCGGCGGCAGCAGGCGCACGCCGCGCGCCTCGCGCGCCAGCAGCGCCAGGCCCGACTGCGCCTCCAGCGCCTTGATGCGGGCGCTCGCCGCGGCCAGCGACAGGTGCTGGCGCTCGGCTGCGCGCGTGAGGCTGCCGAGTTCGGCCGCCGCGACGAAGAGGCGCAGATCGGTCAGGTCGAAATGCATGCGCCATCCTAGCAAGCCTTCGCGAAATCCGAAGGCTCGGTCTCGAAATCGAAGATTGCGCGCAAGCTTGCTCGTGGCCACCATGCAAGGCAGGGCGCGGCAAGAGCGCCGCTTGCATCGGAGACACCCAAGGACATGACTCAGCCCACGAACCCTTCCCCCGCGATCGGGGCCCAGGCATTGGCCGGGCTGCAGGCGTGGCAAGGCCGAAGCGAAGCGCTGGCTGACGAGATCACGGCCGCTCCGGTGCGCGCGCTCTCGGCCACGCTGGACCGCGAAGACCCCGCGCCGGCATCGGGCACGCGGCTGCCCGAGCTCTGGCACTGGCTCTACTTCCTGCCGCACCACCGGCAGTCCGAGATCGGCCCGGACGGTCATGCGAAGCGCGGCGGCTTCCTTCCGCCGGTGCCGCTGCCGCGCCGCATGTGGGCCGGCGGTCGCCTGAGCTGGGAGGCGGGCAATACTTTGGTGGTGGGCGATGCGGTGGAGCGCACCTCGACCATCGCCTCGGTCTCGCACAAGACCGGACGCAGCGGCGAGCTGGTCTTCGTGCTGGTGCGGCACGAGGTAAGCAATGCGCGCGGCCTGGCGCTGACCGAGGAGCACGACATCGTGTACCGCGCCGCGCCGACGCCTGGAGAGGCGCCGGCCACACCCGTGCCGGCGCCGAAGGATTCCGCCTTCAGCCGCGAGCTCATGCCCGACGACGTGCTGCTGTTCCGCTATTCGGCGCTGACCTTCAACGGCCATCGCATCCACTATGACCGCCGCTACGTGACCGAGGTCGAGGGCTATCCGGGCCTCATCGTGCACGGCCCGCTGATCGCCACGCTGCTGGTCGACCTGCTGCGGCGCGAGAGGCCCGGTGCTTCGCTCGCGCGCTTCGAGTTCCGCGCGCTGCGCCCCGTCTTCGATGGCACGCGGCTGCGCTTTCACGGCCGGCCCGAGGCTGACAAGCGCTTCAGCCTGTGGGCCGAAGACGCCGATGGCTGGCTTGCGATGCAAGCCAGCGCCACGCTTGCCTGAACCACCATGAAGACCCAGATCCCCACCCCCGACGCGCATCAGGAAATGAGGGAGGCCCTGCGCGACCTCTGCGGCCGCTTCGACTCCGCCTACTGGCAGAAGGTCGACCATGAGCGCGGCTACCCCGAGGCCTTCGTGAATGCGCTGACGCAAGCCGGTTGGCTGGCCGCGCTGATCCCCGCCGACTACGGCGGCTCCGGCCTGGGCCTGTCCGAGGCCTCGGTGATCATGGAAGAAGTCAATTTCTCGGGTGGCAACGCCGGCTCCTGCCATGGCCAGATGTACAACATGGGCACGCTGCTGCGGCACGGCAGCGAGGCGCAGAAGCGCCAGTACCTGCCGAAGATCGCCACGGGCGAATTGCGCCTGCAGACCATGGCCGTGACCGAGCCCACCACCGGCACCGACACGACGCAGCTCAAGACCACCGCGGTGAAGAAGGGCGACCGCTACGTGGTCAACGGGCAGAAGGTCTGGATCTCGCGCATCCAGCACTCCGACCTGATGATCCTGCTGGCGCGCACCACGCCGCTCGCGGAGGTGAAGAAGAAGTCGGAAGGCATGTCGATCTTCATCGTGGACCTGAAGCAGGCGATCGGCAATGGGATGAGCGCCGCCGGGCCGCCCCAAGGCGCGAAAGCCCCCCCGGGGGGCAGCGAGGACATGCCAGTGCCGAGCGTGGGGGCCATGGTCGTGCGCCCGATTCTCAACATGGTCAATCACGAGACCAACGAGGTCTTCTTCGACAACCTCGAGATCCCTGCTGAGAACCTGATCGGCGAAGAGGGCAAGGGCTTCAAGTACATCCTCGACGGCCTGAACGCCGAGCGCACGCTGATCGCGGCCGAATGCATTGGGGATGCGTGGTGGTTCATCGAGCGCGCGCGCCGCTATGCAAGCGACCGGCAGGTGTTCGGCCGCGCCATCGGCCAGAACCAGGGCATCCAGTTCCCGATCGCTGCCGACTACATCGAGACGGAAGCGGCCAACCTCATGCGCTTCAAGGCCTGCGCGCTGTTCGATGCCGGCCAGCCTTGTGGCGCGGAGGCCAACATGGCCAAGTACCTGGCGGCCAAGGCCTCGTGGGAGGCGGCCAACACCTGCCTGCAGACCCATGGCGGCTTCGGCTTCGCCTGCGAATACGACGTGGAGCGCAAGTTCCGCGAGACGCGGCTCTACCAGGTGGCTCCGATCTCGACGAACCTCATCTATTCCTACGTGGCCGAGCACCTGCTGGGCCTGCCGCGTTCGTTCTGAAGGGCTGCGCCAATGACACGACCGCTGGACGGCATTACCGTCGTTTCGCTGGAACACGCGATCGCCGCGCCTTTCTGCACCCGCCAACTGGCGGATCTCGGCGCCCGTGTGATCAAGGTGGAGCGCCCGGGCGGCGGCGACTTCGCCCGCGCCTACGATCAGCGCGTGGGCGGTGAGGCCTCGCACTTCGTGTGGGTCAACCGGTCGAAGGAAAGCCTCGCGCTGGATCTCAAGCAGGAGGCAGCGCACGCTGTGCTGCAGGAGCTGGTCGCCGGGGCAGACGTGCTGGTGCAGAACCTCGCGCCGGGCGCCGCCGCGCGCATGGGACTGGGCGCCACGGCGCTGATGGCGAAGCATCCCGCGCTGATCGTGTGCGACATCTCGGGCTACGGCGAGGATGGACCCTACCGCGACAAGAAAGCCTACGACCTGCTGATCCAGAGCGAGGCCGGCTTCCTGTCGGTCACCGGCACTGCGGAGGCGCCCTGCAAGTCGGGCAACTCGATCGCCGACATCGCGGCCGGCATGTACGCCTACACCGGCATCCTCGCGGCCCTGCTCCAGCGGGGCAAGACAGGCACGGGCTCGCACATCGACGTGTCGATGCTGGAGTCGCTGGCCGAGTGGATGGGCTACCCGATGTATTACGCCTACGAGGGCGCGCCGCCGCCCCCGCGCAGCGCGGCCTCGCACGCGACCATCTACCCTTACGGTCCCTTCGCGACGGGCGACGGCGGCACCGTCATGCTGGGCCTGCAGAACGAACGCGAATGGAAGCAGTTCTGCGAGCACGTGCTGCTGCAGCCGCAGCTTGCGGCCGATCCGCGCTTCGACGCGACTGCCAGGCGCAATGCCAACCGCGAAGCGCTGCAAGCCATCATCCTCGAGAGCTTCGCCGCGCTAGACACGGCGCAGGTGCTCGAGCGCCTGGACGCGGCGCACATCGCGAATGCGCGGATGAACGACATGGCGGGGCTCTGGGCGCACCCGCAATTAAAGGCGCGCGGGTGCTGGCGCGAAGTCGAGTCGCCGGCAGGTGCCATCCCGGCCTTGCTGCCGCCGGGGCGGCAGAGCGCCTTCGACTACCGCATGGATCCGATTCCCGCGGTCGGCGCACATACCGAATCCATCCTGCGCTCGCTCGGACGCAGCGAGGCTGACATCCAGGCGCTGCGTGCGGCGGCGGCGATCTGAAATGACCCTCTTGACCTCACGCACCGAAACGCTCGCGCGCTTTGCCGCAGGCCTTCGCTTCGGCGATATTCCGGCGCCGGTCGTGCGCCGTGCCATGGACTTGCTGGTCGACGGGTTCGGGTCTGCCATCGCCGGGCGCTGGAGCGTGCGTCATGAGTGAGCCCAGCGCGCTGGCCTTGGCGCGCACTTTCCTGTTCGTGCCGGCCGATCGGCCCGATCGCTACGCGCGCGCCCTGGGCTCGGGCGCCGGCGCGGTGATCGTCGACCTGGAGGATGCCGTGGCCCCCGATCGCAAGGCCGCGGCGCGCGATGCCTTGGCCGAGGCGCATGCGGCGCTCAGCGCCGCCGAACGCGGCCGCTTGCTCGTGCGCGTGACTGCGCACGGCACGCCATGGCACGACGAGGACGTGGCACTCCTCGAGTGCCTGGCGCGGCAGGGGCTGGCGGGTGTGGTGTTGCCCAAGGCCGAGCGCTCCGAACAGCTCTGGCGGCTTGCAGCGGCCGTCGGATCGCAGGTCGTGCTGGTCCCGCTGATCGAATCGGCCGCAGGCTTCGCAGCGCTGGACGAGCTTGCCGCCGCCCCGCAGGTGCTGCGCCTGGCCTTCGGCCATCTCGATTTCCAGGCCGACCTCGGTTTGGCCTGCGAGGCCGACGAGGCCGAACTGGTCCCGGTGCGGCTCGCGCTGGTGCTGGCTTCGCGCCGCGCGGGCATCGCCTCCCCGATCGACGGCGTGACGCCGGACTGGCGCGACGTGCA
>NZ_LMTS01000004.1:105502-117576 GCF_001541225.1 Variovorax sp. WDL1 | reverse complement strand
CTGGCCGCCGATGCGGCGCGCGCCCGCCGCGGCGGCTTCGGCGCCAAGCTCTGCATCCATCCTGAGCAGGTGGCGCCTGTGCAGGCGGCCTTCGCGCCGAGTGCCGGGCAACTGGCCTGGGCGCGGCGCGTCGATGCGGCGATGCGCGCGGCCGGCGGTGGGGCCATCAATCTCGACGGGCGCATGGTCGATGCGCCTGTGCTGCGGTTCGCGCAGCGGCTGCTCGCACTCGAGACACAGGACGAGACGGTCACGCAGCGCCTGGCGGACCTCGGCTCCGGGATCGTGCCGAGGACAAGGTGACGCCGGAAGCCCGGCGCAGCCATCTCGCCGCCGCGGAGGCCAGGTGCGGGAAGGTGACCCGCGGTGCCGGTGTGCAGGCGCAATGGCCCGTGCCGCGTTCGTTCGCGGCTCTCAGTCGCCGAACTCGATCAGCACGGGCTGGTGGTCCGAAGCACGCGTGTGGAGATCGACCTCCACGCGCCGCACGCGCGGCGCCAGCGTGTCGCTGACGAACACGAAATCGAAAGCGGCGGGGTCCTTGCCGTAGGTCTTGTCGAACAGCTTGAAGGTGGGGTCGTGGGGGCGCTCGGGATGTGCAAGCGGCCAGGCGTCCTGGAAGCGCTTGTCCGGTACTCCGCCGGCTGGCAGCTCGGGCGCGGTGAACGGCGCCTGGATCTCGGCATGGGACGGGTCGCTGGCCTGCATGTTGAAGTCGCCGCAGAGGACGGCGTGCTGCGTGTGCGGCTTGGGCTGGAAAGGGGAGTCGTCGAACGCCGCGGCAGGCGGCGCCGCGGCCTGTTGGCAGGCCTCGATATGCAGGGCGCGCAAAGCCTGGGCCTGCGCCCGGCGCTGTACGGACGAGTAGTACTCGAGGTGCGTGGTCATCACGCGCACGGTGCCCAGTTCGGGGCTGGCCAGCGTCACGACGGTGCACATGCGCGGCATGCTGCTCACGGTCGGGTCGGGCGGCCAGGGCAGTGGATGGTGCCGGACCAGCGACACTGGCAGGCGCGTGGCGATCAGGTTGCCGAAGCGCTGCCGGCGGCCCTCGCCGTCGAATTCCTCGACCGCGGCGCCGAAGAAGAGCCGGAAGCCAGGCAGCAGCGCGCGCAGCTCGGCCGGCTGGTCGCCGGGGGCGCCCGACATGCGCTCGTAACCCGAAGCGATTTCCTGCAGACACAACACATCGAAGTCGGCCATCGCGCGGGCGCCTTCGACGATACGTTCGGTACTCACCACGCCATCGAGGCCGCGGCACCACTGGGTGTTCCAAGTCACGAGTTTCATGGAAGCCTGCCTTTTCCGATAGGGAGCGCAGCATATGGGCGGGGCTGTGACACCCCGTTGCATTGAGGGGTCAGTGTTTTCCTGAGCCGGGGCTGGTGGGAAACTTGGCTACAGTGAACCGCGCCTGTTCAGGCGCGTCAACATCGAGGGAAAATCATGAGCAAGAAAGTTGCATACGTCACCGGCGGCATGGGGGGCATTGGTACGGCCATTTGCCAGCGCCTTCACAAGGATGGCTTCACGGTGATCGCCGGCTGCGGCCCCACGCGCGACCATGCCAAATGGCTGGCGGAGCAGAAGGCGCTGGGCTACGAGTTTCATGCCTCGGTCGGCAACGTTGGCGATTGGCAGTCGACGGTGGAGGCCTTCACCAAGGCCAAGGCCGAGCATGGCAGCATCGACGTGCTGGTCAACAACGCCGGCATCACGCGCGACCGCATGTTCCTGAAGATGACGCCCGAGGACTGGAGCGCGGTGATCGAGACCAACCTCAACAGCATGTTCAACGTCACCAAGCAGGTGGTGGGCGACATGGTCGAGAAGGGCTGGGGCCGCATCATCAACATCAGCTCGGTCAATGGCGCCAAGGGCCAGGCCGGCCAGACCAACTACTCGGCCGCCAAGGCCGGCATGCACGGCTTCACGATGGCGCTGGCGCAGGAACTGGCGGCCAAGGGCGTCACGGTGAACACCGTGAGCCCGGGCTACATCGGCACCGACATGGTCCGCGCCATCCGGCAGGAGGTGCTCGACAAGATCGTGGCCACCATTCCCGTCAAGCGGTTGGGTGAACCCAGCGAGATCGCCTCCATCATCGCCTGGCTCGCGACCGACGAGGGCGGCTACTCCACCGGTGCCGACTTCTCGGTCAACGGCGGCCTGCACATGCACTGAGGCGCGCCCCCGACGCCCCCGAACAGACCCGCCGAGGCGGGTCTTTTTCGTGGGGCGGTCGGGCGTGCGCTTCCCGTCGGCTACATCACGGCGGGGCATTGACGAGGCGCGGGCCTCGCTCTTGCACAATGCGGGCGATGCCCCACAGCGTTTCCCTGATCAACACCGTAGCGGCCGGACTGGGCCTGGCCTTGGTCCTGGGCTTCCTGGCGGCACGGCTGCGCTTGCCGGCGCTGGTGGGCTATCTGATTGCGGGCGTGATCCTCGGCCCCTTCACCCCCGGCTTCGTGGCCGACGCGGGCATCGCCGCGCAGCTGGCCGAGATCGGGGTGATGCTGCTGATGTTCGGCGTCGGCCTGCATTTTTCGCTCGACGACCTGCTCGCGGTGCGCAAGATCGCGCTGCCCGGCGCGCTGGTGCAGATGGCGGTGGCCACGCTGCTGGGCGGCGCGCTGGCGAGCTGGTGGGGGTGGAGCCTGGGCGGCGCGCTGGTCTTCGGGCTGGCGTTGTCGGTGGCGAGCACGGTGGTGCTGCTGCGGGCCCTCGAAAGCCTGGGGCTGCTCGATTCCTTCACCGGCCGCATCGCCGTGGGCTGGCTGGTCGTCGAAGACCTCGCGATGGTGCTGGTGCTGGTGCTGCTGCCGCCGCTGGGTGCGGCGCTGGGCAGCGGCGCGGCGCGCGCGGATGCGGCGCCGCTCTGGCAAACGCTGGGACTCACGCTGCTGCAGGTCGGCGGTTTCGTGTTCCTGATGCTGGTCGTGGGGCGGCGGGTCTTCCCCTGGCTCCTGTGGCAGATCACGCGCACCGGCTCGCGCGAGCTGTTCACGCTGTGCGTGGTGGCCGCGGCGGTGAGCATCGCGTTCGCCTCGGCGGCGCTGTTCGGCGTTTCCTTTGCGCTGGGCGCATTCTTCGCCGGCATGGTCATGCGCGAGTCAGAGTTCAGCCATCGGGCGGCGCAGGAATCCCTGCCGCTGCGCGATGCTTTCGCGGTGCTGTTCTTCGTCTCCGTCGGGATGCTGTTCGACCCCGCGGTGCTCATTGAACGCCCGCTGCAGGTGCTGGCCGTGGTGCTGGTGATCGTCGTGGGCAAGTCGGTCGCTGCCTGCGCCCTGGTGCTGCTCCTTCGCTACCCCCTGGGCACGGCGCTGACGGTGAGCGCGAGCCTGGCGCAGATCGGCGAGTTCTCCTTCATCCTGGCGGCGCTGGGGGTTTCGCTGGGCTTGCTCCCGCAAGAGGGCCAGAGCCTGCTGCTGGCCGGCGCGCTGATCTCCATCGCGACCAATCCGCTGTGGTTCGGCATCATCGGCCCGCTGCAGAAGTGGCTGCACGCGCACTCGCGCCTCGCTCGCGGGCTCGCCCAGCGCGACGACCCCCTGGCCGAGCTGCCGATGAGCACCGAAGCGAGGTACCTGTCGCGCCAGGTGGTGCTGGTCGGCTACGGCCGCGTGGGCAGGCGCATCGCGGCAGAACTGGCGGCCCACGATCTCCCCTTCGTGGTGGTGGAGCAGAACCGCGAACTGGTCGAGAAGCTGCGCGGCGAGGGCAGGGCGGCGGTCTGGGGCGATGCGGCGGATCCTGCGGTGCTGATCCAGGCACATATTGCGCGGGCCCGCGTGCTGGTGGTCGCGACCGCCGATGCCATCAACGTCCGGCAGATGATCGAGGCCTCGCGCACGCTCAATCCTGCGATCCAGACCGTGATTCGCAGTCACAACGAAGACGAGGCGCGCCTGCTGACCCAGGAGGTCGAGACCACGGTCTTCCTGGGCGAGCAGGAACTCGCGCAGTCCATGGCGCGCGCCGTCCTCAGCCGGGCTGCGCCGGCCTAGGGTCGGCTTCAGAGGTCTTCGATCACGAGCCGGCAGTAGCGCTCGGCCACCGAGTAGGGCACGGTGCGGACCACCTCCATCAGGCGTTCGGCCGCGGCCCGGTTCTCCGTCTTGACCAGCAGGCCTGTGTGGCCTTCACGGGCGAGCTTGGTGTAGACCCTCACGGTAGCGCCGTCGGTACCTGCCGAGGGCAGGGGCGTGTCGGCGTCATCCCGCACCGTCGGCGAGATCTGGGAGAGCATCGTCTGGGGCGGAATCAGGTAGACCTCGTCGCCGCTGAAGCCCCGGTCGATCAACTGGTGCCCGACGCGGTTGGCGTCTTCGGCCTTTGGAAACATCACGACCGAATGCCCGGTCGGATAGAACGCGCCCCCGAAGGCTGCGCACATGTGAGAGTCGAGGACGAAGTGCTTCACGATGCCTCCTCAATCACGCTACGTTTTCAAGGAAGAGTCAGCTTAGGCTTCGCCGCATCCGCCTGCTGTAGGAAAAGCCCTTGGTGCTGAGCGAACACATTCGACTGCACCGGACTTGTGCCCGGCATCACCTGGTTTATAACTTTTAGTCACATTAGCGACAAAATGTGAAATTGTGACTAGGCTAGGCAGGCGCCGATGCATAGGATCGAACAGCTCACTTGGAAAGCCCCTGCTAAGCCCATGTCGCAATTGCGAAATATCGCGCTGACCGTGCACGAACTCGAAGAAGGGGAGTTCTACTGGGTATTGATGGAAGGCACGGACTACGCCATGGAGGATGCGCTTCCCTACCTGCCGCTCGAAGCCGCGAGCGATCCTCAGGCGACTTACGCCAACGCCCTGGTGGCAGGCGTTGCAGCCATGCGAAGGTTGTTTGGCAACAACGGTCCGCGCAAACTGAAGTGATGTGCCGGCGGCGTCCAGTGGGTGGTTGGCCGCTCGCGCCTTCAGGAGGTGACGCGCGCGTCCGTCGAGAGAGGCCACAAGCGGCGCCACCACGGGCGCTTGGGCTCGGGTGCGGCGGCGGAGGCGTTTGCGATCAGTTCTGCGGCCATCGAGGCGCGCACGCGCTCTCGCAGCGCCGTCTCGTAGGCGTGTGCAGGCGCCCGCGCGTGGCGGTCGCCGCGAAGCGCCAGGCGCCGCCAGGCGTGGGCCTGTTCCGCGAGTTCCGCGTCGCTCAGGTCGTCAGGGTGGGGCAGTTGCTGCGTCATGCTGAACGAGATTGTGCCGCGCTCCGGCGCGCAGAGCATTCCCATTCTCGATGCAGGCGCTGCATCGCGGTCACAAGAAAAAAGCCGGGACCATGCATTTCGCATGGCCCCGGCTTGTCGCGCGATGCGCGTGGCGCTTAGAGCGCGAGTCGCTGGCCGCGAGCGGCGGCGCGGGCCTGGGCGCGCACCGTGGCGCGGTCGACGGTGCTGGCCAGCACCGGCGTGACGCCTTGCCCATAGCCCTCGGCATAGGGGTTGGCACTGCGCGCGGCGGCCACGGCCTCATTGCGCACAACGGCACGGTCGGCGTAGGCGGTCAGGGACGGCGCGACGCGCGACGACACCCCTTCGGCGTATGGGTTCTCGCTGTGCGCTGCGACGACGGCCTGGGTGCGCACGTCTGCGCGGCTGTTGGCCGACACGGGCGCATGCACGCCTTCGTAGGTTTCCGCTTGAGCGCCGGCTGCGGCGAGAAGGGAAAGAGCTGCTGCGGCGATGATCTTCGAGGTCTTCATTTCAGTTCCTTGCAAATGACTGGGATTGATTTCGAACCGGTCTTGGGTGGGGTCGTCGTCCGGAGGGACGGCCACCTCGCTCGGTGCCCTGTTCACTCAGAACAGTGAATGGCTGCTCTGTGAAATGAAGTTTGCGCCAAAAACTAAGTAAAAACCCTAGCCATTGGGAATCACGGCGTTCCCCTGCCGGAAACAATCGGGCAGGTCGCATGGGATCGAACGTAGCGTGCGTCGCTTCGAAGGACGGCGAGGGACGGCTTCAGAAAGGAGCGAAACAGGCAGAGCTCAGGCCCTGTTCTATGCCTCGGTGTTCAGCTCGCGGGTGATCAAGCGTGTGAGTGCGTCGAGTTCGCGTGCCAGCCGGATGGCTTCGGCGCGCGCCTCGTCGTCACCTTCCTTCATGTGCGACAGGTGTTGCTTGAAGGCGTCCGACAGCTGTGTCCATCGGTCGAACGATACGTCCATAGGCGTCAACGAGTCGCGCATGTCTGCCTCCATTTGGCAACCGGCGAGGCCTGGGCGACGCTCGCAAGCTGGCGACTCAAAGACTACACAAAGCGGCAGCCCATGGCGACGGCAGGGGCGGACAAACCCAAGCTGCATCCGCAACTTCTTCATATTTCTTGGACTGCTGTCAAGACTCGAGGTCGGCAGCGCCGGACGTCGCCCGAGCACCCCGGGAGTTTCTGCTGCACCTTATTTGTGAGATTACGCCCGGGATGAGTAGCCTGTAAGTACTACATGTAATTACAATTGGGTACATGCATTCACGTCCCGAGACGAACTTCAGCGCGCTTCGCCAGCGTGCCTGCGGAGGCACCCTTGTCCTCGTATAGGGTGCTTCAGCGCGTGGCAAAAGGACCGCTCCCGATGGTCTTCGCTTCGATCGAGGACATCGAGGCGCTGCGCATCCTCAAGGATGGTGGCTGGGTCAAGGCATCGTTCTCTGCGGCGGCCGGCCGCAAGGGGACGGCGACGGTGACGGAACTCACCCCCTTGGGCCGGTTCGCGATGCAGTTCGTGCAACCCGATGACAAGGACACGCCATGAGGGTCTTCGCCTGCCTGCTCGCCAGCGTCGCCATCTTCGCCGCCTGCCTCGGCGGCTGGTGGTTCTACTGGCCGGTGTGGCAGGTCGAGTCCCGCGTGAAGAGCAGGCTACCCGACGCCGGCAGGGCAAGCCTCTCGGGTGTCTTCTACAACAAGAAGACGGGTACGGCCTGTGGCTATGTCAGCGCGCAGGATCGCAGCGGAACCTCGGGCGGCAAGACCCACTTCATCCTCATGCCCGACGGCGAGCTGCGACTCGACCCCAAGGATCCGATCCATGGCGACACACTGCAGCAGCTCGAGAGTCTTCGCAAGCACGCCGACTATCTGGCACTTGTTTACGCCAGCTGCCAGCGGGGTTGAGGCACCCGCCGGCGCCCATGCAGGGTCCGCCTGCTTCAGCGCGCCAGGAGGGCGCCGGATGACAGCGTGGGAGCGGGTGACAGGGGAGTCGAAGGGGATGCAGGCGCAGGACGCAGGCGAGCGGCCTGGCGCAACGCATCGCCGAGCTGCTCGATGCTGAAGGGCTTGCATAGCCAGACGGTGCCGGCAATCGGTGTCTCGGGCGCCTGGCTCGCTGTCGCGAAGATGATCGGCAATCCGCAGCGGGTCTGGAGCTTGTCCGCCAGCTCCAGGCCGGAGAGTCCGGGCAGTCCGATATCGGCCATCAGTACATCGAAGGCGCCTTCGAGGAAGCGGTCGATCGCCCCTTCGGCACTGCGCACGCCGGTGGCCCAGTGACCGAGCAGCTCGAGTGCTTCGAGCGTCGCTTCCAGAACCTCGGGGTCGTCTTCCACTACCAGCACGCGCAAACTGCAGCATGCATCGGTTGAACATGCCGAGTCGCTGGTCATCTGGGAATCCTCCAAATCTGCCGAGGAGCAGGAGCATTGGCGCGTATCGCTGGAGTGATTGTAGGAGCATGCCGCGATTCGCTGTCGCCGATCTTGGGGCCGCCGAATTGACCGCGAAGAGACACGGACGGTTTCTCAGCCAAGGACTGCCGGTGCGGCCGCGGCCATCGAGCGCCACGCCGGGTCCAGCGTCAGCGCCTTGCGCGTCTGCTTCTCCAGCGCCGCGTCGAGCGGCGCAAGGATCTGGATCTCGCCCCCGATGCTGGTCGCGATCGGCACGCCCCCCTGGTAGAGCACGCGCGAGCCCGGCACGCGCGGCACCCGGTCACCCGGCAGCACGCTCCCCAGCAAATTGGCGGGATCGGCCGCCGAGAGGCAGACCAGGCTTGCATCCGGTGCTTGCCGGCGCACGTTGCGCATCAGTCCGATGGCCTCCGGCAACGCGAACTGTTCGCCCGACAGTCCGGCGATGAAGCGGCCGCCGCGGATCTCCCCGCGGGCCTCCAGCCGCCGATAGGTGCGCACCAGCTCGCGCCACGGCGGAAGCCACGCAGCCTCCCGCTCTATAAGGTGCCAGCACATCACGCCATAACGACGCAGCAGCACGCGCGCGACCTGCTCGATGGCACCCGAAGCTGCGTTCTCGCTTCCCGCCGAGGACGGCCGCATCAGCGACCAGCGACCTGCGTCCTCGATGCCGAACAGGGCGCCGCGCCGTCGCCGATGCGACGAATGGGAAGCCGAGCGCTTCGAGGCGGGAACCAGCAGGGCCCGCAAGCCCGCATAGCTGTCACAGCGCACGCGGCCGCGCGCCACCAGCTCGGACAGCGCATCCTCGAGCTCGGTGCCGAGGAGGCGGGCGCCGTCTGCGATCTCGTCGAAAAAAGAGGCGCCGTGCTCGCCCAGCCAGGCTGCCACGCGCCGTGCACGCGAGCCCAGCGCAGCATCGTCGACGGGCACCGGTGCGAGCTGATTCCACAGCGCGGCGCTCCGGCGCGGCAGCAGCAGGATCGGAGTGGCGCGCAGCGAGGTGCCAGCTCGGCCGGTCCGGCTCTCTGGCGCGGTGGGGCGCAAGCGCGTCCACATCACACGGCCCGCGGTGCAGAGATCGTCGAGCCAGGCGCTCGCGTAATCGTTGACGCGGGCCAGCAGCAGCTCGGCCTCCCACAGCACGGCGGGGGCCTCGTAGCCTTCGAGCTGGGTCAGCACGCCAGCCAGCGCCTCGGGGCCGCTGACCCTGGATGCGGCGCTCACATGCTGCCACTCGAAGAGGAATCGCGCGAAGTCGCGCGGCTCGACGGGCTCGATCTCGCGCCGCAGCCGCTTCAGCGTGTAGCGGTGGATGCGGGCCAGCAGATGCCGCTCGCACCATTCGGGCTCTGCGGCGCCGGGCGTGAAGCGCCCCTGCAACAGCAGCCCTTCACCCTGCAGACCGAGCAACGCCGTCTCGAGCTCGGCTTCGGGCAGCCGAAGCTGTCGCGCCAGCGAGCCCGTGGACACAGGTCCGAGTCCGCCCAGGCGCGATTGCAGCAGCTCGCGCAATGCTTCGTCACGCGTCGACGGGCCCTGCGCGTACTCGGCCGGCGGCGCGATGGCGGGATGCAGGGTGGCGGAGGGATACAGAACGCGCGCGAGCGAGAGGCGTTCGGCCGCCACCCACAGCCCAGCGTCCGTGCACGTCGGCAGGAGGCGGGTCGCGCGGCCGGCATCGGCGAGCGCCGCCAGCCAGGGCTTCCACGCGGCATCTCGTCCGACCTCTTCATCGGTGAGCATGGCCAGGCCGCTGAGCGCTTCGTGCATTTCGTCCGCATGGCGCGGACGTGGCCAGGCCTCCTCCCGCACGCTGTCGATCGCGTCAGCGTCGAGGCGGCCCAGATCGTCCGCGCTCTCGGGATCGGCGTAGCGACGGCTCTGCACGGCCTGCGTGCGCCGCTCCTCCAATGGAGCGTCGTCGAGGAAGGCATAGGGTCGCGCGGTCAGCACTTCGGCCGCGAGCGGGGAAGGGGCCGGCAGGTCGCGTGCGGTCACCTGAACCTCGCCGGCCTCCATGCGGCGCAGCAGGCGCAGCCAACCTTCGGCGTCCATTGCCTCGTGCAGGCAGTCGTCCAGCGTTTGCGCGACCAGTGGATGGTCGGGGATCTCGCGCTCGCCGGCCAGGTTCTCGGCGCAAGCCACCTGGTCGGGGAACACGCTGGCCAGCAGGTCCTCGGACTTCATGCGTTGCAGCTGCGGCGGCACCTTGCGGCCGCCGGCGAAGCGCGGCAGCGCCAGCGCGGTGGTCGCGTTCCACCGCCACCGCACGCCGAAGAGCGGCGCGTCCAGCAGGGCCTGCACCAGCACGTCGAGCGCGGTCGCCGAGTGCAGGTAGCGCGCCACCTCGTCGAGCGCGAAGCTGTGGCTTGTCGACAGCGACAGCACGATCGCGTCCTCGGTCGCCGCGGCCTGGAGCTCGAAGTTGAATTTGCGACAGAAGCGCTTGCGCAGCGCCAGCCCCCAGGCGCGGTTGAGGCGGCTGCCGAAGGGCGAATGGATGACCAGCTGCATGCCCCCCGATTCGTCGAAGAAGCGCTCGAAGACGATCTGCTGCTGCGTCGGCAACACGCCCAGCACAGCGAGCGTGCGCGCAAGGTGATCGACGAGCTGGCGAGCGGCATCCTCGGACAGCGCGATGGCCGCCTGCAGCCATCGCACGGCACTGTCGGCGCCATGCGCGGCGATGTGGTCGCCGAGCTCCTCGCGCAGCCGTGAGACGCCGAAGGACAGCTCATCGCTGCGCCCCGGCGCCTCGCCGAGCCAGAAGGGGATGTTGGGCGCTGCGCCCTGTGCGTCCTCCACGCGCACGCGGCCCGGCTCGATGCGCAGGATGCGGTAGCTGGTGTTGCCGAGCTGGAACACGTCGCCGGCCAGGCTCTCGACCGCGAAGTCCTCGTTCACCGTGCCGATCTGGTGCGCCTGCGGCTCCAGCAGCACGCTGTAGTCGCCGGTTTCGGGGATGGTGCCGCCCGAGGTCAAGGCCGTGAGCCGGGCGCCGCGGCGCTCGCGCAGCCGGTGGTGCACCGCGTCCTTGTGCACATAGCCCGCGCGCGGGCCGTTGCGGGTGGCGAAGCCCTCGGCCAGCATGCGCACGACGGCGTCGTGCTGCTCGCGCGCGAGCTGCGCATAGGGCCAGGCGCGGCGCACCAGGGCGAACAGCGCGTCCTCGTCCCATTCACGGCTGGCGGTCTCGGCCACGATCTGCTGCGCGAGCACGTCCAGCGGGGCCGGCGGCACGCGCAGGGCGTCGAGCTCGCCGCGGCGGACGCAGTCCAGCAGGGCCGCGCACTCGACCAGCTCGTCGCGCGACTGCGGGAAGAGGCGCGCCTTGGGCGTGCCGCCCACAGCGTGGCCCGAGCGCCCGGCGCGCTGCAGGAAGGTGGCGATGGAACGCGGCGAGCCCAGCTGGCACACGAGATCCACGTCGCCGATGTCCAGGCCGAGCTCCAGCGAGGCGGTTGCCACCAGCACCTGGAGCTCGCCGCGCTTGAGTCGCTGTTCGGCATCGAGTCGCGCCTCCTTGGCGAGGCTTCCGTGGTGCGCGGCCACCGCTTCCTTGCCCAGGCGCTCGCCGAGATGGCGGGCAGCGCGCTCGGCCATGCGGCGGGTGTTGACGAAGACCAGCGTCGTTCGATGCAACAGCACCAGTTCGGCCACGCGTGCGTACACCTGGTCCCATTGCTCGTGGGTCATCACCGCGCCCAGAGGCTGCGGCGGGAGCTCGAGGGCGAGGTCGCGTTCCTTGGCGTAGCCGATGTCGACGATCTCGCAGTCGGCCACGCCGTCATGCAGGTGGCCAGCGCCGACCAGGAAGCGCGCGACCTCGTCGACCGGCTTCTGCGTGGCCGACAGCCCGATGCGCGTGAGGGGTCGGCCGCACAGCGACTGCAGCCGCTCCAGTGAGAGCGAGAGATGGCTGCCCCGCTTGCCTGCGGCGATGGCGTGGATCTCGTCGACGATGACCGTGCGTACCGTGGACAGCATGCGCCGGCCCGAGGCCGATCCGAGCAGCACGTAGAGCGACTCGGGCGTGGTCACGAGGATGTGCGGTGGCTGGCGCAGGCTCTGCTGGCGATCCCTGGAGGGCGTGTCGCCGGTACGTACGGCGCTGCGGATCTCGACGTCCGGCAAGCCCAGCGCCGCGAGTTCGGCGCGGATGCCCGCCAGCGGCGCCTCGAGGTTCAGGCGAATGTCGTTGGAGAGCGCCTTGAGCGGCGAGACATACACCACCGTGGTCTCGTCCGGCAGGCCGCCGGGCGCGAGGCCCTGGCACACCAGCCCGTCCAGCGCGGCGAGGAAGGCGGTCAGCGTCTTGCCCGAGCCGGTCGGGGCCGCGACCAGCGTGTGGCGCCCGGCGCGAATGGCGGGCCAGGCGGCCTTCTGCGCCTCGGTGGGCGCGGGAAAGCTGCGGCTGAACCAGC
>NZ_LMTS01000004.1:77963-105481 GCF_001541225.1 Variovorax sp. WDL1 | reverse complement strand
AAGCTGCGGCTGAACCAGCCGCTGACGGCAGGGTGGAAATCGGCGAAGGGCACGGGCAGAGAACGGTGAGGGCGCCCACACGGCGGGCGCTGCCAAGGCATGTTACGCGGCTGCGGCGAAGTCTGCGATCCCTGGGAGATCGGGCTTGCGGCGCGGGCGCCAAGCGGCACGGCGGGCATGGTCGCGGCGGTGGCTGCAAGGGCCGGCCGCGCAAAAAACGCGCGATCTGGCATCGCTGTGACAAAGCATCAGCTTCTGGTCAGCGAACCGTCTATTTCTTCACGCGCTTCCTGGCGAAATCGGCGCAAACTACGTCCATGGTTTCTCTGGGGGATTGCTGCAAAGGCAATCATTGAGCTCGCTTCGGCGAGCTCTTTTTTTTGTCTGACTGAACTGCGTGAGAAACTACGGGGCTGCCAAAGCTCGACGGTGATGCTGGTTTGCTGAACAACGAAAAGATCATCTCGGTCGCGCCCATGATGGACTGGACGGACCGTCACTGCCGCTATTTCCACCGGCTGCTGACCCGCCGCGCCTTGCTCTACACCGAGATGGTGACCACCGGCGCGCTGATCCATGGTGACGTGCCGCGCCATCTGCGCTTCGACGCCGAGGAGCATCCGGTCGCCCTCCAATTGGGCGGCAGCGAGGCGACCGAGCTGGCGCATTGTGCGAAGCTGGGCGAGGACTGGGGCTACGACGAGATCAACCTCAACTGCGGATGCCCCAGCGAGCGGGTGCAGCGCGGCGCTTTCGGGGCCTGCCTGATGAACGAGCCGCAGCTCGTGGCCGATTGCGTGAAGGCCATGGTCGATGTGGTGGGCGTGCCGGTCACGGTCAAGCACCGCATCGGCATCGACAAGACCGAGTCCTATGAATTCGTGCGCGATTTTGTCGGCACGGTGAGCGAGGCCGGTTGCCGCACCTTCATCGTCCATGCGCGCAATGCCTGGTTGAAAGGCCTGTCGCCCAAGCAGAACCGTGAGGTGCCGCCGCTGCGCTACGAGCTGGTGCATCGGCTCAAGCACGACTTCCCCGAACTCGCCATTTCGATCAACGGCGGCTTCAACGAAAACGCGCAGATGCAGGCGCATCTGCGGCTGCTGGACGGGGTGATGATCGGGCGCGAGGCGTACCACAACCCGTGGTGGCTCGCGCAATGGGACGAGGTCTTCTACCGGCAGCCGCCCTCCGTCCTCACGCGCGAGGATGTGGAGCGCAGGATGTGCGACTACATGGCCCGCGAGGCGGCCGAGCATGGCACGCCCTGGTCGAACATCGCACGCCACATGCTGGGGCTTCGCAACGGCCTGCCGGGTGCCCGCCGCTGGCGCCAGGTCTGGAGCGACCACCGGCTGAAGGCGCTGCCGCCGCACGAGGTGATGGCGATCGCGCACGAGCCGGCGGAGGCCGCCGCCTGAGTTTCAGGCCGCCATCAGCCGCGCCTCGGGAACATCCTCGATGGTGGTGCGGCGCAGCTCGCGCCGCTCGGCGATGTCGTAGCGCCGGCCGCGGTGCAGGGTGCTGCGGTTGTCCCACATCACCAGGTCGCCGACCTGCCATTCATGGCGGTAGACGAGTTCGCGCTGTGTCGCGTGCTCCAGCAGGTCCTGCAGGTACATGCGCGACTCGGCCGTGGGCCAGCCGATGATCTGCCGCGCATGCACGCCGACGAAGAGCAGCTTGCGCCCCGAGCCCGGGTGCGTCTGTACCAGCGGCCAGACCGCTGGCGGGATGGCCTTCTTCTGGTCGTCGGTGTAGGCCTCGTCGCCCAGCAGGATGCGCGTGTGCAGCGCGTAGTGCTCGGCACGCAGGTCCTGGACCTCGGCCTTGGTGCGATCGGGCAGGGCGTCGTAGGCGGCGCGCAGGTCGGCAAACTCGGTGTTGCCGCCCCAGCTCGGCAGGACCAGTGCGTGCAGCATCGAGTAGGCGGTGCGCGGCGCCTGGAAGGAGCTGTCGCTGTGCCAGAGCTGGTTGGCGAAGTTCGAGAGGTTCTTGGGCGAGTCGCGCCGCGCCACGTTGCCTTCGGCATCGACGTTGGAAATGTCGATCAGGCGCTCGTCCTCCAGTCTCTCCTTGCGCTTGAAGACCTTTTTCAGGCCAAGGTCCAGCGGGCCGAAGGACTTGGCGAAGTCGATCTGTTGCTGGCCCGTCAAAGGCTGGCTGCGCCACACCAGCACGGCGTATTCATTCATCGCGGCATTGATCTGGCGCACCTCGGCGTCGGACAGCGGACGCGTGATATCGATGCCGCTGGCTTCGGCGACGAACAGGGGATGCAGGGGCTTGAGTCGGAGGGGCATGGGAGTCTCGGGAACGGGTTATTCGGCCTGGATGCCGGCTTCGTTGATCACGCGGGCCCAGCGCTTCATCTCGGATTGCACGAATGCCTCGAACTGCTCGGGCCTGGAGGCGACCACCTCCATGCCCTGTTCCTCGATTCGCTTGCGGATCTCGGGCGTGCGCAGCACCTTCTCGGTGTCGGCCTGGATCTTCTGGATGACGGCCTTTGGCGTGCCGTGCGGCGCAACGAAGCCCAGCAGCGCGTTGACGTTGAAGCCGGGGAGAGTCTCGGCCACCGTCGGGTAGTTGAAGCCCGCCACGCGCTTCTCGCCGAGGGTCGCGATCATCTTCATCCGACCGGCCTTCACGTAGGGCAGGATCGACAGGAAGGGGTCGACCACGATGTCGATGCGCCCACCCATCAGCTCGGTATGCGCCGGCGCACTTCCCTTGAAGGGCGAGTGGAGCATGTCGAAGCCGGCCTCGCGCTTCAGGAGCTCGGCCCCGAGGTGCGTAGTGCTGCCGGCGCCGGGCGTGCCGTAGGTGAGCTTGCCGGGGTTCTTCCTGGCGTAGGCGATCAGCTCCGGCACGGTGTTGAAGGGGGCGTCGGGCTTGGCGACCATCGCCAGCTGCAGGTTCGCGATCTGCGTGATGGCTGCGAGATCCTTCACTGTGTCGTATGGCAGGCTCTTGCGCAGTGAGGGGTTTACGGCGAACGAGGAATTCACCATGCCGAAGGTCAGTCCATCGGACGGGGCCTTGGCGACGAAGTCCACGCCGATGGCCGTCCCGGCGCCGGGCTTGTAGTCGATGATCACCGGCTGTCCCCAGATTTCCTGCAGCCTCTGTGCGATGAGCCGGCCCACCGTGTCGGTCGGCCCGCCGGGCGCAAACGGGATGATGATCTTGACCGGGCCTTTGGGAAATTCCTGGGCTGCTGCACCGAAGCTGCTGCCGAGGCCGGCGATAGTAATCGTGGCGCCGGCCAGCAAGACTTGACGACGTGTGGTGACGAACGGGTTTTGTCTCATCGTAATTTCGTTTTATGGAACAGTGTTTTGAAATAGTATCGACTCAGGTGCACAAGTCAATGAAAATATGAAACATTGTTTTAAAAATTCTGGATTCCATGGCTGAGCAAGGCGGAGGGGTCGAGGTCAGCGCGCTAGCGCGGGGCTTGGCAGTGCTGAAGGTGGTCGGCGACGCACCCGGCCCGCTGAGCAACCGCGAGCTGGCCGATGCGACCGGTATTCCGAAGCCGACGGTTTCCCGTCTGGCCGCGACGCTCGTCGCGAGCGGCTACCTGCGGCAGGCCCCGGACAGCGAGCGCTTCAGCCTCGGCCCCGCCCTGCTGGACATGAGCAACCGCTACCTCCGGCATTTCGATCTACGCGGTGTCGCCCGGCCGCACCTGCTGGCGCTGGCCGAGTTCGCCGGCGCCAGCGTGCACCTAGGCGTGCGAGACGACCTCGATATGCTGATCATCGATTCGCTGCGTCCTCGCTCGGCCATGATCAGCTCGCGCATCGACGTGGGCTCGCGCATGACCATCGCCACCTCGGCTGCCGGGCGGGCCTACCTCGCGGCGCTGCCGTCGGGCGAGCAGGCCGAGTTGCTGGACCAGATCCGGCTCGCCAGCGGCGAGAACTGGGCCGTGCTGGAGCCGCGCATCATGGCGGGCCTGGAGGAGCATGCGCGGCTGGGCTATTGCAGCTCCTTCGGCGAGTGGCACCCGCACATCCATGCGCTGGGCTTCTCGCTGCGCGGACCCCGCGGTGAGCGCTACGCCTGCAGCTGCGGCGGGCCGGCCTACCTGCTGCCGCGCGAGACGATGGTGGCGCGCATCGCACCGAAACTGCTGGAGACCCTGCAGCGGATCAATGCCGACAGCGGCATGGCGTCGCCTGCCGACTGAGCTGGGCCCTAGTTCGCTGCTTCCAGGCCGCTGCGGAAGTGCTCCTGCATGCGCGCCATGGCGCCGGCCCCGTCGCGTGCCTTGATCGCGGCCATGATCGCCCGGTGCTCGGCGAGCGACTCCCCGATGCGGCCGGCCTTGAGCAGCGAGTTGTGGCGGTTGAGCTTCATCACCTTTCGCAGGTCGGCGACCATCTGGTCGCGCCAGCGGTTGTCGGCCATCGCCAGGATACGCATGTGGAATCGTTCGTTGACGGCGAAGAAGTGGGCACGGTCCACCTTGCCCGGCGCCGCGGCGGCTTCGAGCTCTGCATGCAGGGTCTCCAGTTCCGCCAGTTGCGCGTTCGAGGCCCGCTCTGCGACCACGCCCACCGCGTCGCTCTCGAGCAGACTGAGCAGGTGATAGACGTCCGACAGGTCCTTCTCGGACACCTCGGTCACGTAGGCGCCGCGCCGCACCTTCATCGTCACCAGGCCTTCGGCCGCCAGCACCTTGAGCGCCTCCCGCAGCGGCGTGCGGCTGATGCCGTATTCCTCGGCCAGCTTGAGCTCGTCGATCCAGCTGCCAGGCTCCAGCTCGCGGTTGAAGATGCGTTGGCGCAGCAGCTCAGCCACCTCTTCGTAGAGGGCGCGCGGGGTCAGGGTGAGGGCGGACATGCGCGAAATGTACCGCATCACCGGGCTTTGAATTAATAATTACAGATGAGTTAGACTCGCACCCAAAATCGTCGCGCGCCTGCGCAGACATCCCCATCCACTCGCAAAGCGGCGCCATGAGCAGCAAACCTGAACCGACCTTCCAAACCGCGACCCTCGAAGCCTGGGCCAAGGCTGCTGCCAAGTCCGCCCCGGACGGCGACGTGCAGGCGCTGAACTGGATCACGCCCGACGGCATCACGGTCAAGCCGCTCTACACCGCGGCCGATCTGAAAGGCCTGAAGTACACCGACACACTGCCCGGCTTCGAGCCCTACCTGCGCGGCCCGCAGGCCACGATGTACGCGGTGCGCCCCTGGACCATCCGGCAGTACGCGGGCTTCTCCACCGCCGAGGAATCGAACGCCTTCTACCGCAAGGCCTTGGCCGCCGGCGGGCAGGGCGTCAGCGTGGCCTTCGACCTGGCGACGCACCGCGGCTATGACAGCGACCATCCGCGCGTGACCGGCGACGTGGGGAAGGCCGGCGTGGCCATCGACAGCGTGGAGGACATGAAGATCCTGTTCGACCAGATCCCGCTGGACAAGGTCAGCGTCTCCATGACGATGAACGGCGCTGTGCTGCCGGTGCTGGCCGGCTACATCGTCGCGGCCGAGGAGCAGGGCGTGGCGCAGGACCAGCTCTCGGGGACCATCCAGAACGACATCCTCAAGGAGTTCATGGTCCGCAACACCTACATCTTCCCGCCCGAGCCGTCGATGCGGATCATCGGCGACATCATTGCGTACACCGCGGAGAAGATGCCGAAGTTCAACTCCATCTCCATCAGCGGCTACCACATGCAGGAGGCCGGCGCCAACCAGGCGCTGGAGCTGGCCTTCACGCTCGCGGACGGCAAGGAGTACGTGAAGACGGCGCTGGCCAAGGGGCTGGATGTCGACGGCTTTGCCGGGCGGCTGAGCTTCTTCTGGGCCATCGGCATGAACTTCTACCTGGAGGTCGCCAAGATGCGCGCGGCGCGCCTCCTCTGGTGCCGCATCATGAAGGAGTTCAACCCCAAGAACCCCAAGAGCCTGATGCTGCGTACCCACTGCCAGACCTCGGGCTGGAGCCTCACCGAGCAGGACCCGTACAACAACGTGGTGCGCACCACCATCGAGGCCATGGCTGCTGTCTTCGGCGGCACCCAGAGCCTGCACACCAACGCGCTGGACGAGGCGATCGCGCTGCCTACCGAGTTCAGCGCGCGCATCGCACGCAACACGCAGCTCATCATCCAGGAAGAGACCCACATCACGAACGTGATCGATCCATGGGCCGGCAGCTACATGATGGAAAAACTCACTCAGGACATGGCAGACGCAGCCTGGGCCATCATCGAGGAGGTCGAGGCCATGGGGGGCATGACCAAGGCCGTGGACAGCGGCTGGGCCAAGCTCAAGATCGAGGCGGCCGCGGCCGACAAGCAGGCGCGCATCGACTCGGGGCAGGACGTGATCGTGGGCGTCAACAAGTACAAGCTGCAGAGCGAGGACACCCACGACATCCTGCAGATCGACAACGTCAAGGTGCGCGACAGCCAGATCGCGCGGCTCAAGGCCGTGCGCGAGAAGCGCGACGGCGCCAAGGTGCAGGCCGCGCTCGACGCCATGACCGCGGCCGCCGGGAGCGGCGAGGGCAATCTTCTGGCGCTGAGCGTCGAGGCCGTGCGCCTGCGCGCGACGGTGGGCGAGATCAGCGATGCGCTGGAGAAGGTCTACGGCCGCCATCGTGCCGACACGCAGAAGGTGACCGGCGTCTATGCCGCCGCCTACGACTCGGCCGAAGGCTGGGAGGCGCTGCAGAAGGAGATCGCGGGCTTCGCCGAGGAACAGGGCCGGCGCCCGCGCGTGATGATCTCCAAGCTGGGGCAGGATGGCCACGATCGCGGCGCCAAGGTCGTCGCCACGGCCTTTGCCGACCTGGGCTTCGACGTCGACATGGGCCCGCTGTTCCAGACTCCCGAGGAATGCGCGCGCCAGGCGATCGAGAACGACGTGCACGCGGTGGGCGTCAGCACCCTGGCCGCGGGGCACAAGACACTGGTGCCGGCCATCATCGAGGAGCTGAAGAAACAGGGCGCCGACGACATCATCGTCTTCGTCGGCGGGGTGATTCCGCGGCAGGACTACGAGTTCCTCTACGAGGCCGGCGTGAAGGGCATCTACGGGCCGGGGACGCCGATTCCGGCCAGTGCGAAGGACGTGCTGGAGCAGATTCGCGCGGCGGTCGCGGCTTGAGCATGCCTGCCGCGGCTCCAAGCCTGGTGACGGCCGAAGCGCTGGCCGAGGCCGAGGGGCCTCGACAGCGCCGCGCCATCGCGAAGGCCATCACGCTGCTCGAATCGACGCGGGCGGACCACCGCGCGCAAGCCGATGAACTCTTGACGGCACTGCTGCCGCACACCGGCAAGTCCTTCCGCCTCGGCATCTCGGGCGTGCCGGGCGTCGGCAAGTCCACCTTCATCGAGACGCTGGGCCTGTACCTGATCGATCGCGGCCACCGCGTGGCGGTCCTCACCATCGACCCATCGTCCACCGTCTCCGGCGGCTCCATCCTCGGCGACAAGACGCGCATGGAAAGGCTCTCGGTGCACGAGCGGGCCTACATTCGCCCCAGCCCGTCGAGCGGAACGCTGGGCGGCGTGGCCGAGAAGACGCGCGAGGCCATGCTGGTCTGCGAGGCCGCCGGCTACGACATCGTGATCGTCGAGACCGTGGGCGTCGGCCAGAGCGAGACCGCGGTCTCGGGCATGACCGACATGTTCGTGCTGCTGCAACTGCCCAATGCCGGCGACGACCTGCAGGCGATCAAGAAGGGCGTGATGGAGCTGGCCGACCTCGTGGTCATCAACAAGGCCGACATCGACCCAGACGCGGCGACGCGCGCGCAGGCCCAGATCACCTCCGCGTTGCGCCTCTTCGGCCATCACGGCAATCCGGTGCATGCGCACGTCGTGCACGGCGCCGATGCGGCGCTGCGCCAGTGGCAACCCAGGGTGATTCAGTCGAGCGCTTTGCTGGGCACCGGCGTCGACGCCTTCTGGGACACGGTGCTGCAGTTCAAGACCTTGCAGACCGCGACCGGCAAGCTCGCGGCGCGGCGCGAGAAACAGGCACTCGCGTGGATGTGGGAACGCATCGACGCGGGTCTCAAGCAGGCCTTCCGCCAGCACCCGAAAGTGCGCGAGCTGCTTCCGCAGACGCTGGCCCAGGTGGCGGCGGGCACGCTGCCCGCGTCGACCGCGGCGCGCAACCTGCTCTCGGCGCAGGCGGGACAAGCGTAGCCGCTCGAACAACACATCAACACACACTTCAGGAACAGGACCATGAAAGAGATCCTCGAACAACTCGAAAAGCGGCGCGCCCAGGCGCGGCTGGGCGGCGGGCAGAAGCGCATCGACGCGCAGCACGCCAAGGGCAAGCTGACGGCGCGGGAGCGCATCGAGCTGCTGCTCGACGACGACACCTTCGAGGAATGGGACATGTTCGTCGAGCACCGGTCCAGCGACTTCGGCATGGCCGAAACGAAGATTCCCGGCGACGGCGTGGTCACCGGCTACGGCATGATCAACGGGCGACTGGTATTCGTCTTCAGCCAGGACTTCACTGTCTTCGGCGGCGCGCTCAGTGAAGCCCATGCCGAGAAGATCTGCAAGGTCATGGACCAGGCAATGAAGGTGGGCGCGCCCGTCATCGGCCTCAACGACTCTGGCGGCGCACGCATCCAGGAAGGCGTGGCCTCGCTCGGCGGTTACGCCGAGGTGTTCCAGCGCAACGTGATGGCCTCCGGCGTGGTGCCGCAGATCAGCATGATCATGGGGCCCTGCGCCGGCGGCGCCGTCTATTCGCCGGCCATGACCGATTTCATCTTCATGGTGCGCGACAGCTCCTACATGTTCGTCACCGGCCCGGAGGTGGTGAAGACGGTGACGCACGAGGACGTCACGGCCGAGGAACTGGGCGGTGCCACCACGCACACCACCAAGAGCGGCGTGGCCGACATGGCCTTCGCGAACGACGTGGAGGCGCTGATGATGCTGCGCCGCCTCTACAACTACCTGCCGCTCAACAACCGCGAAAAGCCGCCCGTGCGGCCCAGCGGCGACCCGGCCGATCGCGCCGACCTGTCGCTCGACACACTGGTGCCCGACAACCCGAACAAGCCCTACGACATGAAGGAGGCGATTGCCAAGGTGGTCGACGACGGCGAGTTCTTCGAGCTGCAGCCCGACTACGCGAAGAACATCGTGATCGGATTCGCACGCATGGATGGGCAGAGCGTGGGCATCGTCGCCAACCAGCCGCTGGTGCTGGCGGGTTGCCTGGATATCAAGTCCTCGATCAAGGCGGCGCGCTTCGTGCGCTTCTGCGATGCATTCAACATCCCGGTCGTCACCTTCGTCGACGTGCCCGGCTTCATGCCGGGCACCAGCCAGGAATACGGCGGCATCATCAAGCATGGCGCCAAGCTGCTCTACGCGTATGCAGAGTGCACCGTGCCGAAGATCACCGTCATCACGCGCAAGGCCTACGGTGGCGCCTATGACGTGATGTCCTCCAAGCACCTGCGCGGCGACGTCAACCTGGCCTGGCCGCGCGCGGAGATCGCCGTGATGGGCGCGAAGGGGGCGGTGGAGATCATCTTCCGCGAGGACAAGAACGACCCCGAAAAGCTGGCCGCGCGCGAGGCCGAGTACAAGGCCCGCTTCGCCAATCCCTATGTGGCCGGCACGCGCGGCTACATCGACGACGTCATTCTGCCCAGCGAGACGCGCAAGCGCATTTGCCGCAGCCTGGTCATGCTGCGCGAGAAGAAGCTCGACAACCCGTGGCGCAAGCACGGGAACATTCCGCTTTGAGAACGGGAGACCACGACATGTTCAAGAAAATCCTGATTGCGAACCGCGGCGAGATCGCCTGCCGGGTCATCAAGACCGCGAGAAAGATGGGCATCCTGACCGTTGCCGTCTATTCGGACGCCGACAAGGACGCACGCCACGTCGAGCTGGCCGACGAAGCCGTCCACATCGGCGCCTCGCCGAGTCGCGAGAGCTATCTTCAGGCCGATCGCATCATCGCGGCGTGCAAGAAGACCGGCGCCGAGGCGGTGCATCCCGGCTATGGCTTCCTGTCCGAGAACGAAGGCTTTGCGAAGAAGGTCGAGGAGGAGGGCATCGTCTTCATCGGCCCCAAGCACTACTCGATCGCCGCGATGGGCGACAAGATTGCCTCCAAGAAGCTCGCGAACGAGGCCAAGGTCAACACCATTCCCGGCTGGAACGACGCGATCGAGACGGCGGAGCGCGCGGTCGAGATCGCCCGTGATGTGGGCTACCCCGTGATGATCAAGGCCTCGGCCGGCGGTGGCGGCAAGGGCCTGCGCGTGGCCTACAACGACAAGGACGCCTTCGACGGCTTCACCTCCTGCCGCAACGAGGCGCGCAACAGCTTCGGTGACGACCGCGTGTTCATCGAGAAGTTCGTGGAGGAGCCGCGCCACATCGAGATCCAGGTGCTGGGCGACGCGCACGGCAACGTGATCTATCTGAACGAGCGCGAATGTTCGATCCAGCGCCGCCACCAGAAGGTGATCGAGGAGGCGCCCTCGCCCTTCATCAGCGAAGCCACGCGCAAGGCCATGGGCGAGCAGGCGGTGGCGCTCGCCAAGGCGGTGAACTACCAGAGCGCAGGCACGGTGGAATTCGTGGTCGGCAAGGACCAGAGCTTCTACTTCCTGGAGATGAACACTCGGCTGCAGGTGGAGCATCCGGTGACGGAAGCGATCACGGGGCTGGACCTGGTCGAGCTGATGATCCGCGTTGCCGCCGGCGAGAAGCTGCCGCTCGCGCAGAAGGACGTGAAACGCGAGGGCTGGGCCATCGAGTGCCGCATCAACGCGGAGGACCCGTTCCGGAACTTCCTGCCGTCGACCGGCCGCCTGGTGCGCTTCCAGCCGCCGAAGGAGACGATGTTCTCCGCAGACACCGAGCACTTGTACGGCGTGCGCGTCGACACCGGCGTCTACGATGGCGGCGAGATACCGATGTTCTACGACTCGATGATCGCCAAGCTGATCGTCCACGGTCGCGACCGCGCCCACGCCACCGCTCTGATGCGCGAGGCGCTCAATGGCTTCGTGATCCGCGGCATCAGCAGCAACATCCCCTTCCAGGCCGCGCTGCTGGCGCATCCGAAATTCGTGAGCGGGGCCTTCAATACCGGCTTCATCGCCGAGCACTACGGCAAGGGCTTCCGTGCCGAGGACGTCCCGCACGACGACCCGGACTTCCTGGTCGCGCTGGCGGCCTACATGCATCGGCGCTACCGCGCGCGGGCGTCGCGCATCAGCGGCCAGCTGGAGGGCCATGGGGTGAAGGTGGGCGAGCAGTTCGTGGTGGTCGTCCTCGATGCCAAGGGCGAGCATGTGCATCAGCCCGTGACAGTCACCGACTACCAGGGTACCTCGGGCTCAAGCGCGGTGATGGTGGGCGCGAACAGCTACAAGATCGAAAGCCAGGCGGCGCTGGGCAGCATCCGGGTCGAAGGCAGCGTCAACGGCCGGGGCTTCACAGCACAGGTCGAGCGCGGTGTCGGCAAGAACCCGTTGGCCTTGCGCATCGCGCACAACGGCAAGCAGATCGAGGCGATGGTGCTGTCGCCGCGGGGCTCGAGGCTGCTCAAGCTCATGCCCTACAAGGCACCGCCGGACCTCAGCAAGTTCCTGATGTCGCCGATGCCGGGGCTCCTGGTCGAAATCTCCGTGCAGCCGGGGCAGCAGGTGCAAGCCGGCGAAAAGCTTGCGGTGATCGAGGCGATGAAGATGGAGAACGTGCTCTTCGCCTCGCAGGACGGCGTGGTCGGCAGCATCTCGGCCGCCAAGGGCGAGTCGCTCGCGGTGGATCAGGTGATCCTGGAATTCGCGTGAAGGAGGCCCTCGAATGAACACGTCGCAAGAGCGCCCCTTCAAGGTGCTGGGCATCCAGCAGATCGCGATCGGCGGGCCGGACAAGATGCGGCTGCGGATGCTGTGGATCGAGATGCTGGGACTGGAAGTCACCGGCAGCTTCAGCAGCGAGCGCGAGAACGTCGACGAGGACATCTGCGCGATCGGCAGCGGTCCCTTCAAGGTCGAGGTCGACCTGATGCAGCCGCTGGATCCTGACAAGAAGCCGGCTGTGCACGCCACGCCGCTCAATCACGTGGGCCTGTGGATCGACGATCTGCCCGCCGCGGTCGGCTGGCTCACGGCTCAGGGGGTGCGCTTCGCGCCGGGCGGCATCCGCAAGGGCGCTGCCGGCTTCGACATCTGCTTCCTGCATCCCAAGGGCAACGAGGAGTCGCCGATCTCGGGCGAAGGGGTGCTGATCGAGCTGGTGCAGGCCCCACCTGAAGTCGTGACGGCCTTCGCGGCGCTGGCCGCGGGCTGACGCTTCAGGCGCCTGGGCGGCGCCAGACGGCCAGCGTCGCGGCCAGCAGCCACATGCCCGCCGCGCAGCCGCGATTGAGCAGGCGCAGGCTGCGCCGCGAGAGCCAGCGTACGGCCTGCGAGCCGGCGGCGGCGTACCCGAGCATGACACACGTGTCGATGCCGATGAAGATGGCGCCGAGCACCGCGTATTGCGGCCCCTGCGAACCAGCGGTGTCGACGAACTGCGGCAGGAAGGCGGCGAAGAAGAGCAGGGTCTTCGGGTTCGACAGGGCCACCGTGAGGCTGCGCAGGAAAGCGGTGCGGCTGCCCAGGACATCGGCAGGCGATGCGGCGAGCGCCGCGTGGATGTCGATCGGCTGGCTGCGCCACATCTTGACGCCGAGCCAGACCAGGTAGGCGACGCCGGCCAGGCGGAGGGCGTTGAACAGCCACTCCGAGGCTGCGAGCAGCGAGCCCAGCCCCAGCGCCACCACGGCGATCAGGATGGCAGCCCCCAGCGATGCGCCCACGATGCCCCAGACCGCGGCGCGCATGCCGCCGGCGATGCCGTTGGACATCGCCAGCAGCATGGTGGGGCCGGGCGTGATTGCCAGCGCCACGGAGGCGATCATGTAGAGGAGCAGGGTGTCGAGCGTCACGGGCGTGCCTTGGAGTCGGTGCGCGATGCGGCAGCGGCACGTGCGCGCGCCAGCGCCGCTTCGATGATCGCGCGTTTGCGATCGGGCGCAGCGGCCTCGGGCGGCGCGACCGTGGAGGCCTCGTCGCCCTTGCCGTGGCGGCGGCGATGCGCCTCGTAGCGGCTGCGCGCTTCGTCAGCCTGCGCCTGCGACCAAGCCTGCCAGCCGCTGCGTCCCGGCGTGGCCACTTCGAGCGAGATGCAGTCCACCGGGCAGACGGGGATGCAGAGCTCGCAGCCGGTGCAGTGGGTTTCGATCACGGTATGCATGCGCTTGTGGATGCCCAGGATCGCGTCGGTCGGGCAGGCATCGAGGCACAGCGTGCAACCGATGCACCAGGCCTCGTCGATCACGGCCATCTTGCGGGCGCCCTCGGTGCCGAACTGCGGGTCGATCGGCCGAACCGGCTGGCCGGTCAGGCGCGACAAGCGCAGCACCCCTTCGGCGCCGCCCGGCGGGCATTGATGGATGCCGGCCTCGTCGGCTGCAATCGCCTCGGCGTAGCCCGTGCAATCGGCATAGCCGCAGCGCGTGCACTGCGTCTGCGGCAGCGCGTCCAGGATGCGCCGGGCCAGCGCGTTCACTGGCGGATCCTCGCGCTACCGCGCAGCGCCGCGCGCGCGGCGCGCCGGCGCGGACCGGCGCGCGACGGCGGGTTTCTTGGCCGCGGCGGCGGCCTTGATCGTGTCTTCCGCGGACACCCTGGGCCGCCCGGCGCGCTTCTGCGGCTTGTCGTAGGCGGCGATGAAGGCTTTCACCTCCGGGTAGACCTTGTCGCGCCAGCGGCGCCCGCTGAAGATGCCGTAGTGGCCCGCGCCCTTGACCTCGTAGTGCCGTTGGTGCTCCGGCGGGACGCCGGTGCACAGGTCGTGTGCGGCGCGCGTCTGCCCGGCGCCCGAGATGTCGTCCAACTCGCCTTCGACCGTGAGCACACCGGTCGAATGAATGTCCTGCGGACGAACGAGCTCTCGCGTGCCATCGGGGCTCTTCACCTCCCACGTGCCGTTGACAAGGTCGAAGTCCTGGAACACGGTACGGATGGTGTCCAGGTAATAGTCGGCATCCATGTCGAGCACGGCGTTGTACTCGTCGTAGAACTTGCGGTGCGCCTCCGCGCTGGCGTCATCGCCCTTGATCAGGTCCTTGAAGTAGTCGTAGTGGCTGCTGGCGTGACGGTCCGGATTCATCGCGACGAAGCCCGTGTGCTGCAGGAAGCCGGGGTACACCCGCCGCCCAACACCGGGGAAGCCCTCGGGCACGCGGTAGATCACGTTGTTCTCGAACCACTCGTAGCTCTTGTTCATCGCCAGGTTGTTGACCGCCGTCGGCGATTTCCGCGCATCGATGGGGCCGCCCATCATGGTCAGGGACAGCGGCACCTTGTCGCCGCGGCTGGCTATCAGCGAAACCGCCGCCAGCACCGGCACGGTGGGCTGGCACACGCTGATCACGTGGCAGTTGCCGTACTCGGCCTGCAAGTGGCGGATGAATTCCTCGATGTAGTTGATGTAGTCGTCCAGATGGAACTCGCCCTCGGACAGCGGCACGAGGCGGGCATTGACCCAATCGGTGATGTAGACCTTGTGGTCCTGAAGCATCGTGCGCACCGTGTCTCGCAGCAGCGTGGCGTAGTGGCCGGACAATGGCGCCACGATCAGCACGACGGGCTGCCCCTTGAGGGTCTGCAGGGTCTTGGGATCGTCGGTGAAGCGCTTGAAGCGGCGCAACTGGCAGAAAGGCTTCTCGATTTCGACGACTTCCTGAATAACAACGTCGTCGTCGTCCACATTTACCGTCTTGATGCCGAATTCCGGTTTCTCGTAGTCCTTGCCCAGTCGATAGAGCAGGTCGTACCCGGCTGCCATGCGCTGCGCCAGGGGCGTCTGGCCGAAAACGCCGCTTTGGGCGTAGAGCTTGGAAGCAGCTTGCGCGAAATCGGCAAAAGGCTCCATGAGGGAGCGTTGCGCTTCGTAGAGGTGGTAGAGCATGGGAATTGACAACAGATGTTGCAATGCAATATAGCAGTTGCGTCCCCGGACGTGTTAGAGGGTGCTGGGCAGGAGTGCGCAGGAGTGGACCGCAATTGCGCACCCAAGGAATCTCATAGCACCTTCGCGATGCTCTGGCAGACGTAGTCGATGTTCTTGCTGTTGAGGGCGGCCACGCACATGCGGCCGGTGTCGGTGCCGTATACGCCGAACTCCTGGCGCAGGCGCACCATCTGGTCCTTGCTGAGGCCCGAATAGCTGAACATGCCGATCTGGTCCGTGATGAAGTGCATGTCCTGCTTCACGCCGGCGGCCGCCAGGCCGTCGACCAGCTTGTGGCGCATCAGCTTGATGCGGTCGCGCATCTCGCCGAGCTCCTTTTCCCAAAGGGTGCGCAGCTCGGGCGTGCCCAGCACGGTTGCAACCACGGCGCCGCCGTGCGTGGGCGGGTTGCTGTAGTTGGTGCGAATCGCGATCTTGAGTTGGCTCAGCACGCGGCCCGCTTCTTCCTTGCTCTCGCAGAGTACGGAAAGGGCACCCACGCGCTCGCCGTACAGGCTGAAGCTCTTGGAGAAGGAGGTCGAAACGAGGAAGTTCAGACCGGCGGCGACGAACTTTCCGATTGCCGCGCCGTCTTCCTGGATCCCGTAGCCGAAACCCTGGTAAGCCATGTCGAGAAAGGCGACCAGCTTCTTCTCCTGGACGGCGGCAACCACCTGATCCCACTGGTCGGCGCGGATGTCGTAGCCCGTCGGGTTGTGGCAGCAGGCGTGCAGCACGACGATGGTTCCGGCCGGCGCGGCGTTCAGCGCGCCCAGCATGCCGTCGAAGTCGATGCCGCGCTTGGCGGCGTCGTAATACGGGTATTCCTCGACGACGAAGCCGGCGTTGGTGAAGAGGGCGCGGTGGTTTTCCCAGCTCGGGTTGCTGATCAGCACCTTCGCCTTGGGGTTGAGCTTCTTGAGGAAATCGGCGCCAACTTTCAGGCCGCCTGTGCCGCCGATGCCCTGGATAGTGGCAACGCGGCCGGCCTTCACGGGTTCGCTGTCGGGGCCGAAGACCAAACCCTTCACCGCCTCGTCGTAGGCGGCAATGCCGTCGATGGGCAGGTAGCCGCGCGCCTTGGGTGCCTTGATCATGTCCTGCTCGACCGCCTGCACACAGCGAAGCAGGGGGAGCTTGCCGTTGTCGTCGTAATAGACGCCGACACCGAGGTTGACCTTGTTGGGATTGCTGTCGGCGGCGAATTGCTCGTTGAGGCCCAGGATCGGGTCGCGCGGCGCCATTTCGACGGCGGTGAACATTGACATGGAAGAAAGTCCTTTGGTGATGCGATTCGCGCCCGTTGCATCCGGGTTTGCGCCATGGCTCGCGGGTCGGTTAGCCTCACGAGTTCGCTTGAATTTTACCGGCCGAGCCGCACCTCCCCTGGACGCCATGCCTGAAATCACCGAAGTCATTCCGGATCGGCCCGAAGCCGAGCCCGTCGGCCCCGTCAAGCCGGGCGAATTCATCCGCTTCCCGGACTCGCCCTTCGAGCTCTACCAGCCCTATCCGCCGGCGGGCGATCAGCCCGGCGCGATCAAGGGCCTGGTCGAGGGCGTGCGCGACGGCGAGGTCTACCAGACCCTGCTGGGCGTGACCGGCTCGGGCAAGACCTTCACCATGGCCAACGTGATCGCCCGGCTCGGCCGCCCGGCGATCGTGTTCGCGCCCAACAAGACGCTGGCGGCGCAGCTCTACAGCGAGTTTCGCGAGTTCTTCCCGAAGAACGCCGTCGAGTACTTCGTGAGCTACTACGATTACTACCAGCCCGAGGCCTACGTGCCGCAACGCGACCTGTTCATCGAGAAGGACAGTTCGATCAACGAGCACATCGAGCAGATGCGCCTGTCGGCCACCAAGAGCGTTCTGGAGCGCCGAGACACCGTGATCGTCGCTACTGTGAGCGCGATCTACGGCATCGGTACGCCCGAGGACTACACCCAGATGCGTTTCATCATGCGCACGGGGGACAAGATCGGCCAGCGCGACGTGATCTCGCGATTGATCCGCATGCAGTACACGCGCAACGAGCAGGACTTTGCGCGCGGTACCTTCCGGGTGCGCGGCGACACCATCGACGTGTTCCCGGCGGAGCACAGCGAGTTGGCAATCCGCATCGAGCTGTTCGACGATGAGATCGAGACGCTGCAGCTCTTCGATCCGCTGACCGGGCGCATCCGGCAGAAGATCCCGCGCTTCACCGTCTATCCGTCCAGTCATTACGTGACCCCGCGCGACAAGGTGCTGACTGCTGTCGAAACGATCAAGATCGAGCTCGACCAGCGGCTAAAGGAACTGGTGGGCGCGGGCAAGCTGGTCGAGGCCCAGCGGCTCGAGCAGCGCACGCGGTTCGACCTGGAGATGCTGGCCGAGATCGGCCACTGCAAGGGCATCGAGAACTACACGCGCCATCTCTCGGGAGCCGCACCGGGCCAGCCGCCAGCCACGCTGACCGACTACCTGCCGAAGGACGCGCTCATGTTCCTCGACGAGAGTCACCAGATGATCGGCCAGCTGGGCGGCATGTACAACGGCGACCGGGCCCGCAAGACCACGCTGGTCGAGTATGGCTTTCGCCTGCCCTCGGCGCTGGACAACCGTCCGCTCAAGTTCGACGAGTTCGAGACCCGCATGCGGCAGTGCATCTTCGTGTCCGCCACGCCGGCGCAGTACGAGATGGACCATGCCGGCAACGTGGTCGAGCAGTTGGTGCGGCCGACCGGTTTGATCGACCCGGAGGTCGAGGTCCGCCCCGCCACCCACCAGGTGGACGACGTGTTGCAGGAGATCCGGCTGCGCGTCGACAAGAACGAGCGCGTGTTGATCACCACGCTGACCAAGCGCATGGCCGAGCAACTGACCGACTACCTCGGCGACAACGGCGTCAAGGTGCGCTACCTGCACAGCGATATCGATACGGTCGAGCGGGTGGAGATCCTGCGCGATCTTCGGCTCGGCACCTTCGACGTCCTGGTCGGCATCAACCTGCTGCGCGAAGGCCTGGACATTCCCGAGGTTTCGCTGGTCGCCATCCTCGATGCCGACAAGGAAGGCTTCCTGCGCGCCGAGCGCTCGCTGATCCAGACCATCGGCCGGGCTGCCCGCAACATGAACGGCAAGGCCATCCTGTATGCCGACCGCATGACCGAGTCGATGAAAAAGGCCATCGGGGAGACCGAGCGGCGCCGGGCGCGGCAGATCGCCTACAACCAAGCCCACGGCATCACGCCGCGCAGTATCGTCAAGCAGGTGCGGGACCTGATCGACGGTGTGTACAGCGAGAAGGCCGGCAAGGAAGCCGCCAAGCGCGAGCTCGAGCGGGCCTTGGTCGAGGACATGTCGGAGAAGGACATGGCCCGGGAGATCAAGCGGCTGGAAAAGCTGATGCTCGAACATGCGCGCAACCTCGAGTTCGAGAAGGCGGCGCGGGTGCGCGATCAATTGGCACAGCTGCGGGAGCAGGCCTTCGGCGCCCCCGGCAAGGACAACATTGCGCTCTGAGTGCCCGCAACAGCGCACCGCCAGAGGCCCTGTCGGCCTGCAATCGGGTTTACCCGAGCAGACCGGAGGGCCTTCTGTTATACTTGAGCGAAATAGTCAGGCAAAAAGAACTTCGCGATGAAGGACCGGCTCTTACCGATGGGATCACCAGCGGAAGCGGGGCCGGGAAGGGCGGAGACGGCGTCACCAAAGCCCACAACGCCGAGGTGTCTTTTCAACGGTAAGCACTCATAGGAGCTTGCGATGCGTCTCACAACCAAAGGCCGTTTTGCGGTCACAGCCATGATCGACCTGGCATTGCGCCAGAACACCGGTCCGGTCACTCTGGCCGCAATCAGCCAGCGGCAGCAGATCTCGCTGTCGTACCTGGAGCAGCTCTTCGGCAAGCTTCGCCGGCACGAACTGGTCGAATCGACCCGTGGCCCCGGCGGCGGTTATTCACTGGGTCGCAAGGCATCGGAAATCACCGTGGCCGACATCATCGTTTCCGTCGATGAGCCCATCGACGCTACGCAATGTGGCGGCAAGGAAAACTGCCTGGGCGAGGCCGGCCGTTGCATGACCCACGAACTCTGGGCATCCCTGAACCAGCGCATGGTCGAATTCCTGGATTCCGTGACCCTGCAAAAGTTGGTAGACGACCAGATCGCAAAGGGCGTGCAGATCGAGAACAAGCCGGCCGTCAAGCGGGCGATCTCGAGCCAGCCTGTGGTGAAGCCGATCCGGGTCAATGCGCCCAATTCGGTGTTCGCCCTCGGCAATGCCTTCGCCAAGTCCTGATCCGGCGGCGCCACACGGCGCCGCATCGAAGAAATCCCAGAGAACGTCAACCCCACGCCAGCCCGAGCCAGCCATGGATGTCACGCCCCATTTCCCGATCTATCTCGACTACGGTGCCACGACGCCGGTCGACCCGCGCGTGGTCGACGCGATGATCCCCTGGCTGCGCGAGCACTTCGGCAATCCGGCATCACGCAGCCACGCCTGGGGCTGGGAAGCGGAAGAGGCAGTGGAGAAGGCGCGCACCGAGGTGGCCGACCTGATCGGCGCCGATCCGCGCGAGATTGTCTGGACTTCGGGCGCCACCGAGTCGAACAACCTGGCGCTCAAGGGCGCAGCCCATTTCTACAAGGGCAAGGGCAAGCACCTGATCACGGTCAAGACCGAGCACAAGGCGGTGCTCGACACCATGCGCGAGCTCGAGCGTCAGGGCTTCGAGGTGACCTACATGGACGTGCAGGAAAACGGACTGCTCGACCTGGACGCCTTTAAGACCGCGATCCGCCCCGACACCATTCTTGCGAGCGTGATGTTCGTGAATAACGAGATCGGCGTCATCCAGGACGTCGTGGCACTGGGCACCATCTGCCGCGAGAAGGGCGTGATCTTCCACGTCGATGCGGCGCAGGCAACTGGCAAGGTCGAGATCGACGTCAAGATACTCCCAATCGACCTCATGAGCCTGGCTTCGCACAAGACCTACGGTCCCAAGGGCATCGGTGCCCTGTACGTGCGCCGCAAGCCGCGCGTTCGGCTGGAAGCCCAGATGCACGGCGGCGGCCACGAGCGTGGCATGCGCTCGGGCACACTGCCCACCCATCAGATAGTCGGGATGGGCGAGGCCTTCCGCATCGCCAAGCTCGAGATGAAGCAGGACATCGCCAAGGCGCGCGCACTGCAGCAGCGCCTGCTCGACGGCCTGAAGGACGTCGACCAGGTCTTCATCAACGGCGACCTCGAGCGCCGCGTCCCGCACAACCTCAACATGAGCTTCAACTATGTCGAGGGCGAGTCGCTGATCATGGGCATCAAGGGCCTCGCGGTGTCGAGCGGCTCGGCCTGCACCTCGGCCAGCCTGGAGCCCAGCTATGTGTTGCGCGCGCTCGGGCGCAGCGACGAGCTTGCACACAGCAGCCTGCGCATGACCATCGGTCGCTTCACCACGGAAGAAGAGATCGACTACGCGGTCTCGACCATCAAGCACAACGTCGCCAAGCTCCGTGAACTGAGCCCGCTGTGGGAGATGTTCCAGGATGGCATCGACATCAGCACGATCCAGTGGTCGGCACATTGAACAAAGATTGAGAGGTACCCCATGGCATATTCATCCAAGGTCATTGATCACTATGAAAATCCCCGCAACGTCGGGTCCTTTGAAAAGGGCGACGATTCGGTGGGCACGGGCATGGTCGGTGCGCCGGCGTGCGGCGACGTCATGAAGCTGCAGATCAAGGTCAACGCAAAGACGGGCGTCATCGAAGACGCGCGCTTCAAGACCTACGGCTGCGGCTCGGCGATCGCATCCTCCTCGCTGGTGACCGAGTGGGTCAAGGGCAAGACGCTCGAAGAGGCGGCCGCGCTCAAGAACGCGCAGATCGCCGAGGAGCTGGCGCTGCCCCCTGTCAAGATCCATTGCTCGATCCTGGCGGAAGACGCCATAAAGGCCGCCGTCAACGACTACAAGGCCAAGCGCGGCGCTGCCGTCACGGCGACGGAAGCCGCTCACTGATATGGACTGCCGCGCTCTTCACTTCGTGTATTCGCCGCCCTCCGAGGCGGAGCTCGCCCCCCTAGGGGCGGCTCGGCGGGAGGCCTGACATGGCGGTAACCCTGACCGAAGCTGCCGCCCGCCACGTCACCCGCTACCTCGGAAAGCGAGGCAAGGGGGTGGGCGTACGGCTGGGCGTCAAGACCACGGGCTGCTCGGGGCTGGCCTACAGGCTCGAGTACGTGGACGAGCTGGCGCCTGAAGACGTGGTCTTCGAGGACCATGGCGTGAAGGTGCTGGTCGACCCCAAGAGCCTCGCCTATATCGACGGTACGCAGCTCGACTTCGTTCGCGAGGGACTGAACGAGGGTTTCAAGTTCAACAACCCGAACGAGCGCGACCGCTGCGGTTGCGGCGAGAGCTTCCGTATCTGACTTTCCAACGGCTTCCCGTCCAAGCCGCCACCACCCGGTCATGGGCTGGCGGCTTTTTGACGCCATGAACCTGAACGACACCGATTTCGAACTCTTCGCCACGCCGGCGAACTTTGCGCAGGACCGCGCCGTGCTCGACGCCCGCTGGAAGGAACTGCAGCGCGAAGCACACCCCGACCGCTTCGCAGCCCAGGGCCCCGCGGCGCAGCGCGTGGCCATGCAGTGGTCGGTGCGCATCAACGAGGCCTACCAGCGGCTGAAGGATCCGATCAAGAGGGCGAGCTACCTGTGCGCGCTGAACGGCCATCCGATAGATGCCGAGAAGAACACCGCAATGCCGGCCGATTTCCTGATGCAGCAAATGGAATGGCGCGAGGAGCTCGACGAGGCGCGGGATGCCGCTGCGTTCGACAAGCTGCGCGCGGAGGTCGATGCCGCACGTGCACGCGCTCTCTCCTCGCTGGACTGGCTGATCGACGAAAAGGGCGACCATGCCGAGGCCGCGAAGCAGGTGAGAGCCCTCATGTTCATCGAGCGCTTTGCCGAGGACATCGAAGCCAAGTCCGAAGCGTGGGGACAATAGCGCCATGGCATTGCTGCAGATTTCAGAACCTGGCCAAGCGCCCGATCCGCACCAGCGGCGCATCGCGGTGGGCATCGACCTGGGGACCACCCACTCGCTGGTGGCTGCCGTGCGCAACGGTGTGGCCGAGTGCCTGCCGGATGCCGAGGGACGCGTACTCCTCCCTTCCGCCGTGCGTTACCTCGACAAGGACCGCAGGCAGATCGGCTTCGAGGCGCTGGCCGCGCGCGCGACCGATCCGTCCAATGTCATCACCTCGGTGAAGCGCCTGATGGGTCGCGGTGTGCAGGACGTCGCCAACCGTGAGGCCATGGCGTACCGGCTGGCCGGCGATGCAGGCATGGTCCAGGTGCAGACGGCGGCCGGTTCAAAGTCGCCGGTCGAGGTAAGCGCCGAGATCCTGGCGACCCTGCGCTACCGCGCGGAGGACACCTTCGACGACGAGCTCTACGGCGCCGTGATCACGGTACCCGCCTACTTCGATGAAGGCCAGCGCCAAGCGACCAAGGACGCGGCCCAACTCGCCGGCATCAACCTGCTGCGCCTGATCAGCGAGCCGACCGCGGCAGCGATTGCCTACGGCCTCGACAACGAGAGCGAGGGCGTCTATGCGGTCTACGACCTCGGTGGCGGCACTTTCGACATCTCGATCCTGCGCCTGACCCAAGGCGTCTTCGAGGTCATTGCCACCGGCGGCGACTCGGCGCTCGGAGGGGACGACTACGACCACGCGCTGGCGGATTTCGCGCTGGCGCAGACCGGGTTCGAGGTTCGAGGCGATGCGGACAAGGCCGCGCTGCTCGTTGCGGCGCGCGCCACGAAGGAAGCGCTGTCTGCCGCGGACAGGGCCACCTTCTCGGCCGCGCTGGCTGGTGGCGGGCTACAGCGAGAGGTCTCGCGCGTGCAATTCGAAGCCGCGACCGCAGGCCTGACCGCACGCACCATCGCCGCGGTGCGCAAGGCGCTGCGCGATGCCCGTCTTCAACCGGCCGACCTGCAGGGCATCGTGCTGGTCGGCGGGGCGACCCGCATGCCGCAGATCAGGCGCGCCGTGGCCGAGTTCTTCGGCCGCGAGCCGCTGACCAACCTGAACCCCGACGAGGTCGTCGCGCTGGGCGCTGCGATCCAGGCGAACCAGCTGGCGGGCAATGGCGGCACGGACGATCTGCTGCTGCTCGACGTGATTCCGCTGTCGCTCGGCATCGAGACCATGGGCGGACTGGTCGAGCGCATCGTCCCACGCAACCAGACCATCCCGACCGCGATGGCCCAGGACTTCACGACCTACCAGGACGGTCAGACCGCGCTGGCGCTGCACGTCGTGCAGGGCGAGCGCGATCTCGTCGCCGACTGCCGCAGCCTCGCGCGCTTCGAGCTGCGCGGCATCCCGCCGATGACCGCAGGGGCCGCGCGCATCCGCGTCACCTTCACTGTCGATGCCGATGGCCTGCTCAGCGTCAGTGCCAAGGAGCTGGGCAGCGGCGTGGAGGCGAGCGTGGCGGTCAAGCCTTCCTATGGCCTGTCCGACGACCAGATCGCAACGATGCTGCAGGACAGCTTCTCCACCGCGCAGCAGGACATGCAGGCGCGCGCGCTGGTCGAGGCGCGCGTGGACGCCGACCGTATGCTGCTGGCCACGCAGAGCGCACTCGATGCCGACGCAGACTTGCTCGATGTCGAGAGCCGCCAGGCCATCGAGGCGCTGATGAACGCATTGCGGGCTGCGCGCTCTGCTGGCGATGCAGCTGTCATTGAAGCCGCGACCCAGGCCCTGGCCGACGGCACCGAAGCCTTCGCCGCGGCGCGCATGAATGCAGGCATTGCGCGCGCGCTCGCGGGCCGGCAGATCGAATCCCTCTAGAAGCCCCAATGCCCACGATCAAGATCCTCCCCCACGCCGAGTACTGCCCCGAGGGCGCCGAGATCAACGCGCCTGCCGGCACCTCGATCTGCGAGGCGCTGCTCGAGAATCACATCGACATCGAGCACGCCTGCGAGATGAGCTGCGCCTGTACCACCTGCCATGTGATCGTGCGCAAGGGCTTCGAATCGCTCAACGAATCAGAGGAGGGCGAGGAAGACCTGCTCGATCGCGCCTGGGGTCTGGAGCCGCAATCGCGGCTCAGCTGCCAGGCGATACTTGCCCAGACCGACCTGACGGTCGAGATTCCCAAGTACTCGATCAATCACGCCAAAGAAAACCACTGATGACGCGCCAAATCGTTCTCGATACCGAAACCACGGGCCTTTCGGCCGAGAACGGCGACCGCATCATCGAACTGGGGTGCGTGGAGCTGTTCAACCGCAAGCTCACCGGCAACGACCTGCACATCTACTTCAATCCGGAGCGGGAGAGCCATGAGGATGCGCTCAAGGTGCACGGGCTGACGACCGACTTCCTGCGGGACAAGCCCAAGTTCGCGACGCTGGCGAACGACATCGTCGAGTACCTGCGCGATGCCGAGCTGATCATCCACAACGCGGCCTTCGACGTCGGCTTCCTCAACAAGGAGTTCGAACTCGCCGGGCTGCAGCCGCTGCGCAGCTTCGTCGGCGACGTGACCGACACGCTGGCCCTGGCGAAGGCGGTCTACCCCGGCAAACGCAATTCGCTTGACGCGCTGTGCGACCGCTTCGGCGTCGATCGCTCGAACCGGACCTTCCACGGCGCCAAGCTGGATGCGCAGCTGCTGGCCGACGTCTACATCAACCTGACGCGTGGCCAGGACGCGCTGCTCATCGACGTCGCGGCCAACGAGCCGGTGCAGGGCGCGGTCGTGGTGGTCGATCTGCGCAGCTTCATCCTGCCAGTGTTGACGGCTGCCGATCACGAGCTTGCGGCGCATGAGGAGCTCCTGCTGCAGCTCGACAAGGCCAGCAACGGCCGCACGATTTTTCGGCAAGCGGCCGAAAATGCTATGGCATAATCGCAGGCTTCGCGCCAACCGGCGCTGAAAGATTCCACCCGGTGCGATGCGCACGTCGTCGTATCGGGAGGGGCGGTTAGCTCAGGGGTAGAGCACAGCATTCACACTGCTGGGGTCGGAGGTTCGAAGCCTCCACCGCCCACCAACTTCCTTTTCCTTCTTCTTTTCTGCAGGCTTGTCGGCGGGTACCGACGCATACTGCGGCTCCGCGCCGCTTGCATCGGGCCCCAAGTCTTCGTAGAACGGCGCTGTAAGGAGAAAGTCCATGGCCACCAGCCCCGATCTTCCGCCGCCCATTACCTCGGATCCGCCCGACGTACCGGAGTTGCCTGTAGAGCCCGACGAGGGCCCCGGCACACCGCCCGAGCCAACTGACCCAGAGCAACCCTTTTCGACCCAGCCGAAGTGATGCCGGAGCCCGGCTAAGCTCGCGGCATGGACGAATTCGATTGCGCTGTCATTGGCGCCGGTGTGGTGGGCTTGGCGGTCGCCCGCGCACTCGCCCTCGCGGGCCGTGAGGTCATCGTGCTGGAAGCCGAGGGCGCCATCGGCACCGGCACGAGTTCACGCAACAGCGAGGTGATCCACGCCGGCATCTACTATCCCGAGGGCTCGCTCAAGGCGCGACTGTGCGTCGAGGGCAAGCAAATGCTCTACGAGTACCTGGGCCAGCGGGAGCTGCCGCATCGGCGCTGCGGCAAGTTGATCGTGGCTACCTTGCCGGCCCAGGTCCCGGCGCTGAGACTGTTCGCCGCACAGGCCGCCGCCAATGGCGTTCACGACCTGGTCATGCTGACGCGCGAACAGGCGCGTGCGATGGAGCCACAACTGGAGTGTGTCGCCGCGCTGCATTCGCCGAGCACGGGTATCGTCGACAGCCATGCGTTGATGCTGAGCTTGCAAGGCGATCTGGAGGGCGCTGGCGGCATGTTGGCGCTCAAGTCGCCGGTGGCGCGCGCCCAGTGCGGCGAGGGCGCCATCATCCTCATCGCGGAGGATGGCACCGAGCTGCGCTGCCGCAGCGTCGTCAATGCTGCCGGCCTGGGTGCACCGGCGCTCGCGCGGCGCTTCGAGGGGCTGCCCGCGAGCACAGTCCCGGCTGCCCATTTCGCCAAGGGCAATTACTTCACGCTGACCGGTCGCGCACCCTTCAGCCGCCTGATCTACCCCGTGCCCGAAGCGGCCGGGCTTGGCGTGCATCTGACACTCGACCTTGGCGGGCAGGCCAAGTTCGGCCCTGATGTCGAGTGGGTCGACTCGCCTGGCGATCTGGTGGTCGACCCCCGGCGTGGCGAGGGCGTCTATGCCGAGGTGCGCAAGTACTGGCCGGCCCTGGCCGATGGAGCGCTCGTCCCGGGCTATGCCGGCATCCGGCCGAAGATCTCCGGCCCGGGGGAGCCAGCCCGCGATTTCCTGATCGAAGGCCCTGCGGCGCACGGCGTCGCGGGATTGGTCAACCTCTTCGGCATCGAGTCGCCAGGGCTCACCAGCAGCCTCTCGATCGGACACCATGTGGCGGCTTTGCTGCCCTAGGCCCGTGCGGGCATGTACCATGGGGATGCCACGCCACCGTCCGGCGTGAAGTCGCCGGCGCGGTGCCGGCGGGAATCACAGAGGGAAGATTTCAATGACTGCATCCTCCAACCTCGACGCGGCAGCGAATGCCGTGGCGGAAGACATTGCCAGCGACGTCCGCGGCGTGCTCTCCAGCAAGGAACTCGACACCTTGCCGCACATCAAGGCGCTGCGCCAGCGCATCGACAGCAAGCTGGCGATCGCGCGTGAACTCGCCGCCGAGAAGAGCAAGCTTGCGGCCAAGAAGGCGCGCGAGGCGGCCAGCACGGCCAATGCCTACGCGCATGACGAACCCTGGCAGATCGCCGGCGCCGCCCTGGCGGTGGGCGTGCTGGTGGGCCTGCTGCTTGGCCGCCGCTGAGCGCGCGCGGTCCTGTGCGTGCGGGGGGCTCGCATGAGACTGCTGTCCCTGTTCGGACTTGACAGGCGTTTGCGCCGGCTGCGCATCGCCGCCGGCGAGGGTGCCCTGGCGGCCGAGGACCGTGCAAAGCTGCTGAAGCTGGCATGGGACGAGGAGCGCCAGCGACTGCGGCTGGTGCTGGCCCTGGTGGTCGCGGTGATCGGGCTCACGACCGTGGCGGTGGCGCTGCTGTCGGTCGCGGTCGTGGTGCATTTCTGGGACACGCCGAATCGTGTCCCCGCTGCCTGGGCGGTGGCGGGGGTATGGATCGCGTTGTGGCTGCTGGCCGCCGTGGCGCTGATGAACACGCTGCGGCGAGCATCGACCGCTTTCGAACCCGCGCGCCGCGAATTCGAACGCGACTGGGAATGGGTGCAGGCGCATTTCAATGTGGGCGATGAAGACGAGAAGCCTGCGCGCGAGCCGCACCCTCTCACCCGCGAGGAACTGCTGGCACGCATCGCGCGCCAGCGCGAGCGAATCGCAACCCTCGAGGGCGCAGCACCGAAGGCCACCGAGGCGCCGCCTGCCGACGAGTCTGCCAGCGCTGCCGCGCTGCGGATTGCGCGCGAGCAC
>NZ_LMTS01000004.1:65825-77908 GCF_001541225.1 Variovorax sp. WDL1 | reverse complement strand
CTGCCGCTGCCGTGGTGATCGGCCCGCGCCGCCTGCTGCGCTGGGCGGCGGTGATCGTTCCTGTGCTATGGCGGATGCGCTGAGCGCTGCCGCTCAGCGGCTGCGCCGGCGCAGTGCCTCGGCGGCCTCGCGCACTAGCGCAGGCCCCTTGTAGATCAAGCCGGTGTAGATCTGCACGAGGTCGGCGCCGGCCGCAATCTTGGCCTCGGCATCGGCCCCGCTGAGCACCCCCCCGACCCCGATGATCGGAAAATCGGCGCCCAGGGCCGATCGCAACTGGGCGATCACCCGGTTGCTCGCCTGCCGCACTGGCGCGCCCGAAAGGCCGCCGGCCTCGTTCGCATGCGGCAGGCCGGCGACGGCCTCGCGTGCCAGCGTGGTGTTGGTGGCAATCACGCCATCCATGCCGTGGCGGCGCAGCGTGGCGGCAATCACCTGGACCTGCGCCTCTTCCAGATCGGGCGCGATCTTCACGAACAGCGGCACCCGCTTGCCGTGGCGCTGCGCCAGCGCCTCTCGCTTTTCGGCCACGGCGCCGAGCAGCGCATCGAGCGCCTCGTCGCTCTGCAGCGAGCGCAGGTTGGCCGTGTTGGGGCTGGAGATGTTGATCGTCACGTAATCGGCATGCGGGTACACGCCGTCCAGGCAGACCAGGTAGTCGTCCACCGCCCGCTCGATCGGCGTTGCGGCGTTCTTGCCGATGTTGAGTCCGAGCAACATCGGCGCCTTGCCCTCCTTGCGCCGAAACCGCGCGCGCTGCACGTTGGCGACGAAGGCGTCCAGGCCTTCATTGTTGAAGCCCAGCCTGTTGATGAGGGCGTCGCGCTGCGGTAGCCTGAACATGCGGGGCTTGGGATTTCCCGGCTGCGCCTTCGGCGTGACGGTGCCGACCTCGACAAAGCCGAAGCCCATGGCGGCGAAGGCGTCGATGCAGCGGGCGTTCTTGTCCAGTCCGGCAGCCAGCCCGATTCGGTTCGGAAAACGCAGGCCGGCCAGCGTCAGCCGGTCGTCGACCCGGCGCGCGGCATAGGCACAGGCAAGCGGCGTGTGCTGCGTGCGCGCCAGCGCATCGAGTGTCAGCTCGTGGGCGTGCTCAGGGTCGAAACCGAAGAGGAAAGGTCGGGCTAGCGTGTAAAGCGAGGAGGGCAGCGGCAGGGACATCGGATAATTGCAGGCTTCGTCAGCCCAAGGATTGTCCCCGATGAATTCCCCCGCTTCCGCTCCGGCGCCGTCCCAGGATGAGCAGAAGGCGCAGGTCGGCCGCGCCGCACTCGCCCACGTGGGGAGAGGAGACATCGTCGGCGTCGGCACCGGCTCGACGGTCAACAAGTTCATCGAGGCGCTGGCCACGATCAAGGACGACATCCGTGGTGCGGTGTCGAGCTCGGCGGCATCGACTGAACGCCTCCTGGCGCTGGGCATCCCGGTGTTCGACTGCAACGAGGTCGAGGAGCTCGCCGTGTACATCGATGGCGCCGACGAGATCGACGGACGCGGCTACATGATCAAGGGCGGCGGCGCGGCGCTGACGCGCGAGAAGATCGTCGCGGCGCAGTCCCGGCGTTTCATCTGCATCGCCGACGCCTCCAAGCGCGTGAACACCCTTGGCGCCTTCCCGCTGCCCGTAGAGGTGATCCCGATGGCGGCGCGGCGCGTGATCCGCCAGTTCGCCCGCCTCGGCGGCGTGGCCCGGGTGCGCGAGAGGGACGGCGTGGCCCTCGTTACCGACAACGGGCAGCACATCGTCGATGTAACGGGCCTGCGGATCACCGACCCGCTGGGTTTCGAGTCGGAAGTGAATCAATGGCCCGGGGTGGTGACCGTCGGCGTCTTCGCGCACCAGCGCGCCAATGTCTGCCTCCTGGGCACGGCGTCCGGCGTGCAGACGCTGCGCTTCGACTGAGCGCAGCAGCCGGAAATCAGAACTTGATGCCTGCCGGGTTGCTCGGCGTCGGCCCGCTCGGGGCGGCCGGCGCAGGCGCTGGCGCCGGCGCGGGTGCGGCAACAGGCGTCGCGGACGCAGCGGGCGCCGCCTGCACGGCGACCAGCGGCTGAGCCGGCGGATTGCGGTAGCCCGCAGGTAGCTGGACGCTCTTGGGGTAGCCCGCCGCGTCGAGGTATTGCGACCACTGGGCATCCGAAAAGCCCTTGAGTTGCTGCGAGCCGATGGTAAGCAGCGGTAGGGAGGCCTGGCCGCTCAGGCGCTGCAGCGCTTCGACGTCCTCGTTGGCCTTGACGGTGCGTTCCTCGAAAGGAATGCCGCGCGTCACGAGCAATGAGCGGCCGGCTGCACAGGGACTGCATTCCTCGCCGGTGTAGATCGTGACCGGGTAGCGCTGTGCGACCTGCCGCAGTTCGTAGGGAAGGGCCGGCCCGGCACCCCCCGCGCCGCTGCCGCGCGGCGCCGCGGCCTGTGCATCGGCTGCCGGCGGCTGATCGGAGAAGGTGACCTTGCCGTTCTTGTCGACATGGCGATAGACGGGCTGCGCCAGTGCAGCACCGGTGGCAAGCAGCAGCAGGAGAGCGGAGCCCGCGAGACGTGGATGAAGCTTCATGGGTGGCTTTGGCTTTCGTGATCCGACGTGGCGGAGTATCTCAGGCCGGGCGGGCAGGAGGCAGAGGGACCAGATCAGGCCGGCTGGGCCGCCGTCATCCCCTGGTGGCGCAGCAGCGCATCGAGCTGGGGTTCGCGGCCGCGGAAGGCCTTGAAGGACTCCATCGCGGTGCGGCTGCCGCCGGCCTCGAGGATGGCTTCGCGGTAGCGTCGGCCGGTCTCGATGCTCGGTTGCCCATTGGTGCCAGCGGTTTCTTCGAAGGCCGCATAGGCGTCGGCGCTCAGCACCTCGGCCCACTTGTAGCTGTAGTAGCCGGCCGCATAGCCACCCGAGAAGATGTGGCTGAAGGTGTTGGGCGTGCGGCTGAAGGGCGGCGATGGCATCACTGCGACCTCGGCACGCACCTTGCCGAGCAGGGCCATCACGTCGCCCGGCTGGGCGGTAGTGGCGTCGTGCTCGGTATGCAGCAGCATGTCGAACAGCGAGAACTCGATCTGGCGCAGCGTCTGCAGCCCGCTCTGGAAGTTCTTGGCAGCGATCATCTTGTCGAACAGTGCGCGCGGCAGCGGCTCGCCGGTGTCGACGTGCGCCGTCATGTGTACGAGCACCTCCCACTCCCAGCAGAAGTTTTCCATGAACTGGCTGGGGAGTTCCACGGCATCCCATTCAACGCCGCTGATGCCGGAGACGTCGCGCTCGTTCACCTGCGTGAGCATGTGGTGCAGTCCGTGGCCGAACTCGTGGAACAGCGTTGTCACGTCGTCGTGCGTGAGCAGCGGTGGCTTGCCGTCGACGCCGTCGGCGAAGTTGCAGACCAGCTGCGCCACCGGCGTCTGCAGCGTGCCGGTGTCGGGGCGCAGCCAGCGCGCGCGCACGTCATCCATCCAGGCGCCGCCGCGCTTGGCGGCGCGGGCGGATGGATCTAGGTAGAACTGGCCGACCTTCTGGCGACCTTCCGAGGTTTGGCGCTCGATCCGGTAGAACTCGACGCTGGGATGCCACACCGGCGCACTGTCGCGGCGGATGGAAACCTCGAACAAGGTCTCGACGATCTTGAACAAGCCGGCCATCACCTTCGGTGCCGGGAAGTACTGCTTGACCTCTTGTTCGCTGAAGGCGTAGCGCGCTTCCTTGAGCTTCTCGCCGATGTAGCTCCAGTCCCACGGCTGGGGATCGTCGATGGAGAGCTGCTGCGAGGCGAAGACCCGCAGGTCGGCCAGGTCGCGCTCGCCGAACGGCCGGGCCTTGTTTGCGAGGTCGCGCAGGAACTTGATGACCTGGTCGGCCGACTCGGCCATCTTGGGAACGATCGAGAGCTCGCCGAAATTCGGATAGCCCAGGAGCTTTGCCTCCTCCTGCCGCAGTGCGAGGATCTCGCGGATGAGCTCGGTGTTGTCGAGCGCCGGGTCGCCGAACTCGCTGGCGCGTGTGACGTAGGCGCGGTAGAGCTTCTCGCGCAGTGCGCTGCTCCTGGCGAACTGCATGACCGGCAAATAGGAGGGCATCTTCAGCGTCAGCTTGTAGCCCTGCTTGCCTTCGGCCTCGGCCGCGGTGCGCGCGGCGCTGATCACGTCCTCGGGCAGGCCGTCGAGCTCGCCGAGCTGTGCGTAGTAGGCGAAGGCGTCGGTGGCATCGAGCGCGTTCTCGCTGAACTTCTGGCTCAGCTCGGCCTGGCGTTCCTGGATCTCGGCGAAGCGCTTCTTGGCCTCGCCCTGCAGCTCGGCGCCGCCGAGCACGAAGTTGCGCACGGCGTTGCGGTGCGCCTGGCGCTGCTCCGCGTTCAGCGTCGCAGGGTCGATGGCCTTGTACTTGGCATAGAGCCGCTCATCCGAGCCCAGGCGCGTCCAGAAGGCGGTGACGCGCGGCATGGCTTCGTTGTAGGCCGCGCGCAGCTCGGGCGTGTCTGCCACGGCGTTGAGATGGCCGACCGCGCCCCAGGCGCGGCTGAAGCGCTCGGAAGCGACGTCCAGCACCTTGGCGATCGCGTTCCAATCGGACGGGAACTCGGGCGCAGTAACCGTCTGCAAGGCTGCCTCGGCGTCGGCCAGCAGCACGTCGACCGCGGGGGCAACATGCTCGGGCCTGATCTGGTCGAACAGAGGGAGGTCGCGAAAGTCGAGGAGCGGATTGGTCATGGTCTCAGGCAGTTGGCGATCGGTTCAAGGGAGTTCAAGTGCGCTCGGCCGCTTCGAGGGTGTTGACGAGCAGCATCGCGCGGGTCATGGGCCCGACGCCGCCCGGAACCGGCGTGATCCAGCCCGCCACTTCGCGCACGGCCGCGAAGTCGACGTCGCCGCAAAGCTTGCCGTCGTCGTTGCGGTTCATGCCCACGTCGATGATCACGGCGCCAGGCTTGACCATGTCGGCCGTGAGCACATTGCGCTTGCCGACCGCGGCGACCACGACGTCGGCCTGGCGCGTAAAAGCACCCAGGTCCTGCGTTGCGCTGTGGCAGATAGTTACTGTGGCACTCTTGGCCAGCAGCATCAGGGCCATCGGCTTGCCGACGATGTTGCTGCGGCCGATCACCACTGCGTGCTTGCCTCGAAGCTCATAACCAATGGACTCCAGCATCTTCATGCAGCCGTAGGGCGTGCAGGGCCAGAAGCCCGGCTGGCCCGTCACCAGCGCTCCGGCGCTTGCCATGTGGAAGCCGTCCACGTCCTTGGCAGGGGAGATCGACTCGATCACGCGGGCCGCATCGATGTGCTTGGGCAGGGGGAGCTGGACCAGGATGCCGTGGATGGCCGGATCGTTGTTGAGCGCGTCGATGCGCGCCAGCAGGTCGGCCTCGGACAGGGTGGCCGGATGGCGCTCCAGCACGGAATGCAGGCCGGCTTTCTCGCTGTCCTTGACTTTATGGCGCACATAGACCTGGCTGGCCGGGTCCTCGCCCACCAGGATCACGGCAAGCCCCGGCGTGACACCGCGGGCCTTGAGCGCCTGCACCCTGCGCGAGACATCGGCCCGGGTGCGGGCGGCGAGGGCGTTGCCATCGATCAGTTGAGCTGTCATCGTTTTCGATTCTCCAAGTAAAAACGCCCGCTTGCGCAGGCGTCGGATTTGATTGTGGCTATGGCCACGATGGCCGTCAGGCTTTGGCCGGCGCCGCCTGGCCCAGGGCGATCTTGAGCAGATCGGCCACCGTGTTGGCGTTGAGCTTTTCCATGATGTTGGCGCGGTGCGCCTCGACGGTCTTGATGCTGATGCCCAGGTCGTCGGCGATCTGCTTGTTGAGCCGGCCGGCGACGATGCGCTCCAGCACCTGGGCTTCGCGTCCGGTCAGCTTGGACAGCAGTGCGTCGCGGCTGGCCGACTGCTGGTGTTGTGCGAAGGCACCTCGCGCGTGTTCGAGCATGCGTTCGACCAGCGCCACGAGGGCCTCGTCGTTGAAAGGCTTCTGGATGAAGTCCATCGCGCCCTTCTTCATGCTGTCGACCGCCATCGGAACGTCGCCATGGCCGGTGATGACGACAATGGGAAGCGGCGAGCGGCGCTCGATCAGGCGGTCTTGCAACTCGATGCCCGACATGCCGGCCATGCGGATGTCGACGATCAGGCAAGCGACCTCGCGCGGATCGTAGCGCGAGAGGAAGGACTCGGCCGAATCGAAGCAGCGAACGCGGTAGTCCTTGCCTTCGAGCAGCCATTGCAACGAATCGCGGACTGCTTCGTCGTCGTCGACGACATAGACCGTGCCCTTCTTCGGAATCAAACTCATGCGGGTACTTTCGCCTCGTTGCTTGCTACGGAATCAATAGCGTCCAACACCGGAATCCAGAAGGAAAAACGGCATCCGACCACGTCCGGGCCATTGTAGATGTTCTCCGCCCGCATCCGGCCGCGGTGCGACTCGACGATGGTGCGGCAGAGGTTGAGCCCGATGCCCATGCCCTCGGGCTTGGTGGAGAAGAAGGCCTCGTAGAGCCGGTCCATCACTTCCGGTGCCAGGCCCATGCCGGTGTCCTGCACCGAGAACTCGATGGCGTTCTGGCCTTCGATCACCTTGGGCAGCACGCGCAGCTCGACGCTGCGGCGCGCCAGCGGCCGTTCGGCCAGGTCGATGGACTCGGCCGCGTTCTTCAGCAGGTTCACCATCACCTGCTCGATCAGGATCGGATCGACCCGCACCACCGGCAGGCGCGCCGCCACATAGTGGTTGAGGCGCACGTTGCGGCGCCTGAGCTCGATGCCGGCGAGCTCGACCGCCTCGCTCACCATGGTCGAGACCTCGGCCGGCGTGCGGTTGGGCTCGCTGCGCTTCACGAAGGAGCGGATGCGCTGGATGATCTGGCCGGCCCGCTGCGCCTGCTTGGAGGTCTTGTCCAGCGCCGCGAGCAGCGCATCCGAATCGATCTGCTGGCCGCGGATGCGCGACATCATCCCGTTGCAGTAGTTGGTGATCGCGGTCAATGGCTGGTTGAGCTCATGGGCAACGCTGGAGGCCATCTCGCCCATCGTGATGAGGCGGCTGGCGGCCTGCGCCCGGTCGGCCTGCGCGGCCGACAGATCTTCGGCCATGCGGCGCGGCGTGATGTCGGTCGCGATCACCAGCTGTGCCAGGCGGCCGTCCACCCAGGTCAGGTAGCGCGAGCGCACCTCCAGCCACTTGCCCAGCTCGGGCACGAAGATCTCGTTGTTGGCCGGCTGCGCGGCAGTCAGCTGGTCGATCGGAAGTCCCGCGAAGGGGTCGACGTCGTCTAGCGCATCGTCGTGCGCGTGCGAGGCCGGCACGCCGGCCTGCGCCACCATGCCAAGGTGGCCCACGGTGTCGGAGCCGAACCAGAGCCGGTACAGCTTGTTGGCGAACAGCAGCTCCTCGCTGCCGAGTGGCGCCACCGACACCGACGCGTCCAGCGCTTCGAGCACGGTGGTGAAGCGTTCATAGGAGGCCGAGAGCTGCTCGCGGATGCGGGTGGGCTCGGTGATGTCGGTCATCGAGGTCATCCAGCCGGTCTGGTGGCCGCGCGCGTCGATCAGCGGGGAGACGTAGAGGCGGGCGTTGAACACGGTGCCGTTCTTGCGCTTGACGCGCACCTGGAAGCCGCCGGGCAGGGCCCGGCCGTGCAGCTCCTCCTCAAGCCGCTCGTTCATGATCTCGCGGTCGGATTCCAGCCAGTAGGGGAAGGGCGGCGTCTGGCCGACCAGCTCGCCTTCGTCCCAACCGGTCATCGCGCAGAAGGCGGCGTTGACGTAGGTGATGCGGCCCTCGAGGTCGAGCACGCGCATGCCGGTGAGCATGGAGTTTTCCATGGCGCGCCGGAAGTTGGTCTCGGCCACCAGCGCCTGCTGGGCCTGCAGCCGCCGCCGGGTGTGGCGCCAGGTGCCGATCAGCATCCAGCTCGTGAGCACGCTGAGCGCGCCGACCAGCCAGAACAGCCCGTTGCCGACCACGCCCTGCGAGGTGCGGTAGGCCTGCGCCCGCAGCACGAGCGCATTGCCGACCGGCGACACCGGCACCTCGTACTCGTTGGTCTGCTCGGTCCAGGGCAGCAGGCGGGCCTCGGCCTCCCGCGGGCTCGCCACCGTGTTGCCGGCGATCAGCCCGCCCTTGGCGTCGAGCAGCGACACCGCATAGCGCGCCGACACTTCCGAGGGCATGCCGTAGCGCAGGATGCCGTCGATCGAGAACTCGCCCAGCACCTCGCCCGCGAACAGGCCCTGGTCGAAGAAGGGGATGTGCAGCTGCAGCATCGGCGTCGGGTCGCCGCCTGCGACCGGTTGCGAGAACACCGGCTGGCGCAGCTCGCGCGCCAGCGCGTAATTGCTTTCGATGTCGCCCGGCCGCAGCACGTCGCCCACGGCGTGCTGCTGGGCCGGGTGGATGCTGGGCGCGGCGTAGCCGGCCTTGAAGCGGCGCCGGTCGTCGATCCAGCTGATGGCCTGCAGCTCGGGGAACTGGCTGACCAGCGATTCCGCCCGGCTCGCGAACTCGGTCGCGTCGATCTCGCGGTTGGAGGCATCGCGGGCAAGCCGCATCAGCTGTTCCTGCCGCTCCAGCAGGCGCAGGCGCACGCGCTGCTGTGCGTACTCGACGTCGCGCTTCACCGACTCCTGCTCGCGCTCCAGCTCCTCCGCCCGGAGGTACCAGAAGGCCGCGACGATCGCGGCCAGGAACAGCAGCACCGCCGCCAGCGGGGCGAGCATCGCCACCGCGTCCTGGAGTACCGGGGTCTGCCTGCGCCACCAGCGCCGCCACCAGGACAGCGGCGACGCCTTGACGGCGCTGCGCGCCACCGCGATCGGGGAGGAGAAAGGCATCGCGCGAGTGTAGGGGAAGGCCCTTCGACCGGTAGGGCAAGGGGTCCAGTGACATGGCTGGGAAAGGGGCCGGGAGGCTCACCTTCTCATCCATGAAAACCGATGAATTTCACTATAAGAAATCGATAAGCACTATTTGAAATTGCGATATTTCTGTGAGAAACTCCGCGCGCTGCCGGATCAGGCACTAAATTACCCAGCCACACCCCTCAAAAAGGAGACAAGCATGTCGGCAATTCCCGAGAACCGGTTCGGTTCCGCTGCGAACGACACTGACGCCCAGGAAACCCGCGAGTGGATGGATGCCCTGTCCGCCGTGATCGAAAGCGAGGGGCCCGATCGCGCGCACTTCCTGCTCGAGCAACTGCTGGAGCACGCGCGCCAGAGCAGCATCGACAAGCCCTTTTCGGCCAACACCGCCTACGTCAACACCATCGAGCCGGGCCAGGAGGAGCGCTGCCCGGGGAACCTGGAGATCGAGGAGCGCCTGCGCGCCTACATGCGCTGGAACGCGATGGCCATGGTGGTGAAGGCCAACCGCCACCACCCGCCCGAGGGGGGCGACCTCGGCGGCCACATCGGCTCCTTCGCCTCGCTGGCCAACATGTTCGGGGCCGGCTTCAACCACTTCTGGCATGCCGAGAGCGAAGGCCACGGCGGCGACTGCCTGTACATCCAGGGCCATGTCTCGCCCGGCATCTATGCGCGCGCCTACCTCGAAGGCCGCCTGACCGAGGAGCAGTTGCTCAACTTCCGCCAGGAGGTCGACGGCAAGGGCCTGTCAAGCTACCCCCATCCGAAGCTGATGCCCGAGTTCTGGCAGTTCCCCACCGTCTCGATGGGTCTCGGCCCGCTGATGGCGATCTACCAGGCGCGCTTCCTCAAGTACCTGCATGCGCGCGGCATCGCGAATACCGAGAACCGCAAGGTCTGGGTGTTCTGCGGCGACGGCGAGATGGACGAGGTCGAGTCGCTGGGCGCCATCAGCCTGGCAGCGCGCGAGCGCCTCGACAACCTGATCTTCGTCATCAACTGCAACCTGCAGCGCCTGGACGGCCCGGTGCGCGGCAATGGCAAGATCGTCCAGGAGCTGGAGGGCGAATTCCGCGGCTCAGGCTGGAACGTGATCAAGCTGCTGTGGGGCAGCAGCTGGGACCCGCTGCTGGCGCGCGACAAGGACGGTGCGCTGCGCAAGATCATGATGGAGACCAACGACGGCGACTACCAGTCTTTCAAGGCCAACGACGGCGCCTACGTGCGCAAGCACTTCTTCGGCCGCGATCCGCGCACGCTGGAAATGGTCGCCAAGATGAGCGATGACGACATCTGGCAGCTGCGCCGCGGCGGCCATGACTCGCAGAAGGTCTATGCGGCCTTCGCGTCGGCCGTCAAGCATACGGGCCAGCCGACCGTGCTGCTCATCAAGACCGTCAAGGGCTTCGGGATGGGCAAGATCGGCGAGGGCAAGAACACGGTCCACCAGACCAAGAAGCTCGGCGACGAGGACATCAAGGCCTTCCGTGACCGCTTCAACATCCCGATCCCCGACAGCCAGATCGGCGACCTGCCCTTCTACAAGCCGGCCGACGACACGCCGGAAATGAAGTACCTGCACGAGCGCCGCAAGGCGCTGGGCGGCTACCTTCCGCATCGCCGCACCAAGGCCGATGAGAGCTTCGCGGTGCCTTCGCTGGACACGTTCAAGGCGGTGCTGGAGCCCACGGCCGAGGGCCGCGAGATCTCCACCACCCAGGCCTACGTGCGCTTCCTCACGCAGCTGCTGCGCGACAAGGCGCTGGGCCCGCGCGTGGTGCCGATCCTGGTCGACGAGGCGCGCACCTTCGGCATGGAAGGCCTGTTCCGCCAGGTCGGCATCTACAACCCCGATGGCCAGCAGTACACCCCGGTCGACAAGGACCAGGTCATGTACTACAAGGAGGACAAGGCGGGCCAGATCCTGCAGGAAGGCATCAACGAGGCGGGCGGCATGTCGAGCTGGATCGCGGCGGCCACCTCGTACAGCACCAACAACCGCATCATGGTGCCCTTCTATGTGTACTACTCGATGTTCGGCTTCCAGCGCATCGGCGACCTGGCCTGGGCTGCCGGCGACATGCAGGCGCGCGGCTTCCTGCTGGGCGGTACCTCGGGACGCACCACGCTCAACGGCGAGGGCCTGCAGCACGAGGACGGCCACAGCCACATCCTCGCCAACACGATTCCGAACTGCGTGAGCTACGACCCGACCTTCGCACACGAGGTCGGCGTGATCCTGCACCACGGCCTGAAGCGCATGGTGGAGAAGCAGGACAACGTCTACTACTACCTGACGCTGCTCAACGAGAACTACGTAATGCCCGGCCTGCAGCCCGGCACCGAGGAGCAGATCATCAAGGGCATGTACCTGTGCAAGCAGGCGCCGGCCGTCAAGGCGGCCAAGGGCAAGGAGGCGCCTGCCGTGCAACTGCTCGGCAGCGGCACCATCCTGCGCGAGAGCATCGCGGCGCAGGAACTGCTGGCGCAGGACTGGGGCGTGGCCGCCTCGGTGTGGAGCTGCCCGAGCTTCAACGAGCTCACGCGCGACGGCCAGGACGCCGACCGCTGGAACCTGCTGCACCCGACCGAGACGCCGCGCGTGCCCTTTGCGACCGAGCAGCTGTCCAAGACCACCGGCCCGGTCGTCGCGTCGACCGACTACATGAAGGCCTACGCCGAGCAGATCCGACCCTTCATCCCGAAGGATCGCAGCTACCGCGTGCTGGGCACCGACGGCTTCGGCCGCAGCGACTTCCGCAACAAGCTGCGCGAGCACTTCGAGGTCAACCGCCATTACATCGTCGTGGCCTCGCTCAAGGCGCTCGCCGACGACGGCGCAGTCCCCGCCGCCAAGGTGGCCGAAGCGATCAAGAAGTACGGCATCAACGCCGACAAGATCAACCCGCTCTACGCGTAAACAACAAGCAACAACCATCTGCGCCTCTAGGGCGGGAGACACGACATGGCAACAGTGGAAGTGAAGGTGCCGGACATCGGCGATTTCGATGAAGTCGCGGTGATCGAAGTGCTGGTAAAGGTCGGCGACACGGTGAAGCCCGAGCAGTCGCTGATCACGGTGGAGTCGGACAAAGCGTCGATGGAGATCCCCTCGAGCGCGGCCGGCGTGGTGAAGGAACTCAAGGTCGGCGTCGGCAGCAAGGTCAGCGAAGGATCGGTCGTGCTGGTGCTGGAAGGCGAGGGCGCAGCTGCTGCTCCCGCCCCCGCGCCGGC
>NZ_LMTS01000004.1:40813-65786 GCF_001541225.1 Variovorax sp. WDL1 | reverse complement strand
CCCGGCAGCAGCACCGGCTCCCGCTGCCGCCGCGCCAACGCCTGCGGCGGCTGCTCCCGCAGCGGCGGGACCGGTGGAGGTCAAGGTGCCAGACATCGGCGACTTCAAGGACGTCGCCGTCATCGAGGTGCTGGTGAAGCCGGGGGACACGATCAAGGTGGAACAGTCGCTCATCACGGTCGAGTCGGACAAAGCGTCGATGGAGATCCCCTCGTCGGCGGCCGGCGTGCTGAAGGAGCTCAAGGTCAAGGTCGGCGACAAGGTCAATGTGGGTGATCTGGTCGCCATCCTCGAAGGTTCCGGGGGCGGCGCCGCGCCCGCAGCGCCAGCGCCGGAATCGGCGCCCGCACCGGCGAGCGCGCCGGCCGCGGCAGCTTCCACGGCACAGGCCTCTTCGCCCGCCCCGGCACCTGCCCCCGCGCACGACCCGACCGTGGCGCCCAGCGGCAAGCTTCCCCATGCTTCCCCTTCGGTGCGCAAGTTCGCTCGCGAGCTCGGCGTGCCGCTCGAGGAGGTCAAGGGCAGTGGCCTCAAGGGCCGCATCACGCAGGAGGACGTGCAGAACTTCACCCGTGCGGTGATGAGCGGCGCGGCCAGCACCAAGGCCGCAGGCGCCAAGGCGCCGGCGGGCGGCGGCGAAGCGCTGGGCCTGCTGCCCTGGCCCAAGGTCGACTTCACCAAGTTCGGCCAGGTCGAGCGCAAGGACCTGTCGCGCATCAAGAAGCTCAGCGGCGCCAACCTGCACCGCAACTGGGTCATGATCCCGCACGTCACCAACAACGACGAGGCGGACATTACCGAGCTGGAGGCCTTCCGCGTCTCGACCAACAAGGAGAACGAGAAGTCCGGCGTCAAGGTGACCATGCTGGCCTTCGTGATCAAGGCCGTGGTCTCGGCGCTGAAGAAGTTCCCCGAGTTCAACACCAGCCTCGACGGCGACCAGCTCGTCTACAAGCAGTACTTCCACATCGGCTTCGCCGCCGACACGCCCAACGGGCTGGTCGTTCCGGTGCTCAAGGACGCCGACAAGAAGGGCGTGCTGCAGATCAGCCAGGAGATGGGCGAGCTCGCCAAGAAGGCGCGCGACGGCAAGCTGGGCTCGGCCGACATGACGGGCGGGTGCTTCTCCATCAGCTCGCTGGGCGGCATCGGCGGCACGCATTTCACGCCGATCATCAACGCGCCGGAGGTCGCGATCCTGGGCCTGTCCAAGAGCGCGATGAAGCCCGTGTGGGACGGCAAGCAGTTCGTGCCGCGGCTGACCCTGCCGCTGTCACTGTCCTACGACCACCGCGTGATCGACGGCGCCTCGGCGGCGCGCTTCAACGCCTACCTCGGTCAGGTCCTCGCGGACTTCCGCCGTGTCCTTCTCTGAGGTACCGACCATGAGCGAAGTGCAAGTCAAGGTCCCGGACATCGGCGATTTCGCGGAGGTCGCGGTCATCGAGGTGCTCGTCAAGCCGGGCGACACCGTCAAGGTCGAGCAGTCTCTGATCACCGTCGAGTCCGACAAGGCGTCGATGGAGATCCCTTCTTCGCATGCCGGCGTCGTCAAGTCGGTGGCAGTGAAGGTGGGCGACAAGGTGAGCGAAGGCTCGGTCGTGCTGACGGTGGATGCGGCCGAAGCCGGCGTTGCCGCGGCGGCACCCGCCCCCGTCGCGCCTGCATCGGCGCCTGCCACTGCACCGGCCGCATCGGCGCCCAAGCCCGCGGCGCCCGCGCAGGCCCCGGCACCTGCCGGCAGCTACACCGGCGCGGTCGACCTCGAATGCGATCTGCTGGTGCTCGGTGCCGGTCCCGGCGGCTATTCGGCCGCCTTCCGCGCGGCGGACCTCGGGCTCAAGGTGGTGCTGGTCGAGCGCTATGCGACCCTCGGCGGCGTCTGCCTCAACGTCGGCTGCATTCCTTCGAAGGCGCTGCTGCACGTCGCGGCGGTGATCGACGAGGTCAAGCATTTCGCCGACTTCGGCGTCGCCTACAACGAGCCGGTCATCGACCGCGCCAAGCTGCTGGCACGCAAGAACAAGGTGGTCGGCAAGCTCACCGGCGGCCTCGCAGCGATGGCCAAGATGCGCAAGGTGACCACCGTGCGCGGCATCGGCGAGTTCATCGATCCGTACCACGTCAAGGTGCAGGAAACCTCCGGCGACGGCAAGGACGCGAGCGGCAGCGCCAAGACCGTCAAGTTCCGCCACTGCATCATCGCGGCGGGCTCGCAGGCGGTGCACCTGCCCTTCATGCCCAAGGACCCGCGGATCGTCGACTCCACCGGCGCGCTGGAACTTGGCTTCGAGCCCAAGCGCATGCTGATCCTGGGCGGCGGGATCATCGGCCTCGAAATGGGCTCGGTCTACTCCACGCTGGGCGCGCGGCTCGACGTGGTCGAGATGCTCGACGGGCTGATGACCGGCGCCGACCGAGACCTGGTCAAGGTCTGGCAGAAGCTCAATGCGCCGCGCTTCGACAACATCATGCTCAAGACCAGGACGGTCGGTGCCGAGGCGACCAAGGACGGCATCCGCGTGATGTTCGAAGGCGAGCAGGCGCCGAAGGATCCGCAGGTCTACGACCTGGTGCTCCAGGCCGTGGGCCGCAGCCCCAACGGCAAGAAGATCGGCGCCGAGAAGGCCGGCGTGGCCGTCAGCGATCGCGGCTTCATCACCGTCGACATCCAGATGCGCACCAACGTCCCCCACATCTTCGCCGTCGGCGACATCGTGGGCCAGCCCATGCTGGAGCACAAGGCGGTGCACGAGGCTCATGTGGCGGCAGAGGTGATCGCCGGCGAGCAGAAGGGCGACAAGGAACTCGCAAGCGCCGCCTTCAACGCCCGGGTGATCCCGAGCGTGGCCTACACCGATCCCGAGGTTGCCTGGGTCGGGCTTACGGAGGACCAGGCCAAGGCCGAGGGCGTGAAGGTCGAGAAGGGCCTGTTCCCCTGGACCGCCTCGGGCCGTGCCATCGCCAACGGCCGCGACGAAGGCTTCACCAAGCTGCTGTTCGACCAGGAATCGCACCGGATCGTGGGCGGCGGCATCGTCGGCACCCATGCGGGCGACATGATCGGGGAGATCGCCCTGGCGATCGAGATGGGCGCCGATGCCGTCGACATCGGCAAGACGATCCATCCGCACCCGACGCTCGGCGAAAGCATCGGCCTGGCCGCCGAAGCGGCGCACGGCAGCTGCACCGACCTGCCGCCGGTCAAGCGCAGCACCTAGCAGCGCCCGCGAGACGGCAACAAGAAAACCCGCCGGTGGCGGGTTTTTTCATGAACGCTGGAAGCGCTCAGTCGCCGCTGCCGGCCTTGACCTCGTCCTGTGTGGCCAGCACGCGGCGGGCGCCGTTGAATCGGCGTTGCCAATAGCTGCCGTTCATGCTCTCGACCCGCACTTCGGCGCCGGTCCGGGGCGCGTGGATGAACTTGCCGTCGCCGACATAGATTCCGACGTGGCTGAAAGCGCGGCGCATGGTGTTGAAGAACACCAGGTCGCCCGGCTTCAGGTCGTTGCGGTCGATTTTCTGGGTGGCGGCGGCCTGCTCTTCGGCGCGGCGCGGCAGCAGGTGGCCCACCGTCTGGTTGTACATGGCGCGGACGAAGCCGCTGCAGTCGAAGCCTGTTTCCGCCGTGTTGCCGCCGCGGCGGTAGGGGACGCCGAGAAACCCGATGGCCGTTACAACGAGGTCGGACGTGCGCGCCACCACCGTCTGCCTGACCTGCTGGAACTGACCGATCATGCTCTTCTCGGCCAACATAACATCCAGCTCTTCGGGCTGGTCCTGGTGCGGCGCGGCATGCGCGGCGAACGCAATCAGGAGGCAGGCGGGTAGGATAAAAAATCGCATGGCGCGTAGGATATGGACGACAAAAAGCGGTGTCAATTTCATGCGAAGTCATGATTATGCATGTAAGTCGTTGTCCCAACTCGGTTTTTAAAAACAGGCAATTGCGGGATTTGTAAAGTTCAGGTTATGAGGGATAAGGATTTCCAAGGCTGTAATCCAAAAGTTTTGAATTGACCGCCAGCCGCAGTACGAATTTTTTCTACTGCCTTGTTGTTTGAAAGGGCTCTTCATGCATTCACCGTCCCTGCGAACCAGGGTTCTTGCTGCCGGTCTTCTGGCTGCCGCCTGCACTGCCGCGGGGGCGGCACCACGGCCGGAGGTGGTCGCTTCGGGCTTGGAGAACCCCTGGGGCATCGCCTTTCTTCCGGGTGGCCGTTTTCTCGTGACCGAAAAGGCAGGCCGCATGCGGGTGATTGGCGCGGACGGCAAGCTGGGTGCGCCGCTGGGCGGGGTGCCGCCGGTGGCCGCCGGTGGGCAGGGCGGCTTGCTGGACGTCATGGCGGATTCGGACTTCGACAAGAACCGGACGCTTTACTTCTGCTTCTCGGAGCCCGAGGCAGGCGGCTCTACGAATGGCACGGCGCTGGCGCGAGCGCAGCTCTCCGCCGACAGCAGCCGCCTCGACCACCTGCGCATCATCTTCAGCCAGCGCCCCAAGGTCGCCAGCCGCGCCCACTTCGGCTGCCGCATCGTCGAGGCGAGGGACGGCACCCTGTTCCTGACCCTCGGCGATCGCTTCAGCCGCAAGGACGATGCCCAGGCGCTCGACAACCACATCGGCAAGCTGGTGCGCATTTCCAAGGACGGTACGGCGCCCGCGGACAACCCGTTTGTCGGCCGCTCCGGCGCATTGCCCGAGATATGGAGCTACGGGCACCGCAACGGCCAGGGTGCGACGCTGGCGCCTGACGGCAAGCTTTGGATGCACGAGCACGGTCCCCAGGGCGGCGACGAGATCAACGTCCCCGCGCCCGGCCGCAACTACGGCTGGCCGGTGATCACCTACGGCGAGAACTACGGCGGCGGCAAGATCGGGGAGGGCATCACGCGCAAGGAAGGCATGGAGCAGCCGCTTCACTACTGGGTGCCCTCGATCGCGCCCTCGGGCATGGCCTTCCTCACCAGCGACCGCTATGGCGCTGCCTGGAAGGGCAACCTGTTCGTGGGCTCGCTCAAGTTCGGCTACCTCGATCGCATCGAGCTGCGCGACGGCAAGGTCGTCGCGGAGCAGCGCCTGCTGGAGGGCCGAGCCCGCATCCGGGACGTCAAGCAGGGGCCTGACGGCCTGCTCTACGTGCTGACCGACCAATCCGACGGCAAGCTCATCCGCCTGCTGCCTGACTGAATCCGTTCGGCAACCCGCGGCGCAGGCGTCTGCCCCGGCCTGCCGCGACAGCCGGCGAAGTACGCGCGCGAGACCGGGCCGGGCCGGTTCGGTGGTACGGTCTGGGGCTGCCCGATCCCGCTTTCCCGAAAGACCCGCTTCCCATGCTGCTCGACGCCTCGCAATCCCAACTGGTCCTGGTCGACTACCAGCAGCGCCTGATGCCCGCCATCCTGGAGGGGCCGGCCGTGCTCGCGAATGCGGTGCGGCTCGGCCGCATGGCGCACCTCCTGGAGGTCCCGGTCTTCGGCACCGAGGAGAACCCGTCGAAGCTGGGCGAGAACGTTGCCGAGCTGCGTGCCCTGTGCCAGCGCACCTTGCCCAAGATGCATTTCAGCGCCGTGGAGGAGGGCCTGGCCGACTGGCTGCGTGCGCCCGCCAAGGCGCCCCAGGGGAATGCACGCAGTCTGCCCAGGCATCTGCAGAAGGCTCAGCAGCCCGCCGAGGAGCGCAACACGGTCGTGATCGCCGGCTGCGAGGCCCATGTGTGCCTGCTCCAGACTGCCCTGGACCTGCTCGAGGACGAGTTCGAGGTGTGGGTCGTGACCGACGCCTGCGGCTCGCGCACCGAGCGCAACCGCGATGCGGCTTTCGATCGCCTGGCCGGCGCCGGCGCCGAACTGGTGACCACCGAGATGGTCGGCTTCGAGTGGGTGCGCTCCGCCGAGCACCCGCGCTTCAAGGACGTGCTGGCGCTGGTTCGTTAGTTCTGCCGATCCGAGCCCGGACCTGCCGCCGCGACCGCACCGCCGCGGCAAGCCCCTGCAAGACCGGCACGGTCTGCGAGAAGCCGATGCACGCATCGGTGATCGACATCCCGTGCTTCAGCGGCACGCCGGGCACCAGGTCCTGCCGGCCTTCCTCCAGGTGGCTTTCGATCATCACGCCGGCAACGCGATGTTCGCCGCCCGCGATCTGCCCGGCCACCTCGTCGGCGACGTCGATCTGGCGCCGGTGCTGCTTGCTGCTGTTGCCGTGCGAGACGTCGATCATCACCTGTTCGCGCAGGCCGAGCCCGCGCAGGGCCTCGCAGGTCGCTGCCACATCGGCGGCTGCGTAGTTGGGGGTCTTGCCGCCTCGCAGGATGACGTGGCAGTCGTCGTTGCCGCGGGTCTCGAAGATGGCGGCCATCCCCATCTTCGTCATGCCCATGAAGGCGTGCGGCGCCCGTGCGGCGAGGATCGCGTCGGCCGCGACCTTGATGCTGCCATCGGTGCCGTTCTTGAAGCCCACCGGGCAGCTCAGCCCCGAGGCCAGCTGGCGGTGGCTCTGGCTCTCGGTGGTCCGAGCGCCGATGGCACCCCAGGCGATCAGGTCGGCGATGAACTGCGGGCTCAACAGGTCGAGGAACTCCGTGCCGGTCGGCAGGCCCATTGTCGTCAGCGCCAGGAGCAGGCGCCGCGCGCGCTCGAGCCCTTCGTTGATCGCGAAGCTGCCGTCCAGGTGCGGGTCGTTGATATAGCCCTTCCAGCCCACGGTGGTGCGCGGCTTCTCGAAGTAGGTCCGCATCACGATCAGCAGGTCGTCGTGCAGCTCGTCGGCCACGGCCTTCAGGCGGTGGCCGTATTCGAGCGCCTGCTCGTGGTCGTGGATCGAGCAGGGCCCGACGACCACCACGAGCCGGTCGTCGCGACCGTGCAGCACGTCGGCAATCGCGGCTCGGCTGGCCTCCACCAGCGCCAGCGTGTTGTCGCGCACCGGCACGCGCTCCTGCAGCAGTGCAGGCGTGATCAACGGGCGGACGGCACCGATGCGCACATCGTCGATGCGGGTGGTATCGAGCGTGCTGTCGCGGGAGCCGATCTCGGCGTCGTGGAGGGGGTCGTCAAGTCGGGTCATGGGGCTGGCGGCGTCTCGCTCGAAAGTAAAGAGCCCCGGATTGTCCGCTCATAATCGTGCCGTTCGCGGCGCTCTCGTCGAGCGCATTCCCACTTCCTGGAGTCGCCCCATGTCCGATGTCATTCCCGCAACCTTGATCGCCGGGGACGGCATCGGCCCCGAGATCGTCGATGCGACGCTCGCCGCCCTCGACGCCCTGAAGGCGCCCTTCGAGTGGGATCGCCAGGTTGCCGGACTCGCAGGCGTGCAGCAGGCGGGCGACCCGCTTCCTGCGGCCACGCTCGACAGCATCCGCCGCACCCACCTCGCGCTCAAGGGGCCGCTGGAAACCCCATCCGGCGGCGGCTACCGGTCTTCCAACGTGCGCCTGCGCGAGGAGTTCGAGCTCTACGCCAACCTGCGTCCGGCCCGCACCATCATCCCCGGCGGCCGCTTCGACAACATCGACCTCGTGGTCGTCCGCGAGAACCTCGAGGGCCTGTACATCGGCCACGAGCACTACGTGCCCATCGACGGCGATCCCCACGCGGTGGCGATGGCCACCGGCATCAATACGCGCCAGGGCAGCCGCCGCCTTTTGGAGTTCGCCTTCGAGACGGCAGTCGCGACCGGCCGCAAGAAGGTCACCATCGTGCACAAGGCCAACATCATGAAGGCGCTCACCGGCATCTTCCTGGAGACCGGCCTCGACCTGTACGAGCGCAAGTACAAGGGCAAGTTCGAACTGGACACCGTCATCATCGACGCCTGCGCGATGAAGCTGGTGCTCAACCCCTGGCAGTTCGACATGCTGGTCACGACCAACCTCTTCGGCGACATCCTGTCCGACCTGGTCGCGGGGCTGGTCGGCGGCCTGGGCATGGCGCCCGGCGCCAACATCGGCGCTGAAACGGCCATCTTCGAGGCCGTGCACGGCTCCGCACCGGACATCGCCGGCAAGGGCATCGCCAATCCGACCGCGGTGCTGCTGGCGGCCGCATTGATGCTCGACCACTGCCGGCTGCCGGACCTGGCGATGCGCCTGCGCAAGGCCATCGACGAGACCCTGAACATCGACAAGGTGCGCACCGGCGACCTGGGCGGCAGCGCCGGGACTGCGGCCTTCACCAAGGCACTGGTGAGCCGGATCGCCGGCGGGTGACCCTACTTGCCGACGATCGTCAGCTCGCGATCGTTGGCCGTCACGTCGAAGAGCGAAAGCAGTTCCGGCCCGAGCATGGCGTCCGCCGACTTGCTACCGAGGCGCTGGCCGACCACGACGGTCGCCTGCGGCACCCGGAAGGGCCCGAAGGTCAGGGGCACGCGCTCGATGCGGCGCGCGTCCGTGCCGGCTCCGGCGGTCTGGATATAGGCCGGGGTACCGCCGATCAGGTTCGCCCGGGCCGCGAAGTCCTCGCTCACGGCGACGCCTGCATTGACCGTCGCGGCGCGGTCGATCGCGAACTGGACCGGGAAGCCGTTGACCGTGCCGCGGATCCAGAACCGGCCGTCCTGCCCGATCGGAACGGTGATCGACCTCGATCCATCGAGTGAGATGTTCTCGCTCTTTCCCTTGGGCTGGCCACTGGTCTCGACCAGCACGCAGTCGCCGGAGCGCGCCTTTGCGGCGCGGGCATCGCCCGGTACGTTGGTGTAGGTCTTCCCGCACTTGAAGATGGGCTCCGCCGCGGCCGGCAGCACGGTCAGGGCGCCAACGGCCATCGCCATCTGCGCGCCAACGCGGCGCAGCGCTTTTCCGGATCCAGGGTGCTTCGGCATGGCTTCACCTCGCGGGAATGAACGGAAACTCGACAATGCGCTCGTCGCGGCCGACGCGGTGTCATCCAAATTCGACGCCGGCCGAACGGTCTGGCCGAGCCGATCGATGGCGCCCCGCGGCGCCTCCAGGTCCGGCTCGGCGGGGTGGCCGGTGTAGACTGCGCGGTTTTTCACCGGCGGTATGGTGCAAGTGTCAAGGCGCACAGGTTTTACCGGCTCGGCGCTCATTCGCTTGCTCGCTCGACTGACCGACATCGACGTTCCCGAGCCCAGGCACGCGTTCGCCGATCGATTGAGCCAGTGGCTCGGCTGGGCCGATGCCATCTCGCTGTCCGGGGCGTTGAACGCCAGCCCGCCAGCGGTGCCGGCGGGCGCGCGCGTCGGCCGGGGCAGCGGCGAGGAAGACGAATGCATCCGCCTGCGCGGCGTGCTGGCGAAGGCCATTGCCGACGACAGCGTCCTGCTGGCCGCCGAAAAGGAACACCCGGACACGGCTGCCGACTTCGCGCCTTACCGCAGGCGCTACCTCGCCAGGCAACAGACGATGGAAATGGCCATCGGCCCCTTGCGCGAGCGCCTGCGGGCGAGCCTGGCGGCCCGGTCGCCGGCCATGGCGCAGCTTGCGGCCGTGGATGCCGTGATGGAGCAAGCCCTGGGCGCGCAGGAGTACAGGTTGCTCTCGACGGTGCCAGGGCTGCTGGAGAAGCATTTCAGGCGGTTGCGGCAGGCGCACCAGGCGGTGCCTGACGAGCCCGAAGGCGGGGCGCCGCAGGCGGCGTGGCAGGACGTGTTCCGCAAGGACATGCAAGCCGTGCTGCTCGCCGAACTGGATATTCGATTGGAACCGGTCGAAGGGCTGCTCGAAGCCCTTCGCAAGAGCTCATGAACAGATCACTTCATTACTTCGTTTTTTTCGTGGGGCTGGCCGCCGTGTGCTGGGTCGGCGCCGGGTACATCGGCTCGAGTCCGCTGGCGCTGGCGATCACCGTGCTCGTCGGCGCGTTCTACCTGCTGGGCGCGTTGGAACTGCACCGCTTCCAGCAGGCCACGTCCACCCTGGAGCGGGCCGTGGCAGACCTGCCCGATTCGCCGCCAAGCCTGGGCCCATGGCTCGAGCAGTTGCATCCTTCCCTGCGCAACGCGGTGCGCCTGCGCATCGAGGGCGAGCGCGTGGGCCTGCCCGGCCCGGCCCTGACACCATACCTCGCCGGGCTGCTGGTGCTGCTGGGCATGCTGGGCACGTTCCTGGGCATGGTCGTCACGCTGAACGGCACCGGCGCAGCGCTGGAGGGCGCGAGCGACCTGCAGGCCATCCGCTCTTCCCTGTCCGCTCCGGTGAAGGGGCTGGGGCTGGCCTTCGGCACCTCGGTGGCGGGCGTGGCCGCGTCCGCGATGCTGGGCCTTGCCTCCGCCCTGTACCGGCGCGAGCGCCTGCAGGCCGGACAGATGCTCGACACGAGGATCGCGACCTCCTTGCGCCCCTGGTCGCGGGCCCATCAGCGCGAGGAGTCCGTCAAGTTGCTGCAGCAACAGGTCCAGGGGATGCCCGAACTGGTCGAACGGCTGCAGGCCATGATGACGATGATGGAGCGGCAGAGCCATTCCCTGAATGAGCGCCTGATCTCCAGCCAGGAGAGCTTCCATGGCAAGGCCGAGGCCGCGTACACCGAGCTTGCTGCTTCAGTCGGCCGTTCCCTGAACGAGAGCCTCACCGAAAGCGCCCGCGTCGCCGGCGCCACCTTCCAACCCGTCGTCGAAGCAGCCATGGCTGGTATCGCGCGCGAGGCGGCCGCACTGCACGGCACCATCGAGCTCGGCGTGCAGCGGCAGCTGGACGGCCTGTCGACCCGGCTGGAGGCCACCACCACCACCATGACCCAGCTCTGGCAGGATGCACTCGCCGGGCATCGCCGCGACAGCGAGGCGCTGTCCCAGGATCTGCGCGGTACTTTCGACCAGTTCGCGCAGACCTTCGAGCGGCGTTCGGCCTCCCTGGTGGAGGATGTGTCCGCCCGGCTCGAGGCCACGGTCGGCAGCGTATCGGACAGCTGGCGCGATGCGCTCGCGCAGCAGGCGCGCGCCAGCGAGCGGCTGTCGGGCGACACACAGCAGGCCTTGACGGCGGCCGCGGCCACCTTCGAACACCACTCGGCTTCGCTGCTGCGTACGGTGGACCAGGCGCATGTGGCGCTGCAGGCGGAAGTCGCCTCGCGCGACGAGCAACGCCTGGCCGCCTGGACGGACGCGCTTCAGGCCATGGCCGTGTCGCTGCAGCAGGAATGGCAGCAGGCAGGCGCCCGCGCCGAAGGCCGGCAGCAGGCGATCTGCACGACCCTGGCAGAGACTGCCCGCGACATCTCCGAGCGGACCGAAGCACAGGCGAGCCGCACGATCGCCGAGATCACGCGGCTCGTGCAAGCCGCCTCGGAAGCCCCGCGCGCCGCGGCCGAAGTCATCGGCGAGCTGCGCCAGAAACTCTCCGAAGGCATGGCGCGCGACAACGCGATGCTGGAGGAACGCGGCCGCATCCTGGAAACGCTGGGGACGGTGCTCGACGCGGTGAACCATGCCTCCGCCGAGCAGCGCTCGGCCATCGACGCGCTGGTCGGCGCATCCGCTGATCTGCTGGACCGCGTCGGCAGCCGCTTCACCGAGCGGGTCGATGCGGAAGCCGGGAAGATGGCCGAGGTCGCCGCCCAGCTCACCGGCAGCGCCGTCGAGGTGGCGAGCCTGGGCGAGGCCTTCGGCCTGGCGGTGCAGCTGTTCAGCCAGTCGAACGACAAGCTGGTGAACCACCTGCAACGCGTCGAGGCCACGCTCGGCAAGTCCATCGCGCGCAGCGACGAGCAACTGGCCTACTACGTGGCGCAGGCGAGGGAGGTCATCGACCTGAGCATCATGTCGCAGAAGCAGATCGTCGAGGACCTGCAGCAGCTCGCCGCCAGCCGGGCGCCCGTGGGCAGCGAAGCGTGATGGGGGAGGAGCTCGACGCCGGCCTGGAGCCGAGCGTGCCGGTCTGGGCAGTCTTCGGCGACCTGATGTCGGCGCTGCTGGGCGCCTTCGTGCTGATCCTCGTGTTTGCAATCGGCATGCAGCTGGAACTCTCGACCCAGCTGCAGGCCGAGATCAAGAAGCGCGAGGCGCAGGCGCAGCGGCTGCAGGCCCTCGAGAAGGCCTTGGCGGTGCCGCTGGCGGCGGGCCGGGTGACGCTCAGCAACGGGCGCATCGGCATCAGCGGCAGCGTGCTGTTCGCCTCCAGCTCCGCGGAACTGCAACCCGAGGGCAGGCAACTGCTGAAGAGCCTCAGCGCGCCCCTGGCCACTTATCTGCAGGCCCGCGACGAAGTGCTGATGGTGAGCGGCTTCACGGACGACCGGCAGTTGCGCGACGGCAACCGCCGCTTCGCCGACAACTGGGAACTGTCCGCCCAGCGGGCGCTGACGGTGACCCGGGCCTTGATCGAGGAGGGCATTCCATCGGCCTCGGTCTTCGCCGCGGCCTTCGGTTCGGAGCAGGCTGTGGCGTCGAATGCCGATGCAGAAGGGCGGTCCAGGAACCGGCGCGTGGAAATGGCGCCGGCGCCCCGGCAATCCGGCGCAACCGTGAAGCTCCGTGACTAGCGGCGCGACATCGGGACGCGGCGTGGCGGCGTCCGAGGTTTCGGGCATGGACCCTGGCGCGACCCTCGATGCCTGGCGCGAGCGCGGCGAGCACCGGCTCGATCCCGTGCGCTTTCGCTTCATCGAGGCGCTGGCCCGGCGCGCGTCCGCCCACCATGGTGAAGCGCGGCGGATCCTGGACGACAAGCTGCTGCAGCTGCTGGCGGCGTATGGCGAGGATGTCGAGCAGGTGCGAGGCGCGCCGGGTCCTTCAGCCACCGCGAAGCAGCAAGATCGGCCCGACCCTGGACCGCTCGCGGGCCTCCTCGACCACATCGCCCGGCATGCGGTGGAGCCAGCGGCCGGCGACCCCGCGGCCGGCCTCTCTGCGGCGCCTCGCGATCTGAAGACGCTGGGCTACTTCAGGAGCACCTGGTCCCGGCTCAGCGCCGACCGGCGGCTTACGCAGTCGCTGGCGGCGGTGCCGGAGAACGCCGGCCCGCTCAACTCGCACCAGCTCGTGCACCGCGCACTCACCTTGATGCGCGAGCTGTCGCCGGAGTATCTCCACCGGTTCATGTCGCACGTCGATGCCCTGCTGTGGCTGGATCGGGCAAACGCCGGCATTGCCTCGCCGGCTGCCGCGGAGGCTTCGCGGGCCGAGGGCCGGAGGAGGGGCGCACGCAACAAGGCGGCCTGATGGTTCGATCGGCCGGTCTCCGTGCATCGATGCGGCGTTCCGGCGTGCGGGCAGCTCGGTTAATCTCGGGCCATCAAATGGGTTGGAGGCGGTTGACATGTACATGGAACAAGGAGGCCAGGGCCCGGACCTGCTCCTCATGCTGCACGGAATGGGCGCGAGCGGGGCTGTGTGGTCGCCCATGTGCGAGTCGGCCGGCGCGCGCTGGGCCGGCCGCTGGGTCGTCCCGGACCTGCCCGGCCACGGCCAGTCCGATCGCCAGGATTCCTATGCCATCGGCCAGTACGCCGCATCGGTGGCGCGTGCCGTGCTGCCGCTTGTCGATCCCGCGGGCCGGCTCGTGGTTCTGGGCCACTCGCTGGGCGGCGTGATTGCGCTGGCCCTGGCCACGGGCTGGTTCGGTGTCGCGCCGCATCGGGTCTTCGGCGCGGGCATCAAGGTCGCGTGGAGCGACGATGAGGTCCGCCGCATGGAGACGCTGGCATCCCAGCCCGCGAAGCGCTTTTCCACGGAAGAAGAGGCATGGGACCGATACCTGAAGGTCTCCGGCCTTGCCGGCATCGCCGACGCAGCGGCGCCTGTCATCGCCCGGGGAGTCCGTCGCGAGACAGAGGGATGGTGTCTCGCGATGGATCCTCGAGCCAACGGCGTCGGCAAGCCGCCGCTGTCCGAACTGACGGCGCTGGCTCGCTGCGCAGTCCACCTCGGCCGCGGTAGCGATGACGCGCTGGTGACGCTGGAGCAGACCCGTACGCTCGATCCGGATGCCCCGGACCTCGGGCCGCATGGCCACAACGTGATGGTCGAGGCGCCCGAGCGGGTCTGGGACTGGGTCGCTTCCTTCACCTGACCCGTCGGAATCGGTCCCCGGCGGACGCCTGCTTCAGTACCGTGCGGGTACCACGCCGGGGCCGCCTCGGGCCTGTGTCGCGGGGTCTGCCAGCACCTCGGCCATGTCCGAAAGATACCGGCCCACGACCGGTTCGTGCGTGAGGTTGAGCATGTGATGGATGCCGGGTGGATCGTTCACGTAGCCCACCGTCCACCCGCGCGCGCTCATTGCGTTGCCGATCGCGCCCATGTCTCGCTGCGGCGAACCGAAGGCGAAGATCGACAGCTCCGGCCGGCCGATGGTGGGCAGGCCCAGTTCGTCCAGTCCTGACTGCATGGCGCGCCGGATGTTCAGCACGCGCTGCGCGACGCGCAGGTAGCCGTCTCTGCCCAGGTAGTTCATGACGGCCCAGGCCGCGGCGATGGCGCCGCCGGCACGTGTGCCCACCAGGGTGTGCGTGAAGTACTGGCCCCGCGGCCAGTTGTCGAAGGCGTAGCCCATCAGCGCGAATGAAGCAGGGTCGGCAAAGAAGAGCGTGGAGGCGCCCTTGGCGGTGTAGCCGTACTTGTGGAGGTCGGCCGAGATCGAGGTGACGCCGTCCACGGCGAAATCGAAGTCCGGGATGTCGGCGCCGAGTTCCCGCGCGAACGGCGCGAAATAGCCGCCCACGCAGGCGTCCACGTGCATCCAGGTGCCGTGTTCCCTCGCGAGTGCGGCAAGCTCGGGAATGGGGTCGACCACGCCGTGCGGGAAGGCGGGCGCCGAGCCGACGATCATCGCGGTGTCGGGCGTGAAAGCTGCGCGCATCGCGCCCAGGTCGGCGCGGAAGTCTTCGCCCAATGGCGTGCGCACCGGTTCCAGCCCAAGGAAGTACGCGGCCTTGTCGAAGGCCGGATGCGCGCTGCGGGGCATCAGGATCTGCGGCTTTCCCGTGCCGGGGCGGGAGGCCAGTGCGCGGTCTCGCGCGCACTTCACGGCAAGGAAGATGCTCTCGGTGCCGCCGGTGGTCATCGCGCCGCGCGAGTCGGGCCCGCCGTGCAGGAGGCCAAGGCCCATGGCCACGACCTCCCTTTCGAACTTGTCGAGGCTGGCGAAGGCGCGCGGGCCCAGGCCGTTCTCCGAGAAGAACATCAGGTAGGCCTTCTTGGCGACCTCGAGCACATCGTCGCCGGCGTAGTGGATGAACATCGGCAGGCGGCCGTTGCGCCAGTCGGCGTCATGGCGGGCGGCCTCTTCCATCTGGCGCCTGAGTTCGTCCCAGGCGATGCCGTGGTCGGGGAGTCGGGTGTGCATGCTTGTCGTCATCCTTCGCGGCCGCCCCAGTGGACGACCTTGTTCTCGAGCGCGCGCGCCAGCAGGTCGAGCGCATAGCCCAGCACGGCCATGATCAGTGCACCGACGATCACGACGTTGGTGAGCAGGAAATCCGACGCCGACATCGCCATGTAGGCGATGCCCGCGTTGGTAGCGATCATCTCGGCGCCCACCAGCATCGTCACGCCGATGCCGATGCTCACGCGTATGCTGGTGAAGATGCCGGGAAGGCTCGCGGGAAAGATCACGCGGCGGAAGATCATGCTGCGCGAGGCGCCGAGCGCCATCGCGGCCTGGACCTTGCGCACCCCCACGCCGCGCACCGCCTGCATCGCGCTGATCGAGAGGATCGGGAACAGCGCCAGCACGATGATCACGATCTTCGCGACCTCGCCGATGCCGAACCAGATGATCAGCAGCGGCAGCAGCGCGAGCTTGGGCATGGGCCGCGAGATCTCGATCGGCGGGTCCAGCACGGCCTTGACCGTCTCGTTCATGCCCATCCACAGGCCCAGCGGCACGGCAACCAGCACCGTGAGCACGAAGGCCAGCCCGAAGCGGAAGAGGCTGATGCCCACGTGGTGCGCAAGCGTCTTGCCCTGGTAGCCGTTCTGCATGAGCTGCAGGAAGCTCTGCCAGACCGAGACCGGCGAGGGCAGGAACAGCGGCGCCACGAGGGGCTTGCCTTCCAACAGCGGCGCGGTGATGAGGAACCACAGCAGCAGCAGCACGGCGAAGGAGCCGAGATTGATCCAGCGCGAGCGGCCCTTGCGCGCGCCCGGGGATGCCGCGGCGCTCATCGCGCGTGCTCCTTGCTTTCCTGCTGCTGGGCGGTCAGGGCCTCCTCGCGCAGCAGGCCGAAGATCTCGGCCTTCATGCGCGCGAATTCCGGGCTCGCAACCACCGCCGGATCGGCGCTTTGCGCGAACGGCGGGCGGAAGCTCGCCTTGATGCGGCCAGGTCGCGCCGACATCACCACGATATGTGTGGCGAGGAACAGCGCCTCGTCGATGCTGTGGGTGATCCACAGCACGGTCTTGCGGGTCTCGTGCCAGATGCGCCGGATTTCTTCCTGCAGGAGTTCGCGCGTCTGCGCATCGAGCGCGGCGAAGGGCTCGTCCATCAGCAAGATTTCCGGGTCGTTGGCCAGCGCGCGGGCGATGCCCACTCGCTGCTGCATGCCACCGGAGAGTTCGTACGGGTAGCGCTTGGCAAAGCCGGTGAGCCCGACCATCTCGAGGTACTGCGCGGCGATGCGCGCCGCTTCGTCCGCCGTCTTGCCGGTGGCCAGGGGGCCGAAGGCCACGTTGTCGCGCACGCTCATCCAGGTGAAGAGCGCGCCTTGCTGGAACACCACGCCGCGCCGCGGATCGGGTCCGCGCACGGGCAGGGCGTCCATCAGCGCCTGGCCGGTGGTCGGCTGCTCGAAGCCGGCGAGGATGTTGAGCAGCGTGCTCTTGCCGCAACCCGAAGGCCCCAGCAGGCAGGTGAATTCGCCTTCGTCGATGTCCAGCGAGATCGGCTCCAGGGCTTGCACGGCATCGGCGCCCGCGCCGAAGCGCTTGCTGACCTGTTCGAAGCGGACCTTGGGAGAGCGTTTGCCGGTGTCTGCCTTTGCCATTCGTCAGCCGGCCATCTTGGCGACGAAGCTCGAATCGACAAGCCCGCCCACGTCCTTGGGCATCGCCGAGATCTGGCCGGACTCGAGCAGGAATTGCGCCTGCGTCTGCAGCGTCTTCTGGACGCCGGTGTCCTTCTCGCCGGGTTTGCCCATCCAGCGGCTGCTGAGCTGCTCGCTGGCAGGTACGGGGTAGAAGGTGTTGAGCGAGCGCATGACGGTGGCCTCGTCGACGTTGAGAAACCTGGTCATGGTCTCGACCGCGTCCTTCGGGTCCTGCTTGAAGCTGCGCGCGATCTGCTCGTAGTCCTTGAGGAAGGCGAGCACCAGGTCCGGCGACTTCTGCTTGAACTCGTCGCGCACCAGCAGGCCGTCGAAGATCAGCAGGTTCTTCTGGTTCAGGTCGCCGGTCTTGAAGATGATCTTGCCGCCGTCGTCCGTCAGGCGCGGCAGTACGGGCACCCAGATGTAGCTCGCGTCGATCTCGCGGCGCTGCCAGGCGGAGGCGATCTGGTCGGCGCGCATGTTGATGAGCTGCACGTCGCCGAGGCCCAGCCCCGCGAACTTGAGCGCAGCCACTGCCGCGAAATGCACCGAGGTGTTGAAGGGCAGCCCGATCTTCTTGCCCTTGAGGCCGGCCACGCTCGTGATGCCGGAGCCGCCCTGCACCACCAGGCACTCGCTGTCGACGATGTTCTTGTAGACGTACACCATCGAAGCCTTCAGGCCGTTCGCATAGCCCACCATCATCGGGCTGGAGCCGATGTTGCACATGTCCAGGCTGCCGCCTGCCATGGCCGATATCACCTCGGAGCCCGCCCGCACGGTCACGAAATCGCTGCTGACGCCTTCGCCGAACGTCTTGGCCGACATGTTCTTCGCGCGGATGTAGTTCTGCGCGTCGATGGCCCCGAAGGTGCCGAGCTTGACCGAGCGCGACTGTGCGAACGCGGGTGTTGCGGCACCGAAGAGGGCGCTGCCCGCGGACGAGGCGAGCAACATGTGGGCGGCCGTGAGGTGGAACTCGCGGCGGGAGAGGTTGAGCTTCATTCGGACGGCCTTTCCTGGATGGCGGAGGGGAGCGAGCCGCCTTGCGGCCGGCACGCCCAACACTTTAGAGCGCTTGAATATATTCAAGATACTCCAAAACCCGCACAGGGGCAAATCTCAAGGTTTGAGCAGCCGGATCAGGTACCGGGAGCCGTGCGTCAGGTCGTCGCGCATCGCCTGCCCGAGCGCGTCGCCGTCGCGGCGGCGCAGCGCGTCCATGGCCACCAGGTGGGTCTCGTGGCCAGTGAGGCTCCCGCAGTACTGGGGGAAGAGGAGGTTGAGCGTTGGTCCCACACGAAGCCACAGCCCCTCGATGATCCGGACCAGGATGGCTTGGCCGGACGCTCGATATATTGAAAGGTGGAAATCGGTGTTCCTGACCAAGGTTTCGTGCGCATCGCCCGCCTGGATCGCCGCGAGGTGCGCCTGCATCACGGTGTCCAACCGTTCGATCTCCTCGTTGGCAATGCGGGGCGCCGCCTCCTTGGCTGCGAGGCATTCGAGCTCCATGCGGATCTTGAGGATCTCGCGGTAGGTCTCGATGCCCAGGCGCGGCACGCGGATGATGCGGCCATTGACCACTTCGAGGCCCTGTTCGACGACCAGTCGCTGCACCGCCTCGCGCACGGGCGTCAGGCTGACTCCGAACTCCTCGGCCATGCCGCGCACGGTCAACACCTGCTCGGGCAGGAGGGCGCCGGTCATCAGTGCATGGCGCAGCTTCTGGTATGCCTGGTCCGCCAGCGTGTCGGCGCGCGTGTCTGCGCCTTCGCTGCCTGCGGGCCGTGCCGGGCGGGAAGGCGGGCGGCGGGACGTGGTGTGCAGCTTGGGCATGGTGAAACAGGAGCGGCCGGGGCGCCTGAATATACTCTCAGCAGCTCCGCCCACCTCGCCAGGAAGGAAGCGGGGGGCTTCGTGTCATCGCCCGGCCCTTGGGAGACGCTCTCCCCACCGGTCACAAGGCGGCCACGCTCTCCCTCACCAGGCGCCGGTCGACCTTGCCCGTTCCGTTCTCGGGCAGCGATTCGACGAAGTGCGTCGCGGCCGGCTGGTGGATCGGCGACAGGCGCGCGGCCACCGCGCACCGGATCGTTTCGCCTTCCAGCTGCGCACCTTCGGGACTGTGCTGCCGCACGATGACCGCGACGGGAACTTCACCGAGGTCCGCGTGGGCCTTCCCCACGACACAGCAGGCCGCCACCCCGGGCACTGCCGCAATCGCTTCCTCGATCAGGTGGGGCGAGAGGTTCTCGCCCCCGCGGATGATGACGTCCTTCAACCGTCCGGTGATGAACAGGTAGCCGTCTTCGTCGAAGCGCCCCAGGTCGCCGGTGCGCAGCTCCCCACCCGGCGACTGCGCAACGCCATTCCCGCCGTCCACGAGATAGCCCGTCATGAGGCTCGGCCCGGAAATGCAGATCTCTCCATCCACGCCGGGCTTCGCGATCCGTTCGCCGTCCGCGCCGCGCAGGAAGGCCGACTGGCCCTGAAGCGGGGTGCCCACGGAGCCGATCTTGCGTCGTTCTGGCGGATTCATGGTGGACGTGCAGGTCGCCTCGGACAAGCCGTACGAAATCACCAGCGGCAGGCCGAACTTGGCCTCGATGCGCCGGTGCAGTTCTTCCGTGATCGGCGCGGACCCACAGCGCATGACGCGCAGCGAGGCGAGCGATGATGGCGGGAAGTCCAGCGGCAGCATCCGCGCGAACATCGTCGGAACGCCGGTCAAGATCGTCGGCTGCGCGGCGGCCATGAGCTCGGGCATCTGCTCCGCCTTGAAGCGGGGAGCCAGCACGATGGCGCTGCCGGCCGCGAGCGGTGCCAGCAACTGGTTGTTCACGCCGTTCGTGTGGTGCATCGGCATGATGTGCAGCAGCCTGTCGGCAGGCGTCAGCCCGGTGTGGCGGATCACGCCCAGCGCGTTGGTCAGCAAGCCACGGTGGTTCTGCAGCACGCCTTTCGGCTTGCCGCTGCTGCCCGAGGTGAAGAGCAGGAAGCCGTCGCTTTCCGGCGCGAGATCGCGGGTCCAGAAGGGTGCGTTGCGCGGCACCGCTTCGAAAGCGAGGCGGCGCTCGGTTGGGATGCCGGCGACCTCGCCCTCGGCGGCGTTCGCCGCATCCGCGACGATCCAGCGAATGCCAGCGACCCGAGTACGCCGCCGTGCTTCTTCCTCGCCCAGCCTCGGCTCCAGCGGACAGGGGCAGGCGCCCGCCGCCATCACCCCCAGGATGCAGATCGCGAGCTCGGCCGAGCGCGCCATGGCGAGCGCGACCCGGTCGCCATGGCGCACGCCGGCGCCGTGCAGCCAGCCGGCGCAGCGGCCGACCGCCTCGTGGAGCTCGGCATACGTGTAGCTGCGACGCTCGTCCTTCAGCGCGAGCGACGAGGCGCGGGAAGGATCGGTCCAGCGTGCCTGGAACACCTCCAGCAGGTGCGCTGCAGCCGCGTCACTCATCGCAGCTTCACCGCCGCATCGCGTTCGAACTGTCCCGCCGGGTCCAGCGATGCCAACGCTTCGCTCTCGCGCGGCGTCGGCGGCCCGGCGGGTGCTGCACCCGTGGCGTCGAACTCGAATCCGGTGCGCTCCCGAACTTCCTGCAGGCTGGCTTCGGGATGCCAGGATTGCAGCGCAAGGCGCCCATCCCGCTTCACGAAGACGGCGATCGGCGTCACGACGCCATGGAACCCGCCCCAGGACGTGCGGAAGTCGAGCTTCTCCACCAGCGTGCGCTTCGAATGTTCGGTGCGCCAGGTGCAGGAGCGCTTCGCCGTCGGGAGCATCACGGCGCCTCCGCCACCGCCCGGCAGCCGCACCTTGGGCCGGTGCCAGTCGCCGATGACGGAGTTGTTGGCACACCCCTCGCCGTCGATCTGCGCGGCGCCCAGGAAGGTGAGGTCCATGCGGCCGCGGGTGCACAGGTCGTAGAAGTCCTCATTCGCGAAGATGGAGGCGGACTGCTCGGCCAGCACGGGATCCGAGCTCGACAGTGGAATCCTGGAGGGCACCGGGTCCACGCCGCCGGCCACGTTGATGTAGGTGAAGTCGAAGTCGTAGGCGCGCCTGGCGAGCAGGCACGCCAGCATCGGCATGGTCGAGTTGACACCGCTGAAGGTGATCTCGTCGGGGCGGATGAAGCGTGCGAGATTCGTGACGATGAAGGAGAAGCCGGACCACTCAGACATGGCTTGCCTCCGTCGCTTCAGGCGCCTTCGCCATGTGAGCGGCGAGCACGTCATCGCCTGGCGGCAGGTAGGCCTCCACCGCCGGATAGTCGATCTCGTACGACGGCCAGCAAGAGCCCGGCCAGGCGCCGTGCGGCACGACCGCAAAGGCCTCGACCATGAAGTGCGGTACCAGGGTCGCCTCCGGCTGGTCCGTGAAGACGGCGGTGTCGACCAGCTTCTCGGCCACCACCAGCACGCTGCCGGCAGCGCGGCTCATGATGCGGTCCCAGTGGTGCGTGCCGGCCACGCGCACGTTGCCCTGCGCATCGACCTCGCTCGCGTGGAGCACCGCGAAGTCCGGACGGATCGCCGGGACCACCCACACGGGCCCCCCTGCGCCGTACGGGTCTTCCAGGCACTTCCAGCCGTTCAGCGCAGGGATATCGCTGCCGTGCAGTCCGCCGCAGGGCTGGAAGGGAATGCCGAAGGCCGCAGCGCGCAGGCCCGCGGTGAGGCTGGCACAGGCATGCTCCTCGAGCCTCGCGGCGCCGGTCTCGATGGCGCGGCGGTAGTACGGTGCCAGGCCGAAATTGCCTTCCATCGCCACGATGCCCGCACGCACCTTCTTCACGGCGCCGGCGCGGCAGAGGATGTCGATGTCATAGCCGGGCGACTGCTTGATGATTTCCAGGTCTGTCTTGCCCTGCCTGATGAGTTCGCGCACGAACGCGAACGGCCCGCGGTGCAGGAAGCTGCCGCCGAGCGCAAGCGAGGCGCCGTCGGGCACCTTCGCCACCAGTTCCTTCAATTCCAGCTGCTTGCCGGAAGCGCCGAATCCACTGCCCATGATCGTTCCTTCTAGTTGGCGCGGAGGTAGCCCGCGATCCGCTGCTTCAATCCCGGCCGCGCGGCGGAGCGCACGAGCCAGGCCAGGTCGTTGTCCGATTCGCGCGTCGACAACACTTCGTACAGTGCATTGCGGCTCCACGCCGGCAGCGCCGATGCCTTGGTGCGGGCCTGCTCCACGAGCGCAGGCCAGTCCGCCTGCTCCGCGATGCCGTGCAGGAAGCCGAGTTGCACCGCGCGCGGCGCGTCGAAAGTCGCGGCTTCTTCCTGCAACGACGCTGCATGCTCGCGCCCGACGATCTCGCCGAAGCGGCGTGTCCCAAGGACGAGGCCGAACTTCAGTCCCGGCATGCGGAAGCTGGTGTCAGCGGCGGCATGGCGCTGCCGGCACGCAGCCACGAGGTCCACGCCGGCGCCGAAGGTGCGCCCGTGCGCGAGTGCCACGGTCAGGCAGGGCGAGGAGGCGACCGCCTGAAGCAGCATCTCCACGCGCACGAAACGCAGCAGGAGATCGCCTTCGGTCTGTTGTTCCACGTCGGAAAAATCGAAGCCGGCGCTGAAATTCCTGCCTTCGCCGCGCAGCACGAGCACCTTCGCGCCCTCCGCAGGCGCGCGTTGCACGAGGTCGATCAGCTCCTCGACGAGCTGGGACGAGAGCGCGTTGCGCTTCTCCGGGCGCACGAGCGTCAAGGTCCAGACCTCGCCGTCGCGCTGCAAGGCCACCGCGTCCGTCATGTTCCGGACTCCGCGGCCGCGCGCAACGCGCCCAGCACCTCGTCGTTGTGTTCCCCCAGGGCCGGCGGGCGGCGCGTGACCGGGAGGTTCTCGCCCCGAAAGCGCATCGGCGATGCAAAGGTGCGCGTGCGCATGCCGTTGGGCAGTTCCAGGGGCTGGACCCAGTCCATGTGCTCCACCTGGGGATCGGCAAGCACCTGCGAATAGCGGTTGATCGGCGCGCAAGGCACGCCCGCGTCGCGGAAGCGCGCGAGCCAGGTGGCCGTGTCGGCGGAGGCGAACTCGTCCTCGAGGATGACCAGCAGCACATCCTGATGCCTGGCGCGCAGGGTGGGGGAGCCGAAGCGCTCGTCGGCCAGCAGGTCCTCGCGCCCGATCACGTCGCACACGGACTTCCACAGCGCGTTGTTGCCGGCGGCCATGCCGAAGTAGCCGTCCTTGCAGTGGAACACCCGGTACGGTGCATTGCGCGGGTGCGCGGAGCCGAGCTGGACCGGGTCGCGCCCGCTGCCGAAGTACTCCGAGGTCTGCAACGCGGCGATTCCCAGCGTGGCGCCGAGCATCGGCACGTCGAGGTGCGTTCCCTCGCCCGTCGCTTCGGCATGCCGCAGCGCCGACACGATGCCGAACGCGGCATAGAGGCCGGCGGAGAAATCCGCGAGCGGCACGCCGCACTTCACCGGCGGGCGGTCCGGCTCTCCGGTCACGCTCATGATCCCGCTCATGGCCTGGATGGTCAGGTCGAAGCCGCCTTCCTGCGAGCGCGGGCCGCTCTGGCCATAGGCAGAGATCGAGCAGTAGACGAGGGCCGGGTTGAGCGCGCTCAGGCTCTCGTAGCCCACGCCGAGGCGCTCCATCACGCCGGGGCGGTTGTTCTCGATCAGCACCTGGGCATCCTGCGCGAGGCGGCGCAACAGCATCACATCGGCCGGCTCCTTCAGGTTGAGCGTCACCGATCGCTTGTTGCGATTGAGGGACGCGAAGTTCTCGCTGAAGCCCTCGTTGATCGGGGGCCAGCTGCGCAGCGTGTCGCCTCCGTCCGGATTCTCGACCTTGACGACGTCGGCGCCCATGTCGGCGAGCAGCATGCCGCAGTAGGGACCGGCGGCGACGTTGCAGACCTCGATGACGCGCACGCCCGACAACGGGAGGGGGGCAGATGCCATGGATGCTTCTTTCTTCAAAGTTTGATCTGGGCCGTCTTCTGCACACGGCCCCATTTTTCGATCTCGCCCTTGACCATCGCGTCCATGCGCTCGGGCGTGGTTGTGATGACATCGGCGCCGGCCTTGTTCATCGAAGCCAGCAACTCGGGCTTGGTTGCGACGTCCCGCATGGCGGCAGACAGCTGGCCGACGATGGCCTTCGGCGTGCCCTTGGGCGCGAGCAGGCCGTAGTAGGTGGTGACATCGAAGTCCGCCACGCCGGCCTCGCGCAAGGTCATCAGCTCGGGCAGCATGTTGCTGCGGGCCGCACTGGTGACGGCAAGGATCTTGATCTTCGGGTTGGTGTAGTGTGCGCTGAGCGCGGGCAGCGTTTCGAACACCACGTCGATCTGCCCGCCCAGCAGATCCGTCATGGCCGGGCCGCTGCCCTTGTAGGGAACGTGCAGGAGGTCGACGCCGGCGGCCTGCTTGAAGTACTCGCCGGTCATGTGCTGCGTCGATCCATTGCCTGCGGACCCATAGGTCAGGGGCTGCTTCTGCGCCCGTGCGTAGTCGAGAAATTCCTTGACGCTTTTCACCGGCAGCGATGCGCGCACGGCGAGGGCCAGCGGCACCCCCGCGCCCATGGACACGGGCATCAGGTCGGTGCCGAGGTCGTAAGGCTTGCTCGTCGCCGCGACCGCATGGATGGTCAGGGTGCCGATCGCGGCGAAGAGCAGCGTATAGCCGTCGCCAACGGACTTGGCCGCTGCCTCGGCCCCGATCTCCCCGCCGGCCCCAGCCCGGTTGTCGATCACGATCGGCTGGCCGAGCGCCGAGCCGAGGTGCTGCCCGTAGATGCGCGCCGTGATGTCGTTGGCGCCGCCCGGCGGGTAGGGAACGATCATCCGGATCGACTTGGCCGGCCAGGACTGTGCGAGTGCAGTACGGGTGGTGGCCAGCGTGGCGAGTGTCGCGCAGAGGAAGTTGCGTCGCTGCATGTTGTCTCCAGTGGGAAGGAATTCATCGCGGGTGCGGCGCGATGAATGTCCCACCGTTCACAGCAACGGGTCAAACGTTCCGTATTCCGGAACGAGGCGGGCAAGGCGATGCCGCCTGCGCGATCGTCTCAGCCGTTGTAG
>NZ_LMTS01000004.1:0-40769 GCF_001541225.1 Variovorax sp. WDL1 | reverse complement strand
GGCGGCCGCGCGAGCGCAGCCACAGGCGCACGAGGTGGCGCTTGCGGTCATCCTCCGCAAAGTCGGTGTAGCCGGTGCGGCGATGGCCCAGCCGACGGTTGTCGACGATCTGGATCTGGCCCGGCTCGAAGAAGAACTCGCGGATCAGGTGCGGCTGGTTCATCGTGGCTTCGAGGGCTTCGAGCGCGTCCTTGCCCAGCCCGTCGAGCTCGATGCCGGCCATCCTGTAGCCGTTGACGACATGGCGGTGCGAGAGCCGGCTCGTCAGGCGTCCGTCCGTCATCTGCATCAGGGGGTGGCTGATGACCGGCGGCGCCTCCGGCGCATGCTCACGGTTGCGATCGAAGAGGTAGGGCGCGAACAACCGATCGATCAGCTCCGGGTGCCTCGCGAGCATCTCGTTGTAGACCGTGTGGAAGCTGACGATGCTGCTGATTCCGCCTTCCTTGGCCGGGCGCAGGCACAGCAGGGCGACGTAGTCGGGCGCGCAGAGGTTGTAGCTGTTGTCGGTGTGGAAGTTCTGCTCGGCATTGGTCACGTCGGGCCGCACGCCATTGCCCGGAGGCCTTCCGAGGTCGCGCACGTCGTAGATCATCTTGCCGTCCCAGCTCTGCGCGACGGGGCGCGACACGAGTTGCGACAGGATCCAGTAGATGGCCTTGGCATCCTCCTTGGAGAACACGTCCATGGGCAACTTGTCGATGATCACGAAGCCGACACCGGTCTCCAGCGTCTGGCGCACGCGCGCCATCATGCGGCGGCACGCATCGATGCGGAAGGCGTCGGGCCCCAGCATTTCGACGGGCAAGGGATTTTCTCGGAGCAAGGCCACCACACCCTCGAGTTCGTGCAGGGCATCAACTTCGAGCGTCACGATGCCGTCTGTCGGCCTCAGGCTTGCGGCGTCCCACACGACCCCGCCCGCGAGCCGCGTGCGCGGGATGATGCAGGCGGGGCTGTGCTCTGCTTCGCTGAGGATGTTGCCTGTGGCTTGCATGAAGTCTCCTGAATGCATGTGTTGAATCGATGCGAGGCAGTCTAGGAGGCCTCCGCTAGACTTGCCAACGAATTCGGGCGATGGCTATCCATCGCTGCCGGCGATGAACGTCAAGCAACTCGAAACCTTCCTTCAGGTCGTGGAGAAGGGCAGCTTCGCGGCGGCGGCCGAGGCGCTGCACACCACGCAGTCCACGGTCTCCGCGCGGGTGAAAGACCTCGAGCACTATTTCGGCGTCGCGCTGTTCGACCGCAGCACGCACAGGGCGCAGCTGACGGCCAAGGGCCGCGAGCTGTTCGCCATGTCGCGGCAGGTGGTGGGCGCACTGGAACAGCTGCGCGAGCGCATTTCCGATCGCGCGTCGCTCACCGGCACGCTGCGGCTCGGCGTCGTTGGCGTCGTGGCAGGCACCTGGCTGCCGGCGCTGGTACGTGAACTGCGCACCCGGCATCCGGCGCTGCAACTTCAGGTGGAGGTGGCGCTTTCCAAGGTGCTCGCGCAGAAGCTGCGCGGCGCCGAGCTCGACGTGGCGATCATTGCGGGCCGTCCGGACGACGACGAGTTGCGATGCGAGCCGGTCGGCGAGGAACGCTTTGCGTGGATGGCGAGCCCCTCGCTCGGCGCAGCGCGCAGCGCAATCACGCCAGCGGACCTGGCAGCCTACCCGGTGATCGCCTTTTCGCAGGAGTCCTTCCACCACGCGGCGATGAAGGCGTGGTTCAAGGCCGGCGGCGTGCGCTTCCAGCCGGCGATCACCTGCAACAGCATGGAAGTCATCGCGCGCCTGGTATCACAGGGGGAGGGCGTGGGACTGCTGCCTTGCGACTACTACGGCACCGAGGTGTCCCTGGGCAAGCTGGAGATCCTGAGTGCGAACCCCGCGATGCCGGGCGTGGAGCTCACGCTGTTGGCGTTCGCGCAAAGACCGACGGCGTTCGTCTCGGCCGTGACCGAGGCGGTCACTGCGGTGCGACGCGGGCGGCACGCGGCCGCTTGACATGGCTCACGGGGGCGCGTGGGTGCTTCCGAAGCGCAGCCGATTCAACGCGGCGGGCGAACGCTCGCCGGCGAGCGCGTCGGAGATGTCTGCCGCGGTCGCGATCACCGCATCGGCCCAACCTGGCACCACCGCCTTGCGAAATCGCTCAGCCGGCCCTGAGATGCCCACGGCGGCGATCACGAAACCGCGTGCATCCATGATGGGCGCCGCGATGCCATGGACGCCTTCGCGCCACTCCCCGCGGTTGACGGCATAGCCGCGCTGACGGACCTTGCGCATGTCCTTGAGGAATTCTTCGCGGTCGGTGATCGTGGCGTCGGTGTGGCGCTTGAGGGCCGCGCACGCGGATTCGAGCACGTGTTCGCGCCCGAACGCGAGCTGCACCTTGCCGGTTGCGACGCAATAGGCGGGCACACGGCCACCGATCTGCGTATAGGCGCGTACCGGACGTTCGCTGTCGACCTTGTGGACGTACACCACCTCCATGCCATCGAGCACCGACAGGTGCACGCTCTCGCCGGCGAACTCCATGAGGCTTTCCATCTGGCGCTCCGCATGGCGGCGCAGGTCCAGCTTGCCGAGCACCGCGGATCCGAGCTCCCAGAGCTTGATCGAAGGCGTGTAGGCGCCGGTTTCCTCGTCACGCAGCACGAAGCGCGTTTCCACGAGCGCCTGCATCAGTCGATGCACATTGCTCTTCGACATCTGCAGTTCCTTGCCGATCTGCGTCAACCCGAGCGCCTGGCGGCTGCGCGAAAGAAGTTCGAGGACGGCAAGGCCCTTGAGCAAGGTGTTGTTCATGCGGGCTTCAGTCTAGGGCGATTCCGTCGGTTGCGATCCGCGACGGCTCACGTACCGCCCGCCTCCGTGTGCGGTTGCGTGAGAACCACGTGCGTTTCGAATCGATCCGGCGGCCCCTGCAGTTGCTGGTACTCGATCGGCCGGCCTGTTGCGTCGTAGCCGATCCGATGCACATCGACGAGCGCGGCCCCTACCTCGACGTGCAGCAGCCGGGCGATGAGCGGCGTGGCAAGCCGGGCGCGCGTGACCATGTCGATCTTCGAATAGACATGTCCTTCGCGGGCGAGCAGCTCCGACAGGGCCGACTGGCCGAAGTCGCTGCGCTTGTACCGGCGCCCGAGCGCCTCGGGCAGGTACAGCGTGGTGTGCACGATGGGCAGGCGTCCGACGAGGCGCAGCCGAACCACTCGCAGCGTCATGGCCCCATCGGGAAGCTGCAATCCGCTGCGCACATCGGGTGGGGCCGCCACGAAGTCGAACTCCTTCACCACGGGCCTGCTCAGCGCGCGGCGCTCGGCCACCCTTTCGAGGTAGGGCGCGATGGGTGCTGGAAGGTTCAGCACCGAGGCCTTTGCCGAGACGAAGGTGCCGCGCCCCGCCTTTCGCTCGATGAGTCCCTGCAGCTCCAGGGACTTGAGAGCCCGCCTCACGGTCACCCGTGAAACGCCGTGGGCCGCGCCGAGCGCCTCCTCGGTCGGCAACTGATCGCCTGGGTGATAGCGGCCGCTGGCGATGCCGTCCTTGATGAGTGTCGATATCTGGAAATGGAGCGGCGCTCCGGGGAGCGAATCGGCAGGCTGCATGTGACGGATGCTATCAGCGTCATTTGTATTAACATCAATACAATTGAGACTGACGGAGTAGACAGATGCACGAACACGATTCACCTGCCTCGGCGCGGCCACGGCCGAACGGGCGCATGACCAGGCGCGCTTGGCTCCTGGCCACCGCAGCCGCTTCCGCCTCCTGGCAAACCCCGTCCCTGGCGCAAGGCGAGCAAGCGCCCGCGTTCCGGCCCACTCGCACCGTGCGCCTGATCTCGCCCTTGCTGGCCGGCGGTGCCACCGATGCGATCGTTCGCCCGATCGCGCTCAAGCTCTCGCAGCTCTGGAACCAGCCGGTGGTGGTGGACAACAAGCCCGGCGGCGGCACGATCATCGGGACACAGGCGGTAGTCCAGTCTCCGCCCGACGGCTACACACTCGGCGTGGCGATCAGCGCGTTGACGATCAATCCGAGCCTGCGCAACGACCTGCCATACGACACCTTCAAGGACATTTCGCCGGTCACCCAGATCGGCAATATCACGGGCGCGCTGGTCGCGCATCCATCTTTCCCTGCGCACGACCTCGAAGGTCTCATCGCACAGGCGAAGGCGAGCCCGGGCGCGCTGTCGTATGCGTCGCTGGGTGTCGGCACCGGGGGCCATATCACCGGCGAGCTCCTGAAAGTGCGCAGGGGCTTCGACATGGTCCATGTGCCCTTCTCCGGCAGCAACGCGGCCTATCGCGAACTGCTGCCGGGGCGGATTCCCGCAGGCTTCGTGGTGCTTGAATCGGCGCTGCCGCACGTGAAGGCAGGCAAGCTCAAGGTGCTCGGCCTCACGGACTTTCAGCGCAACCAGCTCTATCCGGAATTCCCCGTGCTCGAGGAGACCGTCAAGGGCACCGGCTACGACAGCGTGTTCGGCCTGATCGCCCCCGGCCGCATGGCGCCCGACCTGCTCGACCAGATCAACGCCGACGTCGTGAAGGTGCTCGCATTGCCCGAGATTCGCCAGCAACTCGCTCAGCAGGCGATGTCCGTGGTGGCATCGTCGGCCCCGGAGTTCGCGCAAGTGATACGACGCGATGTCGAGCACTGGAAGCGTGCCGTGAAGGAGTCCGGCGCCCGTGTCAACTGAAGCCACCCTGTTCGACAAGGTCTGGCAGCGCCATGTGGTCGCCGATCTCGGCGAGGGCTTTGCGCTGCTGCACGTCGACCGCCACGTCGTGCCCGACTTCAACGGCAACGCGTTCACCCATCTCGCCCAGCGCAACCTGGCGGTGCGCAATCCTGAGCTCACCTTCGCCACTGCCGATCATTCGATTTCCTCCGATCCACGCGATCCGGATCCTCGACAGTCGAACAATCCCCACGTCGTGGCATTGCGCGCGGCCACGCGGAAGTTCGGCATCCGCCTGTTCGACATCGGGAGCATCGGACATGGCATCGTGCACGTGATCACGCCTGAACTCGGCATCGCCTTGCCGGGGCTGACGGTCGCGATCGGCGACAGCCACACCTGCACGCACGGAGCGCTTGGGGCGCTCGCGTGGGGGGTGGGCCAGGGCGAGCTGGTGCACATCCTCGCGACCCAGACCTCCGTGCAGCGAAAGCCGCGCACGCAGCGCGTGAGCATCGATGGCACATTGCCGGACGGCGTGGGTGGCAAGGACCTCATCCTTCATCTGATCGCGACGCTGGGCGTGGACGCCGGCAATGGCTTCGCGGTCGAGTACTCGGGCAGCGCCATTCGCGGGCTGTCCATGGAGGCGCGCTTCACGCTGTGCAACATGTCGGTCGAATGGGGTGCGCGCTTCGGCATGATCGCGCCCGATGACACCACCTGCGAATGGCTCGCAGGCCGCCCGCATGCGCCTCGTGGCGCAATGTGGGATGCCGCGGTCGCGGACTGGGGGACCCTGCCCACGGACGCCGGCGCGCGCTTCGACAGGGAGGTTGCAATCGACGCAAGCGAGCTCTCGCCCCAGGTGACGTGGGGCAACAGCCTCGACATGGTGCTGCCCATCGATGGCTGCGTGCCTGACCCTGCCTGCGAAAGGGATGCCGGACGTCGCGCGTCCATGGAAGCGTCGCTGCACTACATGGGCCTGCGGCCCGGGCAAGCGATCGAGGGCCTGCCGATCGACCGGGTCTTCATCGGCTCCTGCACCAACAGCCGCCTGCCGGATCTTCGCGACGCCGCCGCCGTGCTCCGCGGGCGGCACGTCGCGGCACATGTCCAGGCTTGGGTCGTACCGGGCTCGGAGCAGGTCAGGCGCGATGCCGAGGCCGAAGGGCTGCACCGGGTTTTCATCGATGCAGGCTTCGACTGGCGCACGCCAGGCTGCTCCATGTGCCTGGGCGCCAATGGCGACGTCATCGCTCCCGGCGAGCGGGCCGTTTCCACCGCGAACCGCAACTTCGCCGGCCGTCAGGGACCGGGCAGCCGCACGCACATCGCGGGCCCCGCGCTTGCAGCAGCCTCCGCCTGCGCCGGCGCCATCGCGGACCCGCGCAAATTGCCGTCGGAGAGTTTGCGATGAGCGCACTGGTCGAGCTGCGCGGCCCGGCCGCAGCCATGCTGTCGCCGAACATCAACACCGACATCATCGCGCCTCTGGTGCGCGCGCCGGATGGCATGCAACCGGCCGGGATTCGCAGCGATGCCGAGCTTGCACAACGACTCTTCGGGCCGTGGCGCTATGACGGCACCGGCGCGGACCAGCCGGAGTTCGTGCTGAACCAGGCCCCGTTCAGACAAGCGAGATTCCTGCTGGCAGGGCCCAATTTCGCATGCGGGAGTTCCAGAGAAACCGCTGCGACGATGCTGAAGGCCTTTGGCATCCGCTGCGTCATCGCGCCGAGTTTTGGCCAGATCTTCCAGGACAACTGCTTTCGAAACCACATGCTTGCGCTCGTGCTCGACTTCGAGACCGTGCAACACCTGGGTGCGCTCGCCGCAAGCGGCGCGGATTTTCTGCTCGACGTCGAGCGATCGGCTCTGGTCGCGCCGGACGGGAGCGAGTATCTTTTTGCACTCCCGTCCTTCCGGCAAACCATGCTCCTGCGCGGCGAAGACGAGGTTGCGGTCACGCTCAGGCGAGCCGACCAGATCAGCGTTTTCCAGCAATCCGCCAAGGCCAGGCGACCGTGGGAATGGCCGGCGGTCGTCCGATAGGCGTGTCACCTGCTTCACCCGCATCGCCGCGAAGTTCGACCGGGCCTGCGCCTGGTCGGCAAGGCAAGGAGTTGAGCACGCTCAGCTCGCGCGTCGCGCGGGTCGGGCGGCGACGAAGAAGGGGCTGGCCCAGGCGAGCTGCCCGTTGAGCTGCCGGACCCGCAGGTAGGCGTAGCTTGCCAATGCGCTCGCCGGGATCGCGAGGTCGATCGCCATCCGGCAGTCCGAAGGCACGACGGCCCGGTGGAACTGGAAGCTTTCGGTGCCGTAGGCGCCCACGTGGAAGTTGGCAGAGCCCGACAGCAGTTCCCGCAGGCGCACACGATGGGAGAGCCTGGCAGGGCGCTGCGTTTCGATCGTCAACTCGGTGGCCGCATCGCCCTGGATCTGCAAGACGACGGCATGCGTCGCGACGTCGGCGAAGGCGTTGCGGCGCGAGGTGTAGGAGCGGATGTCGACGCAGTCGCCGTCCTGGGCGATGCGGTGCCTGCGGTCCTCGTCATAGGGACCCCCACCCAGGCACTTGTCGACGCGCAGCAGGCGTCCTCCCTCGATGCCGATCCGCTGCTGCCAATCGGCGATTCTGTCGAGGCTGAGTTCCCCCCAGGGCCCCCAACCCCACTCGTACCGCACCAACAGCGGTTCGCCACTTTCCAGCGCGGCGTTGTGCGCCGGCTTGCGCGGCCAGAAGCGCTCGAGGACTTCGCCGTCGACCACGAGTTCGACGACATCGATCTCGTCCGCCGCTTCGATGTCGGCCTGCAGCCGGTACTCCCGCGCTGGAGCGACCATCGCGCCCATCGGCGCGCCGTTGAGACTGCAATCCAGGCGAATGCGGTCGCCGGTCAAGGCATAGGTGCGGCGCGACCGCACCGCGTCCAGCACGTGCTCACGCGACAGCGCATCCGCGTGCACGGCCAGCAAGCCCTCACCCCAGGCGCCAGGGAAGCCCGCATGGTTGTCCGTCGAGGCGACGAAGCCGAATCGCAAGCCGGCGTTGAGCGCAGCGCGCACGGTGTTCTGCGTCTGCCGCCCGCCAGGGGAGCCGCGCACCATCGGGTGCGGCCCGCGATCGTGCTCGGACAGGCCGTGGAAGGAGAAGATCTCGACCACCGGCGTACAGGCCGGATCGAAGACGTCCCAGTTGACGCCGCGCCGCCCCCGGGGATAGCCCAGGTGATGCGGAATCATGAGCGCGCGCTCGTCGAGGCAGAACTCGCGCAGGCCCTGCAGGCTCGAGGTGTACTTGATGGGTCGGTGGTCGCCGGGAAAGATCACGCACTGGTCGCCGTACATGTTCGAGTGCCACTCGAAGCCGAGGAAGGACACGAAGCGACCCGGGGCATTGGCCTGCGCGATGCGTTCCTGCACGCGCGGCCAGGTCTCCTTCAGCCGGCGGAACCCGTCGATGAAGTGCCGCTCGCGGCCGTTCTCGATGGCGGTGAGGTCGTGCCAGCTCGAGTGGCCGGTGAAGGCGAAGAAGTCCAGATGCTCCCGCGCGATATCGATGCTGCGCTCGATGGTGCCTTTGCCGTAGCCGTGGGCGTTGTGATTGTGGATGTCGCCGAAGTAGATCATCGCTGGCTCAATCGTTGGTGGCGCCAGAGTGCCGCACGGCGCGTGCCCAAAAGGCTTGCTGCGCCTTCATGCCATCTCGAACCTCCGAGGCGGTACGAAAGGCCGCCTGCAGGCCGAGGTTGTTCATGTGCGCGAGGAACTCCTGCTGCTCGACGGCCTTTTGCAGTTCGGCCTGGATCAGTGTGCGCACCGGATCGCCCAGTGCGGCCGGTGCCACCAGGCTCAGACCGTTGGTCCCGACGATCTCGGCAAATCCGAGCTCCTTCAGGGTAGGAACGTCGCGCAGGAAGTCCGAGCGCCGCTCGCCGCTCTGGGCCAGCGGCACGACGCGGCCGGCCCGGATCAGCGGGAGCACCGGACCGATGGCGTCCACGCCCAGTTCGACTTCCCCGCTCGCCACTGCGTTCATCGCCTGGGGAGTGCCGCGATAAGGCACATGCACGATGAACAGCTTGTCGCGCGCCTTGAACATCTCGAAGGACAGGTGCGCGGTCGTTCCGGTGCCCGGCGAGGCAAAGGAGAGCTTGCCGGGATTCTTGCGCATTGCCGCGATGGCCGTGCTCAACGTCCTCAGGCCGGAGTTCGTGCTCGCATAGACGAGGCTCTGGCCCTGTGCGAATTCGCCCAGCGACACGAGATCGGCCTCGGCCTTGTAGGCAAGCCGCGGGTACAGGTAGGGGGCGATGACCAGGTTGGACGTCGTTCCCAGGCCGAGCGTGTAGCCGTCGGGCGCGGCGCGCGCCACCTCGGTCAAGGCAATCGTTCCGCCTGCGCCCACTTTGTTGTCCACGACGATGGGGTGCAGCGCCCCGACGGCCAACGCTTGCGTCAGGGCGCGCGTCGCGACGTCGAGTGCCCCTCCGGCCGGGAAGCCGACAACGATGCGGATCGGCTTCGACGGGTAGGCCGGCTGCGCCCATGCCCTGGAGGAGAGCGCCAGTGCCGCCGCGCTCGAGACGAGAATTTTTCTGCGGGATGGATCCATCATGCGGTGCTCGCTCGGTCTGTGACGATGCGTGAGATGGTGCTGCGGCCGGCTGGATAAGTAAAATTAAGAATACACATCCATGAATGAGTTTGCCTCATGCCAACGCTGCGACAACTGCAAGCCCTCGAGCTCATCGGGCAAACCGCCAGCTTCACGAGGACGGCCGAGCGGATGTTCGTCACCCAGTCGGCCATCAGCATCCTGGTGCGGGAACTGGAGGCCGAACTCGGCACAAGACTGGTGGTGCGGGGCCGCACGGCACGCCTGACGGAAGCGGGCGAGCACCTGCAGCGCGCGGGCCACCAGGCGATGCGGGAAGTGGCCCGTGCGGTGGAGGACGTGAAGGCGGGCCGGCACACGGCTTCGGCGGTGATCCGCCTGGGCGCCGGCTCGCTTTCGGCGGCCACCTTCATTCCCAGTGCGCTGCGCCGGCTGCACGACGAGGCATTGCCCCTGCGCGTCGAAGTCATCGACCGCCCGGCCATGCTGCTGACCGATCTGCTCGTGTCAGGCGAAGCCGACGTGGTGATCGGCTCGACCGACGCCTCGCTGAAGCAGTCGGGTGAATTCAAGTCCGAGCTCTTGATCTGCGACACTCTGTGCGTCGTTTGCGCCCTCGACCATCCGCTCGCCGGAAAGGTGCCGCCACGCGCAAAGGGCGTTCGATGGCAGGACCTGGAGGGCACCGAGCTCATTCTCGTGGGGCGAAACGGCGGGCAGTGGCGTGCTCTCCTGCTGGATCAGCTGGCGCGGGAACGCCACTTGACGGTTGGCTACGAGGTGCAGCTCTATTCGACCGCCCTGGCACTCGTTCGGCAGGGCCTCGGCGCGGCGGTGCTGCCGCGCCATGCGGGCGAGTACCTCGACCGCGATGTCTACGCGGTCAGGCCGCTGATATCGCCGGGCACGCGATGGTCGACTTACTGGGTCGCACGCAAGCGGTCGATGGTCGACCCGTCGGCGCTCGCCCAGCTGCATCGCGCCGTCAGTCTCTCGTTGCAGTAGGGGCTTCGGCGCAAAGCCTGGGGACGCCCCCTCAATCGGCGAGATCGATCGACTGGGCACGCGCCGCTCAGCCCGTCGTATCGCGGGCCCCGCCAGGTCGATGCAGCACCACGGGTTTGCCGCCGAACTGCTGCTTGCACATCCATGCCGCCAGGGCGGAGTCCAGGTAGTCGGCGTGTCGGGAAACCACGACCGCGTGCGCTGGATCAGCTGCCGGTGCCGCCGAGCAGCGCGATCTCGGCCAGAAGATCGTCGAGTGCAAGCTTCACGAAGTCCAGCGTCGGCTGGTGGACGAGGCGGCCGTCGCTGATCTGTGCGGCGACGTTCGCGATCGCCACGTGCTGACGGACCACCGGCCTCGCCAGGGTGGCCGCGAAAGCATCCCGGATCTGCGCCTGCGCGCGCACGCCGCCGGCGCTGCCGGGGGAGGCCGTCATGACCAGCGCCGGCTTGCCCTTCAGCGGCGAGGCGAACGCGGGACGTGAAGCCCAGTCGATCGCATTCTTCAGCACGCCCGGCATGCCGTAGTTGTATTCGGGCGAACAGACAACCAGCCCGTGGGCCTGCGAGATCGCCTGCTTCAGCTCGGCGACGGCCGCAGGCGGCGCGGCGCCGTCCAGATCGGCGTTGTAGAGCGGGATCTCGTTCAGCGGGAAGAGCTCGATGGACGTCGAATCCGGCAGCAGCGCCTGGAGGCTGCGAAGCACCGCGGTGCAGTTCGATTGGCTTCGGATGCTGCCGGAGATGCCGAGCAGACGGGTGCGGGTGGTAGAGGCTTGTTGGTGCATGGTAATCAAAGTTGTACAGCTATTGGAGTTTATGCATAAAATGCCGCAAAATGCACAAAGAAGAGAAACAGCGCAACAGCAGGAGACATCATGCTCAAGGTCAACCGGCCTACGCCTTCGCACTTCGGAATCTTCGTCACCGACCTGGAACGGATGGTGGCCTTCTACACCGAGACCTTCGACCTCACCGTCACCGATCGGGGCGAGGGGCGGACTTTCCGCAACAAGCTGGTCTTCATGAGCGCCAGCGCGGACCAGCATCACCAGCTGGTGCTCGCCTCGGGCCGGCCCGTGGAAGCCAGATTCAGCACCGTGATGCAGGTCTCCTTCGTGGTGCCGGGCATCCAGCACCTGCGCGAGATCTCGGCGCGTGCGGCCGAGCGGGGCGCCACCGAGATTCGCGGCCTCAACCACGGCAATGCGCTGTCCGTCTACATGCTCGACCCCGAAGGCAACACGGTGGAGATCTATGTCGATACGCCCTTCTACGTCGCGCAGCCTCATGGCGATCCGCTGGATCTCTCCAAGGACGACGAGACGCTGATGCGCGAGACCGAGGAGGCCTGCCGCCGGGACCCCACCTTCATGCCGCTCGCGCAGTGGCAAGCGCGGTTCGAGGCGCAGTCGCCTGCTCCCACCGCATCCGCTGCCTGACGTTCGCGGCAGCCCTTCTTCACCACCCATCCCAACTGGAGTTCTCATGAAGCTTTTGTCATTTGTCCACCAAGGCCGCGAAACCTGGGGCGCCGTCGTCGGTGACGGCGTCGTCGACCTCGGCGCCGCGCGCCCCCAGCATGCTTGCCTGGCCGACTACATCGCCTCGGGCGAGTACACGCAAGCGGCGCAGCATGTCGAAGGCCTGCCGGTCGCCGCCAAACTGGCCGACATCCGCTTTCTGCCAGTGATCCCCCGTTCCGAGAAGATCGTCTGCGCGGTGCGCAACTACATGGACCATCACCAGGAAGTGCTGGCGGCGGGCATGCAGCGCGAGTTGTCGGAGCAGCCCCCGATCTTTCTGCGCGTCTGGCGCTCCCAGTGCGCGCACAACGAGCCGATCGTGCGCCCGCACGTATCGGAATCGCTTGACTGGGAAGGCGAGCTCGCCGTGATCATCGGCAAGGGCGGGCGCAACATCGCCGAGGCGGACGCCTACGACCATGTGGCGGGGTACGCCTGCTACAACGACGGCAGCGTGCGCGAGTGGCAGTTCCATGCCAAGCAGATCGCCTCAGGCAAGAACTTCGAATCGACCGGCGGCTTCGGTCCCTGGATGGTGACCGCTGACGAGATCGAGCCCGGCCGTCAACTCAAGCTCGAGACGCGGCTCAACGGCGAGGTCGTGCAGTCGAGCCACACGGGGCACATGATCTTCAGCATTCCGAAGCTCATCAACTACGCCTCGACGATCTTCACGCTCACGCCCGGCGACGTGATCGCGACCGGCACGCCTGCAGGCGTCGGCTGGAGCAGGAAGCCGCAACGCTTCATGAAGCCCGGTGACGTGTGCGAGGTGGAGATCGAGGGCATCGGCATCCTTCGCAACCCCATCGTCCAGCAGGACTGAGCCTTTCCGCAAGGCCGCTGAAGAATGCGGCCTTCATCCCAGAACAAATCGGAGACAAGCACCATGCGGCGCAGACATTTCGTTGCCGCAGGCCTGACCCTGGCCTGCGCGGCACCCATCACAGCTTTGGCCCAGGACTTCCCGGACAAGCCGATCAAGATCTACCAGGGCTTCGCCGCAGGCGGCAATGCCGACACGATCGCGCGCGTGGTCAGCGCGGAGATGGCCAAGGGCCTGGGCCAGCCCTTCGTGATCGAGGCCCAGACCGGCGCGGGCGGAACCATCGCGGCGACCACGGTGGCGCGCGCCCGGCCCGACGGGTACACGCTGCTCCTGGCCACCGGCGGGCACGCGGTGGCGGGGGCGCTCTACAGCAAGCTCAACTACCAGACCGTGTCGGACTTCCAGATGATCTCCACGGTCACCTTCTTTCCGTTCCTGCTGGTGGTGCGTGCCGATTTACCCTACCGCAGCCTCGCGGAGCTGCTCGCTGCCGCGCGTGCCGATGCACGCAGCATCTCGTACGGCTCGGCCGGCATCGGCTCCACGCACCACCTGGCGGGGGAGCTCCTGGTCAAGAGCGCGAAGGCCGAGCTGCTTCATGTTCCCTATCGCGGCGATGCTGCCTCGGTCACGGCGCTGCTCGGCGGCGAGATCCCCTTGATCGTCGCGCCGCCGACGGCGGTGATGCCCAACATCAAGGCGGGCAAGCTGAGAGCGCTGGCCACCACCGGCGCGCAGCGCTGGAGCGCAATGCCCGAGGTGCCGACGGTGGCGGAGCAGGGCGTGGCAGGTTACGACGTGAGCTCATGGGCCGGCTTCATGGCGCCGGCCGGCACGCCGCGCCCGATTGTCGAGCGACTGCGGTCGGAGACACTCAAGGCCCTGCAGGTGGCCGCCGTCCGTGCACGCCTGGAGGACATGGGCGGCGAAGCGCGCGGCAGCACGCCGGAAGAAATGACCACGATGGTGAGCGCCGAGCTGAAGCGCTGGACGGCCGTCGTGAACGATGCACACATTCCAAGGCAATGAGGTTTTCATGTCCCTGATCGAAATCCGCAAGCGCAGTCTTGCCATCGAGACCATCTACCACGAGGGCGGGCCGCCGGTCGACACGCCCCTGAAGCTGGCCGCTGCCTGCGCGGTCATCCGCAACCCCTATGCGGGGCGCTATGAACCCGACCTGATTCCCTTCATGGCCGAGCTGCGCTCCCTGGGAACACTGCTGGCGACCGAGCTGATCGAGACGCTCGGGCGCGACAAGGTCGAGGTCTACAGCAAGGCCGCGATCGTCGGCGTGAACGGAGAGCTGGAGCACGGTGCCGTCTGGCACGAGGCCGGCGGCTGGGCCATGCGCGAGGTGCTGGGCGAGCCGAAGGCGATCGTCCCGTCGTCCAAGGCGGTGGCGGCGACGGGCTACCGGATCATGGTGCCGCTGCACTACGTCCACGCGGCCTACGTGCGCAGTCACTACAACTCGATGGAAATCGGCATCCAGGACGCGCCCCGGCCCAACGAGATCCTCTTCGCGCTGGTGATGGGCACCGGCGGCCGCGTGCATGCGCGCCTCGGCGGGCTGACCAAGGACCAGGTGTCCGTCCATGACGGGCAGCGCTGAGGCAGGCTGGTCGAACATCATGAAGGCCATTCAACTCCAGGCCCCCGGCGGGCCCGAAGTCCTGCAACTCGTCGAGCTGCCATTGCCGCAACCCCGCGCAGGCGAGGTGCGGGTCAAGGCCATGGCGATCGGCGCCGGCGGGCCCGACGTCCTGATCCGCAACGGCACCTACAAATGGATGCCGCCGATGCCGGCGACCCCCGGCAACGAGATGGCCGGTGTCGTCGACGCGATCGGCCCCGGCGTGAGTTCTCTGCGGGTGGGGCAGCGGGTGCTCGTGAGCGCGCGTGAACTGGCGCAGCGCGGCGGCTGCTATGCAGAGGCCATCTGCGTGCCGCAGGCCGCTCCTTTCGTCCTTCCCGACTCGATCCGCTTCGAGGATGCCGTCAGCCTCGGAAACTTCCAGCTCGCGTTGGCGATGCTGTCGAGCAACGGCAATTTGCCGGCGACCTCCATCCTGGTGCCCGGTGCGGCCGGTGGTGTGGCGACGGCGCTGGTACAGGTCGCCCGCGACCGCGGACTGCGTGTGATCGGAACCGCCTCGACCCCGGAGAAGAGAAACTTCGCGTTGGCCAATGGTGCGCACGAGGTCATCGAGAGCGATCCACATGGGCTGACCGAGAAAGTGATGCAGCTGACGGACGGTCGTGGCGTCGACCTGGCCTTCGATCACCTGGGCGGTGAGCTCTTCATCGCCTGCCTGCGCGCCTTGGCACCCTGCGGCATGGTGGTCTCTTACAACATCGTCAATGGTCCGCCTGCCGGCGACGTGTTCGAGGAACTTCGCAAGCTGCTGGGCAGGAGCCTCGCTGTGCGCACCTTCTCCATCCACGCCATCGATGTGGATGCGAGCCAGCGCCGCGGCTTGATGGAGTCCGCCATCGCCCTGATGGCTGAAGGCCGCGTTCGCGCGCCGAAGGTCGCGACCTTTGCGCTGTCGGAGGCGCGCCGTGTGCACGAGTTGCTCGACAGCGGTGGCATGCCGGGAAAGATCGTGCTGATGCCTTGATCGCACCTGCGAGTCGTCTCCGGCTCTTTGCAAGCTCCGAGTGATCATGCATAAAATTCATCTTATGAACTCACTCGTCGCGGTCGCCTCCGAGCCATCGACCCCTCTTGCGGAGCAGGCTTTCAGGCGCCTGCGCCGCGACGTCCTGACCGGCTTGTTCGAGGCGGGGAGCAAGCTGAAGCTGGACGATCTGCAGGGGCACTACGGGTTCTCCAGCAGCCCGCTGCGCGAAGCGCTGAGCCGTCTAGCACAGGAAGGCCTGGTCAAGGCGGATGAGCGCAGGGGCTTTCGCGTCGCGCTGATTTCCGCCGAGGACCTGGCCGACATCACGCACATGCGGCTGATGCTCGATGTCGAGGCGCTGCGCAGTGCCATCGAACGCGGCGACGACAGCTGGGAAGGCGCGATCGTCGCCGCCTTCCACCGGCTCGAGAAGATCGAATCTCGCCTGAGCGATGGACCGGTCATCCTGGACGAGGAATGGAGCGAGCTGCATCGGAATTTCCATGCGGCACTGATTGCTGCCTGCGCTTCCGAACGCCAGCGGCTATGGAGCGCGAGCCTGTTCGACCAGGCCGAGCGCTACCGTCGCTTCTCGGCGCGCCACCGGCAAGTCGGCCGGCGCAAGTCGAGCGAGCACCGCAAGATCATGGAGGCCACGCTGCGTCGTGATGCCGATACAGCTTGCGCGCTGCTCGGCGAGCACATCCTTGGCACGCAGCGCAACGTCGAAGCCGCCATGCGCCGCGCAGTCGCCGCGTGACGATCCGGGTCGATCGGCTGAATCGACGGTGCGAGCGGAAACCAGTCGTTGAGACGTACCGGGTGAGAGCCTCTTGCGCCAACAGTCTCCGCTGCGCTGCTCAGACAGCGGGATCCAACCCCCTGAGGAACTCGCGTCGCGTCTTTGGCCCGTAGGTCCTGAAGTGAGGATCGGGCTTCTCCAGGTAGGCCATGCGCTTTCGGGCGACCGGGTCGCGGGCGGTGTATCGCTTCACTTCCGTCGGCGTCAAGCCGTACACGTTCGCGGCGTTGAGACCGAATATCTTGGCCCGCAGCGCAGGCGTCATCTCGGGATAGCCATGCCGTTCGCGCAGTTCCGCCGAGATCTGGAACGTCCGGAAGGCTTGGATCTGGTCCTGCGGTGAGCCGTACCAGATCGAATCCGTGCCCCACAGCACGTTGTTCTCGCCGCACGCGACGATCAGTTTCCCGAGGGCGTGAGCCGCCTGCTCGGGGTCACGCATCAGGAAGCGCCACGTGCTGCCCAGCTCCGCATAGACGTTGCTGTTCGGCTTGACCTGGTGTTTGCGCAAGGACGTAATCAACGTGTCGATTCCATCGCTCTTGCCGCTCGCGTCGTAGGCCTTTTCGGTCACCGTGCTGACGAAGCCCGAGTGATAGATCAGGAAATTCACGTCCGGGTAACGCCTGGCGACGACGCCGATGTCGCTGCACTGGCTGTGCTCGTAGGAGCGCCGTCCGAACGGCAGCCCCTTGTGGATGCAGATGTTCTTGACGCCCAGTGCGCGAGCCTTCTCGATGAACCGGATGCCGACGTCGTCGTGCAGGAAGTAGCCCTTGCCGCTCGGTCCGTACTGCGTGTAGGTCTTCCAGGCGCTGATGCCCCATTTCTCGTGCAACTCGTCCATGCCCTCGAGGTCTCCGGGCTGGTTCGGGTTGACGCGTCCATGCAGCAGCAGCCGGTGCGTTCCCTCGAGCTTGTCGACCAGCCTGCGGACCTCGTCGGCGGCCTGGATCGTGACGGGTTCGGCGTCGCGGGCGGAGGGCACGAAGGACAGCACCATCACGTCGGTGTCGCTGTCCATGAACACGTCCTTGAGGAAGACCTCTGCGCTCTTGGAATTGCCTTTCGGCGTGTCGATGAAGTGGCCCTGGACGTCGAGGATGAACTCCTGCCTGGCGGGGCCGACCTGCGCGCGCGCGAGCTGCATATCCAGCCCGGCGTCGCGGGGCAGCTCGAAGAAGCCGCCGGTCCTTCCGGCCGCGGCGTTGGCCGCGTTGAAGGCCAGCAGCGTGCTGGCCGCGCCACAGGACGAGGTCAGGAACGCTCGCTTCGAGCATCCCAGCCGCTTCGCGTTGGTTGCCGCGGCCTCGTGTGCGAGGCGGTTGGCTTCGATGTTCGCCGGCCACAGCGGCACCGGTGCGAACTCGCCATTCGAGGTGCTGTCGAGCTTGATGGGAAGACGCTTGCCCTCAGGGTCGCTGTCATGCATGGTGGTCCCCCGGTTTGATCGAGAAGCCCCGCCGGCCCGCCAACGGCGCCATGAGCCCCCTTGGATTCGACGAGACCTCCCGATTCTGCTCCACCAAGCCGTCGGGGCCATCCCGCTCTTGACCGCACTGGCTGACGCACGCCAGCGTGCAATGCAGTCGACGTCGAAGCGGCGTTCGGGGGTTCGCAGATGTGCCGCTCACCGGTACGACAACACCAACCCATGCACCAGCCGTGTCCATCCATCCAGCATCACGAACAACAGCAGCTTGAACGGCAATGAAATGGTCGTCGGCGCAATCATCGACATCCCCAGCGCCAGCAGCACGGTCGCCACGATCAGGTCCACCACCACGAACACCAGGTAGATGATGAAGCCGATCTGGAAGGCCCGCGTCAGCTCGCTCAGGGTGAAGCTCGGCACCAGCACCATGAAGTCGTCGGCACGCAACTGCTCGGCGCGGGCCTGCGGCCAGATGTTGGACGCGGACTTCAGGAAGAACTGCCGCTCCCGCTCGTGCGTGTGCTTCTGCAAGAACTCCTTGAGCGGTGCCTTGGCTGCATCGATCACCGCCACGATGTCGTTGAGCCCTTCGCCCTTGGCGCCGAAGTTTCGATGGCGCAGCGCGTCGCCCACGTCCATGCCCACCGGCGCCATGATGTAGACCGACAGGATGATCGCGATGCCGTTCAGCACCATGTTCGGCGGCGTCTGCTGCAGGCCCAGCGCGGTGCGCAGCAGGCCGAAGACGATCACCAGCTTGGTGTAGCTGGTCACCATCAGCGCCACGAAGGGCGCGACGCCGAAGGCGACGATCAGCGCGACCAGCGTGAGGGGTTCGGGGAGTCCGCCCTGCATCTTCGCCGCCGGCCCGCTCAGACTTCGCCGGGCGCGAACTCCGACACGCGCACCCCCAGCCGGTCGCCCACCGCAACCAGGTAGCCCTTGCCCAGCACGTTGCCGTGCGCCAGGATGCGCACCGGGCTGCGATTGAGCGGCTGGCCGAGCTCGAACACGTGGCCGGCGCGGATGCTCTTCAATTCGCCGAGCGACAACGACAGCTCGCCGACCTCGAAGCGCAGCGTGACCTCCAGCGCATCGAGCCGATCGATCGGCAGGTTGACGCTGGCGTCGGCGGTGGGGGCGGGGGAGTCTGTTTTCATGGCGCTGTCTCTGGTTTGCTGAACGGTGATGCGCGAGCCCTCGGCAAAGGCCGTGAGCTGCCGGCCCCCGGAGCCGCCGAGCGCGGCCGTGACCACGATCGCGCCGCCCGAGGAGCTCCATTGCTCGATGCCGACGATGTCGCCGGCGCGGATGCTGTTGATCTCGCGCAACTGGATCGGCGTGCTGCCGATCGCGAAATGAACCGGCAGCCGCAGCGCATCGAAGACGATGCTTGCACGTACCGCGTGCCGCTCGGCATCGGCCGGCACCAAGGCATCGAGCGTCCCGCCGTCGTCGAACTGGACGAAGCCGCGCAAGGCCGCGCCGCCCTCGACCGCCGTGGCCTCGAAGAAGGCCGCGCGCTCCGCATCGCAGGGCGGCGCAACGGCATCGGGGCCCTCCTGCGGCTGCCATTCGAAGTGCAGGCGCAGCGCCTTCTCCAGCGCATCGGCCACCCGATGCAGCGCGTCGGCCAGCAGGATGTAGCGCAGCTCGCGCGGCAGCAGATCGAGGCGGCGTTCACCCAGCAGGGACTGCAGGCTCGGCGCATCCAGGCCCAGGTGGCCCACATGCGCTCCGAGCCTGAAGCGAAAGCTTTCGCGCACCATGGGCACCGGCCCCGTTTCGTGCCGCCACGAGAGGCGATAGCGCACATCGCGCGCCACCAGCTCGCCCGGCGGTGCCGCGCCGTACAGGCGGTTGAGCGCACGCACGTTCGCGGGCTCGGCCCGCGGCAGCGCGCGCGCCTCGCCGAGCTCGGTCACCGGCTCAGCGGCCTGCGCGGGCATGCGTGCTTTCGTTGAAGAGTCGCTGCAAATCGCTGGGTCCTGTCACTGTCCACTTTCCGCGCGGGCAGCGGGCCGCTGTCGCATCGCGGCGCAGCTTAGCGAAAGCAACCCAGGCGAGGTAGTACGCAAATCCGTAGTGCTGCGGATGCGACACGGGCGCGGGTTCCTACGAGAACTCGTGGTTGCCGTAAACAGAGGGTGCCACTTAGAGTCCGCCGCGACGTGATCTTTTTCACGTTCGAGGCCGGCGTGTTTGCGCCGGATCGCAAGGCCAGCAAAACCAAACAGAAACAACCATGGCGAGCCCCGCCCGATCCTTGCCGCCGTACCGTGGCAGCCTGCGCGACCTGTTCGCCAACGCCGGCCGTTACTGCGATCTGTTGCTCGCGGGCTTGCTGGTGGTGGTGGTGGCGCTCTTCGTGCTGCCGCTGCCGACGCCGCTCCTGGACTTGCTGATCGCGAGCAACCTGGCGATCAGCCTGGTGCTTCTGATCGTGGCGATGTACGTGCCCTCGGCGCTGTCGCTCTCCACCTTTCCCTCGCTGCTGCTCTTCACCACGCTGTTCCGGCTGGCGCTCAACATCGCCTCCACCAAGCTGATCCTGCTGCAGGCCAATGCCGGCCACATCATCGACACCTTCGGCAAGCTGATCGTCGGCAACAACGTGGTGGTCGGCGGCGTGGTCTTCCTGATCATCGCCATCGTCCAGTTCATCGTGATCGCCAAGGGCTCGGAGCGGGTGGCCGAGGTGGCGGCGCGTTTCGCGCTGGACGCGATGCCGGGCAAGCAGATGAGCATCGACGCCGACGTGCGCGCCGGCGTGCTCTCCTCGGCGCAGGCGCAGAAGCGGCGCCAGGTGCTGGAGCAGGAATGCCAGCTGCACGGCGCGATGGATGGCGCGATGAAGTTCGTCAAGGGCGACGCCATCGCGAGCATCGTCATCGCGCTCGTCAACATCCTCGCGGGCATCGCCATCGGCACGCTGATGCACGAGATGACGCTTGCCGGCGCGCTGCAGCGCTTTGCCATCCTCACGGTGGGCGACGGCATGGTCTCGCAGATCCCGTCGCTGCTGGTCTCGATCGCCGCCGGCATCGTGATCACCCGCGTGGGCAGCGGCGAGCGCCGCGACGCGCAGCTCGCCAGCCAGATCGGCGAGCAGCTGATGGCACATCCGCGCGCCCTCGTCATCGCGGGCATCGCGGTCGCCAGCTTCCTGGTGGTGCCGGGGTTCCCCAAGTGGGTGTTCGGCCTGCTGGCGGCCCTGATCATCGGCCTGGGCTTCGCAATGCGCCGCGTGCGCGCGCGGCGCCGCACGCCGGGCTGGATCTCGCACCGCGAAGCCATCGACGAGGAGGAGGGCGAGAGCGCCCATGCGATCGCCTCGCCGCTGGCGGTGCGACTGTCCGACACGCTGCGCGGCGCGGTCGACCGCCATGCCCTCGACCAGGAGCTCTCCGGCGTCAAGACCGCCGTCGAGTCCGACCTGGGGCCGGTGTTCCCGCGCCTGCAACTGGCTTATGCGGCCGGCCTGCCCGAGCACGGCTACCAGGTGCTGGTGCATGACGTGGTGGTGTCCGAAGGTTTGCTGCAGCCGGGCTGGCAGTTGCTCGATCCGGCCGAGGCCACCACGCCGCCCGCAGGCGCGCAGGTGGCCGAACCCTTCGGCCCCTTCGCGCGCGTGGTGTGGGTGCAGGGCGCGCAGCCCGGCCTCCGGACCTGGGAGGCGCACGAGGTGGTGGGCCTGCACGTCGACCACGCCGTGCGCCGCAACGTGCGCGAGCTGATCGGCCTGCAGGAAGTGCAACGTCTGCTGCATTCGGTGCAGCGCGATGCGCCCGAGCTTTCGGCCGAGGTGGCGCGCGTGGCCTCGCCGCAGCGCATCGCCGAGGTGCTGCGCCGGCTGCTGCAGGAGGGCATCCCGATCCGCAACCTGCACGCCATCTTCGAATGCCTCGCAATCTGGGCGCCCAAGGAGCAGGACTCGATCGCGCTGACCGAGCTGGTGCGCATCCACCTCGGCCGCTACATCACCAGCCGCTACGTGGGATCGAGCCGCCAGCTCGAGGCCATCCTCTTCGAGTCCAGCCTGCTCGAGCGCGTGCAGAACGCGGTCGAGCGCTCGCCGCGCGGCAACCTGCTGCTGCTGAGCCCGGCCGTGGCGCAGGACATCCGCGAGCAGGTGCGCCGCATCCTCGGCTCGACCGCCAACCGCGTGGTGGCCATCGCGTCTTCCGACGTGCGCCGCTACGTCAAGACCCTGATCGAGCCGGTGGCGCCGACGCTTCCGGTGCTGTCCTACCAGGAAGTCGACGAGGACGTGGCCCTGCAGCCGGTGGGCTGGGTCACCAATCCGCAAGCCCATTGATCGATGAACCGCCCCCTGCGCACCGAGCGAACCCACCAGCCCCATGACACCGCAGAACATCCTGGACATCACCCGCGAGGGCCTGCTGCTCGTGCTCTGGATCTCGCTGCCGGTGGTGGTGGTGGCCACCGTCACCGCGCTGGTCGTGGCGGTGCTGCAGGCGGTGACGCAGGTGCAGGACCAGAGCATCGGCCAGTCGATCCGGATGATCGCGGTGATGGTCGCCATCATCGCCACGGCCGGCTGGCTGGGCCGCGACGTGATGCGCTTCGCCGAGCGTGCCTTCCACACGCTCACGTCATTGCCATGAGCTGGGCCATGGTCGTCATGCCCCTGCGCAAGGCCCGCAAAGCCGGGCAACAGGCCTGGCTGCTGCTGGGCCTGGCCACGCTGCTGCTCGCCGCCGCACAACCCGCTTCGGCGGCCGAACTGCGCTGGAACAACAACCGGCCCTTCCAGATCGTCGCCAACGAGAAGCCGATGGCGGACTTCCTGCGCGAGCTCGCCTCCTCGCAGAACATCACGGCGGTGATCGACGCGAAGGTAAGCGGCGTGATCAGCGGCAAGTTCTCGGGGCCGGCGCAGCACATCCTCAACAGCGTGTGTGCGGTCAACGGGCTGACCTGGTACTACGACGGGGCCTTCCTCTACATCGACCTGGCGGCCGACTCGCGCAGCGACGTGCTGCCGATTGCGCCCGAAAACGCCAGCCGCATTGCCGAGACCCTGGTGCGCCTGCGCATCTCCGACGAGCGCTATCCGCTGTCGATCAGCGAGAGCGATGCCAGCGTGCATGTGACCGGGCCCAAGCGCTACGTCGAGATGGTGCGCCAGGCGGTCAAGCTCGCCGACCAGCGCAGCGCGCTGGCCGACGGCGCGGAGATCCGGCTGTTCCCGCTGAAGTACGCCTGGGCCGCCGACTTCAGGATCAACCGCTCGGGCAAGGAGACCGTCATCCCGGGCGTGGCCAACGTGCTGCGCAGCCTGTACGGCCGCAACGGCAACGCGCCCGGCAGCGGCACCGGCCGCGGGCCCAGCGCGCCTTTCTCGGTGGGGCCCAATCGGCAGATCAAGCTGCGCAGCGGCGAGTCGATCAACGCGCCCAAGATCGAGATGCCGGGCGTGGGGCCGGCGAGCGCAGACGCAGGCGGCGCGGGCATGCCGGCCGCCTTCGGCAACGAACTGCCCCAGTTCCAGGCCGACACCCGCATGAACGCGGTGCTGGTGCGCGACACGCCCGAGCGCATGGGCCAGTACCAGCGCCTCATCGAATCGATGGACGTGCGCCCGCGGCTGATCGAGATCGAAGTGACGATCATGGATATCAGCTCCGACACCCTGAGCAGCCTGGGCATCGACTGGCGCCTGCACGGCCGCCACGGCGACTTCCAGACCGGGCGCGGCGACCGCGGCCCGTTGACCTGGGACAGCGCGACCTCCGAGGCCGGCCAGGTCGGCGGCTTCAATGCCAGCGGCCAGCCGGTGACGCCGCTGGGCGGCATGCTGACTGCCGCCATCGGCAACAGCGCGCGCAACTACCTGCTGGCCCGCGTGACCGCGCTGGCCAGCAACGGCGACGCCAACTTCGTCGCACGGCCCAAGGTGATGACGCTGGACAACACCGAGGCCGTGCTCGAGAACCTGAGCGAGTTCTACGTGCGGGTCGACGGCTTCCAGGACGCGGGGCTCTTCAGCATTACCGCGGGGACCGCGGTGCGCGTGACGCCGCTGATCATCGAGGAGAAGAGCGGCCGCGGCGTGATGATGTCCATCGATATCGTGGACGGCGACCTCAGCAGCCAGGCCGTGGACCGCATCCCGATCGTGCGGCGCCGCACCGTCAACACCCAGGCGCTGGTGGACGAGGGCGCGAGCCTGCTGATCGCCGGCTATTCGTCGGAGGAGCGCACCAACGCGACCACCGGCGTGCCGGTGCTCAAGGACATTCCGGGCGTCGGGAACCTCTTCAAGTACAGCGACAAGAAGCAGGTCAACATGGAGCGCTTCTACCTGCTGACCCCGCGCCTGGTGGTGCCGGGCTCCGCGGCCTCGGCGCCGGTGCTGCCGCTGGGGCCCATCTCCACGCCCGCGCCCATGCCGGCGCCAAAGGCCACGCCCGTGTCGATGGCGACGCCAACACCAACGCCGACGCCGACGACGGCAGCGCCCGGAGCGTGAAGCCGATGCGCGAAGACCCCGCCTTCGACCCCGCGCCGGCCCCCAATGCCGGCTGGTGCCTTCGCTTCCTGAGCGGCGCGGTCAAGGGGCGCACCATTGCGCTGAAGCCCGGCATCAACGTGCTGGGCTCGGGCGGCGAGTGCGAGGTGATGCTGCCCGGCGGCGACGTCCTGCCGCGGCACCTCGTCTTCACCGTCGGCGAGCTGGTGGTGTCGATGCAGCGCCTGGGCACCGCCTCGGCCAGGCTCAACGGCGAGGAGATGCAGCAGCCGCGCCGCAGCGTGGTGGCCGGCGACATCGTGAGCGTGGGCCAGATCGACTTCCAGCTCGACCGCAGCTACCCGGCCGCCGTGCAGGAAGACCGCATGTTCGCCGCCGCGCCCGATGCGGCGGCCGCAGCGCAGGCGGCTGCGCTGGCGCCGCAGCGCCGCGGGCCGCGTGTGGGCGACTGGGCCGGCGGCATCGTGGCGCTCCTGGCCGTGCTCGGCCTCGCGGCCCTGTGGGTGGACAGCGAGCGCGGCGCGTCCGCGGACGCGGTAGGCCGCGTGAACCTGGCGGAAGTGGAGAAGGCGCTCGTGCCCTTCCCGGAGGTCGAGGTCGTCGCCGCGCCGGGCGGGCAGTTCAACGTCAAGGGCTACGTCGAATCGAAGCAGCGCCGCGAGACGCTGCAGCGCGCGGTGGCGCCCTTCGGCGGCAAGGTCGCCGTCAACGTGCACTCGGCCGAGGACATGGTCGAGCAGGCGCGGCGCTACGTGGGCGACCCCGGCGTGGCCGTCACCTACACGGGCCAGGGCCGGTTGGTGCTGAGCGGCACCGTGGAGGATGCCGCGGTGCGCCAGAAGATCCGGCGCCTGGGCGAGGACCTGCATCCGGCCGTGCTGGTCTCCGACAAGGTGCAATACCGCGAGAAGCCGCAGCCCGACAACAAGGACGCCGACCTGCGCGCGCAGTGGCAAGGCTGGCAGAGCGTGCTGCCCGCGCGCATGGTGAGCATCACCGAGGACGGCAATGGCCTGCGCCACATCCAGCTGTCCAACGGCAACCGCTACTACGAGGGCTCGGTGCTGCGCTCCGGCGCCGAGCTCAAGCGCATCGACGCCGACGGGCTGGTCCTGAGCGGCGGCGTGCCCAACAACGGCAAACCTGCGAGGTGACGAGATGCGCCCACCCACGCACCCGATACCCGCGCCCCGATTTCATGCGGCGACAGCGACCCTGCGCGCCGCGTGGAATGGCTTCGTCCTACCCGGACGGGGCTTTCAAACCCCAGTGATTCCCCATCAACCAGGAGAAATGAAATGGCAGGCTCTGTCGACAACTCGATCCAGCAAATGAACCAGGCCGCGGCCGACAACGCGCGCCTCATGTCCGCCAGCATGGCGGCATCGACCAGCATCCAGGGTGCGGCCTCCACCGCCCACACGGTGAACGGTGCCAGCGCCGCCGGCGGCGAAGTGGCCAAGTCCACCGGCAACGACATCCGCCAGTCGGCGAAGTCGTCCTGATGGTCCAGGCCTGCACGCGGCCGCAAGGCCTCGTGCAGGCGTTTCCCTTTTCACCAGGAGCTGAACCATGACCGATCCCATCGCGTCGGCCGCCGCAAGCGCGCCGCCGCCCGAACTCGCCGGGCCCGGCGCGGCGCAGCAGCAACAGCAACAAAACACGAGCGGCTCCCGCTTCGATCCGGGCGACACCCGCATGTTCGCCAACATGATGCAGGGCGTGCAGGCCCCGCCACCGGCCCTGGCCGGGCCCAGCGCCATCGGCGATGCAGCCAGGTCGCTGGCCGCGCAGTTCTCGGGCAACGTGCGCTCCTACGAGGAGATGCGCCACAGCATGCTCGAGTCCATCGACCTGTCGGACCCGATCAAGACCATGTTCGTGATGACCGACCACGCGATGGAGGCACACATGATGTTCGCCAAGATGCACATCTCCACCGGGCTGGCCAGCGCCGCGACCAGCCTGTTCGGCACGCTGCTGAAGAACCAGCAATGAGGCGGCCGGTGAACCCCGTCGCCTTCATCGCCCGCGTCCGCTGGCTGGCCGCCTTGCTGCTGCTCTTGGCGCTCGCCGGCTGCAAGGTCCCGCTGTACTCCAACCTCAACGAGCAGGAGGCCAACGAGATCGTGGCCGCCCTGTCGGGCGAGGGCATCGACGCCGCCAAGAGCAAGCTCGAAGGCACGAGCTGGCAGGTCGAAGTCGAGCAAAGTCGCCTGGGCCAGGCGCTCGACGTGCTGCGCACGCAGGGCCTGCCGGCCGAGCGCTACACCACCATGGGCGAGGTGTTCCAGAAGCAGGGCCTGGTGTCCACGCCTTCCGAGGAGCGCATGCGCTACATCTACGCCGTCTCGCAGGAGCTGTCGCAGACCCTGCGCAACGTCGATGGCGTGGTGGCGGCGCGCGTGCACGTGGTCATCCCGGCCAACGATCCGTTGTCCGAGAAGATCCGGCCCTCGTCGGCCGCCGTCTTCATCAAGCACCGGCCCGATGTGGACCTGCGCCTGCTCGCGCCGGCGGTGAAGGACATGGTGGCGCACAGCATCGAAGGGCTGACGCACGACCAGGTCTCGCTCTCGCTCTTCGAGGCGCGCCGGTCCGCGGCGACGCCGGCGACCAACGCCGGTACGCAGCCGCAGGTGCTCGGCCTGTTCTCCACGCAGACCGCGATGCTGCTCCTGGGCCTGCTGTTCGCGGCGGCCGTGTGCCTCATGGTGCTTCCCGGCCTTCTGCGCCGCCAAGGTCTGGATTGGCGCAGCTGGTCGCGCAGCCAGGTCTTCAGGCGCTGAGCGGGCGGTCGAATGCACACGTCCGCCACCGCACCCAGCCCGCCCCAGGCCGCCCCCGGCCCGATGGACCTGGTGCGCCTGGTGATGCGCTTCAACCTGCATCCCGAGCACGACTTGCATCCCAGCTGGCTGCCGGCCCACTGGCCGGCGCAGCACCGCGTGCCGGCGCGCCTGGGGGAGGGCGGCCGTGCGGTGCTGGCCGATCTGCTGCGGCGCGACCAGGCGCCGCCGCCCTCGGCGGACTACAACTTCGATTCGCGCCTCAAGCGCCTGGCGCTGCTCGATGCGCGCGCGCTGCGCCGGCTCGCCGCCTACCTCGGCTTCTGCGCCCACCTGCCGCTGTTCCGCCTGCGCGCCGGCGCGGGCCGGCAACTGCGCCGCCAGGCCTGCCGCCTGGATGCCGACGCGGTTGACTTCGTGCTCGACCGCGTGCCTCGGCTCAGCGAGCTGCGCATGAACCATTCAGCGCTGGAGCAGCGCCCCATCGCCGCCGGCCGCATCGTGCTGGAACGTGGCCACCGCCTGCTGCTGGGCGCCTTCGCGCCCGAGGGCGAGGCGGTGCTGCGCCGCCTGCAGCACAAGCTGCCGCGGCGCGTCTCTTCCCTCGCGCTGCCGCAATTGGAGCCGCGCCAGGCCCGCCAACTCCACGAGCTGATGCTCTCCTGCATCGTTCCCGAAAGACTGCCGCAATGGGACTGGCTTTTCTGATCACCACCGAGAACCTGCAGCTCCTGAGCGAGCGCAAGGTGCTCAAGGAACACGAGTACGCGGCCCTGCTCGATGCCTCGGCCGTGGTCGAAACCGCGCGGCGCGAGGCGCGGCGCATCTCGCAGCAGGCGCAGCAGGAGGCGCAGGCCAGCCGCCGCCAGGGCTACGAACAGGGCCTGCAGCAGGCCAAGGCCGAGTACGCGACGCAGCTGGTGTCCGAAGCCCTGGCGGCGGAGCGCCAGATGCAGGCGCTGCGCACGTCGATGGCGCAGATCGTGGTCAAGGCGGTGGGGCAGTTCATCGCCGGCGCCGATCCGGCCGCACTGTTCGAGGCCGCGCTGCTGCGCGTCGACACGCTGATCCGCAGCGAGCCTTTCGTCACCGTGCGCGTCGCGCCGGCCCAGGAGGCGACCCTGCGCGAGGTGCTGGCCCGGCTGCGCCACGAGGCGCAATGGACCATGAGCCTGAGCCTCGCGCCCGACCCTTCGTTGCAGCACGGCGCCTGCGTGGTGCAGACCGCCTCGGGCGTGCTGGAGATCGGCGTCGAGGCCCAGCTGGAGGCCTTCCGTCGCGCGGTGGAGCGCGGCGGCTTGCTGCCCGCCAAAGAAAGCGCGCCATGAGCCAAGCCCCGTCTGCCAGCGCCCTCGACATCGTCGCCGACCTCGACCAGGCCTTCGGCCGCATCACGCCGGTGTCGATGCGCGGCCGCGTGAGCAAGGCGGTAGGCATGCTGATCGACGCCTCGGGCATCCAGGCGCACGTGGGCGAGCTTTGCGAACTGGTCACGCCGGGCGAGCCGCCGCTGCTGGCCGAGGTGGTGGGCTTTCGCGGCAACACCGCCGTCCTCACGCCGCTCGGCCCCATCACCGGCATCTCGGCGCTGACCGAGGTGCTGCCCACCGGCCGTGGCCATGTCTGCCCGGTGGGCGATGCGCTGCTGGGCCGGGTGCTCGACGCATTGGGCCAGCCCATCGACGCGCGCGGCCCGCTTGCCACGCGCGCGCAGCTGCCGGTGCACCGCGAGCCCGTGAGCCCGCTGGCGCGCCGCATGATCGAGGCGCCGCTGCCCACCGGCATCCGCGCCGTCGATGCGCTGCTGACGCTGGGCGAAGGCCAGCGCATCGGCGTGTTCTCGCCGCCCGGCGTGGGCAAGAGCACCTTGCTCGGCATGCTGGCGCGCGGCTCCAGCGCCGAGGTCAACGTGATCGCGCTGATCGGCGAGCGCGGGCGCGAGGTGCAGGAGTTCATCGCGCACAGCCTGGGCCCCGAGGGCCTGGCGAAGACGGTGATGGTGGTCTCCACCTCCGACCGGCCGCCGATGGAGCGCATCAAGTCGGCCTACGTGGCCACCACCATCGCCGAGCATTTCCGCGACCAGGGCAAGAAGGTGCTGCTGCTGGTGGATTCGCTCACGCGCTTTGCGCGCGCCCAGCGCGAGATCGGCCTGGCCAGCGGCGAGCCGCCGACGCGGCGCAGCTACCCGCCCTCGATCTTCTCGATGCTGCCGCAGTTGCTGGAGCGTGCAGGGCAGGGCCGCACAGGCTCCATCACCGCCGTCTACTCGGTGCTGACCGAGGGCGACGAGGAGAACGACCCGATCGCCGAAGACGTTCGCTCCATTCTCGACGGCCACATCGTGCTCTCGCGCAAGCTCGCCGCGGCCAACCGCTACCCGGCCATCGACGTGCTCGCCAGCATCAGCCGCGTGATGCCGCTGGTGACTTCGCGCGCGCACCGCGAGGCCGCGGCGCATTTCCGCGGCCTGCTGGCCAAGTACCAGGAAATGGAGCTGCTGGTGCAGATCGGCGAGTACAAGGCGGGCAGCGATGCGCTGGCGGACGCAGCCATCCGGGCCCGGCCGGCGATGCTGAATTTTCTTGCGCAGCCACCCGACGCGCAGCAGGACTACGAGGCCTGCCTGGCGGCATTGCAGCGCTTCCAGGAGGAGGCCTGACCATGAGCAGCAGCAGCAGCAGCAGCAACGCCGACAGCATCGACTGGAAGCTGCTGATCGACGTGCGCGAGCGGCAGAAGACCGCTGCCCTGGGCGTGGTCGCGCGCGACCGCGAGGCGGCCGAGCAAAGCCACGCACAGCTTCTGCAGGCCGCGGCCTGGTGCGAACAGCAGGTGCAGGGCAAGGCGGCGCACTGGCAGGCCACGGTCGGCGCGCTGGCCGGCGGGCAAAGCAATGTCGCGCAGCTGCGCCACGCCGGCGCCTGGAGCGGCGCGCTCGATGCGCAGATCGCGCAGGCGCGACAGCAGGCCGTGCAGGCGGGCGAGTTGCATGCGCAGCGCGAAGCGGTGCTGGCCCGCAGCCGGCAGGCGTTGCGCGACGCCAGCGGCGAACTGGAGAAGGCCCGGCAGATGCAGCAACGCGCCCGCGCCGAGCGCCTGGCCTTGCAGGAGACGCGCCAGGACGAAGCTGCCGAGGAAGCGGCCTCGCAGGCCTGGGCCGCGCGGAGAACCGTGTAGCCATGGAAAGCGCGCTCGAGCTCGCCAACATCGAGAGGTTCTTCTCGTCGGTGGTGCTGACGTTGCCGCGGCTGTTCGCGATCTTTGCGGTCGTGCCCTTCCTGTCCGGCGGGATGATGACCGGCATCGTGCGCAACGGCCTCTTGCTGATGCTCGCGATCTTCATGTCGCCGGCCGCCGGCGCCATGCCCGAGGTGGGCATCGGCACCTGGGTGCTGATCGCCGGCAAGGAGGCGCTGATCGGCCTGCTGCTGGGCCTGGGCTTCGGCATCTTCATCTGGGCGATCCAGAGCGTGGGCGACCTGATCGACTTCCAGACCGGCTCGGGCAACGCCTCCTTCTTCGACCCGGTAGCCGGGCACGAGAACGGGCCCACCGGCGAGTTCCTCGGCTGGCTGGTGATCACGCTCTTCGTCGCGGCCGGCGGGCTGCTGGCGATGCTGGGCGTGGTCGTCGATTCGTACCGGCTGTGGCCGGTGGGCTCGTTCTTCCCCAACGTGGGCGCGGTGCTGGAGCAGTTCGCGATCCGGCAGGGCGACACGCTGTTCCTGTGGATCGTGAAGCTCGCCGCGCCGGTGATCTTCGTGCTGCTGCTGGTCGAGCTGGGCATGGGCCTGATCAGCCGCGTGGCGCCGCAGCTCAACGTCTTCGTGTTCTCGCAGCCGCTCAAGAGCCTGCTGGCGCACCTGATGATGCTGCTCTTCGTCTTCTTCGTGTACGAGTCGCTGCAGGAATTCCTGCGGCCGGAGAACGGGGTGCTCGACTTCCTGCGGGCCACCCTGTAGCGCAGCAGCATGGCCGAGAAGGACCAGAAGCCCACGCCGAAGCGCCTGCGCGATGCGCGCAAGCGCGGCGAGGTGGTGTTCAGCTCGGACGTGGCCTCCACCACCGTCTTCGCGGTGGTGCTGGTCTCGGTCTGGCTGGGCGGCGAGACGCTCTACAGCCTGCTGCGCGAGCTGTGGCTGCATGCCACCAGCGCCGCGCTGCTGACGCGGCCCGACGACCGCTTCGCCGAGCTGCTGCTGCACACCGGCGAGGCGCTGCTATGGGGCACGCTGCCGATCATGGCGATCGCGGCCGTGGCCGGCATCGCGGGCTCGCTGTTCCAGGTCGGCGGCGTGGCGGCCTGGGAGCGGATCAAGCCCGACGTCAACCGCATGAACCCGGCCGAGGGCGCCAAGCGCATCTTCTCGACGCGCAACCTCATCAACCTGCTGAAGATGAGCGTCAAGACGATCCTGCTCGCGGCGCTGATGTATGTCGTGGTGCGCGGCTTCGTCGACAGCTCGCTGAAGCTGGGGTATGCCTATCCCGGCACCATCATGAGCGCCGCGTCCCACATGGTGCTGGTGGCCTTCGGCTGGGCGGTGGTGATCTACGCGCTGATGGCGATGGTGGACTACGCGCACGAGCACTACGAGTTCATGAAGCAGCAGCGCATGTCCGTCGAGGAGCTGCGCCAGGAATACAAGGAGGTCGAGGGCGATCCGCTCAACCAGTCGCGCCGCCGCTCGGCCCATTTCGAGGCGGTGTATGCGAGCCTCGGCGACCGGGTGCGCATGGCCTCGGCCGTGATCCATTCGGCCCGCACCGCGGTGGCGCTGCAGTACCTCGGCGAGAAAGACCTGCCGCGCGTGATCGCCCGGGGCGAGGGCGACGTCGCCGCCCAGATCCGGCGCCACGCGGGCGAGGGCCTGGTCCCGATGGAATTCGAGCCGCAACTGGCGGAGCGCCTCTACGCCGAGGTGCCGGTGGACCAGGCCATCCCGCGGTCATTGTTCGCGCCGGTCGCGAAGCTTCTGCGCTGGGCGCAGGGGGTCGAGTGATGGGCCACGACGACCGTCTTCCAACGAACTGAATCACATCGAGCGAAACACCATGGTTGCACCCGCCGGTTCCTCCCAGCTCTCAGGCCAGGCCGCTATCGACAACGCGGCTGCATTGCGCGCGGCGGAGGAAGCGCGACGAAGGGCGGAGGAGGCGGCACGCCGCGCCGCCGAGGAGGCCAGGCGCCAAGCCGAGGAGGCGCGGCGTCTCGCGCAAGAGGCGCGCAAGAAGGCCGACCAGGCCCGCAAGGATGCCGAAGCGGCCGAAGCCAAGGCCGCGCAGAGCAAGGACAAGGCCGACCAGGCCGATGCGGCGAAGCTGCGCACCCAGGCCAGCAAGGACGAGACCGACGCGCTCAAGAAGGAGGCGACGGCCAACCTGCGCGACAAGGAGAAGACGCTGGCCGGCTCCAAGCTGGACGACGTGCAGCAGCGCCGGCCGGAGAACGATCCCTCGGAAGGCACGCGCGCGGCGCAGAGCGAGGTCGCTGCGGCGAAGAAGACAGTGGCCCTCTACGACTCGCCGCCCGGCGCGGCGCCTGCCGCGGACAGGCCCGCGAATCCGAAGACCCAGGCCCTGCTCGACAAGGCGGAGAAGGCCGCCAAGCCGGTGTTCGACGCGCAGGCCCGCGGCGAGAAGCCCAAGGAAGAGGACAAGGCCGCGCTCAACAAGGCCGTGGACGAATGGCTGACAGCCGCGCAGCAGGACATGCGCAACGCGGCCGTGCAGGCGCAGGCCCAGGGGCAGGACCCGAAGAAGGCGATCCGGGCCCAGGCCGACAAGCTGCGCGCGGCGGTCGACAAGGGCGGGGTCTTCGAGCCCACGAGCATGGGCGAGAACATCGACCAGGCGAGCGGCGTCGTCAAGGCCGAGAGCCCGGCAATGCGCCAGCTGCGCAGCGAGCAGTACGACGTGCAGCAGGACGGCAGGAAGCAGGTGGCCGACGGCCGCCAGGCCGCCGCCGATGCCGACGCCGCGGCGGACAAGGCAGAGGCCTACGCCAAGAGCTTCGGCGACGGCCCCGGCGGCAACGACACCATCATCACCGCGAAGCAGAACGCGAAGGACGAGGCCACGCGGCTGCGCAAGCTGTCCAACGAGGCCAATGACCGTCTCGACGGCCTGGTCCGCACCTACGGCGGCACCGCACCCGACCGCAAGGACCCGGACAAGACGCAGAGCTTCATCGGCTCGGTGAATGCCGACTACAACGTGCGCGTCGCGGACCTGGAGGTCAGTGAGGCTTCCAGGGCCTACGAACTCGCGAAGACCGCCAACGACCCGAAGCAGTTGGCGGCGGCGCAGGACGCGCTGGACCTCGCCATCGATGCCCGCGACATCGTGCACGCGGTGCGCGACGACGCCGCCGCGGAACTGGAACGCAGCGACAGTGCCGTCGAACTGCGGGATGCGAAGGCCGCCTACGACGCGGAGAAGGAGAAGCAGCCGCAGCCCTACAAGGTCAAGCACCACGGCGGCTTCCTGCAGGGCGACTACGAGACCACCGAGCTGCCCGAGGGCTACGACTGGACCTTCGAGGTCACGCCGGGCAGCGAGATGGCCAGGCAGGTCAAGGACATCGACGGCAAGTGGTACTACGTCATCGACCTCGGCAACGGCGAGCAGAGCAAGACCGAGATGAACCCGGTCACCGCGCGCCTGTGGGCCGCGCAGAAGAAGGCCGATGCCGCCAACGCGAATGCCGATGGCGCCGCCGCGAAGTTCCAGGAGATCCAGAGCGACCTGATCGGCGATGGCGGGCAGGACCCGAAGATCGATCCGGCGCGCTTCATCGGCAACGCCGGCAAGATCGACACCAGCCTCACCGACGCCAACGACACCGTGGCGACGACGCAGGCCAAGCTCCGCAACCCCGCGCCGCCGCCCGGCGTGCAGGGAGTGTGGGCGCCCTCGGCCACGCCCGAGCAGATGGGCGTGGCCCTGCAGAACCAGGCCGCGGCGCAGAAGAACGCCGACGCGCTCAAGGCCATGCGGGAGCTGCGCCAGGCGCAGTACGACCAGGCCGCCGGCAAGACGGTGGATGCCAAGCACCTGCAAGACCTGAAGACCAAGGCTCGCGATGCGCAGCGCGAGGCCGGCGAGGCGCAGCCCTCGCTCACGCCAGCTGAAGAGGCCGACATCACCAGCAACAAGCTGCCGGCGGCGCGCCAGGCACTGGAGGCGCAGGAGGACGAGGTCACCCGCCTGACCGCGCCCGACAGCAAGGCGACCCAGGCCCAGAAGGACGCCGCTCAGAACAAGTACGACCAGCTCGACCTGGACGTGCGCGACTACGAGACCCGGCTCGAGCTCGAGCACGCGAAGCAGGCCAGCCTGGGCGCACCCTACGCCTATGCCGCCGCGCCGTTCGTGAAGCCGCAGGACACACTGCTCGTCGAGAAGCGGACCAACAGCGGCAACTACGGCAAGACGATCGGCACCGACATCTACGCCGACAACTACGACCCGACCTGGAACATCGTCCCGGGCAAGGACGGCAAGGTCAATGCCGAGGGCCTGCCGCGCGGCCTGTCGCCGGACGACATCGAGGTGCGCTACAACCCTTGCGGCGGCGGGTACACCGTCACTTTCAAGAAGAGCTCCGAGGTGCTGGGCCGCCGCAGCGACGGGATCGTCAACTACGTGGTGCAGAAGGGCACCTACAAGATGCACCCGGCGACCGCCGAGCTCTGGAACGACACCAACACGGACAAGCGGGTGGGCGGCGGGCGATTGATCGCCGCGCAACAGGCGCGCGACGAGCTGCTCGCCGAGCGCAAGCAGACGGCGGCCGATGCCCCGCCGTCGAAGGACGCGCCGCCGGTCATCGGCCCTGACGGCAAGCCGGTGCCGAAGCTGAACTTCGCCGACGACCTGGGCCCGCGCAAGAAGGCGGTGGACCAGAAGGTGGCCGATGCCAACGGCAAGCTCGACGACGCACAGCGCGCCCTCGACGCGGGCACCGGGGACAAGACCCGGCTCACCCAGGCACGCGACGACGCCAGGGCCGAGCGCGACATCGCGCTGGCCGAGCAGAAGGCGGTGGACGCCGTGCTGCTGTGGCAGGAGGCCAACCGCACGCGCCAGCTCTACGAGGCCAACGAGCGCGCCGGCCGACTCGACGCGAGCCATGCCAAGCCGCCGCGCGAGCACGCCGACGAGATGCACGCCAAGGCGGAGACCGCGCGCAACGGCTGGATCACGGCCCGCAACCAGCACTACAAGCAGGTCGCCACGCGCGAGCTGGGCGCGGCGGAGAAGGCGCACGACGACTGGAAGAAGGCCCATCCCGGCCTGTCGGACAGCGGCAGCGACACCTGGAAGGCGCTGCAGGAAGCGAAGGTCAAGGACGGCTTCGCGGACCGCGTGCTGGCCGCCGGCGCCAACGAGGAGGCCGCTGCGCGCGAGTACCAGTACATCGCCGAGAACCTGAGCCCCGAACAGCACGACGATCCGCGCGCGCTCTACCGGCTGTTCGACAAGGACCCGGCGCGCATGGCGCAGTCGATCATCAACAGCCACTTCGTGCAGTACGGCGGGCAGCCCACACAGATGGAGAGCCGCACCCACCTCGCCAACGAGGTGGCGACCGCGCTGGGCTGGCAGCCGACCACCGGGCTCGACCCGAACGCCCCCGCCACCAACGACCGGCTGCGCCGCACCCAGGACCTCTACACCGGCCTGGGCAAGGAACAGAAGGAGATGCGCGACAAGATCGTCGACCGGATCATCGAGGACGGCGGCGAGAAGGCGCGCGTGACGGTGCTGCCCGTGGTCTATGCGCTCGACGGCGAGAAGGGCGGGATCGTCAAGACCGCGATCTTCAAGGTCGAGAACAAGGACGATCCGAAGGGCAGGGAGGTGGAGTTCGTCGACGAGCAGGCCTGGACCTACGACAGCCTCGACGACTTCCGCGCCAACAACAGCCTGCCGGTTGAAGGCGTCCAGCTCGCGATGCCGAGCGACGGCAACTTCACGCTCGACGACCGGGGCAACGTCAAGCTCTACACCGGCGACGCGCGCACCGAGACCGGATGGGAGACCTTCCGGCGCACGTCGCACATCGACTGGGTGGTGGGCGGCGTCGGCCTCGTCGCGGGAGTGGTGCTCACGGTCGGTTCACTGGGAACGCTGTCGGCGCCCGGCGTGATGCTGGCGGCCGGCTCGCTGACCTTGCTGGCGGCCGGCTACGGCACCGTCACCTCCGCGCAAAGCCTCTACAAGCAGGGCAGCCATGGCCAGGACATCAATCCCTTCACCAGCACGCAGGCGCGGCTGGACTGGCTGAACCTGGGCCTGTCGGTGGCGGCCGTGCCGGTGGTCGGCGCCTCGACACGCGCCACCGTGCAGGCCATGCGCGCGCGCAACGCGCTGCAAGCCGCGCTCAAGGAAGCCGGCAAGGAGGGCGGCGACGCCGCGCTGGCCGGCAGGCATTTTGCCGACTACCAGCGCTACACGCAGAGCGCACAGGCCTGGGGCCAGCCCGCCTCGGCGATGTCGCGGCCCTTCGCCAGCCTGCCGGTGGGCGTGCTGAAGAAGGTGGGGCCGCTGGATGCGGGCAGCGCCTACGCCTTCGAGGAGGGCGCCCGCTACCTGCACGACAACTGGGACCAGCTCGCGCCGGGCGAGCGCAGCAGCCAGTTCGCGATGCTGGCGATGAATGCCAGCGGCTTCGCCTCGCCGGTGTTCGCCAAGGGGTACGTGCGGGTGCACGACGCGACCCGGGCGCGTTTCGGCAGTGGCGCGCAAGGCTTCGATCCCTCGCAGGCGGCGGCGACGTTTCATGCGCCGGGCGATCCGCAGGCGGGCACGCCGGTCGCGCTGCGCACCGCGGACGGCGCACCGGAGGCGAGGGCTGCGGCGCCCGACACCGGCCCCGACGTCGCCGTGCCGCCGCCAGGGCGCGATACGCGCCCGGCCATGCCCACCGCCGGTGATGACGGCATCGTCGTGCCGCCGCCCGGGCGCCGACCGGCACGCAACGACACGGCCGAGCCTGCCGCCGACGTCGACCCGGTGACCACGGTCGCATTGCCGCTCTCGCGCAGCACCAAGGCCGCTTCGCCCGACGGCACAGACGGCGGCACCGGCCCCGGCGGCGAGCGGCGGGCGCGCCATTCCGACGAGGCCCTGCGCCAGCAGGCGGCCAACGACGAACCGGTCCAGCGGCGCGAGCGTTCGCCGCACCGGCAGGAGCGCAGACAGTCCGCCGCGCCGGACCCGCTCGCGCAGCTGCGCGAGCCGCCGCGCGATCCGGCCGTCGACGCAGAGATGGCGCGCCTGCGTGAAGACCTGTATCCCGAGGGCTTCGACCCCGGCGAGAACCGCGGCTCCATGCTGTTCAGGCTGGACACCCAGGCCCCCGAACGACTGCGCGCCGCGGGCGGCGTGCAGCCGCGGCCGGCGAATGGCGCAGTGACGCGTCCGAGCCTCGGCAGCTACGTGGAGGCCAACACCTCCGGGCGCTGGGTCAGCACCTCGCAGACGGTGGCGCACAACAAGGCCTTCCTGGCCCGCAACCCGCAGCGGGTGGGCGAGGGCGAGACGGCCTACATGTACGTGCTGAACCCGGACGCGCGCTCGCGCACCGACGTGCTCGCGCATTACGTGGGCACGGGGCGAATCGACGCCATCCCCGGCCCGCTGCGCGAGACCATCGCGATGGAGGGCGAGGTCGCCATCGACGGCGCCGTGCCGTGGCAGCGCGTCTACGGCTGGGCCGAGATCGATGCGGCGACAGGGCGCTTCGTGCGGCCCTTCGTCCGCAATCCCGACTACGGCGCCGCCGCGGCCGCGCCGAGGCCGCGCCAGGTGGTCATGCGCCGGCCCGATCCCGAACTGGCGCTGCCCGAGGCCGTGCCGGATTCGGCGCCGGCGCAGGCGGCTGCCAGGGCGCCCGCCGCACGCCAGCCATCGCCCGCGGTCGCGCCCGAGCCGGCGCAAGGGGGCACGCCGCGGCAGGTGCCCGGACGCGCCTCCTCGCCGTGGGGCAACCTGAAGGCGCAACTGGGCGGCGACGGCAGCGTGCGGCTGGTGGGCGCGGACGGCCGTCCGCTCGGTTCGCGGGCCATGGACCCGGCGACCACCGAGGGGCCTGCGCCGGTCGTGCGCGTCAGCGCCGAGCCCACTGGCCCGGTCCGCACCACGCCGGACTGGGACGCCGTGCGCACCCGGATCATGGCCGCGCCCGCGGATGCGCAGACCCGCTTCGTGGTCTCGCGTCTCGATGCGGAGGAGGTCATCTTCGGCGGTGCCACGCTGGGCGCGAAGCGGCGCAACACCTATGCAAGCTTCGAGGAGGCGCGCGCCGCCGCGGCCGAGGCCGGCGGTGCCTGGGTGCATCGCGTGCAGGCCGCGCCAGGGCGGCCGAGCCTCGTGCGGCGGGGGCAGGCGGAGCCCGACGAAATCGTCGGTGCCGTGCGCATCGGCACCGACGGCCAGGCCGCGCCCGTGCCCGTCGTCAATCTGCAGTCGCGGCGTGGCCCCGTGCTGGCGGGCGGACGAGGCGGCGAGCATCAGACCGGGGAATCGACCAGCCTCGCCACGCGCGAGCCGGACATGGATGCGCTGCTCGAGGGGCCGTCGGACTTCACCCGGCCGCGTCCCGCCTACGCCGGACCGCGCACGCTGGCCGAGGCCGAGGCGGGCTCCATCCCGGCGACGGACGCCGACGTCCAGCAGACGCTTTACCTCAGCACCGCGTCCTCTCCGGACGGCCACGGCGCGCGCGACATCCCGCTGCGCAGGCGCTTCGCGCAATGGGCGCGCGGCGATGCGCCGGCGTTTCTCGGTACGCCGGACTTCGTCGGCGGGCGCTACGTGCTGGCGAAGGAAGCCGCACGAATCAACCAGGGCGAGCGCGATGCCGGCTTCGAGCTGCTCGACCGTTCGCACGTGTACTCCAGCTTCGAGACGGCGCGTGCCGCCGCCGCGCAGGCCAACGACGGCACCAGCGCGCTGGTCGGCGTGGTGCGCCTGATCGGACCCAAGACGGCGATGGCCGAGGTGGTTGCGAGCGGGCGCTTCCGCAACGACCAGGTCGACGGCATCGTCGGCGTGCGTGCCGATGGCAGCGTGCATCCGGTCAGCGTCGCCAACCGGGATGCGGCCCATGCGCCGAAGCCCGGCGAGCAGTTCATCGATCCGCGCAGCACCATGAAGCCGAACGAGAAAGTCTTCACGCCGCGCGAGAAGACTGCCGTCTTCGTCAAGACGGCGGGCTACATGATCGGCACCGGCGCCGCCTTCTATGCGGCGGTGCGCTGGGGCGGCGGCGCGCTCGGGCTGTCGGCGGCCGGCGTGTCGCTGGCGACCTACGTGGGTGCGCGCAACTTCTTCCTGCGCTATGCGTTCGATGCCTTCCTCTACCGCGGCGGCGTCGCCGGCTTGCGCCAGGGCGCGAAGATCCGACTGCTGAAGCACCTCGACCCGAAGCACCAGGACAGCTTCGCGCTGATCGAGAACATTGCCGACCCCGCCAGGCGCGAGGCCGCGCTGTTCCAGCTCAAGAACCAGCTCGACAGCTGGCATGCCACGCGCCGTGGCATCGGGCACGGCGAGCGCTATCGCGAAGCCCTCGACACGCTGGCGCGCGACCCCGCCAACATCGACGCGCTGCAGACGTTGCAGCGCGGCGCACAGGAACTCAGCGGACGCCGGGTCAGCGGCACACGCGGCTGGCTGCGGCGCGTGCCGCCCGCGCTGCGCCGCGAGTACGCCGAGGCCCTGAAGACCCTGCAGAACAACCCGGCGGATGTGCACGCCGCGGCCCTGCTGACGACCGCGCCCGACGTGGGGCGCGGCACCCAGCACGCCGGCGCCCTCCGCGGGCGCGTACTGCGCAACGTGCCGCACGCCGACCGGCTGCGCTACCAGGAAGCCATCCGGACGCTGGCCGCGAAGGGGGAGGGCAGCACCGAGGCGCTCAAGGTGCTGCAAGGCATTCCGCTCGACACCGTGCAGCGGCACACGACCGGCGCCCGCGGCGCGCTGCGCGGCATTCCCAAGGCCGATCGCCACAGCATCGAGCTGGCTGCGGAAACCCTGCGCGTCAATCCGGAGGACGCGCGCTCGCAGGAAGTGCTCGATGGCAGCCCGGGGAAGCTGACGTCGCCGAACTCGCCGATGGGGCGCACGCTCTTCGGGATGCGGGTCCTGAGCTTCGGCCTGAGCCACTCGGCCGGCACGCGGCTCTACCTGAATCCGATCTTCGACGCGCCGACGCAGCAATGGCGCTGGGACGTCACGACCGCCGACGGGCTGCGCCAGTGGATCGGCAACGAGGGCAGCCTGCACTACGCCATCGGCAACGCCACCGGCCTGGGCGCGACGGTGGCGAACCGCTACGCCACCCTTTACAAGGCCAGGACGGGCAAGGACTTCGGCGAGCGCGGGGAGCAGGAGAGCGCCGCCGCCACGCCGGCCCGCACCGATCCCGACGGGACGCCCGCACCCGATGCGGCGAAGGAGGTGCCCGTCGGCAAGAACGGCAAGCCGGTACCCGTCTACAAGGCCACCGACAGCAACTCGAAGTTCGTGCTCTACCTCAAGGGGCTGGGCAAGCCCGCCGCGGTCAAGCATCCCGGCGTGAACGAGGACGGCACCCCCATGGTCAAGCCGTCCTTCATCGCGCGCCTGCCGCAGTACTCGTCGTGGGGGGATTCGAGCGGCACCATCGGCCTGACCCTCTCCGACGCGATCCTGGGCGGCATGTACATCGCCGAAGGCAACTGGGGCCAGGCGCTGCCCCAGGTCGCCAAGGTGGCGAGCGACATCGCGATCTTCCGCGGCACGCGCAAGGACTACCTGGACGAGTACGGATCCAACCGCGGCAAGAAGGCGGACGTGGACTTCACCCGCGTCACCGACTTCTTCAATGCCCCGCTGGGCGAGGCGAAGGTCAAGCCGACCCGGTTCTCGGAATCGGCGATCCGCCGCGGCTGGGCG
>NZ_LMTS01000350.1 GCF_001541225.1 Variovorax sp. WDL1 | reverse complement strand
CGACGAAGTGGCGCGCTGCGCCGACCGCGATCAGCTACTCGTGCGGGCGCGTCAATGGCTGTACAAGAACAAGCTGGTGATCGTGCACGAGCGGGCAATTCGGACACTGATTGCGGCGGCACTTGCCCAGCTTGAAGTTGAAACAGGCACCGCCATCGCCGCCAGCGTTGATCCAGCAACACTTGATCGCTGGCGAGCCTCAGTTTCAGAGCTGCGCCCAGATGGACAAACCCAGCAGAGTTGGCTATGGGCTGCACCGGCGAAACACTCAACCCGCCAAATCAGCGAGGTACTGGAGCGCATCGACCTGCTTTACACGCTGGACGTTCATAAGCACCTGGCAGACATCCCCGATCTCATCTTGCGCCGCTACGCGCGCCGACTTGTCTCCAGGCCGCCCTCAGCCGGAGCCAAGATCAAAGAGCCAGCGCGCACCGTGGAGGTCGCATGCTTTCTTCGGTATTGCCTGTTCACCACCACAGACCAGTTGATCCTTATGGTGCAGCGCCGGATCGCCGATCTGTGGCGTCAGGCTGCCGCCGATGTCCCCGCTACCGTCAATTGGGCCGCAATGTACAAAACGCTGCTCGGCGAACTTGTTGCCTTGAGCGCGCAAGGTGCGGTGCCAGATGCTGAGTTGCGTGCCCGTCTTGAAGCCTTGATCACCGAAACCCAGAAACGCAAACCACCGAGCAGGGCCTCCCTGGTCCGCGAGGGATTGATTGATGGAATTCGCCCCGTGCGGTCGTTGCTCGTCGCCATTGCAAAGCTGCCCTGGCAGGCCACCGGCGAGCATCCTGCCATCGAGTACCTTGCCAAGCTGCAAGCTTTATATCTCAAAGGATCCAGAAAGCTGCCAGTTGAAGTGGTGGCACCAAGTCTGGGAATGATCTGGCAGGTTTCGATCTCCAGCCCAGACCGGGAACGGGCGTTTCAGGCGTTGGAGGTGGCCACCCTGTTTGCCCTGCGCCGCGCGGTGCGCAATGGCTCGGTCTGGATTGAGCACAGCCTGAGCTTTCGGGGTCGTGCGCGCTTGTTCTTCACGGACGAGCGTTGGCAGGCAGAGTCCAAGAAACACTATGCCCGTCTATCGTTACCCAGCAAGGCTGCCACTTTCTTGAAGCCTTTGCTGGCCAGAGTAACTGCCGGTGTCGATGCGGTGGCCGCTGCAGCCCGCAGTGGCGTACTGCGCGTGGATGATGAACTCCATTTGTCGCCATTGCCCGCAGAGGACGAAGACCCAGAAGTGACCAAGCTGCGCGCGGCTTTGGATCACCGCATCGGTGAGGTTCAATTGCCGGAAGTGATTCTGGCCGTTGACGCCCAGGTGCGCTTTAGCTGGATCATGCTCGGACGTGAGCCGCGCTCTACCGACGAGCTGCTGATGGTCTATGCCGGCATCATGGCCCACGGCACCAGTCTGACTGCGGTCGAATGCGCGCGCATGATTCCGCAATTGTCTGCCACCAGCATTCGCCAGGCCATGCGCTGGGCGCGGGACGAACGGCGTCTGAGCCAGGCCTGCCAGGCTGTGCTGGAATTCATGCAGCGACACCCGATTGCCGCCACCTGGGGGCGGTCCGATTTGGCATCTTCTGACATGATGACCATGGAGACCACCAAACGGGTGTGGCAAGCCCGGCTTGATCCTCGGCGCAACACACCTTCCATTGGAATCTACTCCCATGTAAAAGACCGGTGGGGCATCTTCCATGCGCAGCCCTTTGTGCTCAATGAGCGCCAGGCGGGCGTGGCCATTGAAGGTGTCATCCGCCAAGAAAAGCTGGAGACCAGCCAGCTTGCTGTGGATACCCATGGCTACACCGACTTTGCCATGTCACATGCCCGTTTGCTTGGTTTTGATCTTTGCCCGCGGTTGAAGGAACTCAAACAGCGCCACCTCTTTGTGCCACGCGGCACCAAAGTGCCCGCAGAAATCGCTGCGGTGTGCGAAGCCAATGTCGACGTCGCTTTGATCGAAAAGCATTGGGATAGTCTGGTGCACCTGGCAGCCTCGGTCATGAGCGGACATGCCAGTGCGGTGGCAGCTCTTGCGCGGTTCGGTTCTGCCGCCCAGGGCGATCCAATCTATGAGGCTGGCGTGCAATTGGGGCGGTTGCTGCGTACGGCGTTTTTGGCTGACTACTTTGTCAAGGACGCTTTCAGGAACGAGTTGCGCCGGGTGCTCAATCGGGGCGAGGCTGTTAACGCCCTCAAGCGCGCCATTTATACCGGCCGGATCAGCCCGGCGCAGGCCAAACGTGTCGATGAAATGCAGGCTGTGGCCGATGCGTTGAGCCTGATGGCCAACATCGTGATGGCGTGGAATACCTCACAGATGCAGGCGGTCCTGGATCGCTGGTCGAACCGCCGCCAGGTCATTCCACCGGAACTGATCGGGAAGATTGCGCCCACCAGGCTGGAGAGCATCAACTTGCGGGGTGTGTTTCGCTTCCCGGTTGACCGCTATGCTGACCAAATCCTGCCTTCGCGGCCAAATGCATCGATAACTGGCACCAATGGATGAAACCGACCACGGTTTGACGCCACGAATCGCAGATTTGAAAGTGAACAGGAAAGTCAATGAAATCAACGATCTACCAACACCACCTCCGCGCCAGTGCTAGCTTTTCGTACCGTCACTTATTGCACTGAAAACGAGGAGACCCC
>NZ_LMTS01000245.1 GCF_001541225.1 Variovorax sp. WDL1 | reverse complement strand
GCGGCGTGCTGGTCTTCATCGTCCCCGGCTACGTGCTCGACGCGGAGTTGGTCGGCTGGCTGACGCGCCACTACACGGACCTGCGGATCTACCGAGCGGTGGAGACGCAGTTCAAGCAGGTGGTGATCTTCGGACGCCGGGTGCGCCAGCGCGAGCAGGTGCCCGATGGCGTCAAGGCCGTGCGCAATCTGCTGCTGCAGGT
>NZ_LMTS01000063.1 GCF_001541225.1 Variovorax sp. WDL1 | reverse complement strand
CCTGCCAGCCGCCGGGCGGATGCCCGGTGCAGCCCACCAATGGCATCAACATCGAGTTCGGCGGCAGTTTTGCGATGGAGGGCCGGCCCTTCAACATTCGCAGTGCGAACGTGCCCTGATCACCTCCGTTCGATCAGCCAATTTGCGGCCCGCCTTGTGCGGGCCTTTTTTTGGCTGTTGCTTTCCTCAGACATCGGCTGTCCACAACGAATTCTTCAGTATACGAATTCATGAAGATCAAGTAACCAATTGAAACTGACGTAACTCAGGGGCGTCAGAAAGCGCAACAAAGAAACCAAATGCAAGTAACGTAGGAATCAGCTTACACGCCATCACCCCTCGATCTGCCTCGGAGCCATTGAATGAAAGTCACGGATAAAAACGCGCTTCTGCTCCTTGTTGCCGCCGGCGCCCTGGCGGGCTGCGGAGGCGGAGGCGGTGGCTCCGGCGGTGGATTCCCGGCTTCGCTCGCCAGCGACGCGACGCTGACGCCGGCACCGCCGGCGCCGGGCGCCGACGACCCGACCGTCGCGAAGGAGGCGGAATCGTCGGAAAAGCCGCTCGATTCGAGCTGGATCAAGGTCGCCGAAGAAAATCAAGGCTTCGCATTGCCTTCCTTGCAGGCCGTGAAGTACGGGGCCAAGTCGACCTGGAGGACCAAGTACCTGTCGGGATCCGTCGTCTGCAGCAACGCAACATTCGGCGACCCGATGCCCTACGTGGCGAAAGCCTGCTACGTCCAGGCCTCAGTTCCCGCCCCAGCACCAGCGCCAGCGCCCGCCCCAGCGCCGGCCCCAGCGCCAGCACCCGCACCCGCACCTGCACCCGCACCAGCCCCAGCACCCGCACCAGCCCCAGCACCCGCACCAGCACCCGCACCAGCCCCAGCCCCAGCGCCAGCGCCAGCGCCAGTCGCAGGAACGCTGCTCGCCCAGGAGGGTGCGTCCTTCACCGTGCCTGTGGCCACCTTGGTGAAGTACGGCTCCGGCACTTCGTGGGTCGAAAAGACGGTCACCGGCACCGCGCAGTGCACCAACGAATTCTTCGGCCGTGATCCTTTGCCCTTTGTCGTGAAGGCGTGCTATTCGCTCGGCGCAGCCGCCCTCGCGCCGGCCCCAGCGCCGGCACCAGCCCCAGCCCCAGCGCCAGC
>NZ_LMTS01000185.1 GCF_001541225.1 Variovorax sp. WDL1 | reverse complement strand
AGATCCTACGGCGTCGTTCATTGATCAGCATCTCCCTAGGCTTTTCGACTGAGTTTCTTAAACGCATTTCTGTTGCGGATGAAGCAGATGAGCATTTCGCCACACTCGAGCGAGTCGAGTACGGTGAGGCGCGACAATTGCACGAATATGAGCCGACGTTCAGGGCGCTAGTCAATGCAATAGAAGAGGCGCAGGGGTATCTGCAGTACGGCCACGTGTCTATCAGCGAAAAGCTCAAGGCCGCGCTGAATCGCAAGCTCCGGCCGTGGACGCGAAAGATCTACACGTTCAAGAATGATGGTTTCGCCGAGGAGCGTGAGTGGCGGATGCTCGGGCTTCTCACTAGCGAGGAGCAAGAAGCCTGCAGCTACCGTGCCATCGACGACAAGATCGTGGCTTTCAGGGAGCTACGATTGGACGCGCAGCCAGTCCCGGCGATCGTGAGCGTGACATTGGGCCCGAAACATGTGACCCCAGTCGATCAGGTGGCGCGGATGCTGCTGCGCCACGGAATCGCCGCAACGGTTGCCAAGTCCGGCCTGACTTACCGCTAGATGCCGAGGTCAGCCTTGATCTGCTCCCACTCCGCTGATAGCTTGTCGTTCAACACAGCCTTGGGCTGCCGCTGAACTCGAACGGTACGGCCTAAGGACCCCAAAGGTGAACGACCAAGGCGAGTGCCCGATCCCGGACACACATCAGAAGCTCAAGGAAGCGACCTATTTTCTCGGGAAGTGCGCCGAGCACTACCACGTGCCCGCGGAGTTTCAGTTCAATCTCAACGCCTTCATCCAGGCACTGCGGAACACCACGTTCATGTTGCAGAATGAGCCGAGGAAGCCCGAAGGGTTTGGGACTTGGTACGCGAGCAAGCAAGCTGAAATGAGGCAGAGTGATCTGCTAAGACGATTCGTCCAAGCACGGAACGTCGTTGTGAAGCAGAGCTCTTTGAAGGCTCGGAGCACCGCTTGGTCCGGTGTGTTTCGCCGTCGTCGCTTCAAGCTCGGAATGCAGCACCCTGTGCCGCTCTTCGCCCCATCAGAGTGGGTTTTGGAACGACTAAAGGCAAGCGTTGGCTTCTTTCTCGATGAGGAGCACTCGCAGCCATGGGAGCAGTTCGGAGTTCACAGAACTTGGGTCGTGGAGGAACTCGGCGAAACCGAGGTGTTAGGCCTTTGCGTCCAAGCTCTAAACTACGTGGGTGCAGTCCTTGAAGAGGCGCACAGCTTCTTCGGATCGGACGTTGAAAGCACAGTAGTAGCAGTGGACATGCCGCGGACGCAAACTCTTCTTGAAACCGATGTCGATTCATCACTCGTGGCGAAGTGGGGTTGGGATGACGCCGAATAGCAGGTCGTTTGACGCGAACACGCAGCGGCATTGCACCGCGAGGCGTGCTGGCGCATACGCCTCGCGGTGCAATGCCGCTGCGTGCCGGTCAACTCCGACGTTAAACGGCTGCTTTTCGGCAGTGAGATCAGCAACCTGAATGTCCGTGGTCCGTCGCTACAACCGATCACTTCGGACGCAAGCAGTCGATCGCGAACTGCCACCCGACTGGGGATGGTCGAGTGACCGGTGACAGGTGCAGGGGTCACTCAATGCTACGTTCTTCGAACGACCGGTAATCGCCGCAGCTGCCGTCCAGGCCCTTGATCGCGTGTGACTGAGCCCAGTCAGAAGCAGAAATTCCCAATGCCAAGTTCTGGGCGCCCAGCCCTACAGCCGTTCGCCACCGGATAGACGCATCGTGGGCCAAACGGACTTGGGAAAACGGCCCGCGACGCCACGCCGCCGTTCCGCAGCGCTGCCTCATTCGTAAGCGCTCAATAAACCACGACCTTGATCCGCGGGC
>NZ_LMTS01000145.1 GCF_001541225.1 Variovorax sp. WDL1 | reverse complement strand
TAGTTGTCGTCGACCACTCAAGATAATTGTCGCTGGCCACGGGAGCCCCTCGGAACGAATCGGGATGGAACTCGACGCAATCCCGGGCGACCACGCCGTGAGGCTGCGCTGAGTCGAATGCCAGCACGGTGCCGAGTTCCAGTGGAATTCTTCGTTCCAGGAACGGGAAGTAAACGTCCCACGGGGTCTTGTCAGACAGCCATAGCACGCAGAACACGTCATTTGGGAAGTACGTCGCATCGTGGTGATACTGCGCGCCGGCACAAGCCAGCAAGGATGCTCTGCAGCTGAAGCTACCGAACCCTTGTGCCTGCAGCCACATGGAAGTGGCTTTGACGGCTTGGGCAAAGACCTGCGAGCGCGTGCCGTTGAGCGAAGCGATTGAGCCGGGTGCGGCTCCGTCCCGCCGAAACTGCGAGGTCCAGCTTTTAGTGTCAGCCGGCGGCACCGGCTCCATCGCCAGCCGGCCGGAAAGTACGGTCTGCGAAATCGTTCGCTTTCCGCCAGTCGGAAGGACGACGAGCGCCTCTTCAGGTGTCAGTGGTTGCCACATAGTTGCTCATAGAGTTGCCCTTCTTGGTGTAGCCAGCCGCCTCAGGTCCGCGCAATCCGGCAAATCTACTACTACCGTTCCGGCCACCGCCACCGCCCAAAAGGAAACGACCGCTCGAGAGCGGTCGTCGGGTGGAAATCAAAGGCAAGAGCCCTGACGCTGGATGGACTCAGGCCAGCTTGGCTTCAGTCGTCTGTTGCAGGGCGGTCAGGGCCATCCTCGCGGAGATTTCAGAACGGAAGTTTTGCTCCTCGCCGGCGAGCCACTTGCCAGGAATCCGGCCGTCGACCTGCAGGTACTCGATGACCGACATCCGCTCCGAGAACGAGGGTCGGCAGACCTCTTCGCGCACCTGATGCAGCGTCTGCGCATCGCCCAGGACCACGGCAAACTTGAGCATGTCCAAGGTGAACTGGCGATTGCGCCCATAGAGCACGCCCCGAGCTTCGCTAGCGCACGCCCCCGCTTCGGGGAAGTGCGTCAGCGGCGCAAGCGACGCCAGAAAGTCCAGAGTGGCGACTCGGCTCGCGTTGATGCGGCGGTTGTGCCGCGCCAATGCGAATGCGTATTTCACAGAGGTGCCAGGGCCTTCCGGGGTCGGCACCGCCTCGTGGAACTGCTCGTCGCCGAACAGGTCCGCAAACTGTTTGCAAGCCGAGCCTTCCAGGCTCAGTGGCAGCGGACGGATGTCGTGCTCGACGCCTTCGTCCCGTCCTGCGGCGTGAATGTGGTGGAAATAGGCCTGCAGAAGCAGCCGCTCTCTTGCCTCGCCAGCCGCACTCTGAGGCGCGACTTTGAAAACGCATTGAGGCTCGTCCCGCAAGCAGACCTCGGCAAGGGCGCCTCGAAGGGGCGCCAGACACACCTTCGGTCGGCCATCGTAGTCGCGCAGGCCGTTGAGTACCTGCGAAAGGAGCGATTGGATAGTCGTAAAGCAACGGGCAGAAAAGTGAAGGGTCCTCATTTCAATATCATTCATGGTGTTGGTTTTCCTCCACCGTGTAGCCAACCCATGCGGGCCGCGGGCCGGAACCTTAGCGCTTGAGAATCGCGTAAGGTCGCGCCCTTCACAGGTGAATCTGGCCGTCAGTAGGAGGTCGGCGGCGCGGCGCTGAGGAGTCGGACCTCGAACACGTACCCGCTGCGGTCAATCCGGAAGCTCTGCCCCGGACGCACCTTGTCGGTCCCACTCAATTTGGTCTCCTGGAGCTCCGGAACATGGAGGCGTATGGCCACGCCCTCCCCCTCCACGGCCACCCATCGGGCAATCTGAGCCGCGGAAAGGTCGTACTGGACGTACGCGAGACCATCTGACTCATACAGCGGCTTGAGGGAGAGCTCATAGCCGACCTTTACCGCCTGCGGCGAAAGCGCGGGCGCTGTGGCAACGTGCTCGGCAGACCTAGCCGGCCCTGCGGGGCTCGAGGCGAGGTAGGTCACCTGCCGAAAGTTGGATGTGCTCGCCGTGTCGCCCGTCTGGCTCGCCAAGCGACTGGTTGCGGTCGTCACGCAGGGGTGGAACGCGTCTTCGACCTTCTCGACACGCCGGCAAACGTGTACAGAAAACACATACTCTGCACTCTTCTCGGTGGGCACAGGCGGCAGGTTCTGAGCTGTCGACGCTTGCGCCGCCACAATCGAGACGACGAATAGAAGCTGCTTGAACATAGGGTGGCTGGCTGACAATCCCTCGTGTAGGCCCTCCTCCTTAAATCCAGCCGCCACGCACCACGCCGTCAGAGACCGCAGCAGCGCCTATACAAGGAATGCCGACAGGCAGACCTCAAAGGAAACACGATGAACTTCAAAGAATTGATGGAGCTGGCTCGCTTCCGCCCCGTCGCCGTCGAATGCCTCCCCCTGGCTGAGGACTGGGAAGCCTACCCCGAACGCGGCATGCGAATGCACGTGACAGGTGGAACCGTCCAGCACGACGATGTTGGCAAGCTGCAGGTGGATTTCACGGCGTTCGAGGAATTCAACCGCCCTCTCGAAAGCGCCAACTACAACGGCCCGGGAGGAAAGCCCATCACGGCTCGCGAGTACGGTGACTACAAGGTCATTGACACAGTCTACGTCGACCCTACTCAGGACATCTCGGGGTACGTGCAACTACTGGATGGCGGAGCGCAGGTGCTGCTCGCAGAGTTCAGCGCACTGCCCACCCCTCGACCGTCGTACGTGAGCTGGCTCGAAGCCCGACTGGTGGAGCTGCGTCAGCGGCCTGCCAGTTGATGCCGACGCAGCAGACTGGGCCCCTCAAGGTGGTGCCGAAGGCGCCCCACTACACGGCAAAGCGTCGCTTGACGAGGAGGCCACCCCCAGCTCGTCAAGCCCAAGCCGACCCCCTACGACCTTACGCAGTACGTGCGTCTGTTGCTTGTCCCGCGTAACATCGTCTCCCGCGTCCACCTGTCCATCGTCGCTGAGAACAAGCTGGCCGTTCGCGTCTGGCACTAGACCACTACCAATTCGAACCCTCAAAGCGCAAGCTTCGAGGGTTCTTTCTTTTGCCGCGGAGCAAGCCCACAGGGGCCCGTTCTGGGCCTCTGCGGACGCCCGCAGCCCTAGGGGGCGAACGTGCGCGAGTCGCTTACCAGCGCAAACGAGACAGCTGGCCACTCAGGTGCGCTTTTCAGGTGGCCCAGCGCGTGGCCGACAGGGCTTCGCTCGGAGCGAAAAGCCTGGTGCACGAACGCGGTCCAAGCCAGTGTACGGGCCATCTCGGTCACCCTCTCGATGCCCATCCGAAATGACGGGACGATTACGCTCTCGATGTGCGCCATTGCCGTCTCGCTCAGGTGGAAATGGTCAGCCGAGGAGAGCATATAGGCGAGGTTCTCCAGGGGAAGACATCCGATGTAGCCGTTTGGATGCGTGAACTCTAGTTCGGAGAACAAGAGGTCCCCGAACACCTGCCGGCGCCAGGCCTCTCGGTCGTAGAAGGCGACGGCACGTTCGCGCTCCTCCGCGATGCGAGCCCCAAGCGAGGGGAGGCTCCCATCACCCTCCGAGCATGCCCAGATATCGACGCCGCGGCCCCCGTGGCTGCTCGATACCCTCTCGAGCTGGCGAACCAGGTCGTCGAGAACCAACTCGTACTCGGACCTGTCAAAGGTGAACTGAAGCAAAGGGCCAGCGCCTGGAAGTCTTACGAGCTCGACGCCGTGCTTCCCGGTCGGAATCAGCCAGGAGACGGTGTCCGCCGTGGCTCGCAGTTCGCTCGGCTCATAGATGCCGATGCACCCTGCGACACCGCAGGAGCACGTGAAAAAGTCCACCGGAGCGGCGTTATGCGCCCTCAGCGCAAGAACCAACCCTACGTCGAAGAAGTATCGGCCACTCGGGTCGAGGCGCTGACCGTTAACCAGGGGGTGCACGGCTACGCTAAGTGGTTCCGTTTCTCCTGGTACGGCGGCGGCCGCAGGTTCGACGTGGAAGGATAGTTTGTGCAGCATCGAAGGTCCAAAAGCTTTGGCCCTCGAACCCGAGAGCCACGTCGATATAGGGGACGCGATTTATATCGAGGGCGAGGGTTCCAAGGGGTCAATGGCCAAATCCGGAGCCTAGAAGGCACCGGGAGGTACAGACAACTGAGCAGCGCGCCAAAGCTTCGAGCAGTGTGACCCTTGCCGGTGGCCGGCTTGCCTCTCGCATGCGCGCGGGCACAAGCACGAGCTCGCGGGCGCGCCATGCGCGAGACTCTCTTCTTGATTGAGGGTTTTAGAAGAACTCTCAATCTAGAGAAAGACTTTAGGTAGCAAACCGTTTTATGCAAAACCAGTCCGAGGGAAGCTGGCGTGGAGGGCCCGCCCTGCACGAGGGGGCAAGAGGCAGAGTCCTCCGCGCAAGCAGGGTTGCCCCTGGATGGTGGCGGACGAACGTGCCCGGAGCTGACGGCTAGCCAGCACGTCGTAGGCCACGAGGTTTCCACTGAAAAAGCCTTTTTCGTCAACCACTTAGCGCTTGGATTCGGCGTTTAAACACGCTGTACCTATTCGTTGGGTAGCCGCTTGCCTGTTTCACCCCCTGTTTGCGTCGTCTAAACGGGCCCGAAGCAAGCAAGCGGTGTTTCCCTTTCATCGCTCCATCGAACCCGTATGCCTCAACCCTATACGCCGACCACCAAAGATGGTCGCGCCGTTGCCGACGAGAATGAGCTGCGCATCTTGAAGGCCCTGCGCCACTTTGGGCATCTTCGCCGTCAGGAGGTCGCTTCCGCCGTCTGGCCACGGTCGTCGGGAACCAGCGCCTATGTCATGGCTGGGCGAACCGTCAAACGCATGCTAAGCAAAGGCATGCTCCTCGAGAAGGCCAATACGCTTGGCGGCTATTCGCTCGTCCTCGCCTCGAAGGGTGTCGCCCGCCTCAAGGATTTCGACATCGTAGCGCAGGAAGGCTATGAGCTGGCCTTCAACGGGCCTCAGTTCTTCCACCGAACTCTCGGAACGAACTACCTCATCGAGCGAGCTCGCGCCGGCGACGAAATTTTCGGCGAATACGCTCTCCTGAAGGGGTGGTCGCCCGTGGACAAGGAATACGTGCGTGAGCGCTTTCGCAAGATTCCTGACGGGCTCATCGTTTATTCCGGCGCGACCGCTGGGTTCACCGACGGTACTCGGGTTGCCGACTGGGTTGAGGTCGAGTCGGCCTTCAAGCCGTACGAGGAGGTCAAGAAGGCGCTGGAGCTCCTGACCCGCGACTCGCAACTGACGAAGAGCGGAGGACTGCTGCTAAACAAGCTCGTCTTCGTCTACGACTCCCGGCACAAGCACGACAAGCAGCTGCTTCGCTACATCGCGAAGTTCCTGAAGGAATACCCCGGCCTGACTCCGGAGCTCGTGCTCGCCGAAATCATCCTCGCCCGCTGCTTCGTGGACGTGCCTTTCAGTTGGCATGGCGTGGAGGAGACCACTGCGCTGGACCTCATGCGCGCCGCCGGAGACCTCGACACCGATTCACTCGACGCACCCGCCGCTGATACCGCCCCTTCCCAACCCGACCTCTGAACCAGACCACAAATGCCTACCGTCATCCTTACCGAAAAGTCCTCTGTCGCCAACGATATCGCTGCAATCATGGGCGTGAAGTCGAAGTCGCGCTTCCACATCGAGGCCAAGGACGGAACCCTCATCACCTGGGCCCGTGGCCACTTGCTCGAGCTCGTCGACCCGGAGGTCTACTCCAAGGACTGGGGCGGCTACTGGAAGTGGGCGCAACTTCCCATGATTCCTGAGAACTGGAAGTACAGCGTGGTGCGCGGCTCCGGCGACCAGGTGAAGGCCATCGCAGCACTGCTCAAAACCGCCACTAAGGTGGTCCTGGCGACCGACGCGGGACGGGAAGGCGAACTCATCGGCCGCCTCATCCTGGACCATTGCAAGTACCGTGGCCCGCTGGAGCGATTCTGGGCCAGCGAAATGACACCTGCGGGCATCAAGAAGGCCTTGGGGACACTGCTGCCTGGCTCGTCCAAGGACCCGCTCTACGAGGCGGCCAAGGCGCGGCAGCACGCCGACTGGATGTACGGCATCACGGGGACGCGTGCGGTGTCCCTGGCGGCGAACGTCCGCGGCGACTACTTTCCGCTCGGACGGGTCCAGACCCCCACCCTGGCCCTCATCGTGCACCGCGACAAGGCTATCGCTGACTTCAAGTCGTCGTCGTATTACGAGCTGGAGGCGAGCTTGACCACTGCGAGCGGGAAAGCCTTCAAGATGTGGCACGCACCGGCGGAAGACAAGCGCATCACCGAAAAGGCGGACGCCGAGAAGATGATGAGGCAGGCCGAAGGCGCCACCGCTCCGCTGCGAGTGACCCGGGAGCCCGGTTCGGAACGTCCCCCGCTTCCCTATTCGCTGCCCACGTTGCAGCGCGATGCCAACCGGGTACTCGGCTTTTCGGCAGCTCGAACACTCGAGCTTGCCCAAAAGCTGTATGAAAAGAAGGTTACGAGCTATCCTCGGACAGACTGTGAATACCTGGCGGAGAACCAGAAAGCCCAGGTAAAGGAGGTGCTCGACTGCGTGCGGCTCACGGCGCCCTCCAAGGTCGATGAGCTCCTCCGCCAGGGAATCGTCATGCGCTCGACCACCTTCGACGACTCCAAGCTCTCGGACCACCACGGCATCATCCCGACCTACATGCTCGTCGACTTGGCCCCCGACGAGCAGCAGCTCTATAACCTCATCAGCCTGCGATATCTCCAGGCGCTCGGCCAAGACATGCGCTACGACCAAACGAAGGTGTCGATGAACGCCAACGGCGTCGAATTCAAGGCTGCAGACCGGGTGATTTCGTCGCCGGGTTGGCAGGCCCTCGCTGACGCCTAAGGCAAGAAAAAGGGCCCCGCAAAGCAGGGCCCTTTAAAATCAAAAGCGCGTCATACCGACGCCAGTAGTCATTCATCAGCACCGCCTTCCAGGGACGACGCTTCGCTCAACCGCTTCGCACGTTCCTGTTCGAGGCCCTTAAACGCTTCTGCAATGCGGTCCAAGCTCAGTTGCTCGGGCAGCAACCGGCGCTGAGTCGCCTTTTCGTACAAACGGGCTACCAAGTACTTCGTCTCAAGCGTCCCGTGCAGGACGTCGGGCGTTATCAGGTGGCCCCACTCGCTGTCCTGGGTGATGAACTCGAGCACACGGGGAACCTCCCTCTCCAGCTGCGATGGGCTCGCATACAGGTCGGACACGGTGATACGGCCTGCCATCAGCAGAACCGTAAGCCGCGGAATACCAAGGTACTCCGCGCACTTGACGGAGAACTCTTCTGAAATCGCCTTTGTCGGGCGTGTTCCGTTCCTCAGCTGGGTGATGTACCCGTAGGTGACGCCCAGGTGGTCCTTGGCCATCTCTACCCCCGTGTGACCTAGGTAGTCCGCACGGCGCTTCAACGCCGCGACCAGGTAGGCACCCGGGCGCAGCAGTGAGTTCTCGTCAAACTCACCATTCCATGGGGGAACCTCCACAGGCGCATTCGACGGAGCGGCGCGGGAAGCGCGCTTCGAATCGAGCGGAACCACAGTCGTCACATCATTCTTGGTCATAGATACCTCTTGGCGCGCGAGGGCGCCACCTTGTTATTGGGATGCCTTTCGGAACTCGCCGCTTGATAAGGCGCTGACGCGCACTGCAACATTTTCCTACTACGTAAAGCTACCGGCTTGAAACTGACCGTTCATTTTATACCAGAGGATGACCTGACACCAATACTGGTAGCCGTTTGCGCCTTGTACCTACACCAAGCAGTTCAACTTTTTCTTCATGAGGTCATCATGGCTGCAAACATCTTCGGTTTTCTGGGCTTCCTGTTCCAGCTGGTCGCACTCGGCGGATTCCTCTGCTTCGTCGGCTGGCAGGTGCGCAAGGTTCTGAATGCTCGCGCTGCGTCCCGGCAGCAACAGCGTGCCAAGGAGGTTGCAGCAATGGTCGCTGCCTCCAGGTCACGTCAAAACGCCCGCGCCTTCTGACGCGTTCGTTCTGCCCTGATTCAAGAGCTCCTTCATGGAGCTCTTTTTCTTTGGCGTCCGCCGGCCCTGTCGTCCTCCAACCCTAAGACGGCGGTACGCCGGGCGGCCGCCATGCGCCGACCCTAAAACCGTAAGCAGGAGCGAGCAGAACCGCTTTAGGGGTGGCCACCGGGTTTCCTGCGCTACCTATATGAAGAGGTGCTCGTGGGGGCGACGCACCACTTACAAGCCATTTATTTTGCCGATTCGTTCTTCCCCGCACATGCGGACGATGAGGCGCCACTGTTCTAGATTAGGAGTTCCCCATGATTGTCTTCGGTAACATCGCTGCGCAGCCCGAAAAGAAAACTGCCCGCGAGTCCGGGAAAGAATACTACACGCTCCGCCTTGCGGAAAATCAAGGCAAGGACGCCAACAGGACGACCACCTGGTACGACGTCGTCGCCTTCATCTCCGAGATGGAAGCCGACATGCTGAACAAGGGCATGCTGGTCAAGGTGATGGGCGTCCTGAATGCCGAGACCTACCAACGCAAGAGCGACTCGACCTGGACGTCGGCCCTGAAAATCCGTGCCTTCAAGGTCGAGCCCTACGAGCCGAAGCCCCGTCCCCAGCAGGATGGCGGCGACGACAGCCAAGGCTAACTCTCCGTCATTCGAAACCCCGGCGCCACATGGGCCGGGGTTTTTCTTTGGGGGCTAACCACGCCAGTGCGTCTCACCTGGCGCACTAGAACCTAAATCGCGTCTAAACTGATACTGGCACTGTTTATTCTTTGACAGTGGGTGTTACTGAAGCTATACTTTCACTGTCGTTTAAGCGCTGGTCGCTAACAACTATCACCAACACAACTTTCGGTACCTGTCACCATGAAGCTCAAGAAAATCACCCTGCGCGAACCCGTCGAACGCCTGGCCGTCAGTGTCAAGAAGTCCACCGCGGACCTGGTCGAGGCCTATCGCCAGGAGTACAAGGCCGCGCACGGCGTCGAGATTGAGACCAGCGCCCTCGTGGAGACCATCCTCAAGGAGTTCATCACCTCCGACAAGGACTTCATGAAGAAGTACGAAGCGAGCAAGGCCGGCGCCTGACCGGCGGCTGGATGGAGAGCCCCGTAGCAGGGCTTGAAATCTGGAAACAGCGAGGAGAGCTTAAGTACGAACTCTCCCTCCCTGTCGAAACACCCTCGAACAACGTCATCAAGGGCCTTCACTTTCACGCATACAAGGATTTGCGGCGCCAATGGCGAATGATGGTAAAGGCGGCCCTCAAGGGCCAAAAGCCAGAAGCCCCCGTCGAACGGAGCTTCCTGGTGGTGACAAGAGAGTGCGCCGGCGGCGGACTGGACTGGGACAACGCGTACGGAGGGATGAAGCCAATGCTTGACTGCCTGGTAGCGCCCTCCGACAAGAACCCCGACGGTCTCGGCCTGATTCTGGATGACAACCCCAAAGCCATGCCTTTCCCCCCGTTCGTGCGGCAGTTGCCGGCGAAAAGAGGTGCCGGACGCACCTTGGTTCAGATTTACGAACTGACCACCTAAAACGTATTTTTGGATTGAGGCGGCCGCCGCCCAGCCCGCCTCTCAATCACTTGGAAACTGGAGCCTCGAATGTCTGAAGTCGCTGTCAAAACTGCTAAGCCTACCCGCCAACGCAAGGACGTGGTCCCCCCGGAGAACCTGACCTCGGACATGTCGCTGTTCGACTACCTGTCGCAGTGCCAGCCGCCGCTGGACCAGAAGATTATCGACATCGCCTGCTCCCAGAACCAAGTGCCGCCCGAGCTCAAGAAGGAGGCGGCGCAGGAAATCCGCATGATGTGGTTCACCCTGAGCCCTGATACGGCGAAGTACAAGCCCGGCCAGATTGCGGCCTACGCTCACCGGATGGCTGGGCACGCAGCACTGCGTCTTCGGCGCGAACTCGGCTCGTCGGTGCGCCTGCCGGGCTCGGCGTTCCGCAAGCGCAAGGACGGCAGCTCCTACGTGACCCCCGGCGTGCTCGCCGCAGCCCTGGAGTGGGACAAGCTCGAGGGCTGGTTTCAGACCGACGGCGGCGAGGGTGCGGACAGCGGAATGGCCCCCGAAGGCCTGCCTGACGGCCTCGGCCTGAACCCACTCATGGCTGCCGACGGCGAGCCCGCCATCGAAGAGGACGAAGACCAGGCGATGCGCGACGAGCGCCAGGAGCTCCTCGAGCGGCACCGTGACGACCTGACGCCGCGGCAGTTCACCATCATGGGCAGCCTGATTGGCGGCAGTTCGTTCGACGACGTCATGAAAGAGCATGGCATCAAGAACGGCGTGCTCATGCGTGAGGTTGCCATCATCAGCTCCATCGTCGGCGTCCTGGACTGAGCCATTTGGCTATAGGTTGCACAACCCTCTACCGAAATTCCACGATGAAACTAGCCCTGTTCGCCACCGCGCTCCTGGCCATGGTCGGCCTGGCCCATGCCAAGGACCACGGCGTCCAAGGGAACGTCTGGCCCATCATCGAAGTAGACATGCGCCAAACGATGCTCGAGTCCGCGTCTCGTACGGACTGGAACAAGGTGAACAAGCAGGTGGTTGAAAGCGGCAAGAAGTTCCTGTCGAACCTGCCGAAACGCCAGCTGCCCCAAGCCAACGAGACCGGTACAGCGTACTTCGACCCGTCCCTGGTCCTCACTTCGGACATCCAAGCTCCTGTGAAGCAAAGCGATGGCAGCTACAAGTGGGAAGTCCTTGCTGCCAAGGGCACCAAGGTGAACCCGCTTGACTCATACCACCCGGTCACCGCCCTCTTCTTCTTCGACGGGTCTCAGGAGGACCAGCGGGAGCTTGTCAAGAAGGTCTTTGCCGCTGAGCAGGACCGAATCGTCCCCATCGAAGCCGGCAGTGGCGACGTGAAGGACCTTGGTGACATCTTCAAGCGCCCCATCTTTCACGCGAGTGACGCGCTCATCAGCCGCTTCCAAGTGAAGTATCTGCCTGCCCTGGTCTACCCGGGCACGGGCGTGAACTCCAAATACATCGCGGTTACTTCCTTCGGCCAGCCATTTCAGACCGACGAGGTCCTGCACGCCTGGGATGAGCTCAAGCCGAAGCAGTCAGAGCTGTCGGCAGGGGCGTTGGCCGTTTCCGTGCCTGCCTCCGCGCCATCTTCCTCTGGAGTGACCCAATGAACGTCTTCAAGAAGCTTTTTGCCGCTGTTCTGATGTGCTGCGCCTTCGGCGCTTCTGCGCAGCAGGATGAATCTGGGGTTACGGGCGAGGCGCAGGCTGCCATCTGCACGGGCGAGATGTTCAATCCGATGAACATCGACTGGAACAACCTGTACCCCATCACGATTGTCGGCATGCAAATCAACGGGTCCGGCTACAACGAGAACCCGGTGTTGATGCAGGCGATGCCCCCCATCTGCTACTGCCCTTCCGTCATGACCTACGGGTACCCGACCATGGGCGAGGGCCTCACTTACTGGGAGCCGATGTACCTGGTGGAGGTGGAACGCCGCCCCGGGTGCATGCCCTCAATGGGCGGCATGCAGGTTCTCAAGAACTATGCGAACCAGGGCTCCGAGAAGTCGACGGGTGAAGGCCTGGAAAAGCGGCAAGCCAACCGCATGAACGTCCACTTCATCACCTACCCCGTGCTGGACATGATTGACCAGGAGCTTCTCGCGTACTGCAAGAACCCCTCGGGCGTGGACGTCACGTACATGACCGAGGTCGACCCAATGTGGCAGGACGATACCTGGAGCGGCATCTTCACCCCAGAAGCTTCCATCTTTACGGGGCTCACCGCTCACGCCGCATGCGCGGTCGACGCCGCGGCCTCGACCCTCGGCCACACCATTGATGCCCTGTTCTGGTGTGCCGGAGCATGGGGAAATCTGTACCCCTTATCCGGCAACACGTCCCATGCCGGCCAGGACTTTGCAGAGAACAACCTCATTGCGGCCAAGTTCATCGCACGCTTCAGCCGTCTGGGATTGCTGTTCACCACCATCGGTCCCTCGGCTATCTGCGCGTCACATCCGAATCCCATGGTCGTTAAGGGTCAGTACCGGTTCAACCAGGTTGGCCCTATCAACCGTACCGGCCGAGCAGTGGTCTTCGGCGATATGGCCGAATTCCAATATCCGCCGACGTCGAACGCCCCTACCCAGGAGCACACCATCAACATGATTTGGCAAGGCAAACAATGCTGCTACCGCGTACCGTGATGAACAAGTGCTTGACCGTATCGATGGCTGCAGCCATCGTGGCCTTCGCCCTGAGCGCCCAGCAGGCCCGCGCCCAAGACACTGCCGACGGAACCGAAGCGCCCGCCGAGAAGCAAGATGCCGGAGCCCTCTACGTGCCATACGGCAACCTCAAGGACGCGGACCCCCAACAGGTTGAGGCGGCCCGAAAGCTCGGCGAGACCCTGGCTGTTGACCTGCTCACCGCATATGAGAAGGCTGTTCCCGACCCGGAGTTCGCCGAGCGAGTGGCCCGCGGTAAGAAGAATGCCGACGACATCGCGGACCAGTCAATCGCTGGCGAGCGTGACAAGGTTCTGGAGTTCCTGGGCATCAGCCCCAAGCGGAGGTCCAACCTTTACTACTTCGTGTCTTGGTCAATGCCGCTGGAAATGCTGCGGTCTTACGCCGTCGAGGCCATGTGGTCTGGCGGCACGCTGATTTTCCGGGGCGCGCCTCCGGGGCGAAGCCTCGGAGACTTTGTGAGCGAAGACCTCACGAAGCTGAACTACGGCAAGGGTGCGTCAGCCAATATTTCGATTGACCCGCGCATGTACGACGCCTACCAGGTCACCACGGTTCCGACCATCGTGCTGACCACCTATCGCGTGGAGATGCAGTGCACCGGAATCGAGCCGCGCAAGTTCAAATACCGCGGGCAGGACCTGCAGTACAACACCTGCCCGCCGCTGGACCCGGCCAAATACTCGAAGGTTTCGGGTGCCGTCACTGCAAACTATGCCCTCCAACAGTTCCTCGACGACGGCATGGAGGATGCAACGCCCTACATCAAAGCTCTGGCGCGCGGATTCGCCCTGGGCGATACTCCTGCAAAAGAGCAAAAGCCGTTCACGGGCAAATGGGAAGACTTTAAGTCGCCATCGGAGCGCTTGAAGGAAGAGGAAGGCATCCGCAAGGCCATGGCTGATGCCCTCGCCGCGAAGGCGCTGCAGAACGCCTCAGCACTTCCACCCCAGAAATGATGCGCAAAGGCTAAGTGGGGTCTCTGTACCTATACGTTGGAGCAACCTATAGGCCGGAGACTACCCAATGCGTGTCGCAAACTACCTTCTGGGCGCCATGTGCGCCCTTTTCACGTTCACCACAGCGGCGCAAGCCCCTACCGCGGAGGAGATTGCGCAGGCGAAGAAAGTAGCCACCCAAGCTGCAACCCAGATGCGCAGCGTCAGCGTGAACCGGGATGCGGGGGGAGACACAATCCTGAACGAGGACGGAACGGCGCAGCTGGCGCCGAGGTCGTCTTTTACCCAGGCCGCAGGCCTCGACTACTTCAAAAGCATCACCGGACTGGAGGGCCTCGAGCAAGTTGCCTCCCCCGGCCAGAAGCAACAGGCAGGCATCGCCGTCGTCACTGCCACGGCGAAGTTCGACCTCAACTGCCGCGCCAAGGTCGAAGGTGAAATCCGCTCGGGTGGCAACCTCACGTTCCGGGCAGTCGCGTGCGAGGGCGCTCCGGTTCAATCGCTGCTCTTCAAGGTTTGTGACAACCAGCAGCGACTGGGGCAGTGCGCGGCTGATAGCGACTTCTCGCAAGAGATTTCCGTGCCCGTCGGCTCCTTCACCACGGTGAGCGGAGTTCAGGTCGGGGCTGGCTGCAACAGCACCGACAGCTGCCGCATCTCGGTCCGCGGGACGTCGGTCATTGGCGGCAGCGACGCCACTCTGAAGGTCACCGGCCAACAGATTGCTTCCAACAGCACACTGATTTCGGACCTCCGCACCAACGTCGAAAACGGCAGCTACGCCGACAAGACCAGGGAGACCGGCGAGCACCTGCGGGCAAATCCGGCCCAAGCCGCCGAAGGAGGAACCGAGACCAAGCTCACCCAGGCGGATGCTCAGTGCTCCGGCCCGCGCAGCTGCACGAAATGGAGCACGACTTCGCAGAAGTTCACCACGAGCTGCACGCGCACGTTCCCCCTCACTGAGCGCATCACGAAGTACAAGCTCGAGACCGCACAATGCGACATCAAGGTCAAAATCGACAAGGACGGCAAGGTGGCGACCACGGACACATGCCTCACCTCGGAAGGCGTAGACCTGCGCAAGGACAAGTCGAAGATTGGCGAGACCGCCAAGGTCTGCTCGCAGCTCGCAGAGGACGGCACGACGTGCCTGGACCAGAGCTGGACCGAGTACTTCGCCACGAGCGACCCCGCCGTCCTGTCGGTGGAGGCATCGCCCTCGCCGGTCGCTGGCGCCTGCGACTTGAGCCCTCTCTCAGAAAGCCGGTACAACACCTACCAAGGCGGCGAGTGGTTCGGCCGCACGCTAGACGACGCCCAATGCCTAGTCGCGGCCGTCGATGAGGCTACTGGCTTCCCGACGGGTGTTGTCCTGCAGCTCACCAACGCTGAGAAAGCGGGTTGTGGCATCTACACGACGCCGACCACCGGTGTCGTCTGCTACGGGCAGCCCAGCGCGACCGACGACCTCGATTCCTGCAAGAGCGTTGACCTGGCGCACTGCAGCATGACCTCTGCCGAGCCAGCCTCCTACACCGGCGGCAACGGCGGCCTCGTCATGTCCCAGAACGAGACCTACCAATGCACGCACGCTCAGGATATCTGCGTCGAGTGGTCCAAGAGTTCCGAAGACAACGCCTGCCTGAACACGGACGACATCACGTTCGGCAATGCCGTGAAGCAAGACCAAACCGTCGACGTCGAGAAGATGAACGCCGCCCTGGTCTCGGCCGCGATTGCGGACGCTGCGGGCGAAGGCATTGACGACATGAGCGACAACCCGACCATCCCGAAGATTTTCACGGGCAAGGATATGCGCTGCAAGCGGGCGACAGGCGGCATCGGCCAGTTGTTCGGGCGGAACTGCTGCCGGATGGACATGGAGCGCCCGAAGTCAGGACAGATGATGCGTGACGGCTGCGAAATGCCCACGGTCGAGCTCGCCGCAGCCCGGCGCTCGAAATACACCGTCTACATTGGCGAGTACTGCTCCAACAGGGCTAAGTGGCCGCTGAAGTCCTGCCTGGAATACACCCAGACCTACTGCTCATTCAACGGCATTCTGCCGCGCGTCATCCACGAGCAGGGCCGCGGCCAGCTGCTGCAGATGGCCATGTCCGGGCAAGGCGCGGACATCGTCAGCCAGAATCTGAACTTCACCTATCTCGACCAGGGCAACGGGCGGTGGACGTCGCCGGTGGACGTCAACGGCGTCAAGGTCGCTGCGTGGCAGTGGCCCAGCTACTGCGCGGACCCCGTCAAGGCCGGCGAAATTTTTGCGACGGACCCGGAATCGTTCGAATGCCCTGGCGTCGTTCGGACCATCATTGCCAGCTGCGATAACTCGAACGGGTGCGCCGAAATGCCAAAGGCACCTGAGTTCGGCCCGAATTCGTGGAACCTGGTGGAACTCGACCCGCTGGTCAACGAGTCCCGGGGTGTCAGCCGTTACACCGCCGTGAAGGGCGCATGCTCGCCCGAATCGGGCAATTGCACCTATGAAGCACGAGGATGGCCGATGGGTCAGGGTGGCAAGGCTATCGTCACCCGTGACCTGTCATGGCACCTTTACTCGAACGAAGAGTCAGAAGGCCGCTCCGCCGGCGCGTTGAACCAGATGTCGAACATCGCCGACCTGGTGTTCCGCACCTGGTCCGTAAAGGGCGCCTCGGACGGAAAGACCGTGCCGGAACGCATCCGCATCGACTACAGCCAGGATGGCGGCCAGACTTGGAAAACCGTGCAAGTCCCAACCGACCTGCGCACCTCGGAGTTCACCTTTCCGAACTCTGACACGCGCCTCACGGGCCGTTGCGATGCCCTGACGAACCTGTGCAGCTTTCGGGTGACTGCGACCTCGGCCGTTGCCCTCAAGCTGTGGGGATTCCCTCAGTTCCCCGACTGCACGGGCTTCACGCCGGGTCAACTGTCTGCCATGGACTTCGGCAAGATGGACCTGTCCGAATGGTTGACGTCGGTCATGGACAAGGTCGCGGCTTCGGCCGGCAGCCCGAGCGAAATCGGCCGGGCGGCTGCTGAGCAGTTCCAGCAGTTCAACAGCCAGTATGCGGATGGTAAGGGCACCATCACGGTTACCGCGCCATCTGCGGCGCACTACGCCCGCATCAGCCCATCGCAAGGCTTCGGACCGTTCCACACGCGACTCATCGCGAGCGGATACTGGCCTGAGACGACAGGCGACAAGGCCAAGGACGTGGACCGCGTGACCGCGGTAGAAGTGGACTGGGGGGACTGCACGATGACCGAAACCCTTCAACCGCTGTCCCTCTCCGAGCCCGGCTCGGGCTACTACGGAATCCACGTCTTCAAGGCTCCTAACGAGCTGGCCTGCGGCAAGCGCGAAGGCAACGTGACCCAAACCGTCACGATGACTGTGCACACCACCAAGAGCGGCGTGCAGAAGCGCACAGTCACGGTCGAGAACGCATACAACAAGTTCCCGGGCGGCAGCGGCGGTCGCAACGATAACGTCCCAGTAACGGTGACCGTCCCTGCGAGCCAAGCCACGATGCCGAAATGAGGCACTGACAGGCCCTGCGCAAGCGGGACGTAAAGCGGCAGGACCTCGGTCTTGCCGCTTTTCTTTGTGAATCCTGACCAACCAGCCCATATAAATGACTGGTTCCTAGACGAACCAGCATAAAGGGAGACGTTTTACATGCTGGTAGGTCGAAAAGACGCTTGGGCGTTGATGGGGATTGGTGCAGGCGTCGCGGCGTCAAGCCCTTGGGTTGCGGGCAACCCCTATGTACTCCCCGCATTGGTGGGGCCCGCTGTGGGCGCCGGGTGGTTCGCGTTTAAGCGAGCACGGGAGTGGCTCGACCGAACGGACACGGTCAGTCGCGAAAACTTCGTTCTTCCGTCGGATGAGACGTTTGGCGACCTCATGTCGACCAAGGAGGGAATTCGGTTCGGCTACACGCGTGACAACGGTATGCCCGTCGATATCAGCGACAACTTCTTGACTCGGCATACCGCCATCATCGGCCAGTCAGGTGTCGGCAAGACCACTCTGGGCGAGTTCCTTCTTTGGCAGCAGGCTATCCGCGGTGGCGGCTTCATCTTCATCGACGCTAAGCTCGATGCGGCGACCCGCGACAAGTTGAACATGATGATGCAGCTCTGCGGCCGCGGGGATGAGTTCTACGTCCTCAACGTCGACCAACCGCACAACAGCAACACCTACAACCCCATCCTCAAGGGCGACGCCGATGAGGTGGCCAGCCGGCTCCTCAACCTTATTCCGGGAACGGAAAACTCGCCAGGCGCCGACTACTTCCGCCAGCAGGCGAACTATGCCTTAACAGTGCTCACAGGCGCGCTGAAGTCAGCCAAGCGCCGCTACAACTTCAGCGACCTCGCCATCCTCTTGCAATCGGACCGGGCGCTGGAATCGCTGCTGCGGTTGCGCTTGGGCGATGAGGAACGCATGACCCTGGAGATGTTCCTCAATCAGTTTCGCAAGAAAGACAAGAACGGCGTTGGAATTGACATCAAGATGGTCAAGGATTTGCTGGGTGGCATCTCCGGGCGAATTGCACTCTTCGCGCAAGGAAAGTTCGGCGAGGTCTTCAACACCTACACGCCGGAAATTGACCTCACGGACATCGTGATGAACAACAAGTGTCTGTACGTCATGCTTCCGACCATGGGGAAGGATACGGCAGCGCTGAACCTCGGGAAAATCATTCTTTCCGACCTCCGCACTGCGGTCTACAACGTGCAGGGCGTGCACAAGGACAAGCGCCCGAAGCCCCCGTTCCTCGTCTTTGCTGACGAAATGGGCAGCTACGTCATGAGCGGTATCGCACGACTTTTCGAGCAAGCTCGAAGCGCAGGCATCTGCATGATTCCAGCCTTCCAGACCTTTGCGAACCTGCGCACGGTCGGTCCCGACTTCGAAGACATCATCATTGGCAACACCTGGAACAAGGTCTGTTTCAAGTTCGCATCCAAGGACTCTCCCGAGACGGCCGCTGACATCATCGGCAAGACCAAGAAGTTCGCGAAGTCCCTCTCGCTGAGCAAGAACGAGGGCGAATCCTCCTCCAACATCCGAACGACTCCCCAGGGCAACGCGTCGGACGGCGCCGGCATGTCCGAGTCCTGGAAGGAATCCGAGGAGTATCGCGTCAGCCCCGAGCATCTGAAGTCCCTGGGCCTCGGAGAGGCGGTCCTGCTGTCGGGCTCCCGCGTGTTCCACATCAACACGCCGATGCTCAACTTCCCGGAGCCTATTCCGGAGTTCAAGGTGACCAGGCACAAGGTCACGATGCCGCCTGATGAGCTGGGCCTTGACCTTACCGACGAGTACGAGCAGTTCCTGATGGTGGGGTCTGACGAGAGCCGAGCCGCCTCGGCTGAAAGCAGCTTCACCACCGCCGGCGCTTAATCCCTTGAGCGGCGAACACGCTCCCACGGGTACGTACGACAAGCTGGTGCAACAGGCCATCGCGTTGCTTCGGGACCATCAGGCAAGTGCGGGGCCCCAAGCTGTCGCGGTCCTGGCATGTGTCGGCTACGGCGAAGGAAGCGTCGTGTCGACCGCGGTCAGGGCAGCGGACGGGCATGAAGCCGTTCCCCTCGCCATGCTGCTGTCGTTCACCCGGTCGTTTGCGGCGGCTGAGAGCTGTCCCAGGGCGATGCGCGAGCTGCAAATGGCGGAAGCCGCGCTCCAACGCGCTATCGAAGCGAAGCTGCTCCCAGAGCGCGTCGCGCTCTCTCTACACTGACCATGAGCACCGTCCTCTTCATCCTCGCCTGTGGCGTTCTCTGCCTGGTGGTCTTGTCCAAGATTCCCGGGCTCGAGCACCTCGTCAAGCCTCTCATCGACCTCGTCTTCACCGGCGTAAAGGTCGGCGCTGCCAGCGGCTCCTACTGGGCCATCTGGCTCACGAAGCTCCTGCTGGCCTCGCACACGGACCTCATTCGACATCTGTTCCTCTCCGCTGAGGCCATCGACCCCTCGATGGCAGTGCGCGACAACGAGGCCTGACCGAATCGCGCCCCGGCCCGCAGGCCACCCCATCCGGGGTGGCTTTTTCGTTTAACGGCTCCTCCTGTTGGCACCCTTAAAGCAGGCCTCCAGACCGGGCTAGCTATAGGTTGCGTACCCCTCCAGCACAGCGTTGCGCCCCCAGGCGCAGGCGCTGTCGTCCTTTAGATGGTCAATTGCCTCTCGCTATACGCGGAGAGGACAACCAACCCGCTTGCGACTGGCTTCAAGCCTGCTACGCGTGCGGACCAACTTCAACATCGAGGCCCCAGGGGCCTCGGAATCTACGAAAGAAACAGATGAAAAACGCTCTGATGTCTCCCCTTGGCCAAAAGATGCTCTCCGAGTCGAAGTTCTTCATGGGCTACTCCCGCTGGGTAGATGCCCGGGGCTCCTACGAGACCTGGGACGAAGCCGTAGCACGCGTCATGGACATGCACCGCGACAAGTACGCGGAACGCATGACGCCGGAGCTCGAGAAGTATTTCGCCAAGGCTGAAGTGGCATACGAAAGCCAACTGGTGCTGGGTGCTCAACGTGCCTTGCAGTTCGGTGGCGAACAGCTGCGCAAACACGAGGCCCGCATGTACAACTGCTCGGTCAGCCACTGCGACCGTGCGGCTTTCTTCCAGGAAGCGATGTACCTGCTTTTGTGCGGCTGCGGCGTCGGCTTCTCGGTGCAGAAGCACCACGTGGCCAAGCTGCCCCCAATCGCTCGTCCGTCGAGCGAGAAAATCAAGGTCTTCCAGATTCCCGACAGCATCGAGGGCTGGGCCGACGCGTTTGGCGTCCTCTTGAGCTCGTACTTCGATGGCGAAGGCACGTTCCCGGAATATCAGGGCCACCAGGTTCATTTCGACTTCAGCCTAATCCGCGCGAAGGGTTCGGAAATCTCGGGCGGCTTCAAGGCCCCGGGCCCGGACCCCCTGCGCCAGGCACTCATCAAGTGCGAGGCGCTGTTGCAGAAGGCTCTCGGAGCTGCTGAATCGGTCGCCGTGCGTCCCATCGTCGCATACGACTTCGTCATGCACATGTCCGACGCAGTTCTGGCCGGCGGCGTTCGTCGCTCCGCGACGATTTGCCTGTTCGACAAGGACGACCAGGAGATGATGAAGGCGAAGACTGGCGACTGGTTTGTCGACAACCCGCAGCGCGGCCGCAGCAACAACTCCGTTGTGCTGCTTCGCGACGAGCTGACCCGCGAAGAGTGGGCGCAAATCATGACCTCCGTGCGCGACTTCGGCGAGCCGGGCTTCATCTTTGTCGACGACAAGGAGTTCGCTTACAACCCGTGCGTGGAAATCGGCATGCGTCCGGTCACCATCGACGGCGTGTCGGGGTTCCAGTTCTGCAACCTGACCGAAATCAACGGCGGCAAGTGCGTGAACAAGGAGCTGTTCTTCGCCGCTTGCGAGGCCGGCGCCATTCTGGGCACGCTCCAAGCAGGCTACACGAACTTCAAGTATGTGTCCGAAGCCACCCGCCGAATCACCGAGCGCGAAAGCCTCATCGGCGTGAGCATCACGGGCTGGATGAACAATCCGCACATCCTGTTCGACGAAGCCATCCTCAAGGAGGGCGCTGAAATCGTCAAGCGGGTCAACCGTGAAGTGGCGATGCTCATCGGGGTCAATCCGGCCGCGCGCACGACCTGTGCGAAGCCCTCGGGCAACGCGTCGGTCCTGCTGGGCACTGCCTCGGGAATCCACGGCGAGCACTCGCCGATGTACTTCCGCAACGTTCAGATGAACGCCGATGACGAAGTGGCCAAGCTCATCCTGCAGCGCAACCCGAAAATGGTGGAGAAGTCCGTATGGTCGGCAAACGGCAGCGACATCGTTGTCAGCTTCCCGGTCGTCTCGAAGGACACGTCCATCTTCAAGCAGGACCTCATGGGCGTTCGCCAGCTGGAGTTCGTGAAGAAGGCACAGCAGCACTGGGTCGAAAACGGCACCAATGTGGAACTGTGCGTGCATCCAAAGCTGCGTCACAACATCTCGAACACCATCGGGGTGGATGACTGGAGCGCGGTCGAGCAGTACATTTTCGACAATCGCCAGTGGTTCGCCGGCATCTCGTTGCTGGCAGGCGAAGGCGACAAGGCATACCCGCAAGCTCCGTTCACGGAAGTGACGTCGGCCGAACAAATCGTCGGACTCTACGGCGAGGCCAGCATGTTCGCCTCAGGTCTCATTGTCGACGGGCTGCACGCCTTCAACGACAACCTGTGGATGGCATGCGACACCGCAATGGGCAAGGGTCTGCAACTGTCGGACGAGGATTCCAAGGACCTGCTCAAGCGTGACTGGGTGCGTCGCTTCAAGAAGTTCGCGAAGCACTTCGACGGCGACATGCAGAAGGCCTCCTTCTGTCTGAAGGACTGCTACAACCTGCACAAGTGGGTGGGCATCCAGACCTCTTTGCAAGACATCGACTTCGCGTCGGTTCTGTCGGAAGTCCGTCAGGTGGACATCAACACCCTCGGCTCGCAGGCCTGCGCCGGCGGCATGTGCGAAGTTAGCTTCAACTAGCCCCGCGTCAGCGTAATTCCCAAACCCCGAGGAGCAATCCCCGGGGTTTTTTATTGGGCGGGCTCCTGCCGTGGCCCACTTAGCGGATGTGGCGGTTCGCCGGGCCGTTTCAAGCGGGCTGCCATCGCGGGAGCTTCAAGGGAGCGAGGGCGCGGGGCTCACAGCCGCCAAGACAGGACCCAACCAAAAAAGCCAGAGGCTGTGCCTCTGGCTTCCAGGTCACTGCTTCGCCGGGCTCAAGACATCGGATTGTGAGGGTCCGAATCCAACCCCATGGGGGCGACGTAGGCGTTGTTTTCTGCGACGAACCCACCCGTCTGCTCGTTGAACAGGCCGCCTGCACCGCCGCCAAACACGCCGTACGGGTTGCCGTTGATGTCCGTCAGGCCACCGGGCATCATCGGCGTGCCGTCGACGTTGACCAGAGGTGCAGTTGCGGAGTTTTGTACCGCGGCAAGGCTCGCTGCGTAGACCGCGCCCTCCATGCCTTGATTTCGCAGCAACTGCTGGCGGTCCGCCCGCACCCTGTCGGATGGCGCGGAAGCAATCCAGTCCTTCACGAAGCCGAAATGGCGCGCCTTCTCGTCTTTGCGGGCAAGCGTGACGAGCCAGACGAGGCTTGCGACATACAGCACAGCGACGGCAACCGCTACGGAGCTCAGGGCGGGGAACTTCAGTCCGAGCAGCAGGAAAAACCCGCACGATACCCCAGCGAACAAGTGCCCGTTGAACTCCCCCATCCGACGGAAGGCCGCCACCACCCAAACCCACTTGAACTTCTTGTTGACAACTTTTTGCTTCATGACATTTCTCCTCAGGCAGCTGCCTTCAATTCTCGCAGCAGCCCGATTGCTTGGTCGACGCGTGACACGTACGTCACGTCGATTCCCTTTACCGATGCCAAATTGTTGTGCTTGCACGCCAGTGGCACCATCGCCTGGGTGAAGCCCAGCTTCGCGGCTTCCTTCAGCCTGGTCAGAGCATCAGTTACGGGCCGAATCTCTCCGGCCAGGCCTACCTCCCCGAAAGCGACCATCCCCTTGGGCAGCGGCCGGTCCACGAGGGACGAATGTGCCGCAAGCATCAACGGCAGGTCCGCCGCTGGCTCCGTGAGCCGCACGCCCCCCACAATCTTGACATAGACGTTCTGGTCGAACGCAACGACGCTCGCGTGCTTGTTGAGCACTGCCAACAGCATCTGCAGCCGGTTCGTATCCACGCCGGCGGCGAAGCGCTTCGGATTCGGCGTCGGAGCGTCCTCCACCAGCGCCTGGACTTCAACCAGGAACGGTCGATTGCCCTCAAGCGCAGCAAGGATGCACGTACCCGGGACCGGATGCTCGTGCGCCGTGAGGAACAGCGATGACGGGTTGCTGACCTCCTCCAAGCCCTTCTCTCCCATCGCGAACACGCCGAGCTCGTTCACGGAGCCGAACCGGTTCTTGAACGCCCGAACCATGCGGAACGCGGAACCCGACTCGCCCTCGAAGTAGAGGACCGCGTCCACGATGTGCTCCAGGACGCGCGGGCCGGCCAGGTTGCCTTCCTTCGTCACGTGCCCGACCAGGAACAGGGCAATGCCCATGCTCTTGGCCTTCTTGTTCAGCTGCGCAGCGCATTCCTTAACCTGCGCGACGTTGCCCGGCGCCGACGTGAGCTGGCTCGAGAACACGGTTTGAATCGAGTCCACAACCATGATGTCTGGGCGCTGCTCATCCATCATGGCCAGAATCTCCTCCAGCTCCGTCTCGGGAAACACCTGGATGGATGCCTCACCGAGCCCGAGGCGCTCAGCGCGCATTCTCAGCTGGTCGGGCGACTCCTCGCCGGAGACATAGAGCGTCTTCGCGCGGGGGCTCAGATGCCCAACCACCTGCATCAACAGGGTCGACTTGCCAATGCCAGGGTCGCCACCGACGAGCACCACGGAGCCCTTGACCAGCCCGCCTCCCAGGACGCGGTTGAACTCGGTCAGGCCGGTGTCCCAACGCACGTGGGTGACCGTCTTGGCATTGCGGAGGTCAACGAGCGTTGCCTTCGTGCCCGACCAGTTCGAGTAGCGGTGGCTGTTGGCCGGCTCCTCGCGCTCGACGACCTCTTCCATCGTGTTCCAGGCGTTGCAGCCGGAGCATTTGCCACCCCAAACCACAGCCTTTTGCCCGCATGCGTTGCATGCGTAGCTCGACTTCTTCTTAACCATTGGAGTGCTCCATCTTAGTTGCATTTTAGCATACATACGATTTAGGTCCAAGCTAAATCGCAGTCCTGTGCCTAAAAGGCTAAAACTCAAATCCTACATGCACGGTTACCCCCTCTGCATCACAGGAGAACTCAATGGCAGACGAAATCGACATGGCCAATGAACAGGCTGAACTGTTCCTGCGCCAATCCCTGGCAAATCGGGCTACCGGCCCCAAGTTGCTCCCCCGTGGCAGTTGCTACAACTGCGACACCCACTTCGTGGCTTTGGGCAAGGATGCCCAAGGCCGAGACGTCGACGAGCGCGGCGTAGCCATCGACGAGAAACTCTTCTGCGACAAGGACTGTGCAGACGACTTCACCGAGCGCGAGCGCCTGAAAGCACGACGCTGAAGCGTTAGGCGCCTGCAGAGGGAAACGGCCGCCGGCAACCCCGGCGGCCTCTTTTTGCGCGCCTCAGCGCTAAATCTCAAGCGCACCGCGCCCGCTCCCTACACCTGTCAGGTCAACTACACAGGAGCATCAAATGGGATGGAGCAGCGTTTCCAACCAACGTGGCAAATCGACGCTTGAGATGCTGCGAGACCACACCTCGTACCGCGAAGGCGCCAAGTGGGACGGCAGCGAGGGCGTCACCTACCACATCGAGAGGATGGTCAGCGGTGCCGGTGGCGCCTATGGCATTCTTGCGAAAATCGACGCCAGGTCGGAGAAGACGACGCGCTGTGCGCTGGTCATCGCTGTTTCGCGAGGCCGCACGGATTTCGCCTGGAAGTCGATGACTGAGCAGGAAGGCCCCGTCATCTGCGGAATGCCCAAGGGCATGCTTTCCAAGCTGACTCCGGTGGCCGAACTCGACTGTAGCGAGTCCAGCATCGAGAATGCACGAGAGTGGCGGGCGCGTGTCCTCGCACGGTCAGCGCCAGCCTCCCTTGTGGTAAATGTCGGCGACGTCCTCGAGTTCACCAGTCCGCTAAGGTTCAACCTCCCCTCTGGAAGCGTAGCGGTTAGCCAACTGCGCGTCGAGAGCTGGGGCCGGCGAAAGCGCTTCCTTGCGCTCAACCCGACGGGTGGCAGCTTTGTCGCCAGGCTTTCGCGGCGAGCGCTGAGTGAACCGTTCAAGATAAATCCACAGAGCACCGCGGCCGCAACGCCGTGATTTTCCGAAAGCCGCTTCATGCGGCTTTCCTTTTTCATAGGGTCTGGGTCACTAGCGGCCCAAGCTTGTGAATTAGGCTAGAGTCCTGTGGTCAGGTCTGGCGGCAATCCAATGGGGTTGTCCATAGAGCTGTCCATCGGAAGCAGCCGGTGACGGACAAGGATGGGAAGGGCTCGAGCTGAGAAGCTTGGCAGGATTCACGACTCAGGGCCGGGCCCGCGAAGCGCGTGCTCACTACATGATTCGCCGACATTCTCCTTCGAGCTTCGGCGCTTAAACAGGGCGCAGGCTCTCCCGCATCGGCAGGCAATGGCCTCTGTGTCGGGCCAATGCAACGGACACGTGCATGCGGGACAGAACAAGTCAGAATCGTCTTTATGTATCAATTTCCTTTTGGGCAGCCTCTGCAGAGAGTCGAGCAGGTGCCTCATACAAGTGCCCGTGTATTCGTTTTGGGCGTCTACTCAAGTGCCGTGCATGCACGCTGGCTAGGCCGCGACGGAAAGCAGCGTGCCGCGGCACTTGCTGTGGCCTCAGAGCCCTATATCTTCTGGCGAGGCGAGGGAGCGGGGGCCATCATCGACGCAATCCACATTCCGCCAGAAGCCGGCAGGTTGGTCGAAGCGGACCAGCGTTTCAACGGCCCGTCGGGTAAGTCTCTGGATGAAGACTATCTTGCTCCGTTGGGCCTTGTGCGCGACGACGCTTGGCTATGCGACTTGCTCCCAGAAAGTCGGATGAACAAAGGGCAGGCCGCCCGGGTCCTCAGTGACTACGCCCCAGTTGCAAAGGCGCTGGGCCTGCCTGCGGCTAATGTCCCCCTGGTTTCCACCGGGTACGCTGACCACCTGCGGGTCGAGGCCGTCCTGGAGGAGCTTCTCACTTCTGGCGCCAATACCCTCATCACCTTGGGCGACGCGCCCCTGCGGGAGTTCGTCGCTGCACTGTCTCTCGGGCACCCCAAGCTCAGAATGTACGGGACGCAGCCGGGCCAATACGGCAAACGTCACCCGTTCAGCATTCGCGGCCGCCATCTGCAGTTGCTACCGTTAACGCATCCGCGACAGGCACGGGCTCTTGGGAATTCGGACAAGGAATGGGGTGACCTGCATCGGCACTGGGTACAACACACGGCTGGCGAAATCACTGGCGTATTGGGGCGCTAGCGCAATGTTGTTCCGAACTTCGCCTCTACGGGGTTGGACCAGCGTGTGCTTCGCCGGCGCTGCTGGTATCGGACAGGCGAGGGTACCGCTGCGCTCTTGAGGCAACACCTGCAGCAACTTGAGCTGGCGCGTAGCAGGCCCGCTGTCAAGCGCCGACCTGCTGTCATGTCGTGCTGACGCCGGGTCGCTAATTCGCGCAGCAGGGAGTCAAAGAACACACGTACGGCGCTCGGGTAGGTGCGCTGCGACGCTGCCCATACGCCCCGTTCCAGCGTGCACCTTTCGGACAGCCGAAGTCCCGACCATTCCCCCAAGTCCTTCGCGCAAGGAAAACCCGTGCACACCGAACGTTCAAGAAGTTTCGGTGAACGTGGCTAAGTCCCCTGCCTATACGGGGCTTCGTCATCAAAATCCCGCGATTTCTCTATGGAGCTCAACTTCGGGGTGGACTACTTCGGCGCCCGTGAAGGGCGGAAGACCCCTGTCCAACTCAACACAAAGCGCCTCATCAACGGCCACATGCTCATCCTCGGCTCGAGCGGCGTTGGGAAGTCGCACACCATCCGGCGCCTCATCGCGCAGGCGATGAAGGCTGGCACCAAGGTTCGCTTCCACGTGTTCGACGTCCATGGCGACCTTGAGATTGAAGGGGCGAGCGTTGTCCAGTTCTCCGAACAGGCCCCCTTCGGCCTCAACCCCTTCCGTGTCAACCCGTCCTTCGAGTTCGGCGGCGTACGCAAGGCGATTCAAGCTTTCATCCGTACGGTCGACCAGGCATCGCGGACGCCGCTCGGCCTGAAGCAGGAAGCCGTCATCCGCGAACTCGCGCTGGACGTCTACCGCGAGTTCGGCTTTCAAAAGGATGACCCCTCGACCTGGTCGCTCAACGCTTACGAGTCGCGCCTGATTTCAGGGGGCTCGGACAACCGCATCTACCTGAACGTGCCCTTTGTCGACAAGGACAGGGCCCGCGGCTTCGGCGCGCGGTTCTGTGGAGAGCGCAAGCTTTGGTACGTCCACACCCAGAACTACAAGGGCGGCATCACCGAGTTCCCGCCGGCGTTCAAGGAGCGTGACTACCCCACCCTTGCCGACATCCTGGCCTACGCCAAGCAGATTCACCTTGAAAAGTTCCTCGGCTCGGACCAAAAGGCCATCCGGGCGCTTGGTTACCTCAACAAGACCGCGCGGACCATGCAACGCAAGATGCTCGACTCCGTCAAACGCAAGCGCCACGACGAAAGCGTATTCGACGAGGACGAAGAGGTTGCCCTGGAGGCAGCAAAGGAAAGCGCTATCGATGCGTTCACCGACTATGCCAATTCGATTCAAACCGGGCTCGAGCTCGAAAACCTCATCAAGTACGACAGCCCCGAGGTGCTCAAGTCGGTGGTAGACCGCCTGAACAACCTGAACTCAACCGGCATCTTCAAGAACACGCCCCCGCCGTTCGACGAGACCCTGCCGGTGTGGCGATACAAGCTGAACGCTCTCAGCCTGGAAGAAAAGAAGATGCTCGTCCTCTTCCTGCTGCTCGACATCTTCTACAAGTCGGTGCAGCGTGGCGAGCAGTCCGACGTGCTTGAAATTTGCGTCCTCGACGAGCTCGGAACTTACGTCAGCGGGGCGGACGAGCGTGGTGACGGCGTCATCGGAACCATTGCTCGTGAGGCGCGCAAATTCGGCCTAGCACTATGGGCCGCCAATCAATCGACCGAGAACGTACCGGACAGTCTCATCAGCTCTGTCGGGACTAAGGTGGTCCTGGGTGTCGACGAGATGTACTGGCCAGACATGGTGAAGAAGCTTCGGATGGACGCGAAGCTCTTGAACTTCATCCAGCCCCACCACACGATGGCTGTACAGCTCAAGGAGAAGGGCTCGACCAAGACCAAGTGGTGGTGGACGGCCATCAGCTAGGGAGATGCTGATCAATGAACGACGCCGTCGGATCTG
>NZ_LMTS01000093.1 GCF_001541225.1 Variovorax sp. WDL1 | reverse complement strand
GTCGGTCGGCGTGATCGGTGCCGGCACCATGGGCGGCGGCATCACCATGAACTTCCTCAACGCGGGGATCCCCGTCAAGATCCTCGAGATGAAGCAGGAGGCGCTGGACCGCGGCATCGCCACCATCCGCAAGAACTACGAGGCCCAGGTCAAGAAGGGCAAGCTCAAGGCCGACAAGTACGAGCAGCGCATGGCGCTGCTGTCCACCACGCTGGGCTACGACGACCTGAAGGACGCCGACCTCATCATCGAGGCCGTCTTCGAGGAACTGGGTGTCAAGGAGAAAGTCTTCAAGGAACTCGACCGCGTCGCCAAGCCCGGCGCCATCCTCGCGTCCAACACCTCCACCCTCGATGTCGACAGGATCGCGGCCTTCACCCAGCGCCCGCAGGACGTCGTCGGCATGCACTTCTTCAGCCCCGCCAACGTGATGAAGCTGCTGGAGGTCGTGCGCGGCAAGCACACAGCCAAGGACGTGCTTGCCACCGTCATGGGCGTCGCCAAGAAGATCAAGAAGACGGCGGTGGTCTCCGGCGTGTGCGACGGCTTCATCGGCAACCGCATGATCGAGCAGTACTCGCGCCAGGCCGGCTTCCTCCTCGACGAGGGCGCCACCCCGCAGCAGGTGGACCGCGCCATCGAGAAGTTCGGCTTCGCCATGGGCCCCTTCCGCATGGGCGACCTGGCGGGCAACGACATCGGCTGGGCCATCCGCAAGCGCCGCGCCGTCGAGCATCCCGACATGAAGTACAGCCGCACTGCAGACAAGCTGTGCGAGCTGGGCCGCTTCGGCCAGAAGACCGGGGCAGGCTGGTACGACTACCAGGCCGGCAAGCGCGACGCGATCCCGTCGGAGCTCGTCGACAAGATGATCGAGGACCACCGCAAGGAGCTCGGCATCACGCCGCGCAAGATCTCCGACGAGGAGATCGTGCAGCGCCTGGTCTACGCGCTGGTCAACGAGGGCGCGCACATCCTGGAGGACGGCATCGCCTCCAAGTCGGGCGACATCGACATGGTCTACCTCACCGGCTACGGCTTCCCGATCTGGCGCGGCGGGCCGATGCACTATGCCAACCAGGTCGGGCTCTTCAACGTGGCCGAGGCGATGAAGCGCTTTGCGAAGAACCCGCGCGACGATGCGGCGTTCTGGCAGCCCGCGCCGCTGATCCGGAAGCTGGTGGCCGAAGGCAGGCAGTTCGGCTGA
>NZ_LMTS01000021.1:45062-46041 GCF_001541225.1 Variovorax sp. WDL1 | reverse complement strand
TGACGGCCACTTCGGAGGCCGAGAGCGCCAGCTGATTGGCTTGTCGCGCGTTGTCCGCGTTCTGCTTGACGGTGGAGGTCAGCTCTTCCATCGAGGCGGCCGTCTGCTCCAGCGAGCTGGCCTGTTCCTCGGTGCGCGACGAGAGATCCTGGTTGCCCACTGCAATCTGCTGCGACGCGGTCACGATCGAATCGGTCGATTCCTTGATGCGGGTCACTACGTCGGTCAGCGTGTCCTCCATCTCGCCCATGCCCCGCAGCAGGCGGCCGAACTCGCCGCTGCGTTCGGTCTCGAATTCCTTGCTGAGGTCGCCGGCCGCCACCGTTTCGGCGATGAAGATGGCCTCGTCCAGCGGCCGGACGATGCTGCGCACCAGCCCGATGGTCCAGCCGATGCCGGTCGCCAGCGCGAGCAGGCCCAGGCCCAGCAGGAGCCACTGCGTGTCGTCGATGGTGCGTTGGAGCTCGGCGGCTGTCGCGCGGGCCTGCCGCCCCTGCTCTTCGGCCAGGGCTGAGAGCTGCTTTTGAACGCCTTCCGCGACCGCGGCTCCCTGCCCCAGCTGCCGGATGCCGCCCTGCAGCATCTCCTGCTGCGCGGCGCCGGCGCGCTCGTGGATCTCGGCCATGCCGCGCAAGCGCACCATGCCCATTGCGATCGATGTTGCCATCAACAGGAGCACGATCCCGAAACCCCATCCGAGACGGGTCGCGATCTTCATATTCCGCATGCTTGTTCCTCGACGGCCGCCGATCGGGGCCCGGTCATGAGCCTTATCGGCAGGCGCCCGCGGGAACTTGAGAGTCCAAGCCTAGGTGTAAACCCCAGGAGGTCGCCGCAAGGAAGCTATCCGTCGATCGGCACGCCGCCGCCGAAGCGGACGACCCACTGGTCCCAGAGCTCCTGGTTGACGGCGGCGAACGGGCGCTGCCAGGCTGTCAGCATTTGCAGCTGGATCTGCTGCGCCTGCATCAAGCTCTGG
>NZ_LMTS01000021.1:43388-45003 GCF_001541225.1 Variovorax sp. WDL1 | reverse complement strand
ACCGGCTGGAAGCCGCCATAGGGAGTGCTCGACAGATCGGCGGCGGAGGCGAAGGTCATTGTGGATCTCCAGGGTGTTCGGGTTGGAAGCGGTCGCTCGCAAGGCCACGGCGCCTTGCGCGGGGTCGAAGCATGAAGCCTAGTGGATGCCCTGCGCCCCTTCAAGTCGGCGCAACGAGTACGCGCTGCACCTTGCCACTGATGCCGCGGCACTGTGCTTCGCCGCTCCGGCAGCGGATGTGCACGCCGTGGGCGCCCAGGCGCAGCAGGAAGGCCGACAGTGCGACGCGCGCGCGGCGCAGGCTCGCATCCGCCGCCTTGCCTTGGAGGCCGGTGCGAAGAAGCAACTCGCAGGGGCCCTGCTGGACCAGCTGGAAGTCGAACAGACCGGCGTCGTCCTCCAGGACGGTGCTCACCGCCAGCGGGGGGACGAAAACGGCGCGGGCGCCAGGGCGGCCGAGCCTCAGCGCCTCGTCGTTGCGGCCCTCCACCTCGATCGCCGGCAAAGCGGAGCCGCAGGGGCAGGCCTCGGCATCCTGCCGCACGCGGTCCCCGAGCTCGTAGCGGATCAGCGGCTGCACGTGGTTGGCGAGGTTGGTCAGCAGCGTGTTGGCGCCCCGCTCCCCGGGCGGGACCGCGCGACCTTGCTCGTCCACCGACTCGAGGATCGCCCAGTCGCTGTTGAGATGCAACCGGCCGTGGCGGCATTCGCTGGCCAGGGTGAGGAATTCGGAGGCACCGTAGCTGTTGACCACCGGACAGCCCAGGGCCTGCGCCACGAAGTCGCGCCGCGTCGCCGACAGTTCCTCGCCGCCGGTCCACACCTCCCGCGGCACCGCGTGCAGCCGGCCGGCCATGCGCTCCTCGGCCAGCAGCACCGCCACGCTGGGATAGGTGGCCACGATGGTGGGCCGCAGGGCGTCGAGCTCGGCCACCAGCGCTTCGGAAGACTGCAGGAAGGAGATGCTGCGCAGGCTCAGCGAGAGCGCCGGATTGAGCCGGCGCAGCCGCTCGATCGAGACCGTGCTCGCAAAATGCCCGCCGGTGGCCCCGACGAAGGCAATGCGCTCGCCCAGCCCAAAGGGGTTCATCAGCCGCTCGAGTGATTGCGCAGCTGGCCGGCGCACGAACTCGAGCGCGTCGTAGACCGCCATCGCCTGGGCGTCCTGCACGAAGATGCCCGGCTCACCGCTGCTGCCCGAGCTCTCCCAGACCACATAGCGTTCAGCGAAAGGGTCGGCGATGCGAGAGCGGTCGGCGGTGAAGCGGCGCAGCGCATCGAGGCGCAGCGCCGGGTCGGTCACCCAGTCGTCGAAGGCGCCCATCAGCTCGGCCTTGCGCACGACCGGCAGTTCTTCCAGCCGTACGGTGGAAGGATCGAGTCCCCGCAACCGCCGCCGGTAGAAGGCCGATCCGCGCACGGCCTCGCGCAGGAGATCGGCCAGGCGCCGTGCCTGGCGGTCGGCCAGCGCCTCGGCGCCGGCATGCGGGACCGCGGCCGCATCGAACGCGATGCGGCTGGTGAGCCAGGGGTCGAAGGGAGGCAGCATCGCGGGCGGGACCAGGACCACCATGGTGGACGCAGCCGCCCGGCTTGCCAAGGACTATCGCAATAC
>NZ_LMTS01000021.1:13167-43354 GCF_001541225.1 Variovorax sp. WDL1 | reverse complement strand
AGTCGAAAGCGGCAGGCGATCGGCCCGCCACACCGCATCAACGCGTTTCGCGCCGCGGGAGCTGCACGTTGCCGCCGGTGGTGTTGAAGGAAATGGTCGGCGCGCTGAAGTCGCTCAGCGGTGCGCCCAGCCCGATTTCCCCGCTGCCGTGCAGCACGCACTCCTCGCGCCGCAACGCGATCTCGCCGCTCGCGCCGGCGGTGCCGTGGAACCGAACCCAGGTGCCGTAGGTGCTGATGTCGACCAGCACACAGCTGCCTTGCCGCGCCTCGATGCGCGCATGCAGCCGCGACACGCGCGGATCATTGACCACGAACTGCGCCTCGTCCACTCGGCCCAGGTGGATGGGCAGATCGGCGGCGCGGAACATCGAGCGCACATCGAGCCAGGCAAGCTCGATCTGCGCGAAGGAGGAGTCGGCCGTGCGCGCCGGCACGGCCAGGGTCGCCGGCATGGTAAGGAACTCGGTGACCTCGTCCTGCCAGTCGATGCGGTGCACCACCGGCATCTCGTTCTTGCCGCGGATATTGATCGGGCCGAGACTGCGATGCCGCGCCTCGCCGCCTTGCAGCTGGTCGATGACCGACTCGGTGGCCCAGATCTGCCCCGGGCCCGCCAAGTCGCTGAGCCGGGACGCGAGATTGACGGCGTCGCCGTAGCAGTCGCCGTCCACCTCTACCACCTCGCCGCTCGCAACGCCGATCTGCAACTCCATGCGCAACGGGGCCGGCCAGGTCTGCAGGCGCTTCTGGTGATTGCGTTGGAGCTCGAGGACCGCCTTGGTGGCATTGATGCCGTTGGTGAATATTGCAAACACGCCATCGCCCAGCGATTTCACGACACGGCCGCCATGCGCCTCGCAGACGCCGCCGATCCACTGGATGAGACGGGTCACGGTTTCGGTGGCCCTGGCATTGCCCATGGCCTCGAAGACACGCGTGCTTCCCGTAAGGTCAGCGAAAACGACAGTGGGATGACCGGTCATTTGTGCAATTCTTGGTGGCTCGCGCCGAACGATTATGGCAAAGCACCGCACGAGCGCCCCCAGGGGGAGTCAAATCGGACGGAGTCAAACGCAAAGCTGTTGCTTTTTCATTAGGAAACACGTTGAACGTCAGACCGACGATGACAAGTACAACTTAAGCATCAAATCCTCGTCCACTGCTTGAAGATATTCGTGAAGTATGTTGTTTTTGAAGATGAAATTATGCGCCCAGCCTTGTAAGACGCCGTTCATAGGCTTAACGTTGTAATCCTCTAGGCTTCTGGCACCGCCTTACATCACATGGCACTACAAAGTTTCTTTCGCTTGTTGGCGTTCCCGGCCTTAGGCTTGCGCCGTTCGGCGGACCGTCGGATGGGCGAGATTCGAGGTGCCATGCTGTCCCTGCTGCAGACCCATGGCGGCCATTCGGCGCAGCGCGTCGCCCAGCGCGTGCGCTTTGCGGGCGACCTGGAGGCGCTCTGGTACCTCCGCCAGGATGTGCTGACGGCCCTGAGCGCGGTAGATGGCGAGGCCGCAGCGCGCCGCCAGATGCGCCAGATCAACCGCATGTTCAAGGGTGGCCTGCCCGGCGCGATGGTGCCGCGGCCGCATCACCGCATCACCACCTGAAGCGCCTCCCCTTGCCCTGCCGAAGCCGCTGCCCTGCAGCGGCTTTGTTTTTTGGGCCTCGCCCCACGCGTCAGTGCGGATGCCGGTGGCCCCACACCATGAAGACATCCCGGCCATCCGCCGCCACTTCCACCTTGGCACCCACCGGCAGCAGCACCTTGGTGGGGACATGGCCGAAGGGCAGGCCCGTGAGCACGGGCGCCTTGATCAGCGTGCGCAGGCGTGCGATCACCGTCCCCAGGCCGAAGCCGCGGTCGTGCGGCACCGTGCGCCCGCCGGTGAACTGGCCGAAGAGCACAGCCTTCTGGCGCGCCAGCACGCCGGCATGGCGCAGCTGGTCGAGCATGCGCTCCACCCGGAAGGGATGCTCGTTCACGTCCTCGAAGAAAAGCACGCCCTTGTCGACCGCCGGAAAGTACGGCGTGCCCAGCAGGCTCACGAGCACGCAGAGGTTGCCGCCCCACAGCGTCGCACCGTGCAGGCCGCGGAAACCGGCCACGGCCTCGGCGTCTCGCTTCGGCACGCGCCAGCCGGTGCCTTCGCCCTGTCCGTGCAGCAGGTCGTCGAAGCAGGCTTCCATGATGTCGTCGGCACCGTCCTTGGCGCCGAAGTCCTCGCCCACCGCCGGGCCCTGCCAGCTCACCGCGCCCGTCTTCGCCAGCAGCGCGTTCTGCAGCGCGGTGAAGTCGCTCAGGCCCACGAACTCGGTGCCGCGCTCGATGGCCTTGGCGACCGCCTTGTAGGGAATGGCATCGATGATGCGCGTGAGGCCATAGCCGCCGCGCGAGATCAAGGCAACGTCGGCCCGGCTGGCGGCGGCGCGGGCGATGGCCGCCAGCCGGGTTGCGTCGTCGCCGGCAAAACGTTGATGGGTGGCGAGTGCGGCCTCGTCGATCTCGACCTCGTGGCCCAGCGCCTGCAACCGCTTGATGCCGCGCCGGAAGGCGGCCTTGTCGCGCACGGCGCTGGAGGGGGAGTAGATATAGATGTGTTTCTTCTTCACGGGCCGAAGTATCCCATCGCCTCCTGCGCGAGCCGGGCCGCTTGCGCGGCGCCGGGACCGGAAACGCCTGCCGGAATCGGGCCGAGAGCACGCAGCGCCGCCTCGTAGCCGCGATCGGGAAAGGGCGCGCGCCAGGCATCGATCGCCGCCTCGCCTGCGTCCGGCGCCATCCGCACCAGCGCGAAGCGCCCCGGTGCGGCGCTCGCGAGCAGGGATGCGAGCGGCGCCGCGCCGGAGCTGTGCACCAGCGCGAGCGGGCCCGGCTGCAGCCGGTCCAGCCATTCGAGCAGCAGGTCGCGGTGCCAGGGCCACGTGTGCACCGACTCGCGCTTGGGCTTGTCGCTGCGGCCGAGGCCGATCAGGTCCGGCGCCAGGACGCGCCATCCCGGCACGCGCGCGAGGTGCCTGAAGAAGTAGCTCCACTCGCCCGGGCCATGCAGGCACAGGCAGGCCCATGCTGCGGCCGCCGGCCCCTCGTCGAGGTAGTGCATGCGCCAGCCCCGCTGGCTCGGGAGATCGCTGACGTAACGCGGTTCGAAGGCGTAGCCGGCCAAGCCATCGAAGCGCTCGTCCGGGGTGCGCAGCGCATCGTCGCGCAGCGGCTCGGCCGCGTCGCGCGCCGCGCTGCGGCGGGCCCTGAAGAAATCCTGCAGCAGTCCCTGGCAGTCCGCCGCCAGCACCCCACCCTGCACTTGCGTGTGGTGGTTGAGCTCGCGCCGGGCGAACAGGTCCAGCACCGAGCCCGCCGCGCCGGTCTTCGGGTCGGCCGCGCCGAACACCACGCGTGCCAGCCGCGCATGGAGCATGGCTCCGGCACACATGGCGCAGGGCTCCAGCGTGACGTAGAGCTCGCAGCCGTCCAGGCGATAGTTGCCCAGGGCCGCACCACCCGCGCGCAGCGCATTCATCTCGGCATGCGCGCTGGGGTCGCGCAGCGCGACCGGGGCGTTGCGCCCGGCAGCGATCAGCCGCCCCTCCTTCACCAATACGGCGCCGACCGGCACCTCCCCGGCGTCGGCCGCCCGGCGCGCCTCTGCCAGTGCGAGTCGCATCCAGTGTTCGTCATCGGACGTCATCGGGCATCGTCCGGGACGGGGCGCGGCTGCTGCATTGCCTCGTCGAGCGATTGCTTGAACTGCTGCCGGACCTGCAGTGCCTGCTCAGGCTGCGACAGCTGCGGGCGCGCATCGGCTGCCGGCGGCGTGCCGGCCATGCTGCTCATCTGCCGCTTGACGAGCACGCCGACGATCACGAGCGCGAGCACCAGTCCGACCAATCCGAGGGCGCGCATGCTTCAGTTCTCCTGCGCCTGCGCCGCACCGGTCTGCATGCCCAGGCGCTGCATCCAGGCCGCCAGGGCCTGCTCGTCCGGCGTGCCCGCGCTGTAGCGGGCATACATCGCCGGATGCGACTCGCGCCGGTGCTGGTTGAGCTTGAGCTTGCATTGCAGCGCCGTCACCTGCAATTCGAAGCCGACGATGCCGTTGAGCATCTTGAGCTGGAACTCCTCGCCCAGGTCGCGCCACTGCTGCGCATACGCAGGCTCATGGTCGCCGATCAGGCGCTTGAGCAGCGCATCCTTCTCGACCGGCGTCTCGATGAGGCGGGCCTCGACCGTGCAGTGCACCGCCAGGTAATTCCAGGTCGGCACGCGCGCGAGGTCCGGGTAGACCGAGGGCGACAGGTAGGCATGCGGCCCGAGAAAGGTGGCGAGCGCCCGCGGCCTCGCCTGCAGGTAGCGCCACTGCGGATTGGGCTTGGCGCAATGGCCCAGCAGCGAGAACCCGCCCTCCTCCCCGCGGTCGTCGAGCACCAGCGGCAGGTGCGTGACGAAAGGCAGGCCCTCGTCATCGGTCGAGATCAGGCTGGCGAAGGGGTGCTGTCGCATCAGCGCTGCGGCGATGGCGCGGTCCTGGCTGTTGAACTGGGGCGGCATGTACATGGACGGTCCTCCTCGTGGGATCGCCCGATTGTCCCCGAGGCGCTCTACTTCGCGCCGGCCGCCTTGAGCTTGGCGGCCATGGCCGCGTAGCCGCGCGCACGCGCCAGCTGCAGGGGCGTGTTGCCCTGCCGATCGGCCAGTTGAAGATTGGCCCCCGCATCGACCAGCGCCGCCAGCGTGCGCTGGTGGCGCGGCCCGCCGTCCCCGAGCACGATCGATTCGATCAGCGCCGTCCAGTGCAGGTTGTTGACATGGTCCAGCGGCGCGCCCGCCGCGATCAGCCGCCGCACCACCTCGTCGTGGCCGAGATGCGCCGCGGCGATCAGCGCGGTGCCGTCGTAGCGGCTGGTGGTCTGGCGCGGGCTGGCACCCAGCGACAGCAGCAGCGACAGCGTCGCCGGGTCATCGGCCACGGCGGCGATCGTGATCGCGTCGTAGCGGTCGTCCTCGGGCACATCGAGCTTCGCGCCGGCCTGGGCCAGCGCGCGGATCACCTCGCGCTGGCGTGCATGCGTCGCCACATGCAGGGCCGTGCGGCCGCGCCCGTCGCGCGCCTCCAGATCGGCACCGGCTGCGACAAGGGCCTTGAGCCGAACGAGATCGCCGCGCCAGGCCGCCTGGTGCACACCCTCGTAGGCGAGTGCCTCCGGCGCGGTGGGCGGCACCTGCGCCGCCGCTGGCTCCACGCTGCCGATCGCCAGCACGGCCAGCAACAGGGCAAGGCTCGCGCGATGCATGGCCTTCATCCTCGTGCTCAGCCCAGCTGGGCCTTGACCTTCTCGATGCCTGCGTTGGCGCATTGCTCGTCGAGATGCCCGCCCGGCGCGCCGCCGACACCGACCGCGCCGATCACCTCGTTGCCGGCCTTGACCGGCACGCCGCCGCCCAGCAGCAGGAAGCCGGGGATGTTCACCAGGTTGGCCGCGCCCGGGTTCTTCTGGGCGTTCTCCATCATCGCCAGCGTGGGCGCCTTGGCCGAGGCCGAGGTCCAGGCCTTGCGCTCGCTGGCGGCCACGGTGTGCGCGCCCGCGGTGTCGGCGCGCTGCACCGCGCGCACCACGCCGGCCCTGTCGACCACGGTCGCCGCGACCGCGTAGCCGTTGGCCGAGCAGGCGGCCACGGTGGCCGCGGCAATCTGGTTCGCAAGCTCCAGCGAGATGTTGCGCTCTGTGCGCACGGCAGCGGCAGCCGTTGGGGCTTGCTGGGCCTGCACGTTCCATGCACAGAGGACGAGAGAGACGGCGAGCGTGCCGAGGCGAAGGGACGAATGCATGCGGAGTTCTCCGAAGTGGTTTGAAGCCGTTTGAATGAAGCGCCACTGTAGGAATTGCGGCCCGCCGCCGCCATTCGTACGGCTACGTCCGCCCTCCGTAGAACTACGGAGCATCGTCGCCGGCCAGCGCCGCGTAGCGCCGGATCAGCTGCGCCAGCGATTCGCAGCCCAGCTTGGCGAACAGGTTGGCGCGATGGGTCTCGACCGTGCGCGGCGACAGCGCCAGCGTGCGTGCGATCTCCTTGTTGGTCAGCCCCTCGACGATGAAGCGCAGCACTTCGCGCTCGCGCTCGGAGAGCTGCGCGTGCCGCTCGCGCGCCGCCTGGTCGGCCTGGGCCCGCTCGCGCGAGCGCACATGCTGGCGCACCGCCTGCTGCAGGGCCTCCAGCAGTTGCTCGTCGTCGACCGGCTTCTCCAGGAACTCCGCCGCGCCGGCCTTGAAGGCGCGCCGGCACATCTCGACCGTGCCGTGGCCGGTCAGCATGATCACCGGCTGGTCCACGCCCTGCGCGACCAGCGTATCGAGCACCGCCAAGCCGCTGATGCCGGGCATGCGCACGTCGAGCACGATGGCGCCGATGCCGTTGCGGTCGAAGCCCGCGACGAAGGCCTGCGGGTCCGACCAAGCCTGGGTGCGCAGCCCGACCGTGCCGATCAAGAGGGCCAGGCTCTCGCGCACCGCCTGGTCGTCGTCGATCAAGTGGACAAGCGGCGACTGCGGCTCATTCGTCACTGCGAAACCTCCGTGCTCCGCACTGCGTTGCTGTTCGACTTGGGAGCGGCTCTCATGCAGGACGCTCCTGCGGCGCCAACGGCAGGCGCAGCGTGAAGCGCGCGCCGCGCGGCTGCTCGGGCTCGGCGGACAAAGAGCCGCCCATCGCGCCGGCCAGCGTCTCGCACAGGCTCAGGCCCAGGCCCAACCCACCCTCGCGCGTGCTGAAGAAGGGTTCGAAGATGCGTGCGAGCAGCTCGGGCGCGATGCCGCGGCCGTTGTCGCTCACGCGCAGCACGCCTTGCCCGTCCTGGCGCTCCACCGCGAGCCGCAACTGCCGCTCGCCGGCCGGGAGCTCGTCGAGCGCCTGCAGCGCGTTCATCAGCAGGTTGTGGACGATCTGCTCCAGCGCCACCGGCTCGGCCTGCACGCTGACCGGCGCCTGCGTCGCGCCTTCGAGCACCGGCGCGATGGCGCGCTTGTCGAACTCCGGCGCCAGCAGGTGCAGCGCGCTGCGCACCGCGTCCTGCAGCGGCACCGGCCTGGCGGCACCCGCCTGGCCCGGCCGCTCGATCACACGTCGAAGGCGCCCCACGACATCGGCCGCGCGCCTTGCCTGCTCGGCCGCCTGCTGCATCGCGCCGCGCGCGGTCGCGAGCTCCGGTGGCTCCTCGTCGAGCAGCCGGCGCGCCGCCTGCGTGTTGGCGAGCACCGCCGTCAAAGGCTGGTTGAGCTCGTGCGCCATGCCGGCCGCGAGCTCGCCGAGCGCATTGAGCCGCGCGACCTGGCCGAGCCGCAGCAGTTCCTCGGCGCGGCGCCGCTCGATACGCTGGCGCCGCAGCGCGCGGGCGCCCCACAGCACGCCGCCGATGGCGCCGGCCCATGCCAGCATCCAGCCCCAGGGCAGCTCGCTCCACGACACATGGCGCTCGGCCACGAGGTCGAAGGCCTGGCTGTCCGACGCCAGCACCTTGCGAAACGAGAAGGACCAGCCCTGCGGCAACGCGGGCCGCCCGGGCTGCACCACAAACTGCTGCCCCGCGCGCTCCAGCACCACGCGCACCGGGCTGGTCTTCGGGTCCATCGGCCAGTCGCGCGCCGGCACGGTGCCTGCCAGGTCGATGTCGAGCGCATAGCTGATCGGCGTGGCGCCGATCACGAGCCGGTAGCGGCCCATCGCGAGGTCCTGGCCGGCGAGCTCGGGGCGCCGAAGCTCGCGCGACCTTGCTTCGGCGTCTGCCAGCACGCGGTCGGACCAGGCCCCGCCGGCCTCGCGCCGTTCGACGCCGAGGATCGAGGGGTAGACCGCCGACAGCCGCTGCTCGGGCCGCTCGGCGTCCGCCCCCGGCGCCAGCAGCGCCAGCGTGGCCAGCACGGCGTCGTACTGCACCACCTGCTGGCTCATGAGCCGGTGCGCAATGCGGCCATTGACCTCGAAGTCCTCGTGCAGCTGCGCCAGCTCGGCGCGCGCGATCCAGGTCGCGCCCGCGCCGCCGAGCAGCAGCCATGCGAGCCACCATCCCCCCTGCGTGCGCAACCATTGCCTCATGGCGCGGATTGTGCCCGCGCGTGCCGGAAGACCGACGCAAGCGGGGGTGTATTGAGCAGACCGCGACAATGGCATCGATGAGCGTTCGCAGCAGCTTCCCTCGCCTCGCCCTCCTCCTCCTTCTCCTCCCCCTTGCCCTCCTGGGCGCCTGCGCCACCGCCCCCTCGCCCGGCGGGCTCGACCGCGCGTCGCTGGCGCGCATCGAGTCGCTGATCGCGCGCATGACAGTGGAGGAGAAGGCAGGCCAGCTGAGCCTCTACGCCCCCGCCGCCGTCGACACCGTGGCCAACCCGCAGGGCGCGCGCCAGAGCGAGGAGGAGCAGCTGGCCCAGATCCGCGCCGGCCGCGTGACGGGGCTCTTCAACAACGAGGGCCTGGAAGGCAAGCGCCGCGCGCAGCAGGCCGCGGTCAAGGAGTCGCGCCTGGGCATCCCGCTCATCTTCGGCGCCGACATCATCCATGGCTTCCGCACCGTATTCCCGGTGCCACTGGCCGAGGCCGCGAGCTGGGAGCCGGCCCTGGCCGAGCGCACCGCGCATGCCTCCGCGGTGGAGGCCACCGCAGACGGCTTCCGCTGGACCTTCGCGCCGATGGTGGACATTGCGCGCGACGCCCGCTGGGGCCGCGGCATCGAGGGCGCGGGCGAAGACGTCCACCTCGGCCGCCAGTTCGCCGCCGCGCGGGTGCGCGGCTTCCAGGGCCCCGAGCTCGGGCGCGCCAACGCCATGCTCGCCACGCCCAAGCACTTCGCCGGCTACGGCGCGGCCGAGGGCGGGCTGGACTACAACGCGGTCGATCTCTCCGAGCGCACGCTGCGCGAGGTCTACCTGCCGCCCTTCCGCGCCGCCATCGATGCCGGCGCGCTCTCGGTCATGAGTGCCTTCAACGAGATCGGCGGCATTCCCTCAAACGCCAACCGCGCGCTGCTGACCGGCGTGCTGCGCGAGGAATGGGGCTTCCAGGGCTTCGTGGTCTCGGACTACACCGCCGACGAGGAGCTGATCGCGCACGGCTTCGCGGCCGACGGGCGGGAGGCGGCCAAGCGTGCCTTCCTGGCCGGCACCGACGTCAGCATGCAGAGCGGCCTGTACATGAAGTACCTGCCCGGCCTGGTGGCCGAGGGCGAGGTGCCGATGTCGCGGCTCGACGACGCGGTGCGGCGCGTGCTGCGGATCAAGCAGCGGCTCGGGCTCTTCGACCACCCCTTCCGCGGCCTCGAGGACGCGCCCGGCCCGCGCTTCGATGCCGCCGCGCACCAGGCGCTGGCGCGCGAGGCGGCGGGCCGCTCGATCGTGATGCTGCGCAACGAGAACGACGTGCTGCCCCTGCCGAGGTCGGGCAGGCGCATCGCGCTGATCGGCCCCTTCGCCGGCACCGACGACCTGTTCGGCCCGTGGCGCATCTTCCCCGGCCAGCAGCCGCCCGTGGGCATCGAGCAGGCGATCCGCCAGTCGCTCGCCGCGCCCGAGCTGCTGACCGTGGTGCGCGGCGCCAACGTGGAAACGCCGATCCCCGGCGGCATCGAGGCGGCCGTCGCGGCCGCACGCGAGGCCGACGTGGTGCTGCTGTCCATCGGCGAGAACGACCAGATGTCCGGCGAGGCGCGCTCGCGCAGCGACATCGAGATCCCGCGCGCCCAGCAGGAACTGGCCGAGGCCGTGGCCGCCACCGGCAAGCCGGTGGTCGTGCTGCTGCGCAACGGCCGCGCCCTGGCGCTGCGCGGCGCGGTGCGCAATGCCAACGCCGTCCTGGTGACCTGGTTCCTCGGCTCGCAGACCGGGCCCGCCATCGCCGACGTGCTGTTCGGCGACGTCAATCCCTCGGGCCGGCTGCCGGTGAGCTTTCCGCAGACCCCGGGCCAGGTCCCCTACTACTACGCCCACAAGCGCACCGGCCGGCCGCAGCTGGCCGACGCCCCGGCCACCTTCTACAAGGCACGCTACCTGGACGCGACCAACGACCCGGCCTTCGCCTTCGGGCACGGCATGGGCTACGCGCGGGTGCGCTACGACGCGCTCGAAGTCAGTCCCGCGCGAACGTCGTGGGACGGCACGGCCACGGTGCGCGCGCGCATCACCAACACCGGCCAGCGCGACGCCGAGGAAGTGGCGCAGCTCTACGTCGCCCATCGCGCGGCCAGCATCACCCGCCCGGTGCGCGAGTTGAAGGGCTTCCGCAAGCTGCGTATCCCTGCGGGCCAGTCGGCCACAGTCGAGTTCACGCTCACGCGGGCCGACCTGATGTTCATCGGGCAGGACATGGTGCCGACGGTGGAGCCGGGGCAGTTCGACCTGTGGGTCGGCCCGTCTGCGGCCGGAGGCCTGCGCGGCGGCATGACACTGCTGCCGGAAAGCCGGCGCTCCTTCTTCTTCAGCGGCAACTGATCGGCATCGGTCAGCGTGCCGAAGCGCCCCACGATGCAGGACTCCCTCTTCGACGACCCGACCGAAGCCGATCCGCCCGCCGCGGGCGAGCCTTCCCCGACAAGGAAGCGTGCCCCTGCCGGCGGCCCGAAGGTCCGGCCCGCGCCCGCCACCCCTGAACAGCAGGCACTCGCGCGCAGCCTGCCCGCTGCGCTGCGCATGGGCACCTCCTCCTGGTTCTTTCCCGGTTGGGCCGGCATGGTCTGGGAGGGCGATTACGAACAGTCGGTGCTGTCGAAACACGGCCTGGCCGCCTATGCGCAGCACCCGCTCTTTCGCACCGTGAGCCTGGACCGCAGCTTCTACCGGCCGCTCTCGGCCAGCCAGTACGCCGCCTACGCCGCGGTGGTGCCGGAGGACTTCCGCTTCATCGTGAAGGCGCCCGGCCTGCTCGCCGATGCGCTGGTGCGCGACGAGGACGGCCGCGGCATGCAGCCCAACCCGGCCTTCCTCGATCCGGCGCTCGCGGTGCAGGAGTTCGTGCGGCCCGCGCTGGACGGCCTGGGCTCGAAGCTCGGTGTGCTGGTGTTCCAGCTGAGCCCGATCCCCGCGCCGATGCGGGCCGACCTGCCGGCCCTGCTGCAGCGCCTGCGGCGCATGCTGGAGGCGCTGCCCGCGCTACGCCCTGCCGCGCCGGACGGCGTGATCGCGGTCGAGCTGCGAAACCCGGAGCTGCTCACGCCCGCGCTTGCCGACATGCTGCGCGAATGCGGTGCCACCTATTGCCTGGGCCTGCACCCCAAGATGCCGCCCATCGCCGCGCAGTTGCCGCTGCTGCGCGCGCTGTGGCCGGGGCCGCTGGTGTGCCGCTGGAACCTGAACCGCCTGCACGGCGCCTACGGCTACGAGGAGGCGAAGAAGCTCTACGAGCCCTTCGACAAGCTCGCCGATCCCGACCCCCGGACCCGCGAGACCCTGGCCCGCGTGATCGCCGGCACCACCAGGGCGGGCCACGCGGCCTACGTGGCGATCAACAACAAGGCCGAGGGGTCGGCGCCGCTGTCGGTGCTCGCGTTGGCGCAGGCGGTGGCGGCGCTGGATGCCTCCCCTACTGGCTCGCGCAGGTGAAGGAGGATGCAGCGTTCACGTCACCCGAGCCACCGTAGCGCGGCCAGGTCGGGTAGTCGCACAGCGGCCGCGTGCGTCCCGGTACGCCGACCGTGTCCCGGGTCACTTGCGCCGTCGGCGCGACACCTGTCTCGGCCCACTGCTCCAGCGCCGTGAGCGAATCCCAGGTGCCGTTGAACTGGCTGCTCACCGCATGCCCGAGGCCCGGGACTTCGTAGTAGCGCGCGAAGCTGTCCACCGTGCCCTGCCCGAATTGCCGCACGAGCCGGGTGTAGTAGTCGGCCGTGGCGCGCGAGCTGACCAGCACGTCATGCAGCCCGTGCGCGAGCAGCAGCTTGCCGCCGCGCCCGACGAAGCCCGAGATGTCGGTGGACTGGTCGATCATCCGGCTCAACACGCCCCAGCGCTCGGCCAGCGGGCTCGCGCTTTCGGGGTCGAAGCTCAGCGGGTTGAAGGCGAGGTCGCGCGTGATGATGTTCTTGAGCACCTGGTCGAGCTGCTGGCTGATGTACGGCGCGGTGGCCGGCATCGGGTTGGCCGGCGGGCTGCTGCCGAGGTTGAGGAAGGTCACTGTCGGCTGGACCGCCGTCGTGATGGACGCGATGCCCAGGTCCGCGCCCCAGACGTTGTAGCCGGGGTAGCCGGTCTCGCCGCTCGCCAGCGTGAAGCCGAAGCTGGCCGGCCCGTTCATCGCCTTCACTGCATCGATCTGGGCATCGGAGAGGCAGGTGCCGGCGGTGTCCGCGCCGTCGGGGCAGCGCAGCGGCGCGCCGTTCAAGGTGGCGGTGGCGGGATCGAAACTCGCGTTGCAGGCGGCCTGGTTGCTGACGAGTCCGTCGGCAACGCCGTCCAGTGCATCGCAAGCCTGGATGGCCGCCTGGAAGAGCGCCAGCCGCTTGGGAGAGCTGGGGTAGGCGCCCGGCCTCGACAACGCAAGCGTGGCCTTCTGGCCGCCCAGCATCGCGGAGGCCTGGTTCCATGCCGGGTACCAGGCGATGGCGCCGTCCCAGTCGGCGGGCCAGCGCTGGATGCTCTGCAGCGCTTCCCGCCCGCCCGTGGAGCCGCCGGCAAAGTAGGACTTGGCGGGCGCGGCCGCGTAGCGGGCCTTGATCAGGAACACGGCGGCATCGCGCGTCTTCTTGAGGGCGTCGCCGCCCCAGTTCCGAAGGGCCTCGTCGTTCAATCCGAACGAGCCGTCCAGGGAACCCCGCGCGCCTGCCTGGTGCCCGGAATCGCTCGCGAACACCGCATAGCCGCGGGCGAGCGGCAGCGGGCGGTCCGTCGGGCCGTTGGGGACATTGCCCACGACATTGGGAATGGAGCCGTCGAAGCCGCCGCCGCCATACATCAGCGCCTTGGTATTCCAGTGGGTGGGCAGTGCCACGCGGAACAGGATCTTCGGCGCTGCGGCATCGACGGGCGAGATGCTCCCGGACACCAGGCAATGCTCGGGCACCGCCGCGGCGCCCGTGCCGCTCGCGGCGACGACGTTGGCCGCGGTCACCGTCCCGCCCTTGGTGGGCAGGCCGATGGCGGACTCGGGGATCTCCATGCCGGCGAGCTGCGCACAGCTGCGCGGGAGATACACGAGGAAGGGCAAGCCACCGCCGCCGTCACCGCCGCCGCCGCAGGCGGTCAACAGCACGGCGGCCATGCAGCTCAATGAAAGGCGGCTGCGCACCCGCACATTTGTCGCGTTCATCTTTTGTCTCCGGCATTGTTGGTTGTGGAGCGCCGCGTGCAGATGCGACGGCGCAACAGGAAGTCTGGTCAGTACCGGCCCGCCAGCCAATGTCGTCCCACCACACACGCTGCCCCGCTTCGATGTGCGCGCGCGTCATCGTGCCGAGGCGGGACAACCCTGGCGTGCACCTCAGTCTGCGCCGGCAAGCTCCGTCGCCAGCCCGGCCTTGGAGAGCTCCAGCCTGTACTGCTCCCAGCCCGAGGCCGGAACCATTTCGCCGCCGCGGGCGCGGATCTCCTCCAGCCGCGCGCGAACCTGCCCGGCGGCGTCTTCTTCATCGTCGACGAAGACCCCGCGCGTCATCGTCACGTGCGCGCACTCGAAACTGCCCGCGCCGGCCAGCAGGATCATGCGGGTCGGCGCGTCATCGCCCACCAGCGCGACGAGGCCGGGGCTGACCTTCCCGGGGACAAGCCCGGCCAGCGCGTCTTCGGGCAGGATGCCCGCAGTCATGCCGGTGGCCGCGCTGGGCGCCAGGCAGTTGACGCGGATGTCATGCCTGGCGCCTTCCAGCGCCAATGTCTGCATGAGTCCTACCAGGGCCATCTTGGCGGCGCCATAGTTGGCCTGGCCGAAGTTGCCATAGAGCCCGGACGAGGACGTCGTCATCACGATGCGGCCGTGGTTCTGTGCGCGCATGCGGTCCCACACGGCCTTGGTGCAGTTCACGGCGCCCATCACGTGCACATCCAGGACCAGCCGGAAATCGTCCAGCGGCATCTTGGCGAAGGACCTGTCCCGCAGGATGCCGGCGTTGTTCACGAGGATGTCCACGCGCCCCCACTGTTCGACTGCCTTGGCGACCATCGCCTCCATCTGGGCGAAGTCCCTGACGTCGCCGCCATCCACCATGGCCTCGCCGCCGCGGCGCCGGATGTCCTCGGCGACCTGCGCGGCGGACGATCCGTCGCGCTCACCTCCGAGGTCGTTGATCAGCACGCGGGCGCCCTGCCTCGCCAGCTCGAATGCATGCGCGCGCCCGAGGCCGCCCCCTGCGCCGGTCACTACCGCCACCTTGTCCTGCAGATATTTGCTCATGTAGCTCCTTCAAGAAAACACGATGGGTCCTGCCTGCACGCAATCCTGCGAGGCAGCCCCGAAGATCAGAACGTCAGATGATCAGAACGCGACCGCGTCCTGCCCCTTGAGGCCGAGCATCGCCCTCGCCTCTTGCGGCGTGGCGATCTGCAGCGACAGCTCCTCCAGGATGCGACGGATCTTGCGCACCTGCTCGGCACACGACCGGGCGAGCTGGCCCTTGCCGAGGTACAGGCTGTCCTCCAGGCCTACGCGCACGTTCCCGCCGAGCACCGCGCCCATCGTGAGCAGCGGCATCTGGTGGCGGCCGGCGCCGAGCACGGAAAAGCGGTAGCGGTCGCCGAACAGCCGGTCGGCCGTCGACTTCATGACGACGAGGTTCTCGGGGTCGGGGCCGATGCCGCCCAGGATGCCGAGGATGCACTGGATGAACAGCGGCCCCTCCACCAGACCCTCGTCCATGAAATGCGCCAGGTTGTAGAGATGGCCGACGTCGTAGCACTCGAACTCGAAGCGCGTTCCGCAGTCGTCGCCCAGCACCTTCAGGATGCGCTTGATGTCCCGGAAGGTATTGCGGAAGATCAGGTCCTCCATGCCCTCGACGTACGGCTTCTCCCAGTCGTGGCGCCATTCCTGGATCTTGCGGGCGGCCGGATGGATGGAAAAATTCATCGAGCCCATGTTGAGCGAGCACATCTCCGGCTTCGCCTGCAGCGAGTACGCCAGGCGCTCCTCCAGCGTCATGCGCGTGCTGCCGCCGGTGGTGATGTTGATGACGGCGCCCGTGGCCGCCTTGATCTGCGGCACGAATTGGACGAACACCGCCGGATCGGCCGTCGGCCGCCCATCCACCGGATCGCGCGCATGCAGGTGCAGGATCGCCGCCCCGGCCTGCGCCGCCTCGATGGCCTGCTGGGCGATCTCCTGCGGCGAAAGCGGCAGGTACGGCGACATCGAGGGTGTGTGCACCGAGCCGGTGACAGCACATGAAATGATGACCTTGTCTTGTGAACTTGCCATTGAATGCTCCTCGGCCTGCTTCAGACGGCCAGCCAGTCCGCCAGCAGCTTCTCGTCGGCGGCGAGCTGCTGGGGCGTTCCCTCGAAGACGATCTGCCCATGGCCCATCACGCACACGCGCGTGGAGACCTTCAAGGCAATCGCCAGTTTCTGTTCGACCAGCACCACGGCCACGCCCCTGCGGTGCATGTCCTTGATGCATTCGCCCACGGCGACGACGATTTTGGGCGCGAGCCCTTCCGTCGGCTCGTCGATCAGGATCAGCTGCGGGTTGCCCAGCAGCGAGCGGCAGATCGTCAGCATCTGCTGCTCGCCGCCGGACAGGCTGCCGGCCTTGGTGTTGCGGCGCTCCTTCAGCCGCGGGAAGTAGGCGAACATGTCGTCCACGGTCCACCGCGTGGCGCCTTGCGTGGGCGGCTGCTCGCCCATGCGCAGGTTCTCGTCGACCGTGAGGTTGGCGAACACCTCCCGCTCCTCGGGCACGTAGGCGATGCCCGCGCGGCAGATGGCATACGGCCGCGCGCCGGTGATATCGCGCTCGCCCAGCCGGATCTGCCCGCCGGTGGGCGCCACCAGGCCCATGATCGCCTTCATCGTGGTCGAGCGGCCCGAGCCGTTGCGCCCGAGCAGGCTGACCACCTCGTTGCGGCCCACCTGGAAGCTCACCCCATGCAGGATGTGGCTCTTGCCGTAATGGGCGTGCACCGCGTCGAGCGCCAGCAGCGACTCGGCCGTCTTCGGAGCGGCAGTGCGGCTCACTGGGCTCATGCGACCTCCTCGCCCAGGTACGCTTCCTTCACCGCGGCATTGCGGCGGATTTCCTGCGGCGTACCGGTGGCGATCACCTCGCCGTAGACCAGCACGCTGATGCGGTCGCTGATGGCGAACACCACCTGCATGTCGTGCTCGACGATCAGCAGCGCGCGGCCGCGCGTCACGGTTCGGATCAGCTCCGCGGTGTACGCCGTCTCACCGTTGGACATGCCGGCCATCGGCTCGTCCAGCAGGATGGCCTTCGGATCGGAGGCGAGCGTCATCGCGATCTCCAGCGAGCGCTGCTCCGAGTAGGACATCTCCCCCGCGATGGTGGCGGCGCGCCGTTGCAACCGTACCTGCTCCAGCAGACGTTCCGTCTCTTCGCGGATGCGCGCATCGCGGGCGACCAGCCTCCACAGGTTGTTCTGCAAGCCATGCGGGCGCATCACCGCGAGCCGCAGGTTCTCGAAAACGCTCAGCTTCGGAAAGATGTTGGTGATCTGGAACGAGCGCGACAGGCCGAGGCGGTTGACCTCCTGCGGCGGCTTGCCGTCGATGCGGCGGCCATCGAACACGATCTCGCCCGCGCTGGGCGCGAAGTGGCCCGAGATGAGATGGAACACGGTGGACTTGCCCGCGCCGTTGGGCCCGATCAGCGCATGGCGCTCGTCGGGCAGCAGATCGAGATCGACGCCGCGGATGATCTCCGTCTGGCCGAAAGACTTGCGCACGCCGCGCAGGCTCAGGATGGGCGGGGTCATAGGGCAACCTCCGCGTTGTGTGCCGCGGTGCCCATGCCGCGCTCGCCTCTGCTCTGGAGCCCTTCGACGCCGCGGCGCACCGCATAGACAAGCGCACCTCCACAGGCAAGAAGCGCAACCGGGACCGCCCACGTCGATGCGTCCGAAGGCAACCACGACCGGCCGAACAGCGCGATGGCCGGCCACGCCCCCCCGGGGGTGGCGCCGGCCAAGGCGCGGTAGTCCTGCGAGAACATGCGCTGCAGCAGCTCCACCGCGAACGCGATCCCGGCCGTCAGCAGCGCTGCGGCGGCGATCCACGCGAGCAGCACGGGCACCAGCCGCGCCAGCCCGATCTGCCGGCGCAGCTGCGACGAGGCGCGGAACAGGCCGGCGAGCCCCTCCGGCATGAACAGCATCACCAGCACGAAGAGCGTGCCCTGGTAGAGCAGCCACGACTGCGTCAGGTCCGACACGGCGTAGCCGAAGAAGGTCATCAGCGAGGCGCCCAGCGCCGGGCCGAGGAACACCTTCACGCCGCCGATGTAGGTGTTCAACACGACGGCGGCCGACAGCTGTGCGTCGAGAACGACGTAGTTGGCCGCCTCGTTGCTGACCACTTGCAGCCCGCCCGCGATGCCGGAGAACATGGCGGAGATGGAGAACACCAGCACGCTGAGCCGGTGCACGTCATAGCCGAGGAAGCGCAGCCGGTGCCCGTTCTCGCGCAGGCCGAGCGCCAGCCGGCCGACCGGCGTCAGCGTGTACACGTAGAGGAGCGCGAGCGACACCAGCACCCATGCGAGCGTGAGGTAGTACACCTGCGTGGTCGAGCCGAAACCGAGCCCCATCGAGGGCATTCGCATCGACGAGATGCCCGCCTCGCCGCCGAACAGCCCCTTGAGGTGCGGCGCCAGCGCATGCAGCAGTTCCGCGATGGCCAGCGTGATCATCGCGAAGTAGGTGCCGGTGCGCTGGGTGGCGAACCAGCCGGCGATGGCACCGATCGCCAGCCCGCCCAGCGCGCCCGCCAGCGGCAGCAGCGGCGTCGGCAGCAGCCCGGTCCCGCCGACGGCGTTCATGGCATGGACGGTCGCGAACGCACCCACGCCGAAGTACGCGGCATGGCCGAAGGACAGCATGCCCGCCTGGCCGCACAGCACGTTGTAGGCGCTGGCGAACAGCGCGGCGATCAGCATCTGGATGGCGGCATTCACCAGCCCCTGCGACAGCAGCAGCGGCACGCCGGCGAGCAGCAGCACGGCGATCCCCACACCGAAGACACGCGAGAGAGACATCATGGTGTCAGCCCTTCTCGCCGAGCAGGCCGCCGGGCCGCACCAGCAGGATCAGCAGCATCAGCGCGAAGGGGATCGTCGCGGCCAGGCTCGACACCTTCAGCGTCAGCAGCCCGCCCACGCCTTCGGCCCAGGCGCGCGCGCCCACCAGCGCGAAGGCATCGGCCAGCGTCGCATCGACCGCGACGGCCAGCGAAGTGATGACGCCGATGAGCAGCGACGCCAGCATGGCGCCTTCGAGCGAGCCGAGCCCACCGACCACCACCACCACGAAGACCATCACGCCCAGCTCCAGGGCCATGTTCGGATTGGTGGTGTAGAACGCGCCCGCGACGGCACCCGCCAGGCCGGCCAGCGCCGCGCCCACGCCGAACACGCCCATGAACACCAGCGGCACGTTGTGCCCCAGCGCCTCGGCCATGCGCGGCCGGTAGATGGCCGAGCGCACGACGATCCCGACGCGCGTGCGCGTGAGCAGCAGGTAGATGGCAACGAACATCGCGACCGCCACGGCGCCCATCAGCAGGCGGTACACCGGATAGTCCGCATGGCCGAGCGTGAAGGCGGCAAAGTCCAGCGACCTGGGCACACGGTAGTTGACCGGGTAGTTGCCGAAGAACAGCTTGACCAGCTCCGCGATGATGAACGACAACCCGAAGGTCAGCAGCAGCTCGTGCGCGTGGCCGTGGTGATGAACGCGCCGCAGGAAGAAGCGCTCCACCACCGTGCCGACCAGGCCCACGAGCAGCGGCGCCACCGCCAGCGCACCGAAGAAGCCCAGCACGTCCTGCAGCGCGTAGGCAAAGTAGGCGCCCAGCATGTAGAACGAGGCATGCGCGAAATTGAGGATGCCCATCATCCCGAAGATGAGCGTGAGGCCGGCCGAGACCATGAACAGCAGCAAGCCGTAGATGATCCCGTTCAGCAGCGAAACGACGAAGGTGTCCATGTGCCTTGACTGAGTGGGCCGGCCGCGCGGGCCGGCCGCCGGGTGGATCAGGAGGCGCGCTGCATCTTGCAGCTGGCCTGCGCGGGCGTTGCCGCCTCGGCCGCGGAGAACAGCTTGACCGGCTTGAAGCCCATGTCCGTGTCGTCGGCCTTGTACCTGGCATCCTTGGTTACCGTGGAGACGACCATCGGCAGCAGCACCTGGTGGTCGGCCGCGCGCATGCTCATCTCGCCCATGGGCGTCTTGATCTTCGCGGTCTCGATGGCCGCGGCCAGCGCGTTGACGTTCAGCTTGCCGCCCTCGGCCTTCACGCGCTTGAGCGCATCGGCCACCATGGCCAGGCCGAAGACGGTCTGCGGCTCGGTGGCCGCGGGCAGGTGCCCGGTCTTGGCCTTGTAGTCGGCCACGAAGCGCTCGCCCTCGGCGCCGCCGGCCTCGGCATTGAAGGTGTGGGCGACGAAGTGGCCGAGCGCCAGCTCGCCCGCGTTGGCGATGTTGCCGGGCTGGTCCAGGAAGATGGTGCCGAAGCGCGCCTTCAGGCCTGCGGCCTTGGTGGCCTTCATCAGCAGCAGCAGGTCGTTGGACCAGTTGCCCGTCATCACCGTGTCGGCCTTCGCCGCGCCGATCTTCGCCACGTACGGCGCGAAGTCCTGGATCTTGTTCACGTCGTGCAGCGTCTTCTCCACCACCTGGTAGCCGCCGAGCGCGGCGTTGTCGGAGATGGCCTGCTCCATGTCCTGGCCCCAGGAGTAGTTCTGGTTGATCGCGTACACGCGCGAACCCAGCGCATTGGCCTGCTTCATCGCCAGCACCAGCGCCTTGGTGCGGACCTGGGCGTTGCCGCTGAAGCGGAAATGGTGGAAGTGGCACTTGTCGCCGGTCAGCTCCAGCGCCTCGGCGCCGACGTTCACGTAGATCATCTCCTTGCCGGGATTGCGCAGGTTGTGCTTGCGCACGTCCTCGGTGATCTGCCCTCCGACGGCCGACGATGCGCCCTGCACCACGACGTGCACGCCATCCGCGATGGCGGCCTTCAGCTTGTCGGCCGCGCCCGCCGGCCCGCCCTGGTTGTCGTACTCGAGCAGTTGCACCGGCTGCCCGTTCCAGCCTCCTTCGGCGTTCATCCGCTCGACCGCGTACCGGGCCGCCGCACGGTACGTCTGCCCGGACGCGGCCTGCGGCCCGGAAAGCGTTTCGATCACGCCGATCTTCACGGGGTCGGCGAAGGCCGCACCCGAGGCCATGCAGGCGGCGATGGCGGCGAGGGAAAAATGGCGAAGCGATTGCATCAAGGTCTCCTTTTGAATTCACTCACAGGTATTCGACGTTGGCGTCGACGCTCACCGCCTGGCCGGTGACGTTGCGCGCGGCGGGGGCGCAGAGGAACAGCGCCATGGCCGCCACGTCCTCGGCGGTCACCATGCGGCGCAGCGACATCTTCTGGAGGTACTGCTCGCGCATGGCGTGCGCACTGAGGCCGGATGCGGCCGCGCGCGCCGCGATGACGGCGTTCATGCGGTCGCCCTCCACCGTTCCCGGCAGGATCGCGTTGACGCGCACGCCGTGCGGGCCGAGCTCGATCGCCAGCGACTTCATGAGGCCGACTACCGCCCACTTGGTGGACGCGTAGGGCGTGCGGTAGGCATAGCCCAGCCGGCCCGCCACCGAACTCATCGCGATGACGCAGGGATTGGCCTTCGATGCCTTCAGCAGCGGAATCGCCCGCCGCGCGAAGAGAAACTGGCTGTTCAGGTTGACGGCCACCGTCCGCTCCCACATCGCCGCGTCGATGCTTTCGATGGCGGCCGTGGGCCCGGCGATGCCGGCGTTGTTGACGAGGACGTCCAGGCCGCCGAGCGTGCCGCGAACGTCGTCGAAGACAAGGTCGACTTCGGCCTCGACAGCGGCATCGGCCATGCTGCTGGTAATGCCGGGGATCTCGCTCGACAGCCGGTCCAGCGCCGCCCGGTCGATGTCGCACACATGCACGTGCGCGCCGGCTTCGCTGAAGGCGCGGGCCACCACCGCGCCGATGCCGCTGGCGCCGGCCGTCACGAGCACTCTCAGGCCGGCTTCGGGCCTGAGCGAATCAAGAATGGTCATGGCGTGACTTTCGCGGACGGGCGGACTGCATCCAATGTCTCGCCGCCACATTGCCTCGCCGCTTCCGGTGTGCCCGGAAGACTTCGCGAAAACCCTAGTGGGCCGCAACGCCCCGGTCGCCCGCAGCCGCACGTGCCAATGAGCCGCGCTCGAAGCGCGAGGCTCTGCTAGCCTCTGCCCCCGCCGCTGGAACTTCAGGTGGCGCAAGGAGCAAACGAATGGCAAGCGAGGTGGGTTCGGTGGGCATCGAAGAGATCGGCTGCGACCTCATCAGGATGCTGCACCAGGGCGCGTCGGCCGACGAGTTCGCGGCGCGCCTCGCGCAGGTCGAGGCGCTGGCCGCCGGCGGCCCGGGCCGCTCGGGCTGGGGCGAACTGGTGCGCATGGCGATGGGGGTGCGCAACCGGCTGGACCTGTGGCAGCAACGCGAAAGCGGCATGCTGACCGTGATCGAATCGGCGCGCGAACTCTCCAGCCGGCTCGACCTGAAGGAGCTGCTGCGCGCCATCGTCTCGCGCGCGCGCAACCTGCTGGGCTCGCAGGTGGCGTGGCTGTCGACGTACGACCCCGAACTCGCCGCCTTCCACGTGCTGGCCACCGACGGCGCGCTGGCGCAGAGCACCGGCGACATGGTGGCCGGCCGCGGCCTCGGCATCGTGAGCGTGGTGCTGGCCACGCGGCTGCCCTTCACGACACCGGACTACCTGCACGACACGCGCTTCCCGCACGACCAGCAGCTCGACGCCACCTTCCGCGACGAGGGCATCGCCGCCGTGGTCGGGGTGCCGATGCTGTGGGAGGACGAAGTCATCGGCCTGCTCTTCGTCGCGGACCGCTACCACCGCACGCACACGGCGCAGAGCATCTCGATCCTCTCCACCCTGGCGACGCATGCGGCAGTGGCCATCAAGAACGCCAGGGCCTTCGAGCAGGCCAGCGCGGCCGTGAAGAGCGCCGAGGCCGCGCGGGCCGAGCTCGAGCGGCACGCCCGCAAGGTGCAGGCCGCCGCCGAGGCGCACGAGCAGATGACCACCCTGCTCGCCAAGGGTGCATCGCTCGCCACGCTGTGCGAGTCGGTCGCCGGCTTGATGGAAGGCAGCGTGCTGGTGCTGGACGAAGCAGCGCAGGTCATCGGCCGCGGCACCGCCCCTGGCTATGCCGGATCAGGTGCGCAGCACTACGCGCCGCACGGCGACAACAGCAGCGCACTCGCGAGCGCGCTGCGGCACAGCCGCCAGCTGGGCCGCTCCGTGGTGGCCTACGAGGCGGACGGCGAGTCGTGCAGGGTCAACGCGGTGATCGGTGGCGACGATGTGCTCGGTTCGGTCCTGCTGTTTCGCCGCGGCGAGCTCGACGAGATGTCGGTCCGCACCTTCGAGCGCAGCACCAGCATCGTGGGCATCGTCCTGCTCTCCAGGGACCGGATGGAGGCGAACAAGACGCGCGATCTTTCCACGCTGCTGCGCTCGCTGATCTCGCCGCGGCAGGACGATCTCGCCATCCTCTGCGAACGCGCGGCACGATTCGGCGTGGACCTCTCGCAGCCCAGCTCGCTGATGCTGGTGGATGTCGGCGAGCCTCACGCGGGCCATGCCGCACGCCGCCTGCGTGCCGCGAACCTCCTGCCGCATGCCGTGTTCGACGACATCGAGGGCGTGCTCACGGTTCTTTGCGCAACGACGCGGGCCGAGGACGTGCGCCGCATCGTGACGGAGCATGCCCGGGACGGGTTCCCGGCCGACCACCGCGGCATCCTCTCCAGGCCGCTTTCCGGGCCCGCGGAAATCCCCGGCGTGTACGTGACGCTGCGGCGCGCGCTGCCCGTGCTGCGCCGCATCGGCGTTCAAGGCCACGTGGTCGCCCAGAACGAAATGGCACTCTACGCCACACTCTTCGAGACACACGACCAGGTGAGCCTCGCGGCGTTCCTGGAGGCGACCATCGGCGCCCTGACGGCCCACGACCAGAAGCGCGGCTCGGAGCTGGCGGCGACCTTGCTCAACTACTTCGACAGCAACCAGAACGCGAAGCTGACCGCCCAGCGCCTGGGCATCCACGTCAACACGGTGCGGCAGCGGCTGGCCACCATCGAGGACCTGATCGGCCACTGGGGCAACGCCACCCGCGCGCTGGAGATCCACATGGCGCTGCGGCTGTGGAGCCTGAGCGCCTAGGCCCGGGCGCGCTGCTCACCGCGCGGAGATGCGCGCCGCCTCCGGCGTCGCGTCGAACACGATGCGCGAGGGCCACGGGCGCCATGGCGTCCCGAGCGCCGGGTGGTTCGGGTCGCCGCTGTGCGCGAACGCACCCAGGCTCTTCATCATGGCCTCCGACAGGGCCATGCGGCCTGGCCTGTTGGCCTTGGTAAAGGAGATGTTGGCGAACAGCGAGGGGCCGAAGTTCCCGAAGACGAAGGGCAGGTCGAACGCGTGCGCGGCGCCGAAGATGTCGTCGAAGGGCCTGGGCAGTTCGTCCCAGTCGAACTGGTAGAGCCAGATCGACGATTGCTGCGTCTGCAGCGCATTCAGCATGTCGTCGCGGATTGCCATGAACCAGATGCGGTTGAGCTCCTGCGCGCGTGCGTTGAAGCCCGTCACCGGCGCGTTCACCGGCAGGTACTGCGCTGGAATCCAGTCTTCGATGCGCGTCGCCGGAGGTCCATCCGGATCGTGCTTGTACGCGATGGAGAACACGCGGGCATCGTCGATGAGCCGCCCGCTCGCGCCGCCCAGGCTGGGCCGCAGCGCGAACAGGCCAGGGAACAGCTTCGTCTCGTCGCGCGTGCTGCCGGCGAGCACCGGCACCTTCGCATAGCGTCCGGCGCGCACGCCCGCGATCGGGTCGGTCGCCACCACCGTTCCATCCGCAATCGGGTTGGACGCGGCCATGCCCAGCGGTGCCAGGCGGGTACGAACGGTGGTCAGCAACGCATCGGGCGATTTGCCGCGAAGGTATTCGGCAATCTGCTGCGGCGTGCGGGCGGCCAGGTAGGCCTTGGCCGCCGCTTCGTCAGGCACCGTGCCGTCGGCCATGAGCGAGTGCGCCAGCAGCGCCTGGCCACGCGTGGCCCACACGGACGAAGGGAGCACGCCCGGAATCGAGCCGGGCGGCAGCGTGGCGGCCGTGGAGAGCCCGCCGCTGAGGGCCACCACGCGGTGGAACAGCTGCGGCGATTTGCCGCTCAGCATCGGCGACGTCATCAACGCGTACACGTTGACTGCACCTGCCGATTCGCCCATCAAGGTGACGCGGCCTGGGTCTCCGCCGAAGCTCGCGATGTTCTTCTGGACGAACTCCAGCGCCTTCACCAGGTCCAGCAGCGCGAAGTTCCCCGAGTCTTCCGCAGGAACGCCGGGCTTGAGCTGGGCAAGATCGAGGAAGCCGAAGATACCCAGCCGGTAGTTGACCGATACCACCACCGCGTCCGCGGTGCGCGCGAGATTGGCTCCGTCGTACACCGGGTCGGCGGTGTACCCGGTGATATTGCTGCCGCCGTAGACCCACACGATGACTGGGCGTGGCCCCACCGAGCGTGCGGCCGGCTCCCAGATGTTGAGGGTCAGGCAGTCTTCGGAGCCCAGCGTCTGCCCGAGCGTCGCGCCGATGGTGGCGTCGTACCGGTTGTTCAGGCCGGGGCCGTAGAGGCGCCCGGTCTGCACGCAGGCAGGGCCGAAGTCCGTCGCGCGCCGCGCCGTGGTCCAGCGCTCGGGATCGACGGGCGCCCTCCACCGCAGCGGCCCCACGGGCGCCCTGGCGAAGGGCACGCCCTTCCAGCTGAAGGTGCCCGTGGCCGCGCGATCGTCGGTACCGGCCACCGGTCCGAACGACGTATTGCGCTGGGTCGCGGACATCGTGCCCACATGATGCGAGCAGGCCTGCAGCAGCAGGAGCGCGGCCCCTGCGCAAAGGCCGCGGAAAAGGCAGATGGCGGAACGCGTCTGCACGGCTATTCGCCCTTGATGCCGGCCTTGGCGATCAGGTCGCCCCACTTGCGGGACTCGTCGTCGATGAACTTGCGGAACTCCGCGGCGGTGCTGCCGCTGGGCTCCAGGCCTTGCGCCAGCAGCTTCTGCTTGATGTCCGGGTCCGCCAGCGCCTTGGCGGTTGCGGCCTGCAGGCGGTCGACCACGGGACGCGGCGTGGTGCCCGGCACCATGAAGCCGTACCAGCCGGACGCCACCACGCTCGGAAGGCCTTGCTCGCGCAAGGGCGGCGCGTCCGGGTACAAGGCGCTGCGCGTGGTCGCGGCCACGCCGAGCACGCGCAGCTTGCCGGCCTGGATGTGCGGCAAGGCGGTGGTGATCGCCGTGAGAGTCGCGTCCACGCGGCCCGCCAGCAGCTCGGCATAGGCCGGCGCATCGCCGCGGAAATGGACGATGACGCCCTTGATGCCGGCATCTCTCAGCAGCAGCTCGGCCGCAAGGTTGGGCTGGGAGCCGGCACCCGGCGAGCCGATGTCGAGCCCGCTGGGCTTGGTCTTGCCGTGCGCGATGAGGTCCTGCGCAGTCTTGAAACCGGACTGCGCATTGACGATCAGGAACAGCGGCGCCATGGCGACCAGCGCCACCGGCTGCAGATCCTTGCGCGTGTCGAACTTCTGCTTGCCGTACAGCGCTTCGGCGGTCGCGTACGGTGCCGCGGCATAGAGCAAGGCGTAGCCGTCGCCCGGGGCATGCGCCACGAGCTCGTTGGCCAGGCGCGTGCCCGCGCCCGGCTTGTTCTCGACGACGACTTGCTGGCCCAGCTCCTTGCCCAGGTAGTCCGCCAGGATGCGGGCCGAGATGTCGTTCGCGCCACCGGCGCCGTAGGGGGAAATGAGCCGGATGGGCCGCGAGGGCCAGGCATCCTGGGCGTGGGCGAACGATGCAGGGCCGGCCGACAGGCAGGCTGCGGCGGTGCCCAGCAGGGACCGGCGTGTGAACTTCATGGTGTCTCCTTTTTTGGGGCCGTCACGGCAGCCCGGGCAGCAACGCTAAGGCGTGGCGGGGCTATCGGGCAAGACGCTTTTTCCGAGCAATCTATCGGATGAGCTTATAAGTTCCCGTCGCGCCGAGCGACGCAGCCGCTACGGCAGCATGCAGGGACAAGTTGTCATTGACGGAGACTTATCATCTGCGCCGATAACTGTCGCCGGTGCGACGGAGGCTTCGGATGACGATGCATGTGACGCTGCGCCAATTGCAGGCCTTCGTGGCCGTGATGGAGGCCGGCAGCTTTTCTGAAGCCGCCGAGGCAATGCACCTCTCGCAGGCGGCGCTCAGCGGCCTGATCCGCGAACTCGAAAGCCGCGTCGGCGTGCGCCTGCTGGACCGCACCACGCGCAGCGTGTCGCCCTCTGCAGTGGGGGAAGCATTCGAGCCCATGGTGCGGCGCGTGCTGGCCAGCCTGGACGAAGCGCTCGACAGCCTGAGCAACCTCAAGGACCTGCGGCGCGGCGTGGTCCGGCTGGCCGCGCCGGAGCCCCTGTCCTGCACCTTGCTGCCGGAGTTGATTGCCAGCTACACGGCCAGCCATCCGGGCATCGACGTGCGCTTCGAGGACGTGCCGATCGAACTTGTCCTGGCCGGGCTGCAGAACGGCAGCACGGATGTGGGCTTCGGCCCGGCGGGCGTGGTGGCAGACGACGCCATCGAGGCGCACGTGCTCTGGGCCGACCCGCTGTGGGTGGCGCTGGCGCCGGGCGATCCGCTGGCGGACGCCGCTTCGGTGAGCTGGAAGGACCTGCGCGCCACGCCGGTGATCAACTACATGCCGAACTTCGCGCCGAACGTGCTGAGCCAGGTGCCGGTGCGCAATCACCCGCGCAAGATCGTGCCCGTGCACCGGGTGAACACCGCGCTGTCGATGCTGCAGGTCACGCGCGGCGCGGTCGTCTGCCCCTTCATCACGGAGCCCTTCGTCCGCGGCTTCGGGCTCGCCTTCCTGCCGCTGCTGCAGCCCCAGGTGAGCTGGCGCGTGGCGATGTTCGTGCGCCGCGGACTGTCGGTCTCGCCGGCGGTCGAGAGCTTCCTGCGCTTCGCGCGCGAATTCACGCGCGAGAAGGCAACCGGCAGCGCGGCCGGCCGCGGGCGCTAGATCCCGGCCCACTCCGCACCGCGCCGGATAAATCGGCCGCGGTTATCAATCTGTCGGAAATCTCAGTTTGTCCGATAGTTCGCCGGCCGCTATCTTGCGCAGCTTCATCCCTCCAAACTGAAGCAACCCGTGGCCACGCCAGACCTGGACTCCTTCTTCACGCCCCGCTCCATTGCCGTCGTCGGCGCCTCCGCCACGCCCCGCAAGATCGGGGCGGCGCCCCTTCGCTACCTCCTCGACCACGGCTATGCGGGAGAGATCTACCCGATCAACCCGAGCACGCCGGAGATGCACGGGGTGCGCGCCTATCGCAACCTGCGGGACGTGGGCCGGCCCATCGATCTCGCGATCTTCGCCATTCCTGCCCAGCTGACGGAAGCCGCGTTGGACGATGCGGTCGCCGCAGGCGTCAGGAACATCGTGATCTTCACCGGCGGCTTCGCGGAGGCCGGGCCCGAAGGCAGCGAGGCGCAGCGCCGCATCATGGCGCGCGCGCGTGCCGAGGGCATGCGGGTGCTGGGGCCCAACTGCCTCGGCTTCATGAATGCCAGCCGGCGCGTCTACGCGACTTTCTCTCCGGTACTGGCGACGGGATTGGCACCGGCGGGAACGGTCGGCATCGTCACGCAGAGCGGCGCATTCGGTGCCTACGCCTACGGCATGGCGCGCGAGCGCAACGTGGGGCTGTCGACCTGGATTGCCACCGGCAACGAAGGCGATATCGACGTGGCCGAATGCATCGCATGGATGGCGCAAGATCCGGCAACGCGCGTCATCATGGCCTACATGGAAGGCTGCAACGACGGCGCCAGGCTCAAGCATGCGCTCGGCCTGGCGCGCTCGGCCGGCAAGCCGGTCGTCATCGTGAAGGTCGGGCGAACGCCGCTCGGTGCGATGGCGGCGGCCTCGCACACGGCGGCACTGGCCGGCGACGACGCCGCGTTCGACGCGCTCTTTCGCCAGTACGGCGCCTGGCGGGCACGGACCATCGACGAGTTCTTCGATGTCGCACATTGCCTGGCGGTCTCGGGCATGCCGGCGAATGGCAAGGTCGGCTTGCTCACCGTCTCCGGCGGCGTGGGCGTGCTGCTCGCGGATGCCGCTGCGGAAGCCGGACTCGACGTCGCGGCCCTGCCCGAGGCGGCGCAGCGACGGATCCTCGACCGCGTGCCCTTTGCCGCGACCCGCAATCCGGTCGACGTGACGGGCCAGGTCACCTCCGAGATCGATCTTCTCGAAGTTGCTGCCAATGCCATGCTCGGCGGCGGCGGCTACGGCAGCCTGCTCGTGTTCCTCGCGGCCGCGGGCCTCACGCCTGCGATGCAGGAGATCCAGCTGAAGCTCGCCCGCGACCTGCGCCGTGATTTTCCGGGCCGCCTGGTGATGTTCAGCACCCTGGCCGACCCGGAGCAGCAGCGCGCCCTGGAACAACTCGGCTGCCTCACCTTCACGGACCCGAGCCGCGCCATCCGCGTACTCGCGGCCATGGATTTCTTCCGGGAGCACGCGGAGCACGCGGGCAGTCCGGCCGCCTGCGCCGCCGCCGGACCGATCGCACTGCGGCCCGGCACTTGCAACGAAGCCGATGCATTGGAGCTGCTGCAAGCCCATGGCATGCCCGTGGTGCCGATGCGCCGAGCCCGCACGCGGGGCGAAGCCGTCGCCGCCGCGGAGGAACTCGGCTATCCCGTGGCGATGAAGATCCTGTCCTGCGACATCACGCACAAGAGCGACGTGGGCGGAGTCGCGCTCGGCGTGGCCGATGCGGCGAGTGCCGGAGCCGCCTACGACCGGATCGTGGACGCGGTCCGCATCGCCGCCCCAGAGGCCCGCATCGACGGCGTCCTGGCGGCGAGGATGGTGCGCGGCGTCGAATGCATCCTCGGCGTGCACCGTGATCCGGTGCTCGGCCACGTCGTGATGCTCGGCGCCGGCGGGGTGAACGCGGAGCTGCTGCGGGACGTGACCTTCCGCCTCGCGCCGGTGGACCTCGACCAGGCGCGCGGCATGGTCGGCGAGCTCAAGACCGGGGCCCTGCTCCACGGCTTCCGGGGCGCACCGAAGGCCGACGTCGAGGCCCTGGCACAAGCGATCGTGCGGCTGTCGGAATTCGCCATTGCCGCGGGGGATGGCCTCGAGTCCGTGGACGTGAATCCCTTCGCCGTGCTGCCGCAAGGCGAAGGGGCGCTTGCATTGGATGCGGTGGTCGTCGGGCGCGGGCCCGAGCAAGTTTCCGCCACCGTGCGGGATCAGGTGATCGAGACGCTGCCGCTCTTCGAGATGGCCCGGATGCGGTCCGCGAACACCGCTCGCCGGCATCCGGTGGAAGGCTTCGCAGGCGACGGCCCGGGCTCCACGATGCGGTGGGTCAACCAGTTCACGCACACGCGCAAGCTGATCTCGCCCGACGACAAGGAAGTGGTGACGCCGAACAACGACACCTTGTTCACCAACGCATGGCTCGATCTCTCCGCGGGGCCCGTGGTCATCCAGGTGCCGGAGATGGGCGAGCGCTACTGGGTGCTCGGCTTCCTGGACGCATGGACCAATCCGTGGGCCTATGCAGGCCGGCGCACGACCGGCGGCGCGCAGCAGCGAATCTTCGTGCACGGCCCGAAATGGAAGGGGCCGGTGCCGCACGGAATGCATGCCATCAGCGCGCCGGGTGACGACGTGTGGGTCATCGGGCGCATCCTGGTCGATCACGACGACGAGGACCTTGCGCGCGTTCATGCGCTCCAGGACCGCTTCGGCATCTTCCGGCCGGACGGGTCGCGCGCGCTGGCGCGGCTCGATGTGCTCCTCGACGGCCGCCGTGCGGGCGTGCCTGACGCCGGCGACTACCTGCGCGTCATCGGCCACATGCTGGAGCGCAATCCT
>NZ_LMTS01000021.1:7007-13117 GCF_001541225.1 Variovorax sp. WDL1 | reverse complement strand
GCCCCCCTGCCGCGGCGGCACTCGAGGAGACGCTTCCCCGCGTCTACGCTGAACTGCGCGAGGCCGACGCACGCTCCGAGCTGGGCGGCGGATGGACCACGGCCGTGCACGTGCGCACGCATTTCGGCGAGGATTTCGCCACCCGCGCCCGCGTGGCACGCAACTGGATCGGCACGCTGGGCATCGAGGAAGCCATGTACGTGATGGCCGAGGTCGATGCCCAGGGCAGAGTGCTCGATGGAACACACCGTTACACGCTGAGGTTTCCGGGGACGGGCATGCCGGAGGTCGACACGTTCTGGTCGGTCACGCTCTATCGCCGCGAGGACTGCCTGCTGGCGCGCAACCCCATCGACCGGCACTCCATCGGCGACCGCACCCGCGGGCTGCTTCGCGACGCAGACGGCGGCTTGACCCTTGCGATACAGGCGGACGATCCCGGCCCGGGAAAGAACTGGCTGCCCGCACCGGCCGGCGAGGGCTTCTACCTGACCTTGCGGCTCTACCAGCCGCGCCGGGCCCATTTGGAGGGCACGTTCAGCTATCCGCCTGTGCAGCGCGTGGATTGAGGCATGCCCGGCCATCTGGTTTATTGACCGGCCGGGCCAAAGGTTCTTCACTAGCGGTTGTGCAGAAATCGCCGCCGGCTTCCGTCGCCCATCCGCCCTCCAGGCAGCAGATCCGCTTTGCGCGCGGGCACGACGGCGTGCGGCTGGCCTACGCCCTCTGTGGCCAGGGTCCGCTGCTGATCAAGGCGGCCACCTGGCTGTCGCACCTCGAGTTCGACTGGGAAAGCCCGGTGTGGCGCCACGCGCTCGACGGACTGTCCGCCAACACCACTTTCGTGCGCTACGACGAGCGCGGCTGCGGCCTGTCGGACTGGGAAGTCGAAGACCTGAGTTTCGACAGCTGGCTGCGCGATCTCGAGACGCTGGTCGACGCGCTGGGCGCCGAGCGCTTCGGCCTGCTCGGCATCTCGCAGGGCGCGTCCATCGCCATCGCCTATGCGGCCCGGCATCCCGGCCGGGTGAGCCACCTGGTGCTGCACGGCGGCTACGCGCGTGGCCGCCTGGTGCGCAACCCCACGCCCGAGCAGCGCGAGGAGGCCGAGATGATGCGCAAGCTCGCCGAGCTGGGCTGGGGCAAGCAGGACACCGCCTTCCGCCAGTTCTTCACCAGCCAGTTCATCCCCGGCGGCACGCCCGAGCAGCACCGCTGGTTCAACGAGCTGGAGCGCATCTCGACCTCGCCGGCCAACGCCGCGCGCTTCATGCGCGAGTTCGACCAGATCGATGTCGTCGCCCGTTTGGCAGAGGTGCGCTGCCCCACGCTGGTGCTGCACAGCACGCGCGACGTCCGCGTGCCCTTTGCCGAGGGGCGGCTGATCGCGAGCGCGATTCCCGACGCGCGCTTCGTGCCGATCGACAGCGGCAACCATCTGATCCTCGCGCACGAGCCGGCCTGGGCCCACTGGCTGGGCGAGGTGCGCAGCTTCCTGGGCGAGGCGGCACCTGCGCGCGACCCGGTGTTCGAGACCCTCACCGCACGCGAGCGCGCGCTACTCGAACTGCTGGCCCAGGGCCGCGACAACGCGCAGATCGCAGCCACGCTCGGCCTGTCGGAGAAGACCGTTCGCAACCGGCTGACCAGCGTGTTCTCCAAGCTGGAAGTCGACAGCCGCGGCCGCGCGATCGTGCTGGCGCGCGATTCCGGCTTCGGCAAGCCGGGCGCGTGACGCAAATCTTCAAGACCACCCGGGCGGCGCTACCTATCCTCGGCCTCAACGCCCTTCTTCGCACTCGATCGGATCAAGCCATGTCGACCAGGATCATTCACCTCGCCGCCGTCACCATTGCCGTCATGCTCGCGCTGCAGACGCCGCCGGCGCAGGCCCTCGATTCGGCCTCCCTTCCCTCCTCGATCCGCCTGGCCAATGCGCGGGCGCTGATCGAGGCCAAGGACTGGAAGGGAGCCATCGCCGAGCTGCAGGGCGTGGACGCCCCCAACGACGCCGACTGGAACAACCTGATGGGCTTCAGCCACCGCAAGGCGAAGAAGCCCGACTACGTGGCGGCCGAGCGCTTCTATGACGCCGCGCTGCGCATCGAACCCAGCCACCGGGGCGCCCTTTCGTATTCCGGCGAGCTCTACCTGGTGCTGGACAATCTGCCGAAGGCCGAGCAGCGGCTGACGACGCTGAAGGTGGTCTGCAACAACGCCTGCCCCGAGCAGGACCGCCTGGCCCAGGCGATCGCGCGCTACAAGGCGGCCGGCAAGTACGTGCCGGAGCCCGAGGAGCTCGCGCAAGGCAGCGCGCGCGGCACGCAGTGAACGGATCCCGCAGAAGGGCTGCGCTTCAGCCGTGCAAGGGCCAGCGGGCCAGCACCTCGTGCCGGCCTTGCCCGATCAGGCTTCGCACGAGGACGAACTCGTGCGCGGTCCAGGTGATCGGCTCGATCGAGCGCCGGGCCACATACGTGTCGTCGTAGAGCAGCGTCAGGTGCGGCGTGTAAGGGGCGCCACCGCCATCGTCTTCCCCGGCCCGGGCCATCGCATTGCAGAGGGCCTGCTGAAAGGCCTTCGCGGCGATCACGCCCTCCTCGCCCAGGAGCACCAGCGGCATGTTGCTCGGCCTGTGGGAGAAGCTGCCCACGCGATCGAATCCAAGCTCGAACGCGGGGATGATCGACAGCGCCTGGGCGGCCGCGCAGGCGGCGTGGACAAGCTCCCTGGGAACGCCGGGAAAGGCGCCCATGTGGAGCAGCGTGACGTGGAAGCGCGCGGCGCCGAGCGGCTTGCCCTTCAAACCAAGGTCGTTGCGCAGGTCCCCGATCAACCGCTCGATGCGGGCGATGGCTGGTGCACCCGGCAGCAGCGCGAAGAACAGCCGATCGGTGTTCGGCGGCGCGGGCGCGACGCCCTCCGGCAAGGGCTGCCGTGCGCCGCGCCCCGGCGTCACGACTCGTCGCCGCGCGCCTCCAGCGCGCGGTTGATGCTGAGCGCCGCCAGCGTGCACGCGGCGCCGGACAGCAGGTAGACGCTGACGTAGGCCAGCCCGAAATTGGCCGACAGGCCCAACGCCACCAGCGGCGCGAAGGCGGCGCCGATGAGCCAGGCCAGGTCCGCGGTCAGCGCGGCGCCGGTGTAGCGGTACTTGCGGGCGAAATTGGCCGTCACGGTGCCGGAGGCCTGGCCGTACGAAAGGCCCAGCAGCACGAAGCCGACCAGCATGAACACGTCCTGGCCCAGCGTGCCGCCGCCGAGCAGCGTCGGTGCGAATCCGCTGAAGACGGCGATCATCACGGCCAGGGTGCCGAGTGTGCGGCGGCGGCCCACGCGGTCGGCGATCCAGCCCGAGGCAACGATGCCGCCGGCCGCCAGGAAGGCGCCGATGATCTGGATGATGAGGAACTCGGTGATGGACTGGTCCGAGTAGAGCCGGATCCACGACAGCGGGAACACCGTGACCAGGTGAAACAGCGCGTAGCTCGCGAGCGCTGCGAAGGCGCCGATCAGCAGGTTGCCGCCCTGGGTGCGAACCAGCTCGACCACGCTGGTGGGCTCGAGCTCGCCTTCTTCCAGCAGTTGCTCGTACTCGTGCGTGACCACCAGCCGCAGCCGCGCGAACAAGGCCACGACGTTGATCGCGAAGGCCACGAAGAAGGCATAGCGCCAGCCCCAGGCAAGGAAATCGTCGAACGACAGGCTGGCCCACAGGAACGCGAACAGGCCGCTGGCCACCACGAAGCCCAGCGGCGCGCCGAGCTGGCCGAGCATCGAATACCAGCCGCGCCGGTTCGGCGGCGCGTTCATGGCGAGCAGCGAAGGCAGGCCGTCCCAGGAGCCGCCGAGCGCCAGGCCCTGGCCGACGCGGAAGATCGACAACAGCACGATCGACAGCGCCCCCGCGCTCTCGTAACCCGGCAGGAAGGCGATGCCGACGGTGGACGTGCCCAGCAGGAACAGGGCCATGGTCAGCTTGGTGGCGCGCCCCCAGCGGCGCTGCACGTGCATCGAGATCACCGTGCCGATGGGCCGCGCGATAAATGCGAACGAGAAGATGACGAAGGCGTAAAGTGTGCCCTCCAGCCGCTGCTCGAAGGGAAAGAACAGCGCCGGGAAGACCAGCACCGAAGCGATGCCGTAGACGAAGAAGTCGAAATACTCGGACGCACGGCCGATGACCACGCCGACGGCGATCTCGCCGGGCGCGACCTTGGAATGGTCGGCGGTGATGAGCCGGGCATCCCTCTCGAGGGTTTCGGACGAGGGTTCGTGATGGGTGTGACTGATGCTGGACATCGCGGTGCTACGGATTCAGGGAGCCTTGCAAGAGCCTTCAGGGTCGCATCAGATGCAGTTTTGCGCCATAGGACAAAACGTCCAATCGCCAAGCGCCCCCGATGGGGATACATTTTGCGCGCATTGGCCATCCGCGTTTTCCCGCGGGGCGCGATTCTTTCCCCATCCTGGCATGCCACTCCTACCCATCCTCCGCCGGTCGGCCCTGCTCGTTCTCGCCCTGCTGCTGGCGGGCTGCAACATGGTGGTGCTGAATCCGTCCGGGGACATCGCCGCCCAGCAAGGCCGGCTGGTCGTGATCTCCACCCTGCTGATGCTGCTGATCATCGTGCCGGTGATTGCGCTGACGCTGCTGTTCGCGTGGCGCTACCGCCAGTCCAACACCGAGGCCACCTACAAGCCCGACTGGGACCATTCCACCCAGCTCGAGCTGGTGATCTGGGCCGCCCCGCTGCTGATCATCATCGCCCTCGGCGCCATCACCTGGATCAGCACCCACACCCTGGACCCGTTCCGCCCGCTGGATCGCATCGCCGAAGGGCGGCGGGTGCCCGAAGGCGCGCAGCCGCTGGTGGTGGAGGTGGTCGCGCTCGACTGGAAGTGGCTGTTCTTCTACCCTCAACAGGGCATCGCGACCGTGAACGAAATGGCCGCGCCGGTGGACCGGCCGATCCAGTTCAAGATCACCGCCTCCTCGGTCATGAACTCCTTCTACGTGCCCGCCCTGGCCGGCCAGATCTATGCCATGCCCGGCATGGAAACCAAGCTGCACGCGGTGATCAACCAGCCAGGCGTGTACGACGGCTTCTCGGCCAACTACAGCGGCGCCGGCTTCTCCGGCATGCGCTTCAAGTTCCACGGCCTGCAGGGTGCCGAGTTCGAGAGCTGGGTGCAGAAGGCCAAGGCCGAGGGCAAGGCGCTCAGCCGCGAGGACTACGTGAAGCTCGAGCGCCCGAGCGAGCGCGAGCCGGTGCGCCGCTACGCCAGCGTCGCGCCCGGCCTGTACGACGCCATCCTCAACCGCTGCGTGGAGCCCGGCAAGATGTGCATGAGGCAGATGATGGCCGTCGACGCCACCGGCGGCGCCGGCAAGGCCGGCCTCTCGCCCCTGGCCATCACGGAAGTGCCCCGCGGCGAGCAGGGGCTGCCGATGCGCACCGTCGCCACCGAGCTCTGCACGGCCGACAACCCGACCGGCGCGCCGCTGCCCGCGCGGACGGTTCTCCAGTAATCACCCGACATTCCAGGCGCGGCCGCGGGCTGCGCCCCACCCTTGGTTTCCGAGACCCACGATGCCCGACCATCCCGACCCGACCAAGCTGATCTTCGGCCGCCTCACCTGGGAGGCCTTCCCCTACCACGAGCCCATCCTGGTGGCGACCTTCGCCGCCGTGGTGCTGGGCGGCCTCGCGCTGATGGGCGCGATGACCTACTTCCGCGTCTGGGGCACGCTCTGGCGCGACTGGATCACCAGCATCGACCACAAGAAGATCGGCGTGATGTACATCGTGCTCGGGCTGGTGATGCTGCTGCGCGGCTTCGCCGACGCGATCATGATGCGGCTGCAGCAGGCCATCGCCTTCGGTGACAACGCGGGCTACCTGCCGCCGCACCACTACGACCAGATCTTCACGGCGCACGGCGTGATCATGATCTTCTTCGTAGCCATGCCGCTGGTCACCGGCCTCATGAACTACGTGGTGCCGCTGCAGATCGGCGCGCGCGACGTGGCCTTCCCCTTCCTCAACAACTTCAGCTTCTGGATGACCACCATGGGCGCGATGCTGGTGATGGCGTCGCTGTTCATC
>NZ_LMTS01000021.1:0-6918 GCF_001541225.1 Variovorax sp. WDL1 | reverse complement strand
GACGTGGGGGTGGACTACTACATATGGTCATTGCAGATCGCGGGGGTCGGGACATTGCTCTCGGGGGTGAACCTGATCGCGACCATCGTCAAGATGCGCGCCCCCGGCATGAGCCTGATGAAGATGCCGGTCTTCACCTGGACCGCGCTGTGCACCAACGTGCTGATCGTCGCCGCCTTCCCGGTGCTGACGGCCGTGCTGGCGCTGCTGTCGATGGACCGCTACGTCGGGACGAACTTCTTCACCAACGAGCTCGGCGGCAATCCGATGATGTACGTCAACCTCATCTGGATCTGGGGCCATCCGGAGGTGTACATCCTGATCCTGCCGATCTTCGGCGCCTTCTCCGAGATCGTGTCGACCTTCAGCCGCAAGCGCCTGTTCGGCTATGCCTCGATGGTGTACGCGACGGTGGTGATCACCATCCTGTCGTACCTGGTGTGGCTGCACCACTTCTTCACGATGGGCTCGGGCGCGAGCGTCAACTCCTTCTTCGGCATCACGACGATGATCATCTCGATCCCCACCGGGGCGAAGATCTTCAACTGGCTGTTCACGATGTACCACGGGCGCATCAAGTACGAGGTGCCGATGCTGTGGACGATCGGCTTCATGGTGACCTTCGTGATCGGCGGGATGACGGGCGTGCTGCTGGCCGTGCCGCCGGCCGACTTCGTGCTGCACAACAGCCTGTTCCTGATCGCGCACTTCCACAACGTGATCATCGGCGGCGTGGTGTTCGGCGCCTTCGCCGCGATCACCTACTGGTTCCCCAAGGCCTTCGGTTTCAAGCTCGACCCGTTCTGGGGCAAGTGCGCCTTCTGGTTCTGGCTGGTCGGCTTCTACTTCGCCTTCATGCCGCTGTACGCGCTCGGGCTGATGGGCGTGACGCGCCGCCTGAGCCACATCGAGGACCCTTCGCTGCAGATCTGGTTCCAGATCGCCGCCTTCGGCGCCTTCCTCATCGCCCTGGGCATCCTCAGCTTCCTCATCCAGCTGGTGGTGAGCTTCATGCGGCGCGAGTCGCTGCGCGACACCACCGGCGACCCGTGGAACGGCCGCACGCTGGAGTGGTCCACCTCATCGCCGCCGCCGGCCTACAACTTCGCGTTCACCCCGCGTATCCATGACAACGACGCCTGGTGGGACATGAAGCAGCGCGGCTACGAGCGGCCGGTGGAGGGCTTCGCGCCCATCCACATGCCGAAGAAAACCGCCGCGGGATTCGTGCTGTCGGTCATCAGCGCGGTCCTGGGCTTTGCGCTGATCTGGCACATGTGGCTGATCGCCGGCGTGTCCTTCGTCGCGCTCATCCTCGCGACCATCGTGCACACCTTCAACTACAAGCGCGACTACCACATCCCCGCGGACGAGGTTGTCCGCACGGAAGCAGCGCGCACCCGAATGCTGGCCGGCCATGTCTGAGATCACCGTCCCCTCCTCCCCCGCCGCGGTGCGCGCGGCGGACCGCCCGGTCTTCCTCGTGACCGAGGAGCACCACCCCGAGAACGGCACGCTGCTGGGCTTCTGGCTCTACCTGATGAGCGACTGCCTGGTGTTCGCCTGCCTGTTCGCCATGTACGGCGTGCTGGGCCGCAGCTATGCCGCGGGTCCTTCGGGCGCCGACCTGTTCGACCTGCCGCTGGTCGCGGTCAATACCGCGCTGCTGCTGCTGTCCTCCATCACCTACGGCTTCGCGATGCTGGAGATGCTGAAGAAGCGCAAGGGCGGCACGCTGCTGTGGCTGGCTGTCACCGGCCTCCTGGGCGCTGGCTTCATCGGCATCGAGCTCTACGAGTTCGCTCACCTGCTCCACCAGGGCGCCGGCCCGCAGCGCAGCGCGTTCCTGTCCTCCTTCTTCACGCTGGTGGGCACGCACGGCCTGCACGTCACCTTCGGCATCATCTGGCTGATCACGCTGATGATCCAGGTCGGCAAGCACGGCCTGATCGCCGAGAACAAGCGGCGCCTCTTCTGCCTGTCGATGTTCTGGCACTTCCTGGACGTCGTGTGGATCGGCGTCTTCACCTTTGTCTACCTGATGGGGAGCCTGCGATGAGCGAGCAGCAGCACCACGCCGAGCACGGGCACGGCCACGGTCACGATGACGACGACCACGGCCTGCACATCAGCGCCAAGGGCTACCTGACCGGCTTCGTCCTGTCGGTGATCCTGACGGCCATCCCCTTCTGGCTCGTGATGGGCAAGGTCTTCGAGAGCCCCGGCACCACCGCCTTCGTGATCCTGGGCTTCGCGGCCGTGCAGATCGTGGTCCACATGATCTACTTCCTGCACCTGAACGCGCGCTCCGAGGGCGGCTGGAACATGCTGGCGCTGATCTTCACCATCGTGCTGGTGGTGATCACCCTGAGCGGCTCGCTGTGGGTGATGTTCCACCTCAACCACAACATGATGCCGGCATCCATGCACGAGATGCGCAACATGCCTTGAGCCGCACGCCACCCGATCAATCCCGGGGACCGCGTTCCACGCCGGCGCTGGCGCTGCTCGCCCTCGCCGGCGTTCTTCTTTTCGCGCTGTTCGCGGCGCTGGGTGCCTGGCAGCTCGAGCGGCGGGCGTGGAAGCTGGCGCTCATCGAGCGCGTCGAGGCGCGCGTGCATGCCCCGCCCACGGACGCTCCGCCACCGGCAGAGTGGCCGCGCATCAACGCTGCCGATCACGAATACAGGCACGTGCGGCTCGAAGGCGTCTTCCTCCACGAGCACGAGGCCCTGGTCCAGGCCTCGACCCGGCTGGGTCCCGGCTACTGGGTGCTGGCGCCGCTGCGCACTGCACATGGCGCGGTCCTGGTCAATCGCGGCTTCGTGCCGCACGAGCGGCGCGAGCGCACCACGCGCAGCGGCAACGAGCCCGCGGGCGTTGTCCGCCTCACCGGCCTGCTGCGCATCAGCGAACCCGGCGGCGGCTTCCTGCGCCGCAATGATCCGGCGGCCGACCGCTGGTTCTCGCGCGACGTGCAAGCCATCGCCGCGACGCGCGGCCTGGCGGACGCAGCCCCTTTCTTCGTGGACGAGGATGGCGCCGCGCCGCAGCCCCCGGGCAGCGAGCCGCGCTGGCCGGTGGGCGGCCTGACGGTGATCGCCTTCCCCAACAGCCACCTGGTCTACGCGCTCACGTGGTTCGGCCTGGCCCTGGGGGTCGCGCTGGGCGCCTGGCTGGTGGCGCGTGGCGAGCGCCGCCTGCGCCGGTCGCACGTACCGGACAGGACAGGCGCCGCCGACGAAACCCACGATGCAGCCTCGAACTGAAGCCGACGCCACCGGCCTGAAGAACATGCAGCAGCTGATCCAGCTGCGCTGGATCGCCGTGGTCGGCCAGGTCGCGACCATCCTGGTCGTGCACTTCGGCTTGGGCATCCGGCTGCCGCTGGGACCGATGCTGGGGGCGCTGGGCTTCCTCACCATCTTCAACCTGGTCAGCCTGTGGCGCTGGGACCGCCACGAGGACGTGACGGACCTGGAGCTCTTCGTCGCGCTCCTGGCCGACGTCGGCACGCTGACCGTGCAGCTCTACCTGAGCGGCGGCGTCACCAACCCCTTCATCTTCCTGTTCCTGCTGCAGGTCTGCCTGGGCGCAGTGCTGCTGGGCCCGGGCTACTCGCGCACGCTGATCGGCGTGACCGTGGCCTGCTTCATCGGCCTGATCCTGTTCCACCAGCCGCTGGAGATCCCGCCGGAAAACGGCCGCGGCCTCGCCAGCCCGTACATCCAGGGCCTGCTGGTGTGCTTCGCGCTCGATGCCGCGCTGCTGGCCATTTTCATCGCCCGCATCAACCGCAACCTGCGCGCGCGAGACGCGCGGCTGGCCGACCTGCGCCAGCGCGCCGCCGAGGAGGACCATATCGTGCGCATGGGCCTGCTGGCCACGGGCGCGGCGCACGAGCTCGGCACGCCGCTGGCCACGCTGGCGGTGATCCTGGGCGACTGGCAGCGCATGCAGCCCTTCGCCGCGGAGCCCGAGCTGCGACAGGAGATCGAGGAGATGCAGGCCCAGGTGGCGCGCTGCAAGACCATCGTCAGCGGCATCCTGCTGTCGGCCGGCGAGGCGCGCGGCGAGGCGCCGGCGCACACCACCGTCAACGCCTTCCTCGACGAGCTGGTGGCCGAGTGGCGCGCCACCCGCTCGCTCGACGCGCTGGCCTATTCCAACGTGTTCGGCGACGATGTGGCCATCGTGTCCGATTCGGCCTTGAAGCAGACCCTCTACAACGTGCTCGACAACGCGCTGGAGGCCTCGCCGCGCTGGGTCGGCCTGGAAGCCGCGCGCGAGGGCGAGTGGCTGCGCCTGACCGTGAATGACGCCGGCCCGGGCTTTGCCCCCGAGATGCTGGCGCAGCTCGGCAAGCCCTACCAGTCGAGCAAGGGCCGGCCCGGCGGCGGGCTGGGCCTGTTCCTGGTCGTCAACGTCGCGCGCGCGCTGGGCGGCAGTGTGTCGGCCGAGAACCGCCTCGAAGGCGGCGCGGCCGTGACCCTTCGCCTGCCGCTGGCCGCACTGACCCTGGAGAAGATGCCGCGCCATGGACGTTGAGCAACGGCTGCTGCTGATCGTCGAGGACGACGCCGCCTTCGCGCGCACGCTGAGCCGCTCCTTCGAGCGCCGCGGCTACCAGGTGCTCGTGGCCGCGAACGCCGAGCAGGTGACGGCGCTGCTGCAGGAGCATGCGCCCGGCTACGCGGTGGTGGACCTCAAGCTCGCGGGCGGCGCCTCCGGCCTGGCCTGCGTGCAAATGCTCCACGAGCACGATGCCACGATGCTGATCGTGGTCCTCACCGGCTACGCCAGCATCGCCACCGCCGTCGAGGCCATCAAGCTGGGCGCCTGCCACTACCTGGCCAAGCCCTCCAACACCGACGACATCGAAGCCGCCTTCGGCCGCGCCCAGGGCGATGCCGAGGTCGCGCTGACCGAGCGCTCCACCTCGATCAAGACGCTGGAATGGGAGCGCATCCACGAGGTGCTGGCCGAGACCGGCTTCAACATTTCCGAGGCAGCACGGAGACTGGGCATGCACCGGCGCACGCTGGCGCGCAAGCTTGGGAAGCAGCGGGTCAAGTAACCGGCGAGGCTGCGCCATCTCCTCTCAACTGGATGCGTGCTAGGCCGGCAGGTCCGGATGCCGCTACATTTATTGACACCTCTGCGCGCACCTCCTACATTCGCGGCTCCTAAAAACAAGCGACCAGGGAGTCGGAATGAGCAGAGAGACTGCGCTCCAGCAGGAGCGCGTATGCGCGTCGTCCGATCGCGCGGATTCCAGAAACCACGAGTTCACGCGCAGGCATTGGAAGCCATTCTTCCAACGATGCGTCCTGATACTGCTCGTTCAATCCTTGCTTCTGGGTCCTGCTCACGCCGCGCCTACTGCGGTTGTCGAGCCCGCCGCCGCGTCCGTGCATCGCATCGCCGCAGTCGTGGGTCAGAGCGTCGGCAATCCCATCCTCCCCGCGACCGCCGAGAAGTTCCAGTCCGAGACCGACTTCACCGAGGCCGGCCCCGCGCCACTGTCATTCGGCCGCTTCTACCGCAGCACCTGGGGCGCTGACACTTCGCGCCCTGCCGGCATCCTCGGTGCGGGCTGGACGCATACCTACAGCGCCAGCTTGCGTGCCTCGCCTGCTCTCAATCCCGTGACCGTCACGATCACCAGCGCCGAAGGCTACCTGCGCACCTTCGCTCTGCCCGCAGACGCCTCCTCCTGGAGCTCGACCAACAGCGCCGACTCCCTCACCTGGACACCCGCCGCCTGGATCTACCGCCGCGCCGAAGACGATTCGATTTCGCAGTTCGATGCCACCACCGGCAGGCTGCTCTCCCGCACCGAGCGCAATGGCCGGATCACCCGCTACACCTACAACGCAGCCGGCCAGCTCATCACCGTCACCAACCCCTTCGGCCGCACGCTCAACCTCGCCTACAACAATGCCGGCTTGCTGAGCAGTGTGACCACCCCCGACGGCCGCGCCATCGGCTACGCCTACGATGCCTCCGCCCGACTCGCGCAAGTGAGCCATCCCGACGGCAAGACGCGCAGCTACCTCTACGAGAACGCCGCCTTCCCCAAGGCCTTGACCGGCATCATCGACGAGGCCGGCGTGCGCCTGTCCACCTATGCCTACGATGCCCAGGGCCGAGCCATCAGCACCGAGCGCGCCGGTGGCGTCGATCGCTACCAGGTCAGCTATCCGGCTGCCGGCACGGCCACCGTCACGGACCCCCTAGGCATCAGCCGCGCCTACACCTACAGCACCACCCTCGGCAAGCTCGCCGTCACCGGCGGCTCCTTGCCCTCGGGCACCGGCGAAGCCGATGCCGCCGCCCGCGTGCAGGATGCCAACGGCCTGATCGCCAGCGAGACCGACTTCACCAATGCGGCCAACGCCACCGCGGCCCTGAGCTACAACGCCCTGGATGCGGTCACCCAAGCCAGCGACTTCAAGGGCGTGGCTACCACCTATGCGCGCGACGCCCAGGGCAATGCGACCACGGAGACCAGCGCCGACATCGGCAGCCGCGTCGCCCAGTACGACGCCCTTGGCCTACCGAGTCGCATCGTCGATGCGCTGGGCCAGGCCACCGCCATCGAGCGCGATGCGCTGGGGCGCCCGAAGCTGATCACCTTCTCCGACGGCAGGACCACCACATTGCGTTACGACCTGGGCTCCACGAGCACAGGCTATCTCTCCGAGATCACCGACCGCAGCGGCACCACCACCTACAGCCGCGATGAATTCGGCCGCGTCATCGCCAAGACCCAGACGCTCGCCAGCGGCCTGACCCAGCAGATCACCTATGCGTACACCGCCGCAGGCCAGCTCGCCGGCATCGGCTATCCCGACGGGTCGGTGCTGGCCTATCAATATCTATGAGATGTCAAGCTCAATCTGAAGGGTGAGGAGG
>NZ_LMTS01000208.1:8343-19806 GCF_001541225.1 Variovorax sp. WDL1 | reverse complement strand
TTCTCCCTGCGGTGTTCTGGAAACTCCCGCTCCAGCAGGCTGCGCAGCAGGTCGGCCACGGTCACGCCCTGCGTGAAAGCCGAAACCTTGATGCGCGCCCGCATGGCGGGCGTGATGTCGAGGGTGAGGCGAGCCGTGTAGAGGTCGCCCTTGCCCAGTGCATCGGCGTCACCCTGGCGAATCCACGCCTCGGCGTGCGGATTCGCAGGTGGACGCGCGCCGATGCCGACGCGCTTTGCGCGAGGTGGAGGCTTCGCGGTCATGCCGGCCACCGCAACAGTTCGTCCACCAGCGCGGTGACTTCACGCGCGGCGGCGCCGTCGGGCGCTGTCTCGCGTGCAAGCCGGCCAGCGGCCACGCTGTCGGCGAACACGATGCGCTGATGCACTTCCGCGCGCAGCGCAGGAAGCGGTTGGTCGGCCAGCGCCTGGCGCGCTTCGCGCCCGATCACGGTGGTACTGACGCGCCGATTGATGACGAAGGCCGCGCGCAGCGCAGGCCGGAACACCTGTGCCTCGCGGATCAGCGCCACCATCTCGGCGCTGGCCCACAGGTCGTAAGGGCTGGGCTGCACGGGGATCAGCACGCGCTCGGCCGCCAACAGCGCGGAGCGCGCCAGCGCCGCGATGCGTGGCGGGCCGTCGATGATGACGTGATCAGCCCGCCTGGCGAGTTCTGGCGCCTCTTGGTGCAGCGTTTCGCGTGCGAGGCCCACGGCGCTGAACAGCCGTGGCAAGCCTTGCTGGCTTCTGCGCTGCGTCCAGTCCAGCGATGAGCCTTGCGGGTCGGCATCCAGCAGAACGACGTGCTGGCCGCGCATCGCCAACTCTCCAGCGATGTGCGTGGCGAGCGTGGTCTTGCCCACGCCGCCTTTCTGGTTGAGCAGAGCAACGATCATGGCGCGGCCCTCCGTGTTGGAAAGCCGGGCTGTTGCCGCTGCGCTTCGTGCCGCGTGGCGGTTGTCCACCGTGGCGCGGCGCTTCTACTACCAGTTAGAGGTTTTAAGTTAGGGAAGTTAGAGGGGCCGCAAACCCGCGCCGTTATTGGCTTTGCGGCCGATTCGTACTCCTGATAGCACGATAGCCGTACTCCCGATAGCACGATACCTCGTACTCCTGATAGCACGAGCCCGTCCACAAGTTGCGCACCGTTTATCCCCGTGCCGTGTATGGCACGGGCCGAAAGGTCAGCAGCTCGGCGCCGTTGTCCGGCATCCGCTCGATGCCCAGGGCGTAGCCCGGCAGCGACTGCCGCGCGACCAGCGTGCGCAGGTCGTAGGCGAAGTCCGAGAAGCGCGTAGCGCTGCCCGATTTCCGATACAGGTGTCGGAAATCGAACTGCCAGCCGCCCGGCTGTCGGCCACCGTGCTTGCGCACCAGCCGGTACAGCCAGCGCTCGATGCCGCCCGTCAGCCGGAAATACGCCGGGTCGATGGTCAGCACCAGGGCGGCGTCCATGACGCCGGCATAGAACCAGTCCGGCAAGATCAGCTCCAGCCCCAAGGGCGTGCCCTTGGCATCGGCCAGTTCCTTCCACTCGTTGATCCACGAGAAGCGATGCAGGCGCCGTCCGGTCGTCTCGCGGATCGACGTGGCCACCGTGGTCGATTGCAGCCGGTCGAGGGCGGCCTTGAGGCGCTGGTAGTCGCGCAGCGACGTACCGCGCCCGATGAACCGCAGGATCTCGTAGGGCGTGGCCTGCATCAGCCGCGACGAGCGGAAGCCCGCGTCGCGGGCTTCCACGATCTGCGAGGCCGCCCATATCAGAACGTCCGCGTCCCAAATCGTGGCGATGCCATGCTCGGCCGTGCCTTCCACGCGGATCGTGACGTTCCCCGCCCGGAAGTCGATCGGCGCGACGCGCCGCGACTTCGCCAGCGAGAAGAACGGAAAGGCCATCAAGTCCTGGCTGTCGCGCGGCGCCATGTCGCCGGGCAAGGCGCGGAACAGGTCGAGCTGTTCGCGCTCTTGCAACGGCCGCTGCCGGGACGGCAGCGCAGGGCTGGACATGGCGATGGCCTCCCGCGCTCCAGTGGTCAGCGCGCACGGCTGTCGGCCGAGTGGTGCTCGGCGTATTCGGGATCGGAAGTCGTCTCGAAGCTGCGGTCGGCGGCCCAGGCATCGAGGTCGGCCACGGCGTACATGACGCGCCGGCCGAACTTGCGAAAGCGCGGGCCGCCGCCGATCACGCGCTGCTTTTCCAGCGTGCGCGGCGACAGGCGCAGGTATTCGGCGGCTTCGTCGTTGGTCAGATAGCGTTGGGGCTGCGCGGCAGCAGTTGAGACAGCGGCGGCAGGCCGCAAAGGAGCGGGACGCATGAGATGAACCTCCATCGGTTGCAAAGCTCCGGCCACACAGCGCAACCGGATGGAAGCCAGTCTCAGAAAACGAAGCTGCTCTGCTCAGGGACGTTTTGCGTCTCCATCAAAACGTCCCTTCTCAAGCGGCGACAGTTGTGCTAGGCGGCGGTAGCCGCCGCGCATCAACGCATCGCCGCGCCGCACCAGGCGGCGCACGCGGGCACGCAGATCGCCATCGGCGTGCCAGTCGGCGGCCACGGCATCGGCGCCGAACAGACCTTCGGCCACGTCGCGCAAGGACGCACCCGCCAGGGTCGCGTCGAGCGCCTGCAAGGTGTGCAGTTCCAGCAGCGCGGCAGGTGTCGGCCTACGTCTGGCATCGGCCAGTGCCGCGCCGAACACATGACCGCGCGCAGGCGCGGCAGCGCCGCCGCGGTGGGCATAGGCGACGGCCATGCCGTCTTCCAGTCCAGGCGCGAGCGCGAAGCGCAGGCAATGGCCGGGGCTGCGTGCGGTGAGCGCCAGCCCCTTGCCATCGTGGAGCAGTTGCTTATGGCCGGGGATACGCCAGAACGCGAAGGATTCGGCATCCACGGGCGGATCGGCATCGGGGTAGAGTTGCACCACGGCAGCGTGGCCGGGCTGCCAGGCCGGATGCGCGTCGCGCGCATCCAGGGCCGGGTCTTCCAGCAGGCGCAGGCCCCAGCGATGCGCCGCGTCCTGTGCTGCCTGTGACCGGCGACGATGGCGCAGCCAATCGAGCCGGTAGTCGGGGTGCCTGCGCAGGTACTCCCAGGCGAGCGCAAGGCTGTCCAGATGCAGCACGTACAGATACGCGGCAGTCGGATACCAAGACTCGGCGGCGCGATCGGCCATGACGCAACCTCCTGGGAACAGGAATCGCCGCCACGGCCGGGCTACGCGCTACATCGCCATCGTCAGAACGTCATGGGTAAAAATTGTGGCTCGGGTTGTCAAGACCAATTGGCTCCGATGCGTTGCGGTTTCCGTCTCAATGTGGCAGTGGCAGCGCCCCGACCGTGGGACGCCGTACAGGCCAGCCTGCCGCAGCCCAGGCCGGACATCATGACTGTTTCGATCAGATTTGCCGGGGTATGCCGCAAGAGTGCCGATTAAGACCTATCCGGCATGACACCAGACTGAGAAAGCCACAGTAGGCCGTACTCAGTCCGGGATGGCCCCGTCGCGCTCGGCCAGCCGGGTGTATTCCGACAGCGTGCGCGTGGGGCGGAAATAGAGGTCGCGCATCACGGGCTGCTGATGCGGCCCGACGATGCCAGCCAGCTCGGACAGCTTGACGGTTCCTTGCGCCGGCATTCCGATTCCCAGGTCGATGAGGCCCCAGGCGGTGTCGCCATCGGCGGGATCGAGCGCAGCCAGCAGCCAGGTCACATGCGCGTCCGGCGTGAACAGCCGCACCACGGGCACCGGGTCGATGGCCCGGCCAGCGGCGCGGGCCTCGCCGTTGGCGAGCAGTTGCGCGCGCTCCGGGACGGTGGCGAGTGGCTGGGGCATGGTCGGCAATCCCACAAATCCAATGATGCACGGATGCGGTTTCACGCCCAAGCGCAGAACCGCCAAACCGGATTTACGCCTTCGTGCGCAAGCGCGGATGCGCTTGCGTGGCTTTGCTGGAACCCGCCGATGCGGATTTCCGTAAAGGCACAAAAACGTAGAACACCAAATGAACACTATAGATTGTAGCTCTATAGGACGCAATGGGCTGTCATCTTGGTTTTTCGAGGGAAACCATAGGTGGCGGCTGGGAACTCATTGGCGAAGGCGTTGAAGACAGTTAGAAAGGCCCGTGGCTTGAGCCAGGAAGCCTTCTCTGACGTGTCCAGCCGTACCTATATGAGTACCCTCGAACGCGACCTGAAAAGCCCGACCTTGAACAAGCTGGCCGAGCTGTGCGAGGTGATGGAGATCCATCCGCTCACACTGCTGACGCTGGCCTATGCGGGCAATAGCCCGCACAAGGCCGACGAACTGCTGGCGCAGGTGCGCCAGGAGCTGGAGGCGGTGTTGAAGGAACGCGACGCGGCGAAGCCGCGCGCGTGACGTTGTGATGTGCTGCGACCAGCAGCACAGCGCCCCGCCGCGATGGGCGGGGCGCTGCGGCGGTCACGCCGCCTGGGGCTTGCTGCGCGACCAGATAAGGTCGTGCGTGCCGTCCTCGCCTTCGATCAGGCGGGCATAGACCGGAGCCGGGAACGAAGGATCGTCGAGGGTCACGGACAGGTAATCGCGCCCGGCCTCGCTTGTCTTCTTCCACGCCGCGCCGATGTCGTGGCCGGCGGCCTGGAGGCGGAAGTCGGGGGCGTTCTCGCTGCTGCCCTTGTCGTTGGGAACCAGCTTGGCCTTGACGTTGAGTGTCAGGGTGCGAAGCGTGCCGGTGAAGCCGTCTTTGTCTGCGGTGAAGGTGCCGATGTTGGCCATGATGTTTTCTCCTTTCGGTTGAACAAGGTTCGCGCCCATCGCGTCCTTGTTGTGATCCGGCCGGCAGGGGACGGGCTGGCCGCACCGCTTGCGGTCGAAACGCAGTGGAGAGCCGGGAGGCGAAAAGAATTTGCTGCGCGAGGAAGCCGTGCAGCGGCGGGGAAATTGTTTTCGCCGGACGGTTGCAGCCATGAAGCCCGAGGCGCAGCCGCGCCACCGCCAGGATTCACAACGAGACAAGGACGCCTTGGGTCGAACCGCTCCGAAAGGAGATAGGGCCTGCTCGGCATCCCCGCTCGAAGGCTTCTCCGGCTCGCCCGCTGACGCGGGCGAGGTCAACCCCGCAACGACAGGCGAGAACGCCTCCACCACACCTTGCGGCGCCGGTCTTGAGGCGTGGCGTGGAAGCTCCATAGCGATGCCGGGCGGGTTGTCCGTGAACCGTCCTTCGTGACGTGATGGGCAGGAACCGCCAGCGTTGAGGACGGCACGCACCTGCACAACCTGCCGCAGCAAGCGCCAGCGTGTTCGCCAGCGCCCCGTTCATCGCGGCGGGGCGCTGGACGGGCCGATCCGGCGCAGCCGGTTCGGCCACATCGAGGGGCGCCAAGCTGCGCGCGGCGGGGATAGCCCGCAGGGCTTTCCCCTGGAGGCAAGCGAAGCGCGCAGCGCCGCAGGCGCGAAGGCGTGAGCAACTGTCTTGAAAGTCAAGCCTCGCAAGCGCGCAGGCTCCATTCAATTGAAGCGTTTTGCCAATGATTCAATAAATGTTGTATTATCGAATCATGAACGAGACCCAAGCCATTTCCGCCCTCGGCGCCCTGGCCCATACCCAGCGGCTGCGCGTGTTCCGCGCCCTGGTGGTCGCCGGCCCCGAAGGGCTGACACCCAGCGTCCTCGCCGACCAGCTCGACGTGGCCCGCAACTCCCTGTCCTTCCACCTGAAAGAACTGGCCCATGCCGGCCTGGTCACCATCGAGCAGCAGGGCCGCAACCTGATCTACCGCGCCGACTTCACCCAGATGAATGGGCTGCTCGGCTATCTGACCGAGCACTGCTGCCAGGGCGGCGCGTGCGAGGTCACCGAATCCTCCTCTGCCTGTACTTCCTGCTGAAAGGATCACCCCCATGAAGCGCTTTCACGTCCACCTGCACGTCGATGACCTGAACCGCAGCATCGGCTTCTATTCCCAACTGTTCGCCGCGCAGCCCGCGCGCGTCGAAGGCGACTACGCCAAATGGATGCTCGAAGACCCGCCGGTCAACTTCGCCATCTCCACACGTGGCAACAAGCCGGGCATCGACCACCTGGGTATCCAGACCGACGATGCCGAGGAATTGGCGGTGCTGAAGGCCCGCGCCGAGGCGGCCGACATGACGCTGCTGGACGAGGGCACCACGACCTGCTGCTACGCGCGCAGCGAGAAGCACTGGATCACCGATCCGCAGGGCGTGGCCTGGGAGCACTTCCACACGCTGGGCAACATTCCGGTCTTTAACGAAGCGGCGCCTGCAGCGACTTCCGCCGCAGCGTGCTGTACCCCGGTGCGCGGCAAGCCGGTGGGCGTTGCGGTGAAGCCGGCTTCCTCCTGCTGCTGATGTGAGATACCCATGACCACCGACAAGACCTACAACGCCCTGTTCATCTGCACGGGTAACTCGGCCCGCTCCATCCTGGCCGAAGGCATCCTCAATGAATTGGGCCAGGGGCGCTTTCGCGCCTACTCGGCGGGCAGCCACCCCAAGGGCGAAGTCCACCCACTGGCGCTCGCCACGCTGGAGCGGCTGCACATGCCGACCGCCGGCTACCGCAGCAAGAACTGGGACGAGTTCGCGGCGCCCGGTGCGCCGGAGCTGGATTTCATCTTCACGGTCTGCGACAACGCCGCCGGCGAGGTCTGCCCCGTGTGGCCGGGACGCCCGATGTCGGCGCATTGGGGTGTGCCTGATCCCGCAGCCGTCGAGGGCACCGACGAACAGAAGCGCAAGGCATTCACGGATGCGGCGCTGACCTTGCGCCGGCGCATCGAGCTATTCCTGTCGCTGCCGATGCAACGCCTGGATGCCATGTCGCTGCAGCACGAGCTGCGCAGCATCGGCACGAAGTGAGGTCTGCGCGATGAGTGTTGGAACCCAAACGGCCAGCCGCGTGCCGGCCGCCCCCACCATGAGCGTCTTCGAGCGCTACCTGAGCGTGTGGGTACTGCTGTGCATCGTCGCCGGTATCGCGCTCGGCCAGTTCGCGCCCAGCGTGTTCCATGCCATCGGCCGCATGGAGATCGCGCAGGTCAACCTGCCGGTGGGCCTGCTGATCTGGGTGATGATCATTCCCATGCTGCTCAAGGTGGACTTCGGCGCTCTCGGCCAAGTCAAGCAGCATTGGCGCGGCATCGGCGTGACGCTGTTCGTCAACTGGGCCGTCAAACCCTTCTCGATGGCGCTACTCGCCTGGATCTTCATCCGCCAGGTCTTCGCGCAGTGGCTGCCCTCCGTCCAGCTCGACAGCTATGTCGCGGGCCTGATCCTGCTGGCCGCCGCACCCTGCACGGCAATGGTGTTCGTCTGGAGCCGGCTGACCGGGGGCGATCCTGTGTTCACGCTGTCGCAGGTGGCGCTGAACGACACCATCATGGTCTTCGCCTTCGCCCCAATCGTGGGCCTGCTACTGGGCTTATCGTCCATTACGGTGCCGTGGGACACCTTACTGGTATCGGTCGGTCTGTACATCGTGATTCCGGTCATCCTGGCCCAGCTCTGGCGCCGCGCGTTGCTGAGCAAGGGCCAAGCCGCCTTCGACCGGGCGCTGGAGCGCATCGGCCCTCTGTCGATCGCGGCGCTGCTGCTCACGCTGGTGCTGCTGTTCGCCTTCCAGGGCGAGGCCATCATCCGCCAGCCGCTGGTGATCGCCATGTTGGCGGTGCCGATCCTGATCCAGGTGTTCTTCAACTCCGGGTTGGCCTACTGGCTCAACCGTCGGCTGGGCGAGCAGCACAACATTGCCTGTCCCTCGGCGCTGATTGGTGCCTCCAACTTCTTCGAGCTGGCCGTGGCCGCCGCCATCAGCCTGTTCGGCTTCCAGTCCGGCGCGGCGTTGGCCACCGTGGTCGGCGTGCTGATCGAGGTACCCGTGATGCTGCTGGTCGTGCGCGTGGTCAACCGCTCGCGCGGCTGGTACGAATGCGGCCCGAACTCCGCCACCCGATAACCAACCAGGTCACTCCCATGAGCACCGTCACGATCTACCACAATCCCGACTGCGGCACCTCGCGCAACGTGCTGGCCCTGATCCGCAACAGCGGCGAGGAGCCCACGGTCATCGAGTACCTGAAGACCCCGCCCGATCGGGCGACGCTGATGGTGCTGATCGCCGCAATGGGCGTATCGGCGCGCGCCGTGCTGCGCGAGAAAGGCACGCCCTATGCCGAACTGGGCCTGGGCGACCCGCAGTGGGGCGATGACCGGTTGATCGACTTCATGCTCCAGCATCCCATCCTCATCAACCGGCCCATTGTGGTCACGCCGCTGGGCACGCGCCTGTGCCGGCCTTCGGAGGCCGTGCTGGACATCCTGCCGCAGCCGCAGCGCGGCGCGTTCCGCAAGGAAGACGGCGAAGCCGTGGTGGATGCGGAGGGTCGCAGGGTCTGAGACCTCCCGCACAAGCGGCAGGCAATCTGAAGTGAGGCTGGTATTATCGAATTTCGTTATCGATATTCGATATGAAAGAGAAACCTACTCCACGTGCCATGGAGCACCACGACCTGCTGTCGGGGCTGATCCGCCTGCATGTGCTGCACCACGCAGCCGAGCAGGAGATCTACGGGCAATGGATGATCGACGAGCTGGCCCACCACGGCTACCGCCTCTCCCCCGGAACGCTGTACCCGATGCTGCACAAGATGGAGCGCGACGGCTACCTCGTCTCCCGCCAGGAGCGTGAAGGGCGCACCGTGCGCAAGCTCTACACGATCACGCCCAAGGGCAAGGAAGGCTTGGCGCTGGCCAAGGACCGCATCCGGGAGTTCACCGGGGAGGCGATGCACAAATGACAGATTCCACCAACACCTTGCAGCATGAGGCCGCTGCCGCGCGCGGCTCACCCGTCGAAGTCTTCGGCGCCTTCCTCAAGCTGGGGCTGACCTCCTTCGGCGGGCCGATCGCGCATCTGGGCTATTTCCGCTCGGAGTTCGTCGAGCGTCGCCGCTGGCTGGATGACCGCAGCTACTCCGATCTGGTCGCCCTGTGCCAGTTCCTGCCGGGGCCGGCCAGCAGCCAGGTCGGTATGGCGCTGGGGTTGGGCCGCGCGGGCTGGCTGGGGCTGCTGGCGGCCTGGGCCGGATTCACCTTGCCATCGGCGATTGCGCTGATCCTGTTCGCCTTTGGCATCGCCGAGTACCAGGGGCTGGCCCAGTCCGGCTGGGTGCACGGGCTCAAGGTCGTCGCCGTGGCCATCGTGGCGCAAGCGGTCTGGGGGATGGCCAAGTCGTTGTGCCCGGACCGGCCGCGCGCCGCGCTGGCCATTCTGGCGGCGCTGCTGACCATGGTCCTGCCCTCGGCCGCGGGACAGCTTGCCGCCATCGCGGTGGCAGGGCTGCTGGGCTGGTGGACATTGAAGATCGCGCAACCCGGCGGCGGCCACGCCCACAGCTACCCCGTCTCGCGCAAGCTGGGCATCGTGGCGCTGCTGCTGTTTGCCGCACCGCTCGTCGGGCTGCCCCTGTGGGCGGCAGCCACGGACTCGTCCACGATAGCCCTGCTGGAAGGGGTGTACCGCTCCGGTGCACTGGTCTTCGGCGGTGGACACGTTGTGCTGCCGCTGCTGCAGGCCTCGGTGGTGCCCAGCGGCGTCGTGAGCAATGCCGACTTCCTGGCCGGCTACGGTGCGGCGCAGGCCGTGCCGGGGCCGCTGTTCACTTTCTCGGCCTACCTCGGCGCGGTCGCCCACGGACCGCTGCATGGCTGGATCGGCGGGCTGGCACTCCTGGGCACGATCTTCCTCCCCGCTTTTTTCATGCTGGTCGGTGCACTGCCGTTCTGGGAAGGGCTGCGCCACCGCGCGGGCATCCAGACGGCCATGGCCGCGGCATCAACGCCGGCGTGGTCGGTATTCTGGTGTCCGCCCTCTATGACCCGGTATGGACGAGTGCCATCCACAGCAAGGCGGATTTTGGGCTGGCGCTGCTCTCGTTCGGACTGCTGACGGTGGGGCGCGTGCCGCCGGCGCTCGTGGTGCTGTTAGCCGGGCTGGTGGGCTGGGTCATGGCGATGGGCGTCTGAATCTCATGTGGCACACCCTGACCATCCAGCTCCGACACGAAACCGCCGACGACATTGCCGCCATCGAAGCGGTCACGACCGCCGCCTTCGCTGATGCACCACACACCAGCCACACCGAGCAATTCATCGTGCGCGCCTTGCGTGCCGCCAACGAACTGACGCTTTCCATCGTGGCCGAAGAACATGGGCGCGTCGTCGGTCACGTCGCGCTGTCGCCAGTAACGATCACCCATGAGCACAGGCGAAAGACCGAGGGCTGGTATGGGTTGGGGCCGATCTCCGTCCTGCCGCCAAGGCAGGGGCGAGGCATCGGTTCGCGCCTGATGGAACAGGCGCTGTCTGAACTGCGGGCTATGCAGGCCGCAGGCTGCGTGCTGCTGGGAGATCCAACGTACTACACGCGCTTTGGCTTCCAGGCCCATGCGGGCTTGCAACTGCCGGGCGTGCCGCCCGGCTATTTCATGGCGCTGGCCCTGCATGGGACAGTGCCGGAAGGCATCGCGCACTACAGCGATGCCTTCAACGCCGCCGCCTGAGCCAGCGCGAAGGCGGCGGCGTTTTAATTCGGCTATTGGCCTTGAACACCGGGCGCGGCCACTGTCGCACCCGGATTTCGCGTCCACCGCGCCCAGGGCGGAACGGCCTGGGCGCGGTGCTGATCGCGGTTATTCCTTCGTCTCGATGCGCCACCACACAAAGCGAAGCGCCCCGGTCGAGGCCGGGGCGCTTGCCTTCGGCGCGGGTCAAGCGGCCAGTGCCTCGGCGGGTTCATCCGCCATTGCCTCGGTATCCTCCGGGGCGTCCTGCTCCGGGCCTTCTTCCTGCGCGGCCTCCTGCGGGCCTTCGGCCTTGAAGATGGCGGGCATCCAGCCGGTGCCATCGGCCAGCCGCTCGGCCTCACTGGCAATGTCGGCCTTCTTGAGCTTCGCCAGCCGGGTGACGAATTCCGGTGCAAACGCGCCCACGGCATCCAGAATCACGGCCTTGGAAACGTGCTTGAAGTAGCCTTCTGCGGTCGGCTTCCACCATGCGGCCATGTCGAGGCCCACGGCCTGCGCCAGTTCCTTGCCGGGCTGGTGCGGCGTGGCACGGGGCGTCACCACGTCCACCGTGGAAGCCACGCACACGGCCAGCAGCCGCACCAGTTCGTCTTGCGACTTCGCCAGCAGCGCGGCGAACAGTTCGGCGCTGTCCTCCGGCAAGGCTTCACCGGCTACCTGTTGCAGTTCGCGCAGCGCCACGGCGGCAGGCGATTCCGGCCAGTCCGGGGCCATGCCTTCCAGCCGGTCTTGCGCCGTGAGGCGCACGCCGAGTGGCAGTCCATCGCCGTAGGCGTCGGGCTGCAAGACCTTCTGCACCATGCCATGCACCAGCGCGGCCAGCGCGACGTGCGGATGCCGTGCGACTTCGATTTGCAGCGCCGCCGTGCG
>NZ_LMTS01000208.1:0-8298 GCF_001541225.1 Variovorax sp. WDL1 | reverse complement strand
CCCCAGCCGGTCGGACAGGCTCGCGGCCTTGGGCGCGTCGTCGGCGTCCTCGTGCTCGTCGTTGGCGGCTTCGCCTTCGGTGCTGCCGAAACCGCGCCGCAGCTTTTCAAGCGTGCGCAGCGCCTTCGCCTCGGCTTCGCGCAGCAGGCCGCGATGAATGACGGCCTCGCCGCTGCGGTCGATGGTGACGATGGCACCGGCCACCTCGCGCACTTCGGGGGCATAGCCTTGTAAGGCGTCCTCCGCGTCTTGCAGTTCCCCGACCACCTGATCGCGCCGCTGTTCCAGTTTCTCGGCCTTGGCCTCGTCCTCGCTGCTTTCAACTTGGCAGGCTTCTTCCAGTTCGGCTTCGATCTTTTCGAGGCGGGTTTCCAGCGAGGCGATGCGGCGAGCCTCGCGGCTGGTCGGCTCGCGGCGGTGGCGCGGGGCGTTCTGGAACGCCTGCCGTTCCTCGTAGGCCAGATGCGGCACGGCCTCCACCCATGCCCATCCCTCGGCGCGCACGTCCTCGGCCAGCATTGCCAGCTTGTCGCGCACCAGCGTTTCCAGCACTGCGGTATCGGTGAGGTAGGTTCCGGCATCGCCTTCTGCGAACAGGTCGCGGCGGATGCCGCCGCCTGCCTGCCGGTAGGCGTCCAGCCCGACGAAGCGCACCAGCGCGTGCGCGGCGTCGATTTCGCGCTCGGTCAGGCGCTCGCGCAGCTTGGACGGGCTGCGCTGCCATTCCGGCGCACCATAGAACGCGGCTTCCTGCGCGGTGTGGTCGTCGGTGATGGTCAAGGCCATCAACTGTTCCAGCGTCGCGGCTCCGGCGCGGTAATCGGCCAGCAGGCGCGGCGAGACGTTCGCCAGCTTCAAGCGGCGCTGCACCACCAGCGGGGACACGCCGAAGTCTGCGGCAATGTCCTCCACCGAGCGGCCTTCCTTGACCAGCGCGGCGAAGGCCGCGAACTGGTCGGCGGGGTGCATGTTCTCGCGCTGCACGTTCTCCGCGAGGCTGACGGTGCGGGCGGACGCATCGGCCACCAGCAGGCACGGCACTTCGTAGTCGGCGGGGATGCGCTTCTTCTTCGCCAGCAGCTTCAAGGCGGTCAGGCGACGGTCGCCTGCGACGACTTCGTATTGCTCGCCATCGGCGGCGAGGATGACGATCAGGTTTTGCAGCAGGCCGATGCGGGCAATGCTCGCGGCCAGTTCGGGGATGGATTGGCGCGGGGTCGTGCGGACGTTGCGCTTGGAGCGGCGCGGCAACAACTGCGAGAGGGGGACCAAGATCAGGTTCTTGGTCGGGTCGGCCACTTCCAGCGGTGCGGCGGCTTCGATGGCGACGGCTTCGGTTTTGAGTACGGCGTTCATGGTGATAACTCCTTGCGGTTGGGGTGCAGCAGCGAGAGAAGCGGCAAGGGCTGCTGCCTGCCCCTGCCGCGTGGGGATTCAGGCTTTCAACTGGCGCAGGCCATCGGCCAGCAGCCACAGGGCGCGGTTCAGGCGCACGCTTTGGTCGATGCCCTGCACGGGCCGGGTGGTCTGGCGGCGGCCATTCGCGGCGCGGGCGGACAGGCCGCCTTTGGTCAAGTTCTCCTGCGTGCGGTTGAACACGCTCCACAGGTCGCGGCGGTCGTCGTCATGGCGGCGCGGCCTCAGGATTTGCGATTCCGTGATGGGCGCGGGCTTGTCCTCGTCGTACTTCAACGCCAGCGCAGCGCGGGCGAACACTTCCGATTCCCCGGCGTCCAGCGTGATCGCGCGCATGGCATCGCGCGATTCCTGCGCCCGGTCGAAGCCGTGCAGGACTTCGTAAGCGCCTTCGATCACCTGCGCCGCCACGTCGCCCTTGTGCGGTACGCGCACGTCGGCCACGGTGTCACCGCAGACAAGGCCATTGCTGCAAACGAAGCGGAACATCCCGGCCAGCATCTGATAGCTGCTGGTGCCGTCATGGGAGTTCAGCAGGATGATTTCGTTGGCCTCGCGGCCGTTGATCTGGCTGGCGTGGCGCAGCCGGATCATGTGCTTGGTGTAGTCACGGCGGTCGTCGTGGCGCACGCGGGTTTGCGTCACCATGAAAGGCTCGAAGCCTTCCCCGCGCAGTTCTTGCAGCACGGTGGCGGTGGGGATGTAGCTGTACCGCTCGGAGCGGCTTTCGTGCGGGGCTTCCGCGTAGATGGACGGGGCCACGGCCCGGATTTGGTCATCGGACAAGGGACGTTCCGAACGCAGCACCGGGGAACGGGAAGCGAAGCGGGATGCGAGTTGCATGGCATTTCTCCTGACAAAGAAAAAAGGGTTTGCTGTTCACCGCATACCGGATTCCTAGATTCGGAAGCCCAGCCTTTCGGCTGTTCGGTGCGGTCGGCACGAGGAACCCGGTTGGCCCTGTTGCCACCGTCTTTCCTGAGTTCATCGCCCGCGACGGTCAGGAGCGCGCGGACGGGGGCCGTCAAGGAGGCAAGCGCAGGGTGGGTGCGGCCCGCAGGCGCAGCCGAGGACACGGCCCTGCGCGCCTTGACGGCACACGGCCGCGGGCTACAGTCGCGGTGAAGGTGATGAAGTCAGGGGAGACGGCTGGACATGGCCACGGCCCCTCAATACGCCGACCGCACGGCAAGCGAAGCGCGCAGGCCCGGATCTAGGAATCCGGGCCGGAGGCGTCAGCCGAGCGGAGCGAGGGAACGATGGAAGCCCGAAGGGGGCGAGACTCGCGTAGCGAGGCTCGATGCGCAGCACGACAGCGCGACCGGCCATGTTTCTTGGCCGGGGACGCACGACTGTCCTACGATCCCTCTATGGAGGAAACCATCATCAACAACGACGATCGTTTGGAGCACATGCTCCACCGCTCCAATGCCTTGCACGAACGTCTGGATGAACTACTGGGCGACGCCGATTTCGATGGATCGCCCCGTGGCGAGTCAGCTCTTGGCATGTGCCTGGTCGCTATGGAGCATGCAACAGCGATGCGAGCATTGATGGCGCTGCGACTACCCTCGTCCGCCGTCGGCCTCATGCGCCTGCAGTTCGAGGCCCTGACGCGGGCAATGTGGCTGCTCTACGCAGCCAGCGACGCAGCGATCGACAAGCTGCTGGCGCCACTGACGCTGCAGAGCGAACAGGCGGCCAAGAACTTGCCTGGCGCCAGCGAAATGATTGAGCAGATCGGCAAGCGAGTCGGACAAGGCGCGCCGGCGGCTGCGCACCAAATGCTTTCGCATTTCAAGGATGTGACCTGGCACGGCATGAACTCGTTCGTGCATGGCGGCATTCATCCACTGCGGCGCAGTGCCGACGGCTTCCCGGTCGATCTTGCGCTACAGGTACTGCGCAGCTCGAACGGTCTGACGACCATGACCGGCATGACGATGGCAGTCCTCACCGGCGACGAGGCCGTGGCCAAGCCCGTGAGTAAGATCCAGCCGGCATTCGCCGACTGCCTGCCGGATCTCCTGAAACCTTGAACGAGGCATCTTGCGACGCCCCGCGCGAAATCATTCGATGATCCGCCCGGCCAGCCGCGCATCGCGCGCATAGGCACTCAGGCGCTTCTCGGCACGGAAGTGCAGATCGCGTTCGACCGGCAACCCGAGCCGCCCGCGCACGGCCGCCAGCTCCTGCAGGCTGACCCAGCCGATTTCCGGCATCCCCAGGCCCAAATCGCACAGCCCAAAGGCGTGGTCGTGGTCATCGGGATCAATCTCGGTCAGCAGCCAGGTCGCGCCGGCGTCCGGCGTGAACAGCTTGACCACGGGGGCCGGATCGAAGTCCGGGTTCTCCAAGGATTCGCGGCCGTTGGCCAGCAACACGATGCGCTGCTCGTCGGTGATGAGTGCGTTGTTCATGGTGAACTCCTGAAAGGAAGCCGGGCGGAATTGCCCGACCCTTCCGGGGCACGGCGCAGCGCAAGCAGTCAGGGGTCAACGACGGCCGCCAGGACGCAAGCGCCATCGGCGCGCAGCCCTTGACGGCGAGAACGCCGTGGCACGATGAAGGGAACAGCAAGACCGCCTCCCTCGCACCTCCACGCACCCGGGTTTTCGGCAAGTGCGCAGCACGCGCAGGCCCGCGAGGGCCGGAGTTGCGCCGCCGGGCGCAGCAAAAAGGGGGCCGAAGCCCCCAATGGTCAAAGCAGGCCGCGTTCGGCGAATGACGTGGTGCGAGTCCCCGCAACGATGACGTGATCCAGCGTGCGAATGTCCACCAGCGCCAGCGCCTGCCGAAGCTGCGAGGTCATCGCCTTGTCGGCCGCGCTCGGCTCGGAGTTTCCGCTCGGATGGTTGTGCGAAACGATGACCGCCGCCGCATTGAGCCGCAGCGCCTGCTTCACCACCTCGCGCGGATGCACCTCGGCGGCGTCGATCGTGCCGCGGAACATCTCCACGTAGTCGATCAGCCGATGGCGCGTGTCGAGGAACAACACCGCGAAGACTTCGTGCTCGAAGCCGGCCAGCTTGGCGCGCAGGTAGTCCTTCACCGCCTCCGGCGAAGTGAACGCCTCGCCGCGCTGCATCTTCTGTTCGATGACCTGGCGCGCGGCTTCCAGAATCTGGTCGGCGTCCGCCAGCCGATAGCGCCCACGGCCATCGCGCACCATCAGCGGGGTGTCGAGAGTGAGGGTCAGTTGCGACATGATCGTGCTCCGGTTGCTCGGGCGGAATTGCCCGGAACCGGTGCCAGCACGGCGCAGCGCAAGCAGTCAGGGGTCGCAGACGGCCGCCAGGACGCAAGCGCGCATGGCGCGCGCCGCCCTTGACGGCGAGAACGCCGTGGTACGGTGAAGGGAAACAGCAAGACCGCCCCATGCCATACACGAACCCTGGCAAGCGGAGCGCGCAGGCCCAGCAGGGCCGGAGGCGTCAGCCGAGCGTCGCGAGGGAACGATGGAAGCCCGCAGGGGCGAGACTCGCGCAGCGGGGCTTGATGCGTAGCACGACAGCGCGGCCCGACCGGGGACGCCCGAAATCGGCTATCTTTGAAGGAGATTCCCGCATTGGGTTTCGTAAGGTCAGATAGGCGAGAACACTGAAATCACAAGGAAGAGCATGGCCGCCCTCTATCAACTTGCAGTGCTTGGTTCGCCAACCGACGCCCAGATTTCTGAGCTTGAAGAAATCGTCGGAACTGCCGTAGGCATGTTCAACTTGCGACTAGGACATGAAGTTGGATGGGAGGTGCGCCCGGAAGCGTTTAACCCCGACCAACAGCGCTCATCCGCTGCAGTATTTTTCGGGGGCGACAATCCACCTCTCGCCAACGTGGCGAAGTTGCTGGAGCGAGGCATCCCGCTACTGCCGATAGCATCCGACGTCAATCGAGTTAACGCAGAGATTCCTGAATTACTGCGACCTCTCAACTGCTTAGCCTATGCCGCCAACGGGTCACAGCGTGTCGCGACCGCTTTACTTGAGTGTGCGGGGTTGCTACCTCGCCAGCGTCGAGTGTTCGTAAGTTACCGCCGGGGCGAAGCCCGTGAGGCAGCCTTGCAGCTCTTTGACGCCTTATCTGCTCGGCTATTCGATGTGTTTCTCGATACGCATGGGATTCCACCTGCGGAAGATTTTCAGACGATGCTATGGCATCGCCTTTGCGATTCCGACGTTCTTGTGATGCTTGACACGCCAGGCTACTTTGAAAGCCGCTGGACAAGCGCAGAGTTCGGACGCGCTCTGGCGAAAGGCATCAGCGTCTTACGGGTTGGCTGGCCAGACTGCACGCCATCTGCGCGAACAGCCACCGCCAGTCGCGCAGAATTGTTGCCCGACGAAGTGGATGCGGCCACAGGACGCCTCGCGGACAGCGCTGTGGAGCGAATCTGTCTACAGCTCGAAGAAGTTCGCAGCCAAAGCCATGCGGTCCGTTCCGTCAATCTAGTGAGCAATTTGCGCAACGCTATTCAAACGATTGGCGGTCAACTTGTCGGCGTTGGACCGAACAAGGCGGTCTATATCCGACTGCCGGATGGCCGGAATGTCGTCGTCTACCCAACAGTTGGTGTCCCCACGTCGACCACGTTGCATGACGCATCCACCAATTCGCCAGATCAATCGGTTGCCGTCGTTTACGATCATGTTGGCTTGCATCCCCGGTGGCTGGGGCATTTGGACTGGCTGGGCCAGCATATCCACTCTGCGCGGTGGGTCAAAGCCAGCGAGGCTGGATGGCAATTTGCGGACTGGGAGGCCTGAATCGTGAGCGCAATCTTCCTTTCAGCCAGTGTCCCACTTGTCGGCCGCGGCTCGTATCACGAGACCGCCAATCCATTCCTCATCCAATGCGCTGTGAGGGAACTGGTCATGGCCGTCATTCGTCAGCACAAGATCGTGTGGGGAGGCCATCCCGCTATCACGCCTATGATCTGGAGCATTTGTGAGGATTTGGGTGTCGATTATTCTGGGGCCGTGGTTCTGTATCAGAGCACGTTCTTCAAGGATCGTTACCCGGAAGAAAACGACCGTTTTCACAATGTAGTATTCACCAATGCAGTTGCCGGTGACAGAGAGGCGAGCCTGCTGCTAATGCGGGAAGAAATGCTGTCGCGCGATGATCTCGTTGCCGCTGTTTTCATCGGCGGCATGGAAGGAGTGGAAGCCGAGCATGAACTCTTCAGGAAATTCCACCCCGCCGCCAAAGTTCTGCCCGTACCGTCGCCAGGCGGGGCGGCCTTGAACTTGGCCAAAGATCAAGGTTATTTCGCCGATGCGGATCTTGGTGATGTGGACTTCGCGCAACTCTTTCACACGCACCTCGCATTGAACATTCAAGGTGCAGCGAGTTGAGTCTCCTCTGCAGATTTACATGATCCAACAAAGGACTCGCCATGCCACGGAAAATCTTCTATAGCTTCCACTATCAACGCGACAGTTGGCGCGCCTCCAAGATACGGAATATTGGTGTTGTTGAGGGCAACCAACCAGCAAGCGATAACAAATGGGAAGAAGTGAAGCGAGGCGGCGAGGCCGCAATCAAGCGCTGGATCGACGATCAGCTGCAAGGACGGACATGCACAATTGTTCTGGTCGGAGCCGAAACGGCGAATCGCCCCTGGATTCGATATGAGATTGAGCAGTCATGGAATAGTGGCAAGGGACTCTTGGGGATACGAGTCCATAAGCTGCTGGACCACAACCAGCAACCATCAGTTGCCGGGGCCAATCCATTTGACTCATTTACCTTGAACGACGGTAGAAAGCTATCCACCGTCGTCCGCATGTACGATCCACCAGGGGCCACGAGCAGTGCGGCCTATAACCACATCAGTGACAACCTGTCGGGCTGGATTGAAGCGGCGATCGCTGCGCGCTAAGAAGCCAAGCCTCTCGTCAAAACAACGACCCAGTGCTCATGGGGCGCCCATAGAGCTCCGAGATTTGCCTCTGGAACTGGGTCTGTCCTCCATAGCTAGGATGCCTCACGCAAATCACGGGTACGGAATCCGTGATGCGATGGGCCGCAGCGGCGGCATCGTTGCCGATGGCGACGATGCGAGAGGGACGTAGCAAGACAATGAGCTGTTGGAGCAGTTCTTCGCCGGCTCGCCTCTCACGCGCGTTGTGCTGCCGGTTGGTGAACGGATCTCCTGATTCGTGCGGATGCAGAGGGAAAACGTTCCAGAGGAAGATGCGGGCATCAATATGTTCCAGCATGCCCCATATGACCGCGGCGGTTCGTTCGGCCACAGCACTGCCTATCGTCGGCCGTTCGGCGACCTGGTCGAGATTCCAACGCCTAGCGTGCTGGCTTATGTGAAGGTCGTCGGTCAGGGCTAACCCAGTGCGGCGTCCTCCGCGATATCCGAGGTCTCGTCCAATCCATATCGCGTCTACGGGTTCCTCGGTTGCACGACGCAACATGGCGGACAGTGCAGCAGCACGGCGACGTGGTGCATCGCGTCGATCATGAACTTCACAACGATCCGAATACGGATTGAAGCAGTCTTCGAACTGCAGAGAAGCAACTGCATCAACGAACGGGTGGATCTTCATTTTTCAGACTCAAGTGGCATGTATTTGATGGTGCGTTGTTCTCGGTTTCCAATGATCCAGCCGCCTTGATTTTCCTTGAGCTGGCGAAAGACAGCATAGCCATCCAGGATTGCCTTTTCCCAGAGCTTTAGCGGACATTTCTCCACTTCGTAACCACTCACGAACTCACCAATGGTCTTGAGAACCCCAAGTGAGACCTTTTCCTGATTCTCGAAGAAATTCAGCTCCTTGGCTCTGGAGAAAATCCACGCTGAAAGCCCTTCTTCCACGACGATGGCCCGACTGCCCGGCGTCAACTATTCTGAGCGGCGAGCGTCAATTA
>NZ_LMTS01000102.1 GCF_001541225.1 Variovorax sp. WDL1 | reverse complement strand
ATCACAAAGGTCGGTAGCCTACCCGAAGCCAAAATTTGCAGCAGAGCCAGGTCGACAACGGCGGCAATATCGCGCTGAATGCGGCGGACGCCCCGCCTTCGATCGGGATCGAACCGCAGCCTGCGAAGGCCAAGCTCTCCAAGAATCGCGGGTTTTGCCTAATGTCGACATTCTGCATTTATCGTAAACTTTCCTGAATGTCGTCACGCCTATCTGATCCTCCCGAACAGGCCCTTAGCCAATCGCTGCATCGCACCATGCCTTTGCAGATTGCCGATGCTCTGGCCCACGACATCATCGAGGAGCGCTATGCTCCCGGTGCACGGCTGAATGAGAACCAGATCGCTGCTCAATGGGGTGTTAGCCGCTCCCCTCTAAGGGAAGCGTTGCGCATTCTCGAAAAACGAGGGCTGGTAGTGATCACTCCACAGCGCGGCGCGCGGGTGACAGCGCTTTCGATAGAAGAAGTCGAACAGTTGTTCGAGATTCGCGCCGTACTGGTCGGCTTGGCGGCCAAAGGAGCTGCCATTCGTGTCGAGGACAACGCAGCCCAGCGACTCGATGTGCTGCTCCTGCAGTTGGAAGAGTCTCTGCACGACGCGGAGCGATACGAACGGGCGAGCGCCACAACAACGATCGAGATCGCGGTCATGGGTCGAAGCCCGCCTCTCACGGAAATGATCGTCTCTTTCGCACATCGTATTGGCCGCTATGCGCGCCTCGGTCTCGCTACGCAGGACCGCCGCACGACATCGATCGCCCATTGGCGGTCGCTGGTCGAGGCGATCCAAGCCGGCGATGGCGAGCGTGCGGAAACGATCCACAGGCGCCTCGCGCTTGAAAACCGCGACGAAGCGGTCAAGGTGCTGCGGCGACGGATGAACAAACCCGAGATTACCCCTGACTGTCAATGGAACCGACCATGAATCCCAAGCCTTACCTGCATCCGAGCGCGTGGAAAAGTGAAGATGTCTCCCGCAACGAACGCTGGATCGTGACTCTGGATGCGCAGGATATCAACGAAATTGACGAGGCCCTGGCTGCGGTCAGATCGAGAAATCTGGAAATTCCTCACCTTTCGAAAACCGACTTCGTCGTGCCTAGCGTCGCGCACAAGATGCGGGAGATCCTCCGCCAACTCGAAGAGGGTCGTGGTTTCGCATTGATTCGTGGCCTGCCCATCGACCGTTATTCAAAGGCCGATGCCGCCCGCATCTACTGGGGTCTTGGTGCGCACCTGGGTCCGGCCTTCGCGCAGAACGCGCAGGGCGACATCCTGGGCCACGTGCGCGACCTCGGAGCCGACTGGAAGACAGAGATGAAGGCACGCGGCTACCAGACAAGACTGCACTTGCCTTTCCACAACGACTCCACCGACGTCGTGGGGCTGCTGTGCCTGCAGAAGGCCAAGTCCGGTGGCGCATCACGCATCGTGAGTTCTGCTTCCTTGCACAACGAGTTTGTCAGGAAGCGCCCCGACCTCTGGGAAGTCATGTGTCAACCGTTCTGCGTTGACCGCCGCGGAGAAGAAAGCCCGGGGCAGAAACCGTACTACGTCACGCCTTGCTTCAACTACCTCGATGAGCGGCTGTTTGTTCGCTACAACCGAACATTCATCGAATCCGCCCAGAGGTTTGCGGAAGTTGCAACATTGACTCCTGCCCAGGTGGAAGCGATGGACCTCATGGATGCCCTCTGCAACGATCCGGCGTACTACTTCGACATGAGTTTCGAGCCCGGCGACATGCAGTTCCTCAACAACTATGTCGTGCTGCATTCTCGTGGTGACTATGAAGATTGGCCCGAGCCCGAGCGAAAGCGGCACCTGTTGAGATTGTGGCTGCGCACGCCCGGCTTTAGTCGCCTGCCAGCGCCCTTCGCGGATCGCAACGCCGACATGACGGCCTGGCAGCAGCGACCCCGCCCCCCCGTCTTCGATGCCTCGGAAATTGCTGCCGAACTGGCGCACTAAGCTTCTGCAATCTCACTCGCCAAAGGCCTTCATGCTGCTCCAAAACTTGTGCTCGTCTTTGCGCGTATTCAGCCTGACCATTGCAGCTGCCCTGGCCCTAGCCATGCCAGTGATCGGCTGGACGCAGACAACCTACCCCAATCGGCCCATTACTCTAGTGATTCCGTTCGGACCGGGCGGCGAGACCGATATCTTTGCGCGCGCGTTGTCCAACGACCTTGGAGAAGTGCTCGGCCAGCCGATCGTCGTTGTGAACCGTGCCGGAGCGACCGGCGTGGTCGCGAGCGAGTTTGTTGCACGCAGCAACCCGGACGGCTACACCCTCATCTTCGGCACCGCGGCCACCCATGCGCTGAACATATCGACCTTCAAGAGTCTGCCGTACGACCCCCAGAAGGACTTCGAACCGATCGCGTTCGTGGGCTCGGTCCCGCTGGTCCTGTTTGCGAATCCATCGATGCCCGCAAACGCCCGCGACTTCATCGCGCGGTTGAAAGATAGCCCGGACAAGTACTTTTATGGCTCCGCTGGCATCAGCACAAGCTATCTTGGCATCGAACTGTTCAAGAACGTGGCCGGCGTATCTGCTGCGAATGTTCCCTACAAAGGCACCGGCGAAGCGGTCCAAGGCCTCGTCGGAGGTCAAGTCCAGTTTATGGGAGGGTCACTGGGGGCAGGTCAGGCCTTGGTGAACGCTGGCAAGCTCCGTGCGATCGCGGTCATGAGCAACAAAAGGCTGACCGCCGCGCCGGAAATTCCGACGTTGGCCGAAGCTGCCGCGTTGCCGCTCGAGGTGGGCACCTGGAACGTCGTGATGGCCCCGGCCAAAACGCCAAAACCTGTCGTTGACCGATTGAACGCGGCGCTCAACGAGGTGCTGCGACGGCCCGCGGTTGTGGACCGGCTCTCCCGGTCCGGAATCAGCGCGGTCGCAGATTCAACTCCTGCGAGCACGGCCCAGATGATCTCCAGCGAAATTGTGAAGTGGCGCACCGCATTCAAGTTGTCAGGCGTGCAGCCTGAGTAAGCCGCACAAACCGAACCATGACTTCGTTGCAATTCGTCGTCGAGCACACCCGATATTTATTAAGGAAACCGGAATGCATGCTTTAAAGGAAACCGACGTGGTTGGCAGTGAAGATCTGCCGATCTTCGAGAACGCGCAATCATGGCGTGGGCCGGAGCTGGTCCATCGCAACGACTGGATCCATGAGTTCTCGGCCGACGAGATCAGCGAGATCGACGCGGCGGTGTCGCATCTGGATGCAAAAGGTGTCGACATCCTGACGATCGATCGCTCGATGTTTTCGCTGCCGAGTTTGAGTGCTGTCCTGACCAGCGCAAAGCACGAAATCTTGCATGGAAGAGGCTTTCAGCTCTTTCGCGGCGTGCCCGTAGAGCGCTATACGCCAAGGCAATCTGCGATCGCGTACTGGGGCTTGGGCCAGCACCTCGGGGAGGCGCTATCACAGAACGGAAAGGGGCACGTGCTTGGACACGTGGCGAATCTCGGCTTGAACTATGCAGATCCCGAAGTGCGCGGCTATCAGACCAATGCGCGCCTGCCCTACCACTCGGACCTGGCCGACATGGTTGGCTTGCTGTGCTTGCGGGCTTCCAAATCGGGCGGATTGTCGTCGATTGTCAGTTCTACCACGTTGTGGAACGAGATGGTCCGTCGGCGCCCCGACCACGCGCGCACCTTGCTCGAACCGTTCTACTACACCCGCTGGGGGGAGATCCCGGAAGGGAAGCTGGCGTTCGAAGCCATACCCGTCTTCGCCCCCTGGCACGGGAGCATGATCGCCAACTATGTGCGCAGTGCCATCTTGAAAGCGCAATCATTGCCTGGCGTGCCGCCTCTCACGCTTCGACAAGTCGAGGCCATGGATTTTCTGGACAGCCTCTGTGTCGATCCGGAACTCCATCTCGACATGGCCTTCAAGCCCGGAGACGTTCAGCTGCTGTCCAACCATTTCATTCTGCATTCCCGCACCGCGTACGAGGACTGGGCCGAGGTCGAAAAACGCCGTCATCTCCTGAGGCTCTGGTTGGTGGCCAGCGACAATTATCTTGAGTGGTCGACGACAAC
>NZ_LMTS01000044.1 GCF_001541225.1 Variovorax sp. WDL1 | reverse complement strand
TCCGCCTGAAGCTGCGCTCCTCGGCACGCGCAGAGGGGATTGGGGACCGGTCGGGCCATCGCTGCGCTCGGCCTCCAGGGGCCTCGCTGCGCGAGGCCTGGAACAGGGGCATGCGTGCGCGGGTGAGCATGAGCATGAGCATGAGCATGTGCGTGTGCGTGTGCGTGTGCGCGAGTGTCGGGGTGAGCAAGGACCCGGAGCTCACGCCAAACTGCATTCCACACAAGGACGCGCCATGGCGCGTTGAATTC
>NZ_LMTS01000205.1:2634-3056 GCF_001541225.1 Variovorax sp. WDL1 | reverse complement strand
GCAAGACCACGACGGCCGCCAACCTGGGCGGGCTCGCCGCAGACGCGGGCCTGCGCGTTCTGCTGCTCGATCTCGACGTGCAGCCCACCTTGTCCTCCTACTACGAGCTGACCCAGCGCGCGCCGGGCGGTATCTATGAGCTGTTGGCCTTCAACGAGCGCGACCTCGGCCAGCTCGTGTCCCGCACGATCATCGCGGGCCTGGACCTGGTGCTGTCCAACGACGATCGGGGTGAGCTGAACACCTTGTTGCTGCATGCGCCGGATGGCCGCCTGCGGCTGCGGCATCTTCTGCCAGCGCTTGCTCCGCTCTACGACCTGGTGCTGATCGACACCCAGGGCGCGCGTTCCGTGCTGCTGGAGATGGCGGTGCTCGCGTCCGATCTCGCGCTGTCGCCCGTCACGCCGGAAATCCTCGCAGCC
>NZ_LMTS01000205.1:0-2624 GCF_001541225.1 Variovorax sp. WDL1 | reverse complement strand
TGCAGTTGCTCGAAGACATTGCGCCGTACCGGCACCTGGGCATCGAACCGCCGCCGCTGCACCTGCTCATCAACCGCGTCCACCCGGTGTCCGCCAACGCGCGGCTGATCCAGCAGGCCTTGCGCGACCTGTTCCAGGACCACGCCGGCATCCGCGTGCTCGCCACCGACGTGCCAGCCATCGAAGCCTATCCGCGCGCCGCGACGCGCGGCCTGCCGGTGCATCGGGTCGAGCACCGCCAGCCACTCGGCAGAGTCGCGCCGGCCGCGCTCGCCACGATGCGCGTGCTCGCCAGCGAGCTGTTCCCGCAATGGCTGGACAGATTTGCCGCAGTGTCCGGTCGCCCGCCACGTCCTCTTGATACTGGGAGGCCCCATGGCGAACGCACATGAGCTGGCGCGCGGCCACAAGCGGCTGCGCGCCCTGATCGAGTTCGCGGTGGGCGAAGGCTGGCACGTCAAGCGCACGCGCGGCGGGCACCTCAAGTTCACCAAGGCCGGCTGCGCCGCGATCTACACCAGCTCGACCGCGAGCGACCACCGGGCCGAATTGAACGCCCGTGCGCAGATCCGTCGCGCCGAGCGGGAGGCCCGCATGGCGCCAGCCGGCAGTCGCGGGGACTGCGAGGGGTACGGCCATGGCTGACATGACCTCGCAGGACATGGCCGGCAAGCTGCTCGCCGCCGGGTTCGAGCGCAACGGCCCACCGGCCACGGCCTTGAGCGATCCGATCGCCGACACGCCCATGGTCGTGACGCTGGACCAGTTGCGTCCCTACGACCACGACCCGCGCAAGAAGCGCAATTCGGCCTATGAGGAAATCAAGGCATCGATCCGCGAGCGCGGCCTGGATGCCGCACCGGCCATCACCCGGCGTCCAGGCGAGGACCACTACATCATCCGCAACGGCGGCAATACGCGACTGGCGATCCTGCGCGAACTGTGGTCGGAGACCAAGGACGAGCGCTTTTTCCGCATATCGTGCCTGTTCCGCCCGTGGCCCGAGCGCGGCGAGATCGTCGCGCTGACCGGGCATCTCGCGGAAAACGAACTGCGCGGCGGTCTCACCTTCATCGAGCGAGCCCTGGGCGTGGAGAAGGCGCGCGAGTTCTACGAGCTGGAAAGCGGCATCCCGCTGAGCCAGTCCGAACTGGCCCGCCGCTTGGCCGCCGACGGATACCCCGTGCAGCAGTCGCACATCAGCCGGATGGCCGACGCCGTGCGCTACCTGCTGCCGGCGATCCCGACCGTGCTCTATGCCGGACTGGGGCGCCACCAGGTCGAACGGCTGTCGGTCATGCGCAAGGCCAGCGAGCGCACCTGGGAGCACTACTCCAAGGGCCGCTCTCTGGCTCAGGACTTCGACGACTTCTTCCAGGAGGTGCTGTCGCAGTTTGATGTTCAGGCCGACGAATTCTCCTCGCAGCGCGTGCAGGACGAGCTGATCGGGCAGATGGCCGAACTGCTGGGCATCGACTACGACGTGCTCGCCCTGGACATGACCGAATCCGAGAGCCGCCAACGCGCCTTGGTCAGCGACCCGACGCCGCCCTCGAAGCCGCCCGCCTTGCCTGATCCGGGGGCCGTCGCGCGTCCACCAGCCGTAACCGCGCCGCCCGCCGCGATGCCTGCACCGCCTGCAGACCCGCCAGCGACTGCCCCCTCGATGCGCGAGAGCGACGCGGATGCCAACCAGGCAGGCATGGCCAGCCCCACGGCGGCCAGCGATCTACTTGCCGAGCACATCGTCTCGCCGGCGCCGACGACCGAACGGCTTCAGTCCATCCAGCGCATGCTCGCCGATCAGTTGGGTGATGCGCTGCCGCCCGATTTTTCGGCGAGCGTCCTGCAGTCCATCCCGGTGCAGGCCGGTGGGCTCTATCCGATCTCCGATGTCTGGTACATCGATCCCGGCCTGGACACGCCGGACCGCTTGCGCATCCACATCGCGCAGTTCGCCCGCGAGATCGCGCACGAGGCAGAGCTGGACGAGTGCATCGATGACCGCCCCGACGGCATCGGCTTCGCATGCCGTGCCCACACCCAGGCCCCAGCGTCGCGTGGCCGTGCCGTCCTCGCGCTGCTGGCCTGCCTGGCCGGTCAGCAGCCCGCCGACGTCGGCCTGGACGACGGGCAGGTCGTCATCGACCTGCCGGGGTTGCTTCACGGTCAGGGCCAAAGTGGCAGCACCGGAGCCCGTCGATTGAGCGACACCGCGCTGGTCAAGCTGTTCCGGCTGCTGCGGCTGGCCCGGCGCCTGCGCGACCTGGAAGCCGACGCGGCGAGTTCTGGAACCTGAGCAAGGGAGGCCAGCATGTCCGCACCACACCCACTCAACCAGGCCGTCATCGCCCAGGCCCTCTACGACCTGCGCAATGGGCAACTGCGCCGCTGCAAGCTGATGGGGTTTGGCGAGGAAGACCTGGACGCCCTCAAGCATCCTGCGCTGATCAGCGTGCTGGCCAACGCCAACGTCTCCTGGTGCTCGGTGACCGTCAACCGCGAAGTGCTCCGGCGGCTGCTCAAGCAGGCGCAGGACGTGGAGAAGGAAATCGCCACGGTCGATCGCATGTTGCGCCTGGGCGCCAGCACGGAGATGGTCAGCCGCTTCTATGGCCTGACCC
>NZ_LMTS01000277.1 GCF_001541225.1 Variovorax sp. WDL1 | reverse complement strand
CGACGCTGCGTGCCGGCGGACATCGCCTCAGCCACGCGAATGCCGGCGTGGTGCCGGCCATCGCGTTCGCGCAGAACTCCCGCGGCGAGCTGCGGCTGGAATCCGGCTACGGCCAGCTTGCCGGGACGCTCTCCACGGGGGGCGGCAAGCCGGGCCAAGGCCGGCCGATGGTGGTCGGCGTGGCGCTGCGCGGTCGCGCCGAAGGCCTGGCCGCCGAACTGGGCGATGGCGTCTCGACCGCGCTGCGCACCAGCAGCGGCGGTGCCGACAAGCCGCATGTGCTGGCACCTGACTTCGAGGCACATTTCCGCTACGACTGGAACGACCCCGGCCCGGGCGACTGGTCGCAGTGGCGGGTACGTCGGCTGATGCCTGTGGAATGCGAGCGGCTGCAAGGCATGCCCGACGACTACACGCTGGTCCCGTACCGCGGCAAGCCCGCCACCGACGCGCCGCGCTACAAGGCGATCGGCAACTCCATGGCCGTGCCGTGCGTCGCGTGGCTGGGCCAGCGGCTGATGCAGTGCCTGCACAAGACGGGATCGACGGCTTCGGATTGATGCACGACGCGCCCGACGGGCCGCGCGATCCTTACTCCTGCATTGCCGACGCATCGGCAACAGCCCGCAGCCTGGGTGTCAAGGCTGCCGTGGGCTCCACCCACGCCACCCGCCAGTTCGCCCCGGCATCTCACCGGCGAACGCTGCACACCGGGCATCGATGCCACCTTCCTCCAACCCACGGGATGTATGCGCGTCCCGTCAGGGGCGTGTCGTCAACCCGGTCGATATCAGGACTTTCCATGAACACCATCACCCGACAAGACCGCATCACCCTCAAGAACCTCTGGGTCGCGGATTTCGCGAGCGAGGAAACGCTGTGCTTCACCGCCACCGTCGTGTTCGACGGCAGGCCCATCGCCGAAGCCCGCAACGACGGACACGGTGGCTCGACGTTCGTGCGTGCGCTGCAGGGCCAGGCCGCGCTGCTGGCCCAGGCCGAGGAATTCGCCAAGAGCCTGCCGCCGGCATCGCCCGACGTCGAACGCGAGGACGACGAGCCGCTTCTCATCGGCATGACGCTCGACTTCCTCGTGGACGAGCTGGCCGATGCCATGCACGCGGAGCGCAAGCTGCGCACCGCGTTCAACCGCGACATCGGCAACAAGGTGCTGTTCATCAAGGACGGC
>NZ_LMTS01000128.1:70954-89698 GCF_001541225.1 Variovorax sp. WDL1 | reverse complement strand
ACAGATCCGACGGCGTCGTTCATTGATCAGCATCTCCCTAACAATCGGCTAATACAGTGCATGTGAGAATCCGCCCCCGCCCGCAGTTGCGCGGGTTTTTCCCTAGGAGCACCAATGGACCAGGTCCAGGCCATGCGGATCTTTGTCCGCGTCGTGGAAGCCGGCACCTTCACCCGCGCCGCCGATTCGCTCGGGTTGCCGAAGGGCACAGTCACGAAGCAGATCCAGGCGCTGGAGTCCCGGCTTCATGTGAAGCTGCTGAACCGTACCACGCGCCGCGTGACCGTGACGCCGGACGGCGCCGCCTATTACGACCGTACCGCGCGCCTGCTGAACGACCTCGACGACATCGAGGCGAGCATGACCAACGCGCAGGCCAACCCCACGGGGCGGCTGCGCATCGACGTGGGCTCGTCCACGGCGCGGCTGATCATCCTGCCGGCGCTGCACACCTTCAGCGACCGCTACCCCGACATCCAGCTCGACCTGGGAGTGAGCGACCGTCCCGTCGACCTGATCACCGACAACGTGGACTGCGTGATCCGGGCCGGCGACCTGACCGACCAGTCGCTGGTGGCACGGCGCATCGGCACGCTGGACTTCGTGACCGTGGCCTCGGCGGCCTACGTCAAGCGCTACGGCAGGCCGGAGCACCCCTCCGACATCGAGAAGCGCCACCATGTCGTGAGCTATTTCGCGGCCGGCTCGCGCCGGATCTATCCGCATGAATTCCACAAGGACGACGAGCACATCGAGATCTCGGGCCCCTACCGCGTCTCGGTCAACGAGAGCAATGCCCACCTGGCCGCCGTGCTGGGCGGCTTCGGGCTCTCGCAGTGCATCACCTTCATGGCCGATCCGTACATCGAGAGCGGGGAACTGGTGGAACTGCTGCCGGAATGGACCCGCGCGCCCTTGCCGGTGCATGTGGTGTATCCGCCCAACCGGCACCTGAGCGCCAAGGTGCGGGTGTTCGTGGACTGGGCGGCCGACCTGTTCGCGAAGAATCCGAAGCTGCAGCGGCGCTGAGCTCGGAAGGCGCCGTCGTTCGCGCTTTTCAGGCGCCCGCGGCCTGCCAGGTGCGCGCCAGGGCCGCCTGGCTGGCTGGCGGCAGCACGGCGAGCCGCACGTGGCCCGGCAGGCCGAAGGAACGGGCATCGCGCAGTTGGATGCCGGCCTCGCGCAGGGCCGCCGAGCGCTGCGCGTACGGGACATCGAGGCGCGCGCAGAAGTAGTTCGCGATGCTGGGCAGGACAGACCAGCCCAGCGCGGCGCACAGGGCCTGCTGCTCGTGCTTCCAGCCGCGCAGCCGGTCGCGGCTGGTGGCGAGCCAGGCCTGTGTCTCGGCCAGCGTCCAGGCCTCGAGCAGCGCGACGCCGTGCGCACCCAGGGGCCAGGAAGGGGCGAGGCGGCCCAGCCGCTCGGCCATCCCGGCCGCATCGCGAGGGGCGATCGCATAGGCTGCGCGGACACCTGTCAGGCCCAGCGCCTTGTTCGGCGTCCACAACTGCCAGACGCGGTCCCGCTGCGCCGCGCCGAGGTCGAGGCGGCCTTCGAGCCGCAGGGGTTCGTAGGCCAGGTCGAGCACGCAGATGCTGGAGGCGTCCAACGCATCGACCAGGCCGGCCAGCCCGGGCTGGGCCGCGCCCAGCGGGCTGGACGGATCGCAGCACCACGCGAGCGCGGCACCTGCCGGCGATTCGGGTTCGCGCCGCACGTCGAGCCCCCAGGCCTCGGCCGCACGAAGATAGTCGCCATAGGCGTGCCGCGGCAGCCAGGCCGGTCGACCGCCCTGCTGCGCGACTGCAGCGGTGATGCGCGCGATGAATTCGCTGGCGCTCGCGGCGATCACGATGCGCTCGGCGGCGACGCCATGGAACTGCCCCAGCGTCTCGCGCAACGTGGTGTAGCGCGGGTCGGGATAACGGCTCGCATCGGCTTGCTGCAGCGCCTGCACGGCCATCGGACAGGGGCCGCAGGCGTTGGCATTGGTCGAGAAGTCGTGCGGCACGGCGCCGCGAGCATCGGGGCCGCCGTGGAAGGCTTCTTCGTCGGCGTTCATGGGGTGCGCCAAGCTGCAAGAAGGAGGAGCGCGATCGCCGCCAGGGCGGCTGTCAGCCAGACGACTCGCGCGCCCAGCGTCGCCGCGTGACCGGTGTCTGCGGCGAGGGGCTCGCAGCCTGCTGCATTCAGCACGTAGACGCCGGGCTTGGCGAGGCGCACTCCGAGCAGCAAGGCCATGGCGGCCATGGGCCAGCCGCTGTTGGGGGATGGGGTGCGGCGGGACTCGCGGGGAAGGGATCGGAGCACCCTCATCCCAACCCTCCCCCGCACGCCGGAGGGGGAGCAGGACACGATGAGCAGGAAGGCCGTGATGCGAGCGGGCAGCCATGAGAGCACGTCGTCGGCGCGTGCGGCCCACTTGCCGGCCCACTCCCAGGTGCGGCCGTGGCGCTCGCCGCGGTAGCCCCACATCGCGTCGGCTGTGTTGGCAAAGCGGTAGAGCGCGGCGCCGGGCAGGCCCAGCAGCACGAACCAGAACAGCGGCGCGACCACCGAGTCGTTGAGGTTCTCGGCCAGAGACTCGATGGCGCTTTCGCGCACCGCGCCTGCATCCAACGTCAGGACATCGCGGCTCACGAGGTGCGCGAGCCTGTTCCGGCCTTCGGCGAGCGAGCAGGCCAGCGCCGCCTCGACGGCGAGCACTTCGTCGCGCAGCATGCGCCAGGCGAGCAGAGGCTTGAGCGCAAGGCCGAGCACCAGCGCCGCAGCCCATGACGGCAGGCGGGCGGCAGCGGCGCCCAGCATTGCGGCCGCAAGCACAACGGCGGCGGCGCCGGCGCACCAGGCCAGCGCCCCGGCGGCGAAGGGTCCGCACCGGCGGCAGGCGGCATCGATCGGGGGCGCGATACGGCGGCCGGTCCAGGCGAGATAGCGGCCCATCCACACGACCGGGTGCCATCGCGCAGGAGGTTCGCCCACCATCCTGTCGACCAGCAGTGCGAAGACCAGGGCGGCGGCGTGGGCCAGCGCGGTGCTGCCCCCACCCCAGCCCTCCCCCAGCGCAGGAGGAAGCCAGAGCCAGGGCATCTCAGTCTTCGATGCCGCGCTGGGCGGGAATGCCGGCCTTGAAAGCGTGCTTGATCATCTGCATCTCGGTCACTGTGTCGGCGAGCTCGACGATCTCGGGCGGGCAGCGGCGCCCTGTCAGCACCACATGCACCTCGCGGGGGCGCGTGCGCAAGGTCTCCAGCACCGTGTCGAGCGGCAGCCAGCCGTAGATCAGCGGATACGTGATCTCGTCGAGCACGACCAGGAAGTGCCCACCCGCGAGGATCGCCGCCCTCGCCTTCTCCCAGCCCTCGCGCGCGAGCTGCGCCGAGTGCTCGAGGTCCTGGCTCTTCCAGCTGAAGCCGTCGCCCAGCCCCTCGATGGGGATGCCGAGCTGCTCGAACATGCGGTGCTCGCCGAAGCGCGCGCTCGGCACCTTCATGAACTGGAAGATCTTCACCGCCTTGCCGCGTCCGTGCGCCCGCAGCGCCAGGCCGAAGGCGGCCGTGCTCTTGCCCTTGCCGTCGCCGGTGTTGACGATCACCAGGCCGCGGCGTTCGCCCTCGGGCTTGTCGTAGGGCTTCTCGCTGGGCGGGGTTTCGATCTGCATGGGTTCTCCTTGTCGATGTTCAGTGCGGCAGGGCGATCCACTGCCCGGCCACGCGATGCACCACGACACGCCCGTCGAACACGGACTCCAGCGCCTGGTGGCTGGCTGGGTCGTCGCACCCGCCCTGGTGCAGCACGCGGCCGCCCGCCATCACCACCAGCGCATCGGCCGCGAGCGCGACGTTGAGCTCGTGCAGCACGCTGACCACGGTGCGGCCCTCGGCCACCAGTGCGCGTGCGAGCGCCATCCAGTCGGCCTGGTGCGGCGGGTCGAGGTTGGCCAGGGGCTCGTCCATCAGCAGCAGCTCGGCCTCCACCGCGAGCGCGCGCGCCAGCAGCACGCGCTGCCGCTCGCCGCCCGAGAGCTGGCCCAGCGGACGGTCGCGCCAGTCCCAGGCCTGCGTGCTGCGCAGCGCGCGCTCGACGGCCGCGCGATCGGCCTCGGTGGGCGCCGCCAGCCAGCGCTGGTGCGGCAGGCGGCCGAGCATGGCGACGTCGTAGACCATCAGGTCGTCGGCGCTGCCCTCGCCCGCCCCGCCCTGCCCCAGCCAGGACAGCCGCCGGGCACGCTCGCGGCCCGACAGGGCGCCGAGCGGCCGGCCGGCGATCCGCACCTCGCCGCGATGCGCCAGCAGCCCGGCCAGCGCCTTGAGCAGCGTGGACTTGCCTGCGCCGTTCGGGCCGACGATGCTGGTCCAGCGACCGGCTGCGAGTGCGAGGTCGATCGCATGCAGCACCTCGACGGCGCCCAGCGCGGCGCTCACTCGCTTCGCCTCCAGGGCGGCTGTCATCGCAAACTCCCCCGCGCATTGCGCCTGTGCATGAGCCACAGCAGGTAGCTGCCGCCGAGCACCGCCGTCAGCACGCCGACCGGCAGTTCCTGCGGCGCGATCAGCCAGCGCGCCAGCAAGTCCGCCGCCATCAGCAGCAGGCCGCCCATCAGGGTGGACAGCACGAGCAGCCGCGCGTGAGTGGTCTTGACGGCCGAGCGCACCAGGTGCGGCGACGCCAGCCCGACGAAGGCGATCAGCCCCGTCTGCGCCACGGCCGCGCCGGTGGCCAGCGCCAGCACCACGACCAGCGCCGCGCGCATCGCGCCCAGCGGGAGGCCCAGGCTGGCCGCGGTGGCCTCGCCGAGCGCGAGGCCGTCGAGCAGCGGCGCGAGCATCCAGCCCAGCAGCAGGCAGGCCGCGCACAGAGCACCCATCACCGCGCAGGCGCTCCAGCCGACCAGTCCGGTGCTGCCGAGGATGAAGCCTTGCAGCGCCTGCAGGATGTCGGCGGAGGCGATGGAAATCAGGTCCTTGACGGCCCCCAGCACCACGCCGACGATCACGCCCGCGAGCAAGAGCCGCAGCGTCTGCTGCACGCCGCGTGCGAGCAGCAGCGTCAGCAGCACCGCCAGCACCGCGCCCAGGAAGGCCGCGCCGGTCAGGCCCAGGCGCACCACCCATTCGGTGCTGGTCGGCGAAACGCCGAACATCGCCAGGGCCACGGCCACGCCCAGCGAGGCGCCCGAGGCGCTGCCCAGCAGGTAGGGGTCGGCCAGTGGATTGCGGAACAGCCCCTGCGCGACCGCCCCCGCGAGCCCCAGCAGCGCGCCGGCGAGCCAGGCGCCGAGCGTGCGCGGCAGGCGGATGCCCCACACGATCTGCAGCGCCACCGGGTCGTGCCGCGCCGCCAGCACGCTCTCGAAGCCGGTGCTGCCGATGCCCATGCCCAGCACGACCAGGACCGCGCCCAAGGCCAGCAATGCAATGCCCAGCGCCAGTGAGCGGCGATGCTCGCTCCTCACCCGCCGGTGCCTCCGAGCGCCTTCTCCCGCAGGCAGCGTGCCATCAGGCCCGCGGCCTCGCCCATGCGCGGGCTCGGACGCACCAGCACGTCGGACTCCTCGGCGGTGAAGCGGCAGATGCGGCCTTCGCGCACCGCGCGCATGCCCGCCCAGCCGGGCCGCTGCTCCAGCCCCTGCGCGCTGCGCGCGCCTACCATGATCAGGTCGGGATCGGCTCGCACCACGTACTCGGGATTGAGCTTGGGAAACGGCCCCAGCGCCGCCGGCACGACGTTCTTCACGCCGAGCCGCGCGAGCGTCTCGCCGATGAAGGAGCTCTCGCTTGCCGCGTAGGGCGCATTGTTGACCTCGAAGTACACGCGGGTGCGCGAGATGCCGGCCGGCAGCGACCGCGCCGCGGCCGAGACGCTGGCATCGATGGCCTGCCACGCCCGCTGCGCATCGTCGCTGCCCAGCACCCGGTCCAGCGTATCCAGCACGCGCCGCACATCCGCATGGCTGCGGGGCTCGAGCACCAGCACCTTGAGGCCCAGCGCCTCCAGCCGCTGGGCGACGCGCGAGGAGGCGGCGAGCAGCACCACATCGGGCTTCAGTGCCACGATGGCCTCGACGTTGGGGTCGATGCCGCCTCCGAGCTGCGGCAGCGCGCGCACCTGCTGGGGCCAGTTGGAATAGCGGTCGACGCCGACCAGCCGGTCGCAGGCGCCCAGCGTGCAGACCGACTCGGTCAGCGAGGGCAGCAGCGCCACGATGCGCTGCGGCGGCCGCGGCAGCTCCACGCGCACGCCGCGCTCGTCGGTCACGACCACCGCATGGGCTGCGAACGTGCACAGGGCCAGCAGGCCGGCAAGCAGAGGCCTGGTGAACGCGCTACCTGGAGCCTTCGGAGCGTCCGTGCGCCTCATGCAGGTTCCTTCAAGCCGAGCGGCAGGCCGGCCGCCATCAGTGTCACGCGCTCGCAGGCGGCGGCAACCTGCTGGTTGAGCCGGCCCAGCGCGTCGACGAAGGCGCGCGCCTCCCGGCCCATGGGTATCACGCCGAGGCCGATCTCGTTGCTCACCAGCAGCACCGGCCCGCGGGCATGGTGCAGCGCGTGCAGCAGCGCCATCTCGGCGGTAGCGGCGCAGGGCGGTGCCGCGCCGGCGGCTTCGGCGGGCATCAGCAGGTTGGTCAGCCACAGCGTCATGCAGTCGACCAGCACCAGCGTGCCGGGCTCGGTGTGGCGTGCCACGGCGGGCCCGAGCTGGACCGGCTCTTCCACCGTGACGAGCCCGGGCACGCGCTGCGCCCGGTCGGCCCGGTGGCGCGCGATGCGCTCGCGCATCTCCTCGTCGTGCGCGGTCCCGGTCGCGATCAGCACGGCGCGGTGCGCCGGATCGCGCGCCAGCCATTCGGCCGCGCGCAACTCGGCGTGGCGCGACTTGCCGCTGCGCTGGCCGCCCAGGACCAGCTCGCGCGTCTCGCGGTTCAGGACTTCGGTTGCCACCGCAGCGTCAGGTAGAGCGCGCGTCCGCGCTGGTTGTAGCCATGGACGGTCTCGTAGTTCACGTCGTTGAGGTTGGTGATTCGGCCTTGCACGGCCCAGTCCTTCGACACCTTGTACTCGCCGTAGAGGTCCACGGTGGTGAAGCTGCCAAGCCGGATGGTATTGCGCGAGTCGTCGAAACGCCGGCCCACGTGCAGGGCCGAGGCGCCGAACTTCCAGGGACCGACCGCGTAGTCGACGCCGAGCGAGGCCTGGTTCTTCGCGCGGCGCGGCAACTGCGCGCCGGTGAGCTCGTTGCGCGGGTCGAGCGAATCGACGCTCGCGTGCACCGTCCAGGGTCCGAACTGGCCGTCGTACCCCAGCGTCCAGCCCTCTATGCGCGCGCGCGGCACGTTCTCGGGGCGCGTGGTGCTGGTGATGAAGCCGCGGATCTTGTTGTCGTAGCGCACCAGCTTCACGCTGTGGCCGTCCTGGCTCCAGGTGATGCCGATGTCGGTGTTCCTGCCTTCCTCCGGCTGCAGCGCAGGGTTGCCGAAGTCCGGGTAGTAGAGCTGGTTGAACGAAGGCGCGACGAAGCTGGTGCCGTGCGACGCATGAATCCGCCAGCTCGGCGAGATGCGGTACCCATAGCCCGCGAACCAGGTGTCGCTGTCGCCGAACTGCGAGTTCCGGTCGTGCCGCGCATTGAGCTGCCAGCTGTGCTTGCCGGCATTTCCGTTGAGGCCGACGAAGGCCGAGTCGATGTCGCGATCGGTGACGGTATACCGCGTGTCGCTGTTCACCTCCTGCGTGCGGCGCTCCAGCCCGGCCAGCACCGTGCCGATCGGCGTCGCGATGTCGTTTTGCCAGAGGTACTCCTTCTGCGTCGTCTCGAAAAGGCCCGGCATGTTGAAGGGGCTCGCGACGATGTTGCGCGCGTAGTCGCGGCTCTGCGCATAGCGCAGCTGCGTCTTCCAGGCCGAGGTCACCATGCCGCTCGCGCCGATGTAGGCGGTCTGCGTGCTCACCCGGCTGCGCGTGTCGCGCTCCGGGCCGTCGTCGTAGTGGTTGATGCCTTCCGAATACAGCAGCCCGCTGTCGATCTTCCACTCGGGATTGATCTGGAAGCCCAGAGAGGCGTTGAGCGCGCTTTGCGAGAAGGGATCGCGGTCGGGGTTGAAGTTGCCGAAGGGCACCCTGCGGTTGGTCGAGGAGAAGCCCTTGTCGAGCGTGCGCTGCGCGTCGAGCGAATAGGTCAAAGGCCCCGAGGCGCCGCTGAAGCCGCCGGTGATCTGCTTGTAGCCTTCGCTGCCGAGAGTGGTCGATGCGCGCGGGCTGAACAGCGGATCACCCGCCTTGCCCTTGCGCGTGAAGATCTGCACCACGCCGCCGACGCCGTCGCTGCCGTACAGCGCCGAAGCCGGGCCCTTGACCACCTCGATGCGATCGATCATGTCGACCGGGATGTTCTCCCATGCCGCCGTGCCGAGCGTGGCCGAGCCATAGCGCACGCCATCGATCAGGAGCAGGGTGTGACGCGCCTCGGAGCCACGGATGAACACGCTGCTGGCCTTGCCGGGGCCGCCGTTGGCCGCGATCTGCACGCCGGCAACGCGCGCCAGGATCTCGGGCAGCGTGCGGCTGGCCTGCTGCTCGATTTCCGCGCGGTCGATCACGACGGTGTCGGACAGCAGTTCGTCGGCACGCATGGGGGTGCGGCTGGCGGTCACGACCGTCTCGGCGAGCGCCCGAGTGCCTTGAGCGAGCGCGGGATCGCAAGCCAGGCCGCCGAGGGCCGCCGCGATCGGCAAGGCGAGTATGCGCGGCCCCGGGAGAGGACGCGACGAGGCGCGACCATCGGCACGCGCGGAAAAAACGCTGGAAGTCATCATGGAAATACACAAGAGATCAATGCCCGTCACCGGCTTCCCCGCCGGTGCTTGGACGTCATGGCTGCCGTCTGCTCGCGCATGCGGCAGCCGCCTCGTTGGCCGGTATCCGGGCTGACAGCACGCCCCCGCCGCCTTCCCAGGCACCTGTTTCAGGGCGCCCAGTGGCTTCTTGACGAGGGTGGCACCGAGGGGTGCCGGCTGTTTGACCGTTGCGGGGGCAGCGCAGGCTGGCTGGGCCCTGAGGGGCTTCGACTCCTGCTTCCCGTTGAACTGCGCCGCGTGAACCACGGCGCGAGCACCAACGCGCCGGATTTTATGTGTAAACGCCGGCTTGGCCGGAAACTACAATCGCCCCCCATGCCTGCACCGAGCCGTATTGATCAGATCGCCGAGCGCGTCGAACGTTTGCTTGTGCGCCACGAAGAGGTGCAGAGAACCAATGCGCTGCTGCAAGAGCAGGTGAACACGCTCACGCGTGAACGCGACGCGCTCAAGTCGCGCCTGGCCGCGGCGCGCAGCCGGCTCGATGCGCTGCTCGAGCAGCTGCCGGCCGACCCCTCCCAAGACGCCTCCTCCTCCAACTGATGAAACAAGTCGAAGTGCAGATCATGGGCCAGAGCTACCTGCTCGGCTGCCCCGAAGGCGGCGAGCAGCAGCTGCGCGAGGCGGTCGAACGGGTCGATGCCGCGATGTGCAAGATCCGCGACGCGGGCAAGGTCAAGGCGCGTGACCGCATCGCGGTGCTGGCATCCCTCAACCTGGCCTTCGACCTGGCCCAGCGCGAGGCCTCGCTTGCGGCAGCGGTGGCGCCCGTGCCACCGTCCCCACCGCCCACGCCAGCTGCGGCCGCGGGCGCCAGCGACGTCGACGACTCCCGTGCCGCGCAGTTGATCCAGCGCCTCGATCAAGCCCTCGCCGGCGACGGTCATTTGCTCTGAGGCGCACCCGCTGGCCCGGCGGCGGGCGTAAAATCCGCTTCGTCTGCGGTGTGCGTCGGGCTCTATATGTCCTTGTTCCAATGCTCTACGGAGCAGGGCTTGGTATATCGCTTGGCGGGTGTGATCATCTCGCGTCAGATGAACCCGAAGCCTCGCTGCCCTCGCCCACCTGAACCCCGGTTCAGGATGCGAGTCCGGCCCCACTCGCAGACACCTTTTCTCGACGGCCACGGCCCCGCTCTCGGGGCCGTGGTTTTTTTAAGCCCTGAAAGACCAAGACTTCCCCCATGACGCTCGCCCCCCTGCTGGTTGCCGAACTCGCCGTGCTCGGCATCGGCACCGGCTTCCTCGCCGGTCTGCTGGGTATCGGAGGCGGCATGCTGATGGTGCCCTTCATCACCATCATCCTCGGCCACCGGGGGGTCCCGGCCGACCTGGCGGTGAAGATGGCGATCGCGACCTCGATGGCCACCATCATCTTCACCTCCATCTCGAGCGTGCGCGCGCACCACAAGCGAGGGGCCGTGCGCTGGGACATCGCCCGGCGGCTTGCACCGGGCATCGTGGTCGGCAGCCTGGTCGGCAGCCTCGGCGTGTTCGCGCTGCTCAAGGGCCAGGCGCTGGCGGTTTTCTTCGCACTCTTCGTCGGCTTCTCGGCCACGCAGATGTTCCTCGACAAGAAGCCCAAGCCCACGCGGCAGCTGCCGGGCACCGGCGGCCAGCTTGCGGCCGGCGGCGTGATCGGCTTCATCTCGGGCCTGGTGGGCGCAGGGGGCGGCTTCATCAGCGTGCCGTTCATGACCTGGTGCAACATCGCGATCCACAATGCGGTTGCGACCAGCGCGGCCCTTGGCTTCCCCATTGCTGTGGCCAATGTGGCGGGCTACGTGGCGAGCGGCCAATCGGTGCAGGGCCTGCCCGAGGGTTCGGTCGGCTACATCTGGCTGCCCGCGCTGGCCGTGATCGCGATTTCCAGCTTCCTCGTCGCCCCGCTCGGCGCCAAGGCCGCGCACAGCCTGCCCGTGTCGAAGCTGAAGCGCGTGTTCGCGAGCATCCTGTACGTGCTGGCCGCCTACATGCTCTGGAAGGGCCTGCGCGGCTGAGCGCAAATCCCTGCATACGATCGGCTTCTCTGTACGCGCGAGGCGCCTCGCCGTATAACCCTGGCATGCGGCGACTGGCCGCAGGATGCTAAAAATTGAGAGGCTGTGCATGAAGATCCTGGTCGCCGTCGACGGCAGTCCCCATACCCAGAAGGCACTCGACTACCTGATCGCCCACCGCGCCATGTTCGTCGAGGGCAATGAACTCGTCATGGTGCACGTGTGCACCGGCGTACCCGGACACGTGGCACGCCACCTGAGCCGCGACGTGCTCGCGGACTACTACACCGAGGAAAACGCCAAGGTGCTCGAGCCCGTCAAGGCATTCCTCGAGAAGCAGGGCGTCACGAATTTCCAGACGAAGGGATGCCATGGCCATGCGGCCGAGGAAATCCTCAAGGCCGCAGCCGAGGCCCGCGTCGAGCTGGTCGTGATGGGTACGCACGGCCACGGCATCCTCGGCCGCGCGCTCATGGGCTCGGTGGCGACCAAGGTCGTCTCGGAGACCGACATCTCGGTGCTGCTGGTCCAGTAGCACCCCGCCCTCGCCGCCGGGAGGTCCGCGAGGGGTCGGGCAAACCTACTAGTGCCGCAACCGCCACTCGCGCGGCGAACAACCGAAGCGATCGCGAAACACGCGGCTGAAATGCGCTGCGTCGTTGAAGCCGCGGCCGAAGGCGATGTCGCTGACCGTGCGGCCGGCGAGGCGCGGCTCCCGCAGGTCGCGGCTGCAGGCTTCCAGCCTGCGCTCCCAGATGTACTGCGCGGGCGTGAGCGGCTCGCTCCTGAACACGCGGTGGATCTGGCTGACAGAAAGGCCGAGCTCCGCCGCCAGGCTGCTCACCGACAGCGCCGGATCGGCCAGTTGCTCGTCGATGCACCGCTTGATGCGCGCAAGGTGATAGGCCGCGAGATGGCTCAGCCCCGGCGAGCGCGCGGCGGGCAGCGTCTGCAGCCCGGCCACCAGGATGCTGAGAACGCCATTCGCGACTGCCAATGCCGACGCGGGCTGCAGCGCATCGATGTCCTCGCGCAAGGTGCGGATCATGCTGATCAGCAAATGGCCGGCACCTTCGCGCCCCGACACGGTAGTGGCCGTGAGTGCCTCGGTCTGGCGCAGCTCGCTGCGCAGGCGCTCGCCCGGCAACTTGAGCACGATCTGCTCGAAGGCTTCGTCGAAGAGCAGCTGGTAGGGCCGCGTGCTGTCGTAGAGCGCGAAGTCGCCGACCGCCAGTACGGCGTCGCGCCCGTCCTGCCGCACCACCCCGCGGCCTGCCGTCTGGATGCCGACCAGGAAATAGTCGTCCGTCGAGCGCGCGATGTGGCCGGGCGTGCGCATCACGCTTTGGGCGCCGGAGTTCACCACCGACACGTCCAGGCTGGGCAAGGTATGGCGGCGAATGCTGCCGGTGAAGTCACCGGCCGGGCGCTCGCGCACCGGATCACATCCGAGCTGCACGTAGACGTTGCAGATCATGTCGGTCCAGTATGCAAGGCGCTGGTCGCGGGGGACGGCATCGGTGCTGAACAACTGGGTCATGGGGGTCTCCCGGAGGCAGCGCGCAACGCAGGGACAAGAACGCCGCGAGATCCGGACAAGATGAAGGGCGGGGTCGAACTTACGCTTCAAGCAACCCGCATGCCACCGCGCAAACCCGATGCGCGCAACGCGTGCGGCCTTCTTCCTTCACCCTCCGGAGCCCGCCATGGCCAGCAAGACCCACCCCCGACTTCGCGTCGCCGCCGTCCAGGCAGCGCCCGTGTTCCTCGATCTCGACGGCACCCTCGACAAGACCGTCGACCTGATCGCCCAGGCGGCGGCCCAAGGCGTGCAGCTGATCGCATTTCCGGAGACCTGGGCACCGGGCTATCCCTGGTGGATCTGGCTCGACTCGCCGGCCTGGGGCATGCAGTTCGTTCAGCGCTATCACGACAATTCGCTGGTCGTCGGCTCACCCGAGTTCGACCGCGTCCGTGAGGCCGCGCGCAAGCACGGAGTCTGGGTCTCGCTCGGCTACAGCGAAAAGGCGGGCGGCAGCCTCTACATCGCCCAGGCTTTGATCGACGATCAGGGCCAGACGGTGCAGACCCGCCGCAAGCTCAAGCCCACGCACGTGGAGCGCACGGTGTTCGGCGAGGGTGATGGCTCCGACCTCACCGTGTGCGAGACGGCGATCGGCAACATCGGATCTCTTTCGTGCTGGGAGCATCTGCAGCCGCTCAGCAAGTATGCGATGTATGCGCAGAACGAGCAGATCCACTGCGCCGCCTGGCCCAGCTTCTCTCTGTATCGGGGCGCGGCCTACGCGCTCGGCGCCGAGGTCAACAACGCCGCCAGCCAGGTCTATGCGGCCGAAGGCCAGTGCTTCGTGATCGCGCCCTGCGCCACCGTCTCCCAAGCCATGAGCGACATGCTGTGCACCGACCCCGGCAAGCAGCAGATGCTGCGGGTGGGCGGCGGCTTCGCGCGCATCTATGGACCCGATGGGGCCCCGTTGGGCACGCCGCTTGCCGAGGACCAGGAAGGGCTGGTGATGGCCGACATCGATCTCGGCATGATCTCGCTTGCCAAGGCGGCCGGCGACCCGAGCGGCCACTATGCGCGGCCAGACGTCACGCAGCTGCTGCTCAACAAGGCACGCCGCGAGCCGGTGGTGTTCCAGCGGCAGCCGGAGGTGGAAGCTGGGGCGTTCGAGGCCCTGGTAGCCAAGCCCGCCCCCGCAGCCGGCAGCGTGCAGTTGCCGCTGGCCGCCTGAGCCGCGGGGTCGCTCATGGAATCCGCCATCGCCCAAGCCCTGAGATGCCCGCGCACGCGGCATCGACGCATCGAGGACGACTACGTCCCGCCCTACCCTGCCTGGTCGGCACGCGCCTCGGGCGCAGTGACCCAGGTGGTCATGGGCTACTTCGGCGTGCAATCGCGCGGTGCCGCGATGCAGGGCCGTGCCTGCGCCGCATTGTCCGGAATCGCGCGCAGCTTCGGCCTGGCCGACGGGCCGGGGCACCATGACCTCGCGCACTTCGTCGATGCGGACGGCTTCGACAACATGGTCGCCATCGCCTACTGGGACGATCCCGCGAGCTTTGCACGATGGTGCGCCACGCCCGAGATCGACAACTGGTGGCACTCCGACCATCGGCTGGGCGAAGGCATCGGCTACTTCCGCGAGATCGTCTCGCCGCGTGTCGCCCACTACGAGACGCTCTTCAACACGCCCGATCGCTTCGAGGGCATCGGTGCCGTGATGGGCAGTGCCAGCGGCGAGATCCAGGAGCATGCCTACTGGGGATCGATGCGCGATCGCATCCCGCTGTCGCAGACCGACGCCATGGTGCCTTCGGGCGCACGCACCGTTGTCGCGCAGGCCGCAGAGCCGGGCCGGCAAGTGCGCGTGGCTGGCCATGAGCATCTCGCGATGATCCGCTCCGGCCAGGAGTGGGCCGACACCCGTGGCCATGAACGCACGCTCTATCTCGGCGAGATGGAGCCCGTGCTGCGCGAGGGCATGGATTTCCTGCGCGACCAGGGCCTGGGCATCGGCTGCTACAGCAACCGCTACATGCGCCACCTCGATGCGGCGGGCGCGCCACTCGAGAAATCCTTCGGCCTGAGCTTCTGGCGCTCGCTCGCCGACATGGAGCGCTGGGCCGAATCGCACCCCACGCACGTGGCAATCTTCGGCGGCTTCATGCGGTATGTGCAGGCGCTGAACTTTCAGCTGCAACTGCGCGTGTACCACGAGGTGGCGGTGTTGAAGGCGGACGAACAGCGCTACGAGTACATCAACTGCCACCCGCGCACCGGCCTGCTGAACGGCCTGGCCGCCTGACGCTACGCGACCTCGAAAAGCCCCTTGTGCTGCTCCCGCAGCAGCGCCTTCTGCACCTTGCCCATGGTGTTGCGCGGGAGCTCGGGCACGATGAAGCAGCGCTTGGGAATCTTGAAATTCGCCAGCCTGGCCTTGAGCTCGGCGACGATCGCTTCGCCGTCGAGCGCCGCACCGGGCTTGGGCGTGACGATGGCGACGCCTACCTCGCCGAAGTCCGGATGCGGCACGCCGATCACGGCGCTCTCGGCAACGCCAGGCATGTCGTTGATGTAGCCCTCGATCTCGGCCGGGTAGACGTTGTAGCCGCCGCTGATGATCAGGTCCTTGCTGCGCCCCACGATGGTCACGTAGCCCAGGCTGTCGATCCGGCCTACGTCGCCCGTCTTGAAGAAGCCATCAGCGGTGAACTCCTCCTTGGTCTTCTCGGGCATGCGCCAGTAGCCCGCGAACACGTTGGGCCCCGCCACCTCGATGTGCCCGACCTCGCCGGTGGGGCAAGGCTGGCCCGCGTCATCCCGCACGCGCAGCTGAACGCCCGGCAGCGGAAAGCCCACCGTGCCGCCGCGCCGCTCGCCCTGTACCGCGCTGTAGGGGTTGGACGTGAGCATCACGGTCTCGCTCATGCCGTAGCGCTCGAGGATGGTGTGGCCCGTGCGCTCGCGCCAGGCCTCGAAGGTCTCGAGCAGCAGCGGAGCGGAGCCGGAAATGAAGAGCCGCATGCCGTTGCACGCCTCGCGCGTGAGCGTGGGCTCGGCCAGCATGCGCGTGTACAGCGTGGGCACGCCCATGAACACCGTCGCATCGGGCAGCCGGGCCACCACGCGCTTCGGGTCGAAGCGGTTGAGCCAGATCATCCGGCTGCCGCTGATCAGCGCGCCGTGGATGGCGACGAAGAGGCCGTGCACGTGGAAGATGGGCAGCGCATGGACCAGCACGTCGGCGCCCGGCCGCCAGCCCCAGTAGTCCTTCAGCACCTCGGCGTTCGACCGCAGGTTGCGGTGCGTGAGCATCGCGCCCTTGCTGCGCCCGGTGGTGCCGCTGGTGTAGAGGATCGCCGCCAGGTCGTCGGGCTTCTTCTGCGCCACCCGGTGCTGGTCACTGCACTGCGCCGCAACCTCGAGCAGCGTGCCCTTGCGGTCGTCGTCGAGCGTGAACACGTGCTGCGTGCCGGCCGCGGTGGCCAGGGGCGCCACCCAGCCGGCGTTGGCGCTGCTGCACACCACCACGGCGGGCTCGGCGTTGCCGAGGAAGTAGGCGATCTCGGCCTCGCGGTAGGCGGTATTGAGCGGCAGGAACACGTAGCCCGCGCGCAGGGTCGCGAGGTAGAGCATCATGGCCTCGACCGACTTCTCGACCTGAACCGCGACGCGGTCGCCGGCCTTCAGGCCCATCGCATCGAGCAGGTTGGCGAGCATCGCGCTCGCGCGTTCCAGGTCGCGCCAGGAGTAGTACAGGCCGTCGTCGGTCTCGACCGCGATGGCATCGAGGTCCGAGGGGAAGGCCGCACGCAGCGCAGCGAAGAGGTTGGCGTTGGTCGGGTCGGTCATGTCATCGGACGTTCAAAAGACGGGCGGGCGCTTGGCGAGAAAGGCAGCGATGCCCTCGCGGTGCTCGGGCGAATCAGCATACTCGTAGGCGGTGGCAAGCAGGCTCTCAACGGAGACCGCCCTCAGCGTGCGCTTGTTGGCGCGGGCGGCCTGGGGCGCCAGCCCGGCAATGCGCAGGGCATGCGCCAGCGCCTTCGGGGCAACCTCCGCATCGGGCAGCACGGCCAGCAGGAAGCCGGCACCGCAGAGGCGCTGCGCGCCGTGCACGCTTGCGGCCAGCAGCATGTCGCGCGCCAGCGAGTCGCCGACGGCGCCGCGCACCAGGGCCGCCTCGCGCGGCGCCATCGGGAAGCCCAGCTTCGCGATCGGGGCACCGAACTTCGCGCCCTGGCCGGCGAGGCGGATGTCGCAGCAGCTCGCAATCTCCAGGCCTGCGCCCATGCAGGCGCCCTCGATCTGCGCGACCAGCGGCAGCTCGCAGGCCAGCATGGCCGCCAGCGCGGCCCAGACCTCGTTCTCGTGGAATTCGCGCAGCGAGGCTTCGTCGAAGCGGAAGGAAGGGTACTCGGAGATGTCGCCGCCGGCGCAGAACTGGCCCTCCTCGCCGCGCACGACCACGCAGCGCAGCGAGCCGTCGCGGGCCAGCGCCTGGTCGAACACCGCACGCAGCTCGCGCCACATCGCGCGCGACATCGCGTTGAGCCGCCCCGGATTCGCGAGCGTGACGAAGGCGACCGGGCCCTCGCGCTCCAGCCTGACGGCCCCCTGCTTCATTCGATCTTCGCGCCCGAGGCCTTGACCACCCCGGCCCAGCGCTTGATCTCGGCGCTCACGAAGCCGCCGTAGGCCGTGGTGACGAGGTTCGGGATCTCGGCGCCGTTGCTGGCCCAGATCGCCTTGAGCTCGTCGGTGGCCAGCGCCTTGCGCATGTCCTCCACGATCCTGGTTTGCACCTCGGCCGGCGTGCCCTTGGGCGCCCACAGGCCGTACCAGGTGGTGACGGTGTAGTCCGGCAGCCCCACCTCGGTTGCGCTCGGTACGTCGGGGAAGGCGGGATTGCGCTTGCCGCCGGCCATCATCAGCGCCTTGATGCGCCCGGCCTTGATGTGCTGCGCGGAAGAGCCCAGGCCATCGAACATGCAGTCGACATTGCCGGCAATCAGGTCCTGCAGCGCCGGCCCCGCGCCGCGGTAAGGGATGTGGGTGATAAAGGTGTTGGTCTGCAGCTTGAACAGCTCGCCAGCCAGGTGGTGCGAGGTGCCCGCGCCCGCCGAGGCGTAGTTCAGCTTGCCCGGATTCCCCTTGGCCTCGGCGACGAATTCCTTCAACGTCGTGGCCGAGACGCGCTTGGGATTGATCACCACCACCTGCGGCACGCTCGCCAGGAGCATCAGCGGCACGAAGTCCTTCTCGATGTCGTATTCCAGCCGGGGATAGACCGACGGCGCGATCGCGTGGTGCACGGCGCCCATGAAGAGCGTGTAGCCGTCGGGCTGCGCTTTGGACGCGATGCTCGCGCCCAGGGTGCCGCCGGCGCCGCCGCGGTTATCGATCACCAGCGACTGGCCGGCGACTTTCGAGAACTGGGCCGCGAGCGGCCGCGCGAAGGCATCGGTGCCCCCGCCCGCGGGAAACGGCACCACCAGCGTCACCGGCTTGGCCGGCCAGGCCGATTGCCCGTACGCGGCCCCGCCGAGCGTGACGGCGGCACCCGCCGCGGCCAGGCGCAGGACGTCGCGCCGCTGAAAGGTTGAGCTCATTGCTGTGTCTCCTGTGTTTTGGACTGCGAATGCGCCGGGGCCCACGGCGCGCCACTGTTGGCCCCTCCAGGGATCAACCCTTGAGAAAGAGATCGTCCACTTCGCCCGACACCGCCACCTTGCCCTGCGCGAGCAGGGCGCGGTGCTTGTCGAGCCGCTTGAGATCGTAGAGGTAGTTGACCATGAGTCCGTAGGATTGCTTCAGGCCCTTGGGCGACGGGTCGCCGGCCCAGTTGAGGCGCTCCACGCGCGCACCGTTGCCCAGGTGGAAGCGCGCCACCGGATCGACCGGCTGGCCCTCGGCCGTTGCGCGGCCCAGGTACTCGGCGGCGGCATTCAACAGCAGCTGCCGCACGGGCGACCTGGCGTCGAGCGCACTCGTGTCTTCCGCTGCGGCGAGCACGCGCTCGGCCGTGGGCGGCAGCGAGCCGACCACGCGGCCAAGCTCGGTCTGGCGCTTCTCATCCAGGCGCGTGAGCAGCGCACCTGCATTCTTCGACAGCCAGCCGCGAAAGCCCGGGATCGGCGACAGCGTGGCGAAGGTCTTCAGGCGCGGCAGCTCGGCCTGCAGCGTCTCGACCACCCGCTTGATCAGCGAATCGCCGAAGCTCACGCCGCGCAGGCCGTCCTGCGTGTTGCTGATCGAATAGAAGATGGCAGTGGTGGCGCGATCGGCCTTGCCCGGCGCGGCCGCCTCGTCGAGCAGCGGCACGATGCCCTCGCTGATGTGGTCGACCAAGGCCACCTCGACGAA
>NZ_LMTS01000128.1:66275-70901 GCF_001541225.1 Variovorax sp. WDL1 | reverse complement strand
AAGCCGTAGCAGCGGCGGTCGCTGTCGAGCCGGTTCTTGACGTCGGCCCAGCTCTTGATGTCGTGCACGGCCTCGTACTGGATCAGCTTCTCGATCAGCGAGGCCGGCGAGTCCCAGCTGATGCGCCGCAGGTCCAGGAAGGCGACGTCGAACCAGGTCGAGAACAGGTGCTCGAGCTCGGCGTCCAACGGCAGCAGGCGGCGGTCGCCCTTGAGGTGCGGCAGCAGCTGCGCGCGCAGGTCCACCAGGAAGCGCATGCCCTCCGGCTCGATGGCGAAGCGCTGCAACAGGCGCAGGCGCGGCGAGACCAGGGCTCGCCGCAGGTGTACCTGGGCCTGGGGCTCTTCGGCCGTGCCCATGGCGGCCTGGTGGCGGTCGCGCGCCGTGCTGACCTTGCTCAGGTCGGGGGCAAAGCACTCGCTCATGAGCAGCCAGACGTCGCGCCGCTCGTCGAGTTCGCGACCGGCGTACCACTGGACCACGGCATGGGCCCGGCGGCCGGCCTCGACCTCGCTGATGCGTGGATCGATCACCGCCTGCAGCTCGCCCAGCGCGCGCCGCAGCGCACGCGGCGCCAATCCCTCGCCGGGGCGGCGCAGCGTGGCTTCGAGCCGCTCGGCCAGCGGGCGCGGACCGGCGGCGCCGTCGGACTTCGGCGCCTTGGCGCCGGCGGCCTTCTTGCCCTCGGCGCCAGGGCCCGGGCGCAGCCGGGAAACGTTGCGCGTGATCCAGTCGGAGGCATTGGTGATCATGAAATCAGCTTCGCTTTCTGTTGCGCAGCGACGGCCCGCAGGGCGTCGCGCTGGCGGTTCAGGTGGGTGCGCATTGCAGCCTCGGCGCCGTCGCTGTCGCGCGCCTTGAGCGCGGCGAACACCGCCAGGTGCTCCGAAAGGCTTTGCTCGAGCCTACCCGGTGCGTGCAATTGCTGCAGGCGCGCGAGTTTGAGGATCTTGCGCAGGTCGCCGATGACCTGCGCCAGCCAGCGGTTGTCGGCCAGCATGATGATGGCCTCGTGGATCGCGTAGTTGGTGGCGTAGTAGTCGTTGATGCGCTTCGCCCGGGCGTGGCGGGCCAGCTTGTCGTGCAGCGCCTCCAGCGCCGCCAGCTCGGCATCGCTGGCGTTGCGCGCAGCCTGCCAGGCGCAGCGCCCTTCGAGCAGCGCAATGACCGGGAAGATGTCGTCCAGGTCCTTTTGCGTGACTTCGGCCACGAAGCAGCCGCGCCGCGGCTCGTGGCGCAGCAGGCCCTCGGCCGTCAGCACCTTGAGCGCCTCGCGCAAGGGCGTGCGCGAGATCGACAGGCGCTCGCAAAGTGCCGCCTCGTCGACGAAGCTGCCCGGCGCCAGGATGCCGGCGAAGATTTCCTCGCGCAGGGTTGCGGCGACTTCGTCGTGGAGGGAGTTGTGGACGATGCGCATGGATGCGGTTGTAGCAGGCCCGAGGGTTCGTGATTATTGGTAATTACGCGTAATTATCAAAGCCCGAGAGGTCGCGCGTCACAAGCGGAGGCTGCGCATGGAACCCTGTTCGCGCCCCGCGTTACCCACTGGGTCCTCTGCATTGGCCGGAGACATGTCCCACACGAGCAGAAAGAAGACCCCATGAATTTCAAAGGTGTTGGCACCAGCAGCAACTACGGGCCGAAGCGGTCACATCCCGGCCCCGACGACCATTCATCCGCGCTGCTGCAGCGGTCCCTTCGCTTCGACGAGTTGCTCGGCCGGTTCGGCAATGAGCCGCACGCCCTGAGTGAGCACGATCTGAACGAACTCGTCTGCGAATGCATGCGCCATGGCGATGTCAAGGCGCTGAGGGGGATCCTGGCAGCGCCGGCGGCGCAAACGTTGCACACGCTGGATGTCCCACGCCAAATATCTCCCGCAGTCCCAAGCCCGATGTGGCTCATTGGAAGCCTCGATCGCCGACACCGCAGCGATCTCCCGAATTCGCAGAGAGGCTTGGCAAGTTCCTCGATGATGCAGAGAGCCTGAGTGAATACGAGCTGAGCGGACTCTTCGACGAATGTTTCTTGGATGGGTCGGAGGGTGACATCGATACGATGCGCCGTATCCTCGAGACGCAACGCTTCCAGACGCTGGAGATCCACCCTCGCGCCGATGAGCACGCGTGGCGGACATTGCTCAGTGCCATGCCGGACTTCTGCTCGATCGACCGGCTGATCCTGTCCGGCCGGATCGATCGCGCCACGGCGCCTCTCGTGCTGGGGACCATGGCTCGAATGCCAGAGCTGAAGATGCTGCATTTCGATTGCTGCGACTGCGATGCGGAACTCGGTGAGCTGAGTTGTGCGGCCCTGCCGAATCTTCAGGAGCTGTGCGTCGAACAGACGACGAACCCATTCCCGCTGCTGAACGCAATCCTCAAGGTTTCGGTTTCGCAGCCGAGCGGATTCCGCCTGATCTCGAACTCTGGCATGAATGAAGAAGACCATGCCGCTCTCGCCAAGCTGCTCTCCGCTCAAGCCAAGGCCAAGCTCCATGATCTGAGACTCAGTGGCTTGCTGGCCGGCGAAGGCAAAGACAAGAACATCCATGAACTCGACGGAATGCTCACAAGCGTGCTTGCGCACTATGCCGAGTTCTTGCGGGAAAAGACCACAAGACTGACCAATCTGAGTCTTTCCAACAATCCACTGGGGCCAGGTGCCTGCGCCGCACTGCAGTACATCCTGCAGGTTAATGACGCGCCGATGAACCTTTCGCTTGCCGACTGCTGGCCCCGGGACATGGGTGGCGATGATTGGGGCGCAGTTGGAGAGCTCGTCAGATTGAAGCGCCTTGCCGGTATCAATCTCTCCGGCAACGTCTTCCGTGACTCGGCAAGACCGCTGTTTAGCGCGCTGGCGGGAAATGAAGGACTGCAGCATCTCTCCCTCGCGACTGCATGGATGGACAATCAGATCTGGGAGCATTTCTCCCGATGCCTGACGACGATGAAGCTTCCCAGCCTCGAGCTGCCGTCAAAGCCCGACCCGGAGTATCGATTCCTCACCGAGGCGATGGAGGCCAACGACTTTCTGCATACCCTTCACGCCCCGGGAATCGATCAACGGCGTTCCTGGATGACTTCCGACCAGTTCAATGCGGCACATCCACACTATCTGGCCCTCAAGGCCAGTGTCGATCGCAATTGGCAGAAATGGGACGGGGCGGCCAAGCGCCTGGAAAATGGCATGCGGCAGGTCCTGGCCCACTTGGGACACGTCGAAGGCGGTCCTTTGCGCGACGTTCCCCTCGATGTCGCCCACTATGCAGCCCAGTGGGCCGTCAAGATGAATGGCCCGCAAACACGAGTCTTGTCAGGCCTCAACGAGAGTGCGCTTCCGGAGAATTGAGCCCCCGCGGCCGCCGGTCGGACTTTTCCGGGCGATCAGCCCGGCCGGCGCGCTCCGTAGGCCGGCTGCGCCGCGGGCGCGCTGGCATAGAGCCACGCGCCGAACAGCACCATCGGCACGCACAGCCACTGCCCCATGCTCATGTTGAGCGCAAGCAGGCCCAGGAAGTCGTCGGGCTCGCGGAAGAACTCCGCCGTGAAGCGCATCACGCCGTAGCCGATCAGGAACACCGCGGAGACGCGGCGCTCGCGCCGTTCCTTGCGCGCATACAACCACAGGATCACGAAGAGCAGCAGCCCCTCGAGCAGGAACTGGTAGACCTGCGACGGATGGCGCGGCAGCATCGAGCCGCTCTGCGGGAACACCATGCCCCAAGGCAGATCGGGGCTGCTGAAGCGCCCCCACAGTTCGCCGTTGATGAAGTTGCCGACCCGGCCCGCAGCCAGCCCGGTGGGCACGCAGGGCGCCACGAAATCCATCACCTGCCAGAACGGCCGCGAACGCGAGCGCGCGAACCAGCCCATGGCCGCGATCACGCCGATCAGCCCGCCGTGGAAGCTCATGCCGCCTTGCCAGACGAAGAAGATCTCCAGGGGGTGCGTAAGGTAGTAGCCGGGCTTGTAGAAAAGGCAATAGCCCAGCCGGCCGCCGACGATCACGCCCATCACGCCGAGAAAGAGGATGTCCTCCAGGTCCTTGCGCGTCCAGGCTCCTGGCCCGGTGATGGAGCGGAAGGGTTCGTGGCGCAGCCGGCGCATGCCGAGGAAATAGAAGAGCCCGAAGGCGGCCAGGTAGGTCAGGCCATACCAGTGGATGGCGACTGGCCCGAGCTGCAGGGCCACGGGGTCGATCTGGGGGTACATCAGCATCGGGCTATTGTGACGCGCGGCTTTTGCGGGCCTGCGGCAACGGCGGCCACATCCGTGGGGTCATTGCCCGGGCGAGCCGTTCGCGGCGATGAACTGCACGAAGCGCGCGAGCGCCGGATTGGCGCCGGTGGCCGGCCAGACCAGGCTGGTCTCGCAGGCCGGCAGCACGGGCGCGCGGCGCCGCGCGGCCGCTGCGAACTCGGCCGCCGCGCGGTAGACCACGCCGGCACGCCGGAACTGCGTCACGCTCTCGGGCACCCACGCCAACCCGAGGCCGCCCCAGACCAGGTTGACGATGGTCTGCATCTGGATCGCCTCCTGCGCCACCTGCGGCACGCGTCCAGCCGCGTGGTAGATGCCGAAGATCGCATCGTGCAGCGATGGCACGATGCGGCGCGGGAAG
>NZ_LMTS01000128.1:63091-66227 GCF_001541225.1 Variovorax sp. WDL1 | reverse complement strand
CGGCCAGCGCCTCCGCCAGCGGCAACTTCGGCCGCCGCGCGAGCGGGTGCCGCGCCGGCAGCGCCAGCACCAGCGGTTCCTGCGACACCGGCAGCCGCTCCAGCCCCGGCGGCGCGAAGCCGGGAGAATGCAGCATCAGGCCGGCATCGATCTCGCCGCGCGCGAAGGCCTCCAGTTGCACGTCGCCGGTGGCCTCGACCAGTTCCAGCGCGACCTCGGGGCATTGCAGGCGGAACTCGCGCACCCAGGCCGGCAGGCGCTCGAAGCCAATGGTCGAGACGAAGGCCAGCCGCACCCGGCCCAGTTCGCCAGCCGCCGCAGCCCTTGCGCGCCCGGGCAGCGCCTGCGAACGCGCCAGCAGCTCGCGCACGTCGGGCAGCAGCGCCTCGCCGGCCGGTGTAAGGGCCACGCGGCGGCGCGTGCGGTCGAAGAGGACGACGCCCAGCGTCTTTTCCAGCTGGGCGATGGCCTGCGTCACCGGCGGCTGCGTCATGTGCAGGCGCTGCGCCGCGCGCCCGAAGTGCAGCTCCTCGGCGACGGCGAGGAACTGGCGCCAGGCGCGCAGCTCGATGGAGGCTTCTCTCATAGGCCAAGCATATCAATCGGCCTTGAAATTCGGATTGGAAGCAATCAGTCAATCGTCCGATACTTGTCTCCCCCGATTTCCCCTACGAGCAGAGACAACGATGGACACCAAGACTATCCAGATCAACCGCCGAAGCGCCAACATCGTCGAAGGCAAGTCCCGCGCGCCCAACCGCTCCATGTTCTACGCGATGGGCTACGAGGAAGGCGATTTCAAGAAGCCGATGGTCGGCGTCGCCAACGGCCACAGCACCATCACCCCCTGCAACTCGGGCCTGCAGAAGCTGGCCGATGCCGCCATCGCCGGCATCGAGGAAGCCGGCGGCAACGCACAGGTGTTCGGCACGCCCACCATCTCGGACGGCATGGCCATGGGCACCGAGGGCATGAAGTACTCGCTGGTGAGCCGCGAGGTCATCTCCGACTGCATCGAGACCTGCGTCGGCGGCCAGTGGATGGACGGCGTGCTGGTGGTCGGCGGATGCGACAAGAACATGCCCGGCGGGTTGATGGGCATGCTGCGCGCCAACGTGCCGGCCATCTACGTGTACGGCGGCACCATCCTGCCCGGCAGGTACAAGGGCCAGGACCTGAACATCGTGAGCGTGTTCGAGGCGGTCGGCCAGAACGCCGCCGGCAACATGAGCGACGAGGACCTGAAGGAAATCGAGAAGCGCGCCATCCCCGGCACCGGCTCCTGCGGCGGCATGTACACCGCCAACACCATGAGCTCGGCCTTCGAGGCGCTGGGCATCTCGCTGCCCTACTCGTCGACCATGGCCAACCCGCATGAGGAAAAGGCCAACTCGGCCAGGGAATCGGCCAAGGTGCTGATCGAGGCGATCAAGAAAGACATCAAGCCGCGCGACATCGTCACGAAGAAAGCGATCGAGAACGCGGTGGCGGTGATCATGGCCACCGGCGGCTCGACCAACGCGGTGCTGCACTTCCTGGCCATCGCGCACGCGGCCGGCGTGGATTGGTCCATCGACGACTTCGAGCGCATGCGCAAGAAGGTGCCGGTGATCTGCGACCTGAAGCCCAGCGGCAAGTACCTGGCCGTCGACCTGCACCAGGCCGGCGGCATCCCGCAGGTCATGAAGATCCTGCTGAATGCCGGCCTGCTGCACGGCGACTGCGTCACCATCACCGGCCAGACCATCGCCGAAGTGCTGAAGGACGTGCCGGACCAGCCGCGCGCAGATCAAGACGTGATCCGCCCGATCACGAACCCGATGTACGCCGAGGGCCACCTCGCCATCCTCAAGGGCAACCTGTCGCCCGAGGGCGCGGTGGCCAAGATCACCGGCCTGAAGAATCCGGTCATCACCGGCCCGGCGCGCGTCTTCGACGACGAGCAGTCGGCGCTGCAGGCCATCCTCGACGGCAAGATCGTGGCCGGCGACGTGATGGTGCTGCGCTACCTTGGCCCCAAGGGCGGTCCCGGCATGCCGGAGATGCTGGCCCCCACCGGCGCGCTGATCGGCGCCGGCCTGGGCGAGAGCGTGGGCTTGATCACCGACGGCCGCTTCTCGGGCGGCACCTGGGGCATGGTGGTCGGCCACGTGGCGCCCGAAGCGGCGGCCGGCGGGACCATTGCCTTCGTCAAGGAGGGCGATTCCATCACCATCGATGCGCATCAGCTGAAGCTGGAACTCAACGTGCCCGAGTCCGAGATCGCAAAGCGCCGCGAGGGCTGGAAGGCGCCGGCGCCGCGCTACACGCGCGGCGTGCAGGCCAAGTTCGCCTTCAACGCCTCGAGCGCGAGCTCGGGAGCGGTGCTGGACAAGTTCTGATCCTGGCACTGGGGGCATGCCCAGGAGGCCTACAATGGCCCTCGCTTCGCCAGACCGACTGAAGCAACGCTAGGGGTGCCAGCCTGCGGCCCATGGGTCGCAGGCCGGCTGAGAGAGTCCCTTTGAACCTGACTGAGGTAATCCTCGCGCAGGGAAGCTGGTCCGGCGGCCGCCGCGCCTTTGTCTTCTCTCGCGCGGTGGTCCTGCCGCCGTGGCCTCGCCCACCTGCCAAACACTTTGCAATGGAGCAAATGGATGGCAATCGCAACCCAGAACAATGAAGCGCTGACGCCCCTTGCCGAGAGCGGCCGCGTGTTCCGCTGGCACGACCACCTGTCGCTGTGGTTCAGCCTTGGCGTCGGCCTGCTCGTGATGCAGATCGGCGCGTACCTCGTGCCGGCAGTCGGCACGCGCGACGCAATGCTCGCGATCGTGCTGGGCTCGTGCATCGGGGCCGGCCTGCTGGCCTGGACCGCGCGCCTGGGCTGCGAAAGCGGCCTGGCCAGCGCCGGGCTCATGCATGCGACCTACGGCAGCGCCTTCGCGCGGCTGCCGGTGGTGCTCAACATCGTGCAGCTGATCGGCTGGACCACCTTCGAGCTCGTGATCATGCGCGAGGGCACCCAGGCCATCGGCAAGCAGGCCTTCGGCTGGTCGCTCGAGGGCGGCCTCGGCGGCGTGCTGACCACGCTGCTGTGGGGGGCGGTTCTGCTCGCGCTGCTGGCTGGCTCCATGGTCAAGCTGGTGCGGCGCTT
>NZ_LMTS01000128.1:39791-63060 GCF_001541225.1 Variovorax sp. WDL1 | reverse complement strand
GTCAGCCGCTTCGGGCTGCCGCTGGTGCTGCTGTCGCTGCTGTGGCTCACCTGGCAGTTCGCGGCCCAGTTGCAGGCCAAGGGGCTGGAGGCCTTCTGGTCGCGCCCGGGCAACGGCAGCATGGGCCTGTTCAGCGCACTCGACCTGGTGATCGCGATGCCCGTCTCCTGGCTGCCGCTGGTGGCCGACTACGCACGCCACGGCAAACGCAGCGCGGGCGGCCTGGGCGGCGCCTTCTCCGGGACCTGGGTGGGCTATGCGCTCGCCAACATCTGGTGCTATGGCCTGGGGGTGATGGTGGCGAGCGTGGCCGAGCCGGGCAGCAACCTGGTGACGGCCCTGCTGCTGGCGCAGGGCGGGCTGGTGGCGCTGGGCCTCATCCTCATCGACGAACTGGACAACGCCTACGGCGACGTCTATTCGGGCTCGGTCTCGGCCCACAGCCTGAAGCCGCGCTGGAGCGTGAAGCGATGGGGCCTGGCGCTGGCCGTGCTGTGCATCGGCTTTGCGCTGGTGCTGCCGATGCACACGCTGGAGCCCTTCCTGCTGATGCTGAGCTCGGTCTTCGTGCCGCTCTACGGCGTGATCCTCGGCCGGCTGGGCACCGGCGAGGCGCCCGCCAGCTCAGGCACGCGCCGCGTCGACCTCGGTGCCGCGCTGATCTGGATCGCGGGCATCGCGGTCTACCACGGCTGCGCCAAGTGGGCGCCCCAGCTCGGCTCGGCCCTGCCCACGCTGGCCTTCACCTTCGCGCTGGCCTGGTTCACGCGCCAGGCAGCGGCAGGCGGACCGTCGGCACTGGCGCAAAGCCGTGGTTGAGGGGTCCATGGCCCGCGCCGGTCTTCACGTCCGCACCGGCCGCCATTGCGGCCACGACGTAGCCGCGCGCGCGTTCGACCGCCTCCGGCAGCGCATGGCCGAGCGCCAGGTACGCCGCGATGGCAGAGGACAGGGTGCAGCCCGTGCCGTGCAGGTTGCGGCTCGCAATGCGATCGGACGAGAGGCGCAGGCGCTCGCCGTCGGCCTCGGCCAGCAGGTCCACCACATCGTTGCCCGGCAGATGACCACCCTTGAGCAGCACGGCGCGCGCACCCAACGCGAGCAGTTCGCTGGCCGCATCATCGAGCGCGTCGACGCCTTCGATGGCATGGCCGATCAGCAGCGCCGCCTCGTCGAGGTTGGGCGTGACCACGGTCGCGCGCGGGAACAGCTCGCGCACCAGCACCTGCACGGTCTCGGCGGCGATCAGCCTGTCTCCGCTGGTGGCGACCATCACCGGGTCGAGCACCACCTTGTCGAGCCTGTAGTGGTCGATGGCCCAGGCCACCACCTCCACCACCTCGGGTGCATGCAGCATGCCGAGCTTGACCGCGTCGACGCCGATGTCCTCCACCACCGCCTGGATCTGCGCCTTGAGGAACTCCGGCGGCACGCCGTGGATGCCGGCAACCCCCAGCGTGTTCTGCGCCGTCAGCGCGGTGATCGCCGTCATGCCGTAGCAGCCCAGGGCCGAGAAGGTCTTGAGGTCGGCCTGGATACCGGCGCCGCCGCCGCTGTCGGAACCGGCGATGGACAGCACGCGGGCATAACGGGAAGTTGCTTGTGTCATGCCGAAAATTATGGGCCACGCCATCGCGGGCCCTCCCGGAGGACGTGCCGATGAGCCCCGCCCGGCCCTCCGAAGGGGCTCGCACCACAGCCGAAGGCGAAGCTCGCCTTGTTCCCGCGGTCAACGCCCTTCCTTTCGCTTCGGCGGCGATCCTCGGCGCCGGGCTCATGGGCCGGCTGCTGGCGCTGGCGCTGGCGCGCGCGGGCTGCCGCGTCGAGCTATTCGACGCCGGCGGTCCGCAGGCCGATGGCGCAGCCGCGCGCGTCGCGGCCGCCATGCTGGCCCCGCTGGCCGAATCGGCCGTGGCGCCGCCTTCGGTGGTGCGCATGGGCCACTATGCGCTGACGCGCTGGCCGGAACTGCTGGGCGAGCTGGCGCAGCCGGTGTTCTTCCAGCGCGAAGGCACCCTGGTGCTGTGGCATCGGCAGGACGCGGCCGAGGCTGCGCGGCTGGCGCGCGTGCTGGCGTGCACCGTCGAGCAGGTGCCCGAATTGCCGGCAATGCGCACGCTGGATGCGGCAGGCATCGCCACGCTGGAACCCGCGCTGGGCCGCCGCTTCGTGCAGGGCCTGCTGCTGCCGGAAGAAGGCCAGCTCGACAACCGCGAGCTGCTCTCGGCGCTGCTCGCCACGCTCGAGTCCCTGCCGAATGTGCGGTTGCACTGGCACGCCCCGCGCAGCCTGGATGACTTCCGGCCCCGCGAGGGCGAGCGCGTCATCGACTGCCGCGGCCTCGGCGCCCAGCCGCAGTGGAGCGCGCTGCGCGGCGTGCGCGGCGAGGTGATCCGCGTGCATGCGCCCGAGGTGGCGCTGACGCGGCCCACGCGCCTGGTGCATCCGCGGTACCCGCTCTACATCGCGCCCAAGCCCAATCACGTGTTCGTTATCGGCGCAACCGAGATCGAGTCTGAGGACATGTCGCCGGCCAGCGTGCGCTCGACGCTGGAGCTGCTGAGCGCGGCCTATGCGGTGCACAGCGGCTTTGCCGAGGCGCGCATCATCGAGATCGCGACCCAGTGCCGCCCGACGCTGCCAGACAACCTGCCGGCCTTTCGCCAGCCGCGCGCCCGCGTGATGCAGATCAACGGCCTCTACCGCCATGGCTTCATGATCGCGCCAGCCATGCTCGACGTTGCGCTGGAGCTTCTGCGCGACAACGGCTCGGCTCTGGCCGAACGCTTCGCGCTGGCGACCGGCCTGGAGTCCATCGCACCATGAACATCCTGATCAACGACAGTCCGAAGACCCTGCCCCAAGGCTCCACGCTGGCCGACGCGATCGCCTTGATCGAAGCGAAGCCCCCCTTCGCCGCCGCGGTGAACCGCCAGTTCGTGCCGCGCTCGAGCTACGCATCGCACGCCCTGAAGCCCGACGACCGCATCGAAGTGATCCGCCCCGTGACGGGCGGCTGAACCGGAGACACACCCCCATGAACATGAACGCGAACGCCGACGATCCCCTGGTGCTCTACGGCCAGGCTTTCCAGAGCCGCATGCTGCTCGGCACTGCGCGCTACCCCTCGCCCGACGTGCTCGAGGCCGCAGTGCGGCGCGCCCGGCCGGCGATGCTGACCGCCTCGCTGCGCCGCCAGACCGCAACACCCGGCAACGGCAGCGATGGCAACCGCTTCTGGGATCTGCTCCGGCGCCTGGACGTCCCTGTGCTGCCCAACACCGCCGGCTGCCACAGCGTGGAGGAGGCGATCGCCACCGCGCAGATGGCGCGCGAGTTGTTCGACACGCCCTGGATCAAGCTCGAGCTCATCGGAGACGACTACACGCTGCAGCCCGACACCCTCAACCTGGTCGATGCCGCCTCGCAGCTGGTGCGCGACGGCTTCCATGTGCTGCCCTACTGCACCGAGGACCTGGTGCTGTGCCAGCGCCTGGTCGACGTCGGCTGCCAGGCCGTGATGCCCTGGGCCGCCCCCATCGGCACCGGCCGCGGGCCGGTCAACCCCTATGCGCTGCAGGTGCTGCGCGAGCGCCTCGCGGTGCCGCTGCTGGTCGATGCCGGGCTGGGCCTGCCCTCGCATGCCTGCCAGGTGATGGAGTGGGGCTACGACGGCGTGCTGCTCAACACCGCCGTCGCGCTGGCGCAGGACCCGGTCGCGATGGCCGGCGCCTTTGCCGACGCGGTGCAGGCGGGCCGCAGCGCGCGGCGGGCGGGCGCAATGGCGGCTCAGGACTCCGCGCAGCCCAGCACGCCCGTGTTGGGCACGCCCTTCTGGCATCACGCCAGCGCTCAATGACTGCGATGAATGCCATGAACCACCAGAACGACCAGAACGACATTTCCCGGGCCATCGTCGCGGCGCATGCCGCACGCTTTGGCGAGACGGGTGATCGCCCGGCCTCCTTCTCTTCCGAGGACGCGGTGTACCGCGGCGCCAAGACCGCCTGCGCGGCATTGGGCTTCATCGAGGTCGATGCCGAATGCCTGGCCCACGCCTGGCAGGCGCAGACCCGGCGCACCGGCGCTTTCGATGCCGGCGCGTGGCCCGACCATCCGGCCGATTTCGGCATGCGGCCCTTCCCGCCGTCGGCGCGCGACGATGCCTTTCCGCCCTGCCCCGAGCGGCTCGGCCTCTACGCCGTGCTGCCTGACGCCGCCTGGGTCGGCCGCATGGCGCGCGCCGGCGTGCCGACCGTGCAATTGCGCTTCAAGTCCGCCGATGCGGAAGCGGTGAAGCGCGAAGTGCACGCGGCCGTGGAGGCGGTGCGCGGCACCGGCTCGCTGCTCTTTGTCAACGACCACTGGAAGACCGCCATCGAGGCCCGGGCCTACGGCCTGCACCTGGGCCAGGAAGACCTGGACGCGCTGGACCCGCAGGAACTGCAGGCGATCCGCGCCTCCGGCATTCGCCTGGGCGTCAGCACCCACGGCTACGCAGAGATGGTGCGCGCCGATGCCGTGAGCCCGAGCTACGTTGCCATGGGCGCGGTGTACCCGACCACGCTGAAGCAGATGGCCACCGCGCCGCAGGGCGTGGCGCGGCTGGCTGCCTACGCGCGCCTGATGCGAGGCTACCCGCAGGTGGGCATCGGCGGCGTGGATGCGCAGCGCCTGCCCGAGGTGCTGGCCACCGGCGTGGGCTCGGTAGCGGTTGTGCGGGCCCTGGTGGCGGAGGCCGATCCAGAGGCGGCGGCGGCTCGACTGATGAAGGCGATGGCGGGCTGAACATTTTTTCGTGTGTCCGCCCGGCGCGAGGCGGGCCGAGCGGGGACCCCGAAAAACGACGCTATAATTTGAGGCTTGTTCCTCGATAGCTCAGTCGGTAGAGCGCCGGACTGTTAATCCGTAGGTCCCTGGTTCGAGCCCAGGTCGAGGAGCCACTACCCCTAGGGGCCGCCAGCGAGCGGCCCCTAACTTTTTCCAGTCGATATTGGACGGCTTTTTGGACGCGTCCAATATCCAGTACTGCCTCTCGAGGTTGGAGGGATGATGGTGGGTGAAGCCAGACGCCGGGCTCAGTACGACCCAACTTTCGGCAAGATTCCAAAAACGGAGTCCGAGAAAAGGAACGGGCTGATCGTCACGCCGCCGCTGTCGTTCATCGATAACCGTTTGAACGGCAGCCCTCTCCTTACAGCGGAGGGGCTCAGATTCGCTGCTCTCTTCTTTGATGACCTCTTGTTGCCCGTCCACAAGCGCTTTGGCTTCGACGCCAACCTCACTGCGGACGCCGAATATCTGATTCAGACTGGCGTCCTGCAGCGTCAAGTTCCCCAGACCGACTTCGGGAGCAACCAAGGCGATGTCGACCTTGGGATGATGTATTACTCGACGCTCTACATGCTGAACCAGCAACAGCCAAACAAGTGGAGTATCGCGACTGGGCCAGACTTTTTTAATTGGGACTACACCATAGTTAGTCAGCAAAACGACAGAGACGTGTCCGTCGAACTGATGAGAGCAGTCCCCATCCCAGAGGTCGCCACGCCTCTTGCGGAGCTTCTCGAATTTCGCGAGAAGCGCCGCCCTGAGCTTCTTGATCTGCGCTGGCAAGTCGGAGCGCTTGCAGCAGAGGTCTTAAAGGCAGAGGACATGCAAAGCGCGCTTAATGCACGTGCCGAACAAGTTCATGATGCTTGCGAAAATCTGCTCAAGGCGTCCAGGGATTTCAAGTACAAAATGAAATTTTCTGACCTCAAGCTAAGCCTTGAGTTGAAAGATCCACTCAGCCCCCTGATCTCAACTGCCGCTCTCGGCAACGGCATCTATAGCGGTGAGCCAATTTCACTGGCCCTGGGCGCGCTTTCTGCTGTGGCTTCACTGATCAAACTGACCAGTGAACCGAAGATCATCAGCAACCATGGCAAAAAGGGGCCCTACGCTTACGCCTATCACGCGTACAACGATCTGCTGAACTAACAGTCGATCCCTGCCCAGGCTACCTGCGAAACCGCTCAGCCGGCACGGCGCGCTTCCGTTTCACCTTCACCCAGTCGCTCGAGCGGACGCCCGGCTGGTAGATGCTGGTCTTGCGCTTGGCGATCAGGCCCTCGAGCTTCAGCGGCAGGACCGCCTCGTCGAAGAGCCGGCGTGCGCCCTCCTCCACATAGCCGACCTCGAGCAGGTTCGGCAGCGGGACCTTGAGCAGGCGATCGAGCGCGGCCTTGCGCTTGATCAGCGGGCGACCCGTGATGTCGGCGCCGCGGTCGACGAGCAGGTCGAAGATCAGGTAGGCCACCGGTCGGGCGCCGGTGTACCAGCGCCGGCGGCGCGCGCGATCCTGCAGGGCGTCGAAGTCACTGCGGCCGTACTCGTCGAGCACGCACACCTCGCCGTCAACGATGTAGGGGCCGCCGGGGACCTCCTCGAGGCCCTTGCAAATCTCGGGAAACCACTTCGTCGCGTCGGCGCCCTTGCGGGTCTTCAGCTGGCACGTGCCGTTCCCGAATTCGGCCAGCATCCGGTACCCGTCGTACTTGAGCTCGTAGATCCAGCCCGGATCGTCCAGGTCGAGCAGCCGCTCGTCGAGCAGCATCGGAGCGAGGGTGGCGAATTCGACCATCCGCAGATCATGACGCCAGTCGAGGCCCGGGCTGTCGGCGAGGTCGCTGGTCGGATGCCGGCGAACTATACTGGATGCAATCACAGTATGAGAGTCCGAGTTTCCCTGATGCGCAATGCCGGGTGCTGGCTCACCTGGAACGAGAAGCCGCGCGAGTTCACGGGGACATTGAACAGCTCCTCGGCAGGCAAAGACGAGATCGGCATGATGGCCTCGATCTTCATCTCCGAGGGGCCAAAGCTCTACGATCCCCGGGTCAAGTCGGTGTTCGGCAACGAACTGCGGATCGTGGGTGTGGAGAAGGTCGATTCGGCGTGGGTCCTCCAGGAATGGAGCTGCGAGATCCTGAAGGTGTAGGTCTCAGCCGCCGAGGCGTCCAGGTCGGGTCAACCTGACTCGTTCTGTCAGAATCGACCGCGACCAAGAACACAACAACTCGGGCGAGCCTCCCCGCCGCCCAACCCCCAATGATGAAATTGATGCTCTGCGTGGCATTCGCAGCGTTTGTCGCTGTGATGCTCTACGTGGCTGTGAGGTGGCCCCAACAGCCCTGCGAATTCGGCCCTTGCATGCCACCGCATATGGCTGGCAACAAGGCATGACGAAGAACGAAGACCGCGAGTATCAGCGCAGCACAGCCTGGCTCACGATCGGTGTAGCTGCTTTCCTGATGATCTGGTTTGGGAGGTTCTTCCCGGTCTCTGGCGACCTGACTGCGCACTACCTCCTGGTTGATGAAATCATGAAGCACGGGGGCGTGCGCCCAGGCTCGCCACCGAACGTGGGCATCATGGCAGCCTACCCTCCGGCAGCGCACTGGCTGGCCGCGGTTGTGGGATGGATCGGTGGGTCTGGACTGGTTGGCATGGTCCTCGTGTCCATCACCTCCGTGTTTGCCGCCTACCTCCTGATCGGCCACTTGCTGGGTGCCGCCTCTCCCGTCAGGATGACACTTTTCCTGGCATTGTTCGCGCTCCTGCTCCCCTCGCGCTCGCTGATCGGCTGGGAGGTCCTCGGAAACTTCTTCTATCCGCAGCTATTGGCCGACGTCGTCTACCTCGCTGTGCTGCTGTGGCTGGCGAAGGTTGCCGATACCTGGGAGCAGGCAGCCCTGATCCTGGCCGTCGGAACGCTCACCATGTGGATTCAGCCGGTGGTCGCGGTCCACATATTTGCGGCCGGCCTGACCCTCATAGCCTTTCTGGCTCTCCAGCGCTGGGGGGCCACCAAGAAGGTCCCAACGAAGGATCTGCTGATTCTTGCCATCGCCGCCGCGGCTTCGGTGGCCGCCATCTTGCTTAACCCCGCATTCCAGTCGATACGGATCAATGCGAACCACGACGGGTACCTCGAGTTCGGCTACTCACACATGCTATGGGTTGCGGTTGCGTGCGGCGCAGTGGGCGCCCTCAGCCTTGTCAGCCAACTGCGCGGGCGCGGAGAGCGTGTCGATGCCGTCCTGGGTTCCGCATGCATCGCCGCAACCGTCCTTGTGTTTCTGCAGTGGGCGATACTGAGACTGAGCGGCGACGGCTCGCTGTACGCAGTGAAGAAGCACATGTTCATCGTCTTCACGCTGGGCGCGATGAACGCTGTTCGCTTGATTGCCAGTTTCCTCCCGACGTGGAGGCTTTCCGCGTCCAGATTGGCGGTCCCTGTTATCGCCGGCCTGGCCTCATCCGCTGCGCTGAATGGCTTCAACACGCCGGTGGTGCCAGTGGTCAGAGCGATCGACTATGCCAACAACGCGGCGGACATGCGCTTGCCGCCCTTCACGCCGGGCAATACCGTAGCTCGAGACGCGGCGCAGCCAGCCCTCATCAACTGGATGATCTCGCTCGCCTCCTTCGAGCACCCATTCAACACGGTTCCCGCGGAAGGCGAAAAGATCAATGCCGGAGCGCAATATGCCATGGTGCGACGCTCAAGCGCCATCGACAGAAACTGTCGTGGACGATACGCGGAATCGGCTGTGTACGTGGTCATCGAAAACGCATGCCTTCGCGCCTATGGCCTGGGAGAGAAGATCAAATTCGGTTCGGGCGGCGATGGCAGTTGGTTCAAGACGACCGGCTGGACCAATGCTGAATCGTGGGGAACATGGACGTCCGGGAAGGAAAGCGCCGGTTTGTCAATGAACCTGCCAGCTGGTAGCAAGGGACCGCTGACGATGTCCGTCGAGGCCAACGCACTCCTGACGGAAACCCATCCGAAGCAGGTCGTCCATGTGTGGGTGAGCGGCCGAAAGATCGCTACGTGGACCTACTCCCTCGGCGAGGCGTCGCACTTGAAGACGGCAGAGATCCCAGAAGGCTTGATTAGAGGGTCGGCCTTGAATATTGCGTTCGAGGCGGTCGATGCGATCTCCCCCGCGCAGGTGGACCCTTCGAGCAAGGACACCCGCGTGCTGGGCCTGGCGATGAAGCATCTGACGATCGCTCCCAAATAGAAAAGGCCCCCGGCCGAAGCCGGGGGCAGTTTGCGCAATTTCGCAATTTCGCAAGTTCAGGGGGCACCAGCCTTGATCGGTGCGACGCATTCCGCCAGGGCCGCGCGCAGCTTGCCCTCGTAGCCTTCGCGCAGCTCGATCTCGGCCTGCATGGCGGTCACCGAGGCGAACAGCGCGCCGCCGGGCCGCAGGCCTTCGGTGGGCATGGTCGGCCGGGCTGGCATCGACTCCTTGCACTCGACGGGCACAGGCACCTTCACAGTGAGCGCGCCGCCCGTGCTCGAGCAGCCCGCCAGGGCAGCAAGGATGGTCATCGCGAGCAGCTTCATTTCGGGTTCCTCATAGTGAGCCAGTCATCCATCTGCAGGGTCGCGCTGCGGCAGTCGTCGCCTGCCACGCTGGGCCGCTTCTGCAGCAGCACCTGCGCCCTGCCCTCTGCGAGCAGCGCCTGTGTCTCAGCGTCCTTGCGGCGCTGCTCGGCGCCCGCGGCGCGCGCCTCGGCCGCGGCCTGCAGGCTAGCCACGCCGTCGCTGCACTGCTGGGCCGCATTGCGCGCGCTGTCGCGGTCGCTGACGGCCTGCGTCGCAGCGTCGCGCTGCTCGAGGTAGAAGTGCGTCAGCGCGGCGTTGCCAGCCATGCTCAGCGCCAGCGCGATCGCGAGGCCGATCAGCAGGTACTTGCTCATAGGGTCCTCTGTTCGTGGCACTGCCTGCACTTGATGCGCGAGGTCGCACCGAGGAAATAGAGCAGGCAGCGCTGGCAGACGTTCCAGCCCGTCTCTTTGTCGAAGTCCTCGGGCCAATCGCGAGGCGTCGCCGCGGCCCGGCGTTCGTCGATGTCGAGATCGCTGTTCATAGGCGCCACCAGTACCACCACATGGCCCAGACGATCGGGCTCATGACAGGGCCACCCGCGCCAGCTTGGTCAGGCGCTGCACGTCGTCCAGACCGATCACACCTCCATTCACCCGCCGGCGGATGGTGGTGGTCTCGCCGAGCATGCTGTCGGGGATCTTGTCTTCCCACCATGCGATGCACGCATCGAGCGCGAAGCGCGGCTGGCACAGCAGGTCAGGGATGCCCACCAAGTCCTGGCCCATCAGGTCGCCCACACGCTGGTAGTTGGCCAGGCCTGTGATGCCGATCGGGCTACGGCCGCGGTAGGTCCAACCGTCGTCGGTTCGCGTGTTTCCCATGCGGCCGCCGTAGACGAAGTTGGCGAGCGCCTTGGGATTGGCAACATACGGAAGCGCGGCCACGACGCTCGGGAAGCGCGATGGCCACACCGCCATCAGGCGCTGCGGCGTCGTGTAGTTGAGGTTCTCCTCCATCCGCTCGAGGCCGCCGCTCTCGTGCAGGATCTCCGGCAGCCAGTCGGCAATGTCGGCGTCGCCCTTGCTGAAGCTGTTCTCGCGGATTTCATCGGCGAAGACGGGGCCCCACGCCTTAGACGTGTTGGGCGCGACTCCGCAAGCACGGAGGATCGCCGCCCACTGCTGGGCGTTCCGGCGCTTCATGACTGGTCCGAGCGATCCGACTCAGCAGACACCGAGATGCCCTGCGACTTCAGGCGAGCCAGGATGCCGATCACGAAGGCGGCGGCCACCAGCCAGCCGGGATTGACGCCGATGGCGCTCAAGATCGCGCCCTGCTTGTCCTCCGGGAGCGACAGCCACACCGGCACGGCCGCGGCCCAGATGATGTTCCACCAGACGCTCAGCATCTTCAACGCCTTGCGCCACTCGGGCACCAGCACCTTGTCGAACCAGGTTGAGATCGCGTTCATGGGAATCCTTTCAGGCAAAGAAAAACCCGCCGAAGCGGGTTCGTTGGTGGTGATGGGCTGGGCCCCTACTTCGCGGCCCTCTTGTCGGCCTCGAGGTTCTCGATGCGGAACTTGAGGATGGCCAGCTCGCCCTGGATCGTTGCCGCCTGGCCGTTGCCGGCCTTCACGGAGATCTTCAGATCGGTCATGTCCTCACCGAGTTGCCCCAGCTTGAAATACATGCCGCCGATCAGCAGTGCCAGGGAGAAGGCGACTGTCAGCAGCCAGTTCAAAGGGAGCTTCAAGTCGATGACTTTCGAGAGTCGCGGCAGATCGCCGGGTTGAGTGTCTTGCATCACTGCGGGGCCTCCGGCCACGTGACGCTGCCAGGGTAGCCCGGCTGCTGATTGATGCGGTTGAGCTTGACCCGATACTGCTTCCACGCGACCAGGGCGGCCTCCTCGGCTGGGGAAGCGTCGCCGAGATCGACGGCGTCCTGCAGGGGCGCGATGCGGATCGCTGCCAGAGCCAGCAGCGCGTCCCGTTGCGCGATCACCTGCTCCTCGGTGGGCGGAGGCACTGGCGGCGTCGGCGGAGGCGGGCCGAAGCCCGACGCCTCCGAATAGCTCTCGCCCTGCAACACCTGCACACCCTCGGGAATTGCCACGAGCGTCGCCAAGATCTCCGGCGAGAAGCGCTGCTCGATGGGCACCTCGCCTATGTGGAAGTTGTCGTGGGCCGCCTGCGCCTCCTCCCAGGCGTGCTGCTCCTGGGCGCCGGGCTGGTAGCCCTCCGGCCAGGGGAAAGGGGGCTGTGGGCGCATCTCCTCCGTGGTCAGAAATGGCTCGATGATCTCCAAAACCACCCCGCTCTCGACTCGCGCGTATCTCGTCATCATGCGTACTCCTCAATGATGCAAACTCCGGCCGCACCCGCGCCGCCCGTCGCGCCGCTGTTGCTGGCCTGGGCGGCGCTACCCGAGCCCCCCGAGCCGAGCGAGGGCCCGGCGTTGCCGCTCAGGTAGCCGCCCGTGACGTAGGCGGCACCTTCTCCCAAGTAACTAAACCCGCCCTTGCCACTGGTCGGATTGACCGCGTAAAGCGCGTACATACCGATGCCACCTTGTCCGTTGACATCGCCCGAACTCCCGACACCCCCGCCCGCAACACCATTGGCGGCGACTGTTGCGCTTGAGGCTGCCGTTCCAAGCGGACCTGCGCCGCCTCCCGTCGCAGACACGAGCGCGCCAAACGAGGTCGTACCGCCTGCGGATCCCGCGGCGATGACACCGCCAGCACCGCCAGCGCCGATCGTGACAGTGACGCCAGAGAAACTCGAGGTAATGCGTTTCCGGGCCCACCCGCCGCCACCGCCGCCGCCACCGGCCGCGCACTGGCCTGCAGCGGTTGCCTGGCTACCGCCCCCACCCCCGCCGCCGCCGATGACCGTCACAACCACTGAGTTCGTGCCAGCGGTCGGCGTATAGGTGCCGGTCGAAGTGATGACACGCAGGCCGATCAGCCGCCCCTTGTTAAAGAGATTCGTGAGCGCCGTGGTGAGTTGGTTGTACGTGGTCTTGCTCGGCGTGACTCCGCCGGCCGAGAGGATGTTAAGCAGCTCCTGCTGCAGTCCATTGAAGAACGAGGCACGCATGAGCGTAGCCGCCTGGCCGAGCCCTGGATTGCCTTCCGTCCAGAAGCCGACCGTGCCGGCCGCCTCCGGCGTTGGCATCACGGCGACGGCTGTTGGATCGTCGATACCGAACATTGAAGCTCCTTTTAGGTGTACGAGAAGATGAGAACGGTGTGCGCCGGCATGACTTCGCGGAGCTCGCACTCGAGCACCGTGTTGTTCCAGTAGGCGAGCGGCTCGCCGGCTTGCGAGATGCCAACTCGCGCGCGCACCACCGTGTGTAGGGAGGCGTTGACTTGCCATGCATGGGCCCAGTCGACCCCGCGCAGCGGATCACCGGCCCGCGCAATACCGACGCGCGCGGGGATGAACTCCGTGATCGTGATGACGTAGCCCAGCGCGAGCGCATAGGCGATGAAGTAGGGAACCGACTGACCACCCAGCGAGGTGATCCGGGCGACTACCTGCGCGCGGCGCGCGGCGATCGTCGGCGACGGGCCGGCGCATGGGTCCGGCAGCCCGAGCGTCTCTTCCCACTCGGGCAGCAGCTCGATCGTCGAAGCCGGGAAGGCATCGATCAGCAGCTGGTTCGATCGCGCGTTCTGACGCTCGTAGGTAGGCGCCAGGCCGATCAGCGCTTTCGTCTGCACGGCATCTGCATCACGTGGCCACACCCGACCGCGCGGCAGCAGCGCCTGAAGCGCCGCGAGATAGTCTGCGGCGCTGAAGAAAGGGGCTCCCATGATTACGGGTAGGTGACGGTGCCGAGCGTCGGCAGCTGCCCCAGCGTGGTGGCAATGTTTCCGCTCGGCGTCGTGATGACGAAGCCTTGCGTGCCGGTGATGGCGGCGATGGCCGACTCGATCAGCGAAAGCGCGACCGTCCCGCCGATAGCCGTCCCATAGAGGAAGAAGACGCCCTTGATGGCCGCCTCTACCAGCGCGCGCGTCGCCAGGCTCGCGCCGGTCAGCCCCGTGATCGTGAAATTGATCGGCGCCGCGATCGGCGCGACGGAATAGACCAGAGCCGTCGCCGGCCGCAGCGGAAAGATGGCGTTCGCCACCGTGAGCTGGTCGCCGGTTGCGGCGGTGGCGCGCGGCTCGCCTGCGGCTACCCCATTGGTGCCCTGTGGGAACCCGCCAAACGCTGCCTCGGCCTGGTCGAACATGGTGTAGACAACCACGGTGCCGGCTCCGAAGCCGTTGGGGTTGCACCATGCCCGGGTGACGCCCGGCACGGCCAGCGCCCAGCGGATGTAGTCGCTGACGGCGCCGCCCTGCGCGGGCGCGCGGTAGGCGGCCAGCATTCGGCTGCGCAGGCTGTCGTCCTTCTCCAGGTCAGCGCCGCCAGTGAAGGCGGTGGACACCACGCCATTCGACTGCACGCCCGAGATGGCTTGGCCAAGCGTCATGACGACGCCGACGGCTGCATTCCCAATGGCACCGGTGAGGCCCGTTGGATCAGGCGTCGCCGACGCGGGCATGGCCACGGTGCCGCCGCCTCCGATCGTTCCGATGGCGGTGGTCGTGTAGGTGACTCCATCGCCACGCACCAGCGAGACGCCGCTCGTGATGATCGTGCCCGGCGTGCCGGTGAAGGTCACCGAGCCGCTCGCCTGCGCCGCGGGCTTGCGGGTGATGCCCTTGAGGCCGGCCCAGGCCTCGAGGAACTCGCCCGTGGCGGTGTACGGTACCGCCTGCTTGGCAATCCAGTCGAGATAGCCGTAGTGCAGGTGCGCGAGGTTGGCCTGCGCCTTGCCGGTGATACCGAGGTTCGAGAAGCGCAGCAGCGCATCCGACCCCGGCAGGGCCGCGGCGATGTCGTTGGCGACTTGGCTCTGCAGGGTGCTCAGCGGTGGTCGAGAAAATGGCATCAGTTGATCCCTTGCCAGACGGAAGCGAAGTTCATGGCGACCACGCTCCCGTCAGTGCGATTCGCGATCACCTGCGCGCCAAGGCGGCCGTAGGCGATCCACGTGGTGTCGATGTCGAAGCGCGCGACCACCCCATCGTCGAGGAGCCACTGCAGGGCCTCGGCGATGTAGTCCTTCGCGCGCGCGGCGGTCTCCGCGGTCTGCTTCTCGCGCTGGAGAAGCCATAGCCGCGAGCCGATCGGATAGGTCTCGCCGGCGTCGCCCCACCAGCCTCGAGGGTCGCCGGTCCCGTCGGGGATCTCGTCGTCGGCGTTCGCGACGCGATCGGTGAACAGGCTGATGAGCACGGCCGTGATGAGATCGTCCCCGGTGCGCAGGTCGGCGCCATCCTGGACCCAGTCGCCGCGGCCGAGCTCCGGCACCCAGATGGTGGTCGTGTCGCTCATACGGGCGCCCCAGTGTTGGACCCACCGGTCGACACTCCGCTGTGCACGTGCGTTTTGTCGATCGCGTGCCCGTCGTGCGTGATCGTGCCGCCGGTGTAGGTCACCGTCATGTTGTTGAAGTTCATGGTGCCGCTGCCTCCCACTCCCCAGTTGGCAGCGCCGCCGGCGAGCATCGTGAAGTTGAGCGTCTTGGTCAGCCCATCGACCGTGAGGTTGCCGGTCATGTGAACCAGCGGCGTGTCGAGCGTGATGCTGGTGCTGGCCTGGACCGTGACAGTCGGGGTATCGAAGATCTTGATCGGCAGGCCAGCGCCTTTCACCTCGATGCCGGTGCGCTTGAGCCAGACTGACTGACCCAGGTCGTCATAGATCGCGACCTCGCCGGGCAACAGGTTCTTCAGCCGGTGGTTTTGGTCGTTGGTCGCGACGATCACCCCGTTCGAGCGGTCGCCGCCCACGAAGATCACCACCGCGTGGCAGCCCGGCAGCGGCATCGAGGTGAAGCCGTATTCGGCGACGCGCTTCGTGTTGTCGCGCACCTCGACCTCGCCGATCTTCACCTGCTGCGTTTGCACCATGCCTGCGTCGTTGCCGGTGGTGATCCGGCCGCGGCCGACCACCAGCATCATCCGACGCCACAGCTTCTCGATCGCTGATGCCTGCTCGCTCATCGACGCACCTCGTTGCCCCAGCCGAGGCCTGGATTGGCCGGAATGTCGGCGAAGGCCGGCAGCTGGATGATCGGGATCGGCAGGAAGGCCTCGGGCCGCATGATCGTGAGCTCGGCAGTCGTGCCCTCGAAGTCGCGGCGGTACGTCACCTGGGCGATCAGCCACTTCAGCGGCTCCTGATCGTCGCCGCACTTCAGGATCGGCAGCACCAGCGGAACCAGGGTATTGGGGGTCCACAGGGCGCCCGCCGAGTCGCGCCAGCTGTCGGTGACCAGGATGAGCTGTGCGGAGCGCCCGATGCGCCGGTTCGCCTCCCACGTGGCGCGCTTCTGCGCGAAGTCCTGGCCGCCGCCTGGCGCCTCCGAGACGATGTAGCGGGCCCGGTGCCGCAGCACGCCCGGGTCCTTCGCCACCGCCAAAAGGTTGCCGCCCTCGCCGATGTCGCCGAGCACGTCCATGCTCTGCATGAAGCACCGGTACTCGGCGAAGCGCTGATCGCTGCTGTAGGTCATCGTCGCGCTTTGCACGTTGACGCCCTGTGTGAAGCCGCTCGCCGCAGACTCCTGCGCGGCCTGCGCCAGCACCAGGTTGCCGTCCGGCTGGTCGTACGCCAGCAGTGCGCCGTAGCGGCACACGCGCTCGATGATCTCGAACGCGGTCTCGCCGACCATCAGGTTGAACTGCTCGACCCGCACGCCGGTGCTGCCCGGCGCCGAGACCGTGATGCCGTATGGCGAGGCCAGCTTCTGCGCGATGCCCAGGGCATCCGAGCCGCTGATCTGGCCGCCCGGCCACTCGGCCGAGCAATCGACCAGATCGGCGCACTTGCTGCGCCCCACCACGATCACCGTGTGCTGCCCGGCAGAGATGCCGTATGCCACGCGATCGACGTAACCCGTCATCACCAGGTCGTCGCCCAGGGAAACCGTGCATGCGTCGCCCGGCTGCAGCACGAAGGCTTCGGCCTCGCCCGGGTATCGCTCAGTCAGCGAGATCTCGAAGTCCGAGGGGCAGCGCTCGATACCGCGCGAGAAGCGCACCTGCGACCACCCGGTCAGCTGCCTCCCGCCGATCGCGAGAGTGAGTTCGTCAGCCATGCGCAGATCCCTACTTCGAAAGTGCCTTGAAGGCCACCGGCATGAAGGCCGGGTGCGGCGGGTCGGCCTGCACCACGAGCTCGTCGGAGCGCGAGGAGTCGCGATACACGCGCTGCGCGATCGTTGGCGCCGGCACTACGTTCGGGCTCTTGACCGTCGTGAGCTCCGCCAGGTTGGCGCCGCGCTGCGTCAGGTCGCGAACCACGGCGGCGCGCAACGCCCGCAGTGCATTGAAGCTCGCATCCGCCCCCTCGTTGCCCGCGATCAAGATCTCGGTGTCCAGCAGATCGCAGATGGCCTGGCGCGTGGCCAGCGCGTCATCGAACGACGACGGCTGGTAGGAGCGCGAGGCCCGGCACAGGGCCACCAGGGCGGTTCGACGGAAGAGCTTGGCCGATGCTGCCTGCATCGTGGCGCGGGCATCCCCCACGCCCGAGCTCGAGGTCGGCATCGTCGGATGGAAGTCGGCCAGGCTGGTCAGCACGCGGATCGCGTCGGCCGGGTCGATGGTCGCGCCGCGCAGTGCCTCGGCCAGTGCCTGTGCCGCCGCGGCGAAGTCGCTGACGCCGCTCATGCCGTGATGGCCGCTGCGGCGGCAGTTAGCGCGGCACCGGCCTGCGAGACCGTTTTGCGAGCCACAGTGCCGGCCGCGACCAGCTGCCCAACCGTGGTAGCGGGCGAAGAGAGCCGGCGGCCCAGGAAACCGCGCGTGCGGCCGCCGAAATAGCGGCTGTACACACCCGGCAGAGAGCCGACGGTGTTGATCAGGTTCGTCGCGTCGCTCGCCAGTGTGACAGCGGTACCGGCCCAGGTCGTGGCGGTGCTCACGGCCATGTCGACGACGGACGCGCCCTGCGCCAGCGAAGAGGTGATGGTGCCCACGAAGTCCGAACCGCAGGCGGCATCGGCAGCATCCGCGGCCGCGTCGACGTCAGCGCCGGTGTCGACCTGCGCGCTCGGAAATACCCGCTCGCCCGCCTCGATGAAGGCGAACGAGATCTCGAACATGCGGCCCTGGTCCCAGCGCTCTTCCATCGCCGAATCGAGCAGGCTCACCTTGAGCGAGCCGAGCGTGGGATGGATCAGCGTCTTCTGGTCGGGCGACTCGCAGACCGCGATCAGGCGGTCGCGCTGTGCGATCACTGCGCCGCCACCGTACGCGCCGTTCTCGACCAGGAACCCGGTCAACGTGATGCGGCGCGCGGCGCGGCCCAGGTCTTCGACCCATACCTGATCCTTGAACGGGTACTCGTGCACCGCGTTGCGCCGGCCGACGCGGATCTGGCCGCCCAGCACGCCGAAGGGCACGCCGCCGAAGGATGCCTGCCGCAGCTGGCTGCGCCAGGACGACACGAGCGGATTGCCCTGTACGCCGGCACCGGCGAAGAGGTTCGAGATGCTGGAAACCGCCCCTAGCACGTTCTGCACTGACCCTTTGATGCTCATCAGAAAACTCCGTCAGGGGGTCAGAGAGGTAGACATCGACTCGGCCACGCGGACCGGGACGTTGGAGCCATCCGACTTCCGCGCCGAGGCCTTGACCCCTGCTGGCAAGCCAGTGAGCTTGATCTCCAGCTGTTGCTTCATGGCACTGGCAGCGTTCGCGCGACCTGCAGCCTCCCCGTCCGCGTTGGCTGGGCGCTCGTACTGGCGGGAAACGATGGACGCTGCTTCGCGTTCGTTCCGCGCATTGCGCAGCGCGTCGCCGGCCTTGCGCTCATTGCCCTGCGTCAGCTCGTAGTTCACGAAGCCCATCTGTTCTTCCAGGGAGGCCTGGCGGATGTTCTTGCCCGACCACTTCATGAAGGCGCGCTGCCGATCGTCGTGCCACTGCGCGATGCCGTAGGCCTTGCCACCGTCGCCGACGGCCGCAGTGTTGAAGTTGCTCTCCTTTTGCAGGTTGGCTGCGATGCCGATCGCCTGCGACTCGCTCCAGCCCTTGCTCTTGAAGAAGTCGACTGCGGTGCGCGCGTTGCCCTGCTGCTCGAGGTGCTTGCGGCTCTCCTCCGGGTGCATGAAGTCGTACAGCTTGCTGCCGATGGAGATGCCGTTCGATTCCAGCTTGCCGTTGATCCAGCTGCCCGCAGCCCAGCCGGCGGCGCCTGCAGCCGCAACGGCGCCGATCGCGCCCATGCCGCGCAGGAGAAGCGCAGCGGAGCCGGCTGTGCCGCCGAAGGCCACACCGAGCAGGCCGAGCCCCTTGATCGCCAGCGGGATCGTCTGCAGCGCCAAGCTTCCGAGGCCCAGCCCGATGTTGGTGATGCTCAGGAGCAGCGGGCCGGCCATGATCGCGGCGATGCCGATGGCTGCGACCTTCCACCCGCCGATCGACTCGACGAAGTTGCCGATGCTGGTGACCGTCCGCGAGAGGCTGCTAAGCAGATCCTTGAAGTCGATGTCCTTCACCCACTTGGCGAAGTCAGCCGCCCACTGGCCGATCTTGTCGCCGATGAGCTGGCGGTTCGCCGAGATCCACCGGGTCAGGTCCTCGATGAGCGGCTGGAGGGCCGGGATCAGCGCGTCGCCGATGGTGTTGCGCAGGCCCTGCCCCGCGACGCTGAGGTAGTTGAGCGCAATGCCGAAGTTCTCGGCCCGCTTCACCTGGTCGGGCGTCATCTCGGCGCCAAGGGCGCGCACCTTGCGCTGGTACTCGGCAATCGCAGCCGGTCCCTGGCGCAGCAGCGGCAGCACCGCCTCGAGGCCGAACTGGCGCGCGATCAGGCCCTGCACCTGTGGGCTCTTGACGTTCGAGATCGCCGTGGCCAGGTCATTGAAGGCGCGCGTCGAATCGACTGCACCCGATGATGTCTTGTGGATGACGATGCCGAGCTTGTTGAGCACGGCCAGCGCCGTCTGGTTGCGCCCATAGAGCGCGTCCTGCATGGTGTCGCCCAGCGCTTGCAGGCCGCTCGTCAGCTCCCCAGACGAAACGCCGGCGATCTCGGCCGCGCCGCGGTACAGCTGCAGGTCCGAGGTGCTGACGCCGATGGTGCGCGAGGTGCGCGCGACCTCGGAGCCCAGGCGGGCCCACTGGTTCGCCAGAGCCGCGAGCCCGACCAGCGAGCTCCCACCCACGATCGCGGTGAGCGGGGCCGCGACACGGCCGATGCTCGCGGCCGCGGCCTTCGCGTTCCTGGCCACGTTCCCGACGGACTTGGCCATGCGCTGGAGGCCGAGCTCCTTGCCAAGCGCGCGCGTCGACCGGCCGAGCTGGTTGATCGGGCGGGTGAGCTGGCCCAGCGAGTTGTTGATCTTGCGGACGGTCGCCGTGGCACGGTCGATCGCGCTGATCGTGATTGCGAAGTTGTTCATGGCTTCTTGCCTTCATCGAGCATTCGCTCCGCCTGGCCGTGCCACCAGGCGATCTCCCTCCACGACAGAGACCACGCGTCGCGCGGTCCCCAGCCGTAGAACTTCGTCACATCAGCGAGTCGGTCTCGCCAGTTGGCGGGTCGCCCGCGCTGAAGCCGTCCAAAAAATCGCCAGCCTCTTTCAGGTCCCGTTGGCAGAGGCTTTCGACCACCTTGCGGGGCACCTTGGCGACCAGCGAGATCAGGTTGATGACGACGCCCATGTTGGTGGTGGCATTGGCCGCCTTCTCGAGCTCGCCCGCGGTGGGCTCGCGCAGTTCCAGCGTCGAGTACTCGAGGTCGCCCAACTTGACGGGCTTGCGGAGGTTGATGGTCTTTTCGAAATCCATGCTCATTGCTCCGTGACCGCGAGGCCTTCCCATTTCACTTCGATCGTGCCGTCGGTGGCCTTGGCCGTCTGGGTTTCGACGGTCCACATGTTTCGGCCGACGATCGTCTTGCCGTTGGCCAGCTCGGCGACGACCGTGACGTTGTCCATCGCGTTGAGGCTCGCAACGGACAGGCCGCCCGAGTCACGCAGCGTGCCGCTGATGTGCCCGGCCTGGGGCTTCTCGCTGAAGCCGTGCACGGTGTCCATGCCGGTGAGCGTCTCGCGCGAAACAACCGACGGGCTGTACTCGAAATCGCCCGCCAGCATGTAGGAGTTGCCATCGACCGACAGGTATGCCGTGCCGGCAAGGCGGTTGGGGGTGTTGGACATGTTGCTTCCTTGAAAAGGGTCAGGTGCCGCTTACTGCAGGCGGAACTGGGCGAGCAGCGCGAAGATGCGCAGCTGCGCGATGAGCGTGCCGGGCCAGAGCACGTCGACCCGGTTCGGGTTCTGCGCGTTCTGCTGGACGATCAGGTTCTCGGCGAACAGGTCGCTGCGCTGCACCAGGCCGGCGAACTCCAGCTCCTGGTAGGCCGCGATCTGGTCGGCCCGGATCATTCGCGGCGTCACGATCGCAGACCCCGCGGCGAAACGCGTGCCGTCGGCCGCCAGCTTCATGCGCGGGAACTTGCTCGTGATGCGCGTCTTCAGAAAGCGCAGCACCGCCATCAGCGTGAACATCGTCTCCACCTCCAGATAGCTGTTGTCGGGCTGGCCGAACGAGTTCTTCTGGTAGGTCGTGATCGCGTTCTCGATGGCCACGGTGCCGTCATCGGCGACGGTGAAGGTCGAGATGCCGTCGTACAGCAGCGTGTTGCGGTCGCCCACCAGGCCGAAGCGGGACTTCAGCGGAGGCGCCAGGACGCCCTGCAGCGCGAGGGTCTGCATCGGCCGGCCCGGGTCCGCGCGCACGCTGACAGCGGCCTGCGCGCCGAACGCGGCGGCCCACAGCCAATTGGGCGTCGGGCTGTCGTAGAAGCCCATGATCGAGCCATGCTGATCGTTGCGCAGCACGCCGAAGGTGGTCAGCGCGCCCAGGGTGCCGCGGTAGGCAGCGAAGTAGTGCCCGTAGATCTGCGAGGTCCAGCTCCAGCGGCCGGTCGTGTCATTGAGCAGGTTCTTCAGCGCGTCCAGGCTGGTCGTGTCGTTGTACGGACAGATGATGAAGTCGAAGGGCTTGTCGACCAGGTTCAGCAGCCCGGTGGTCAGGCTCGGCGCCGTCGCGCCGCTGGCCATGGCCGTGATGGTGAAGGTCATGCCCGTGGGCGTCACCTCGCCGCCCGGCGTGCCCTGGTAGTTCACCCGCAGGTCGATGTCGTTGCCGCACGGGCCCTTGTTGATCGCCGTGAAGGTGACGGTCGAGGTCGCGGCCGCGGCGGTGACCGGCAGGTTCGGCGTCGCGGTGACGGCGGCGGCGATGGCCGTCGCGATCTGCGCGGTGGTCTGCGACGACAGCACCGGCACCGCCACGCGCACGCCGGCGATGTAGAGGTAGAGCGTGCCGCTCACGGTGGGCGCCGCGGTGACGGCGAACGTACCGGTCGCTGCGACGGCAGCGGCGTCGTCGGCCAGCGGCAGGTACCAGACCTCGCCGAAGTTGTCATTGGCGCGGTACATCTGCGTCATGAGATGCAGCATCGAGCCCGGGCCGCCGATCTGCGCTGCGTCGGCGACGCCCTGCGAGATCACCGGCACGTTCGGCACGCCGGTACCGGCCGCGGTGATCTGGCCGATGATCAGCGCGCGCTGGTTGAGCGTCGCGGTGTTGGCCAGTGAGTTGTCCACCTCGGCATAGAAGAGGGGAACGCGCAGGTTGGCCGGGATGTTCTTGAACGGAAGCGTCATGGCGACTCCAGGAGTGAGAAGGCCCGCTCAAGGCGGGCCGTTCGATGGTTGTGGGGCTGGCTCAGTCGGCGCTGGCCGCTTTGGTCGGGTTGGCGGCCGGCGCGGGCTTGGGCGGGGTCGCCTTCACCACATCGCCGTCGAGGAGGCGGCGCTGCCAGTAGTCGGAATCGGGAACTTCCCGGCCCTCCTCGGGCAGCAGGTCGAGGAACACCGGATCGCGGATCACGAGGCCGGGGGCGGCTTTCACGTACATGAGGAACTCCTTATTGCGGAAGCTGGATGTCGAGCGCCCCCTCGTCGCGCCCGTCCGGGCCGCTGGTGCGCGGCGCCGGCAAGACGGCATCGGGGAAAGGCGGGTTCGGGTAGGTGCCGGTCGGGTCGAACGGCGTCGCGGTGTCGAGGTGGATCTTTGCGTTCTCGAAGGGCGCGAGAGTCGGATCGGCCGGTGGCCACGGCGACTCCGGTGACGGCTCCGCGGTCGGGTCGAATGCCTCGAACATCTCGGCCGCGATCGTCATCCGGAAGCCCGCCAGGTGCTTGCCGCCATCGGCGGTGCACTCGATGTCGGTCTGCACAGTGACGAACTGCTGGACCATGCGAACGATCCAGTAGCCCATCAGGATCGCGTTCTCGACCCGATAGGCCAAGTCCTCGATCCGGTCCTGCACTTCCTCGGCCGTAATCGCGGTGACCTGGCCCTGCACCACGACAGAGGCCGTGGTCGTGAACTCGGGCATGCCACGGTTGATGGAGCTCTTCTGCTCTGTAGGCACGTTGACCAGCAGCGCGGGCAGCTTCTCCGGAGGAGTCGGCCAGTCGCCCGGCGACACGATGGTGACGCCCTGGATCTTTGTGCGGAGCTCGCCCACGATCGCGAGGCGCAGCTGCCGGCGCGCCGACATTGGTTGATCGAGCTGGCTCATCAGACGGCCTCGTTCAGGAGGAGCTTGGCGGCGCCGTGGCCGTCGATCTGCACCTCGCGGATCACGTAGGTCTTGCCGCGGCTGGGGACCAGGATCTGATCGCCCTGCAGCGGCAGTACTGGGAAGTCGCTGGTGCGGATGCCGAGCACAGGGTGCTCCGTCGTCACCGCCATGCCGCCGGCGAGGTCCACCTCGCGGTAGGC